>CAYSSU010000023.1:0-51375 GCA_964433895.1 uncultured Prevotella sp.
ACTTAGCGATATTTTTTTTATGGGCTAATTAACTAGCATCGCGGATACGCTTACAGCCGGAACGTAACACTGTTTAGCCCATTTCACAACAACCGACATTATATCAGTTACTTATGGTGAAACACACTTCTTTGAAAGTTTACAAATTAGAGACTTAAGCTAATAATGAAGTTGTTTCCACCCATTCACATGTACAAAAAAATCTTTAAGAGTATTATAATGTGATTTTTTTATACTTTCCACTATAGAGTCAATTCGAGTCGAAGATTCATCTAACTTATGTTGTAACATAAAGATTTCCATGTCCGGCTTACCTTTTATTTTCGCATTTTTCAAGTTAACATAATTCTTATACCTAACATATTGTGCATCTTTCCATCTTTGCAATATAATATTCTGCTTAGTTCCACCACCATTACTAATTGTATCTATATTAGCTATTATGTGCCCACATTCTGTAACTACCAATAATTCTTGGGATTTAAGTCTGTTTCTCATGCCTAATCTCACGATACTCACTCTTTCTGTATCGCCCTCAAAAGTAAACTTACCATTCCTTATTATCGTAGAGTCTACATTCGAGGGATTATCACCAAATGCTGGTACTAAATAGATTTTAGCACCATCAAGATTACGAGAAGCAACCGTCCCTCTTATAATGAAATGACCAATAGTAGTCTTATTTTGCACCTTATCAGTACAAGAAAACAACAATAAGCCACAAACCACAAATAGCAATATACTTCTCATCTTAAATCTTTCACTTTAATTTTTGTTCTATTATTACTCAATATTTCGCGCCCTGCCTGACGGACGTCTAAATCAACCTTAGTCTTTGTAAAGTCAGGAATATTATATGAGTACATACTTTCGTCATAATACTCCCATGGATTTTTCTGAGGTAGCAAGAATGGCTTAGTTACATTCCCTTTATCATCAACACTGGCAAGATACAATCGGGTATAAAGTCCATCACCGCGCCGACTACTGAATACAAACCAATGGGAATTGATATTCCAATTGTGAAAGCTCTCTGTATTATTACTGTTCACCGTCTTAAGAGGAACTGTTTTGCCCATTTTAAGATTAAGCATCCACAAATCAGCCTCCTTATGCCAAATAGGGAAACATCCATAGTCAGACACTGTGAACATGATATACTTTCCATCATAAGACGGACGTGGGAATATCAGGCTCTTACCCATTGCGGCAGCATTGACGATAGTATCGACCTTATTACCGAAGGTGCCGTTATCAGGATTGAAAGCTATCTTACATAGATTATATCTTATTTTTTTATATCCATCCGGAATATCCTGTGCCTGAGAAGAACAGAAATAAAGCGTCCTGCCATCAGGAGAGAACACCGGATAAGTCTCAAAATGATCTTTGGTAGTAAGTAAAGGAGAAATCAGCACCTCATTAGTCCTGACATCATAAACCATAACATCCGAAGCCTGATCGAACACCTCTATGCGCTCATTTTTCACACAATGGAAAGACTGGTGAGTCTTATTAGTAGAATAAGCACAATACTTGCCCGACGGATGCCAATAAGGATATACGCATGAGCCAAGTCCCCTTACCGTATCAATCTTCGTATTCAACCATGTACGCTTACCTTTTATCTGCACCAGCGTAGCACCATTAGCCCCACGCACATGGAATGTGAACTCATCAGGATTAGTTCGGTTAGACGTATGGCAATTAAGACACGCTCCCGGCACGGCAGTATTCTCAATGATAGCCTTCTCATCAAAATCAGACAAATTGCGCTGATAGATGCCCATCTTACTATAGACCTCATATCCAGGAGCAATCTTTCTGTATGTAAGTCCCCATTCATCCAGAGCATATTTGCTCACATACATCTGGAAATCCTTATATTGGCTCCATTTACCGTCTTTCTTCACACAAACGGTAAAAGTCAGTTTACCACCTTTATTCTGTTCTGTAATCTGATGCCATTCATCAATATCGAATTTGGCATAGTCGCCATTAGAATGTATTTCTCCTGCCTTTGAACCTTTAACCACTACATCCATACAATCAATTTCATCATTACTGGCAAAATTGAAGTTCATCGGAGCTATATCCACTGGTATTGTTACACCTATATAGTCGGGATAAATTGAAGGTGTGCTGTTTATCTTTGCCACATTCTCAGGCATATTGGAACATGAAGTCATCAACAATGCCATAACGAGCAGTATATATAATTTTTTCATAATATTAGTATATCTGTTTAGAAGTTACTTTCGTTTTATCTTTCTTATCTTTCTTCACTAGTAAATAACTCCAAAGAGTATTTCCCAAAATACCATCTTTCAAATTGGGATCATTTGGATTTGCCATATACGTTTTAGCAAATGTTATCATGTTCTGACATGTCTGCTGATCTATACTCCAAGGCATTCCATTAAAATCAGGATGAGTTGTTGACCATTTATAAATCAATGCTTCTTGATAAGCACGAGGTATATGATTAAAATTGGCAAATCGGCCTAATGGATAATATTTTTCAAAAAAGAATAAATTTCCCTGAAGCAACTCATAACACATCAGATATTCAAATGCCATACTGTTTTTATAATTTCCTACATATAATAATCCAAGCATCTGATCAATCTCTCTGTCTGAAAATAGATAGTCTTTCTTTTTATATCGGAAGCTACGCAATTTACCATATTCAGGATCTGTATTTATGGCTTTTTCATTGACCAACAATTTCATTGTTTTATCTGCCCACTTGCTATAAAAAATAGTTTTTTGCAACATGCGCAAATACTTGGTAGCAACATCATACTGACCATTTATCAGATTCGTTTCCGCCAACCGCTTTGTACACCGTCCACTTTTACGAAAATTAGGTATTGCCTCCTGCGCTTCAAACATATAACGCTGTGCATCATTAATCATTCCCAAATGATAGAATATCTCAGCCGTTGACAATGGTGACGTCATATCACGGGCAAAAGATGGAATTAAACCTTCTCCACCATTCTGATAAAACTCAAAGATGTGGTCACTCAACTGTCCAGTCTCAGCCAAAGCAAGATTCACACATGAGACCCCCATCGGAGTGCTTGCCTGTCTCGTTTCAGCCTTTTCTATTATTTTCCCCCACTGTTGGGTACGTACCAGATAATCGTAATCTATAAGATCATATTTAAGTGTATCAAAACCAGACTTCACAAAATAGAAGCTTCCAACAGCCATCATTAATATAATTCCACAAGTAACGGATCTTTTCTTTTTTACATTAGGCATCCACATCAATACAATTGGCAAGACCGCAACTACAAACATTACGACAAATTGCATAACAGGAATAAAAGCTGGATAACGATAATAATTTAATCCTCCAAACAAACGATACAATGGATATTGTAAAAATATAGATGATATTAAGACCAAAGCCAAGACATAAATACAAAAACAAACACAGAAACCTATAACTCCTAAAGAATGTCCTTTTTTCAGTTCATACAATATCACATATAACACAATAATAAAAACATTAGAACCAAAAAGCCAATAAAAAACAGGAATCAATAAAAACAGATATAAGGCTTTTCTCCATTTACAATCAGGAAAAGCTGTATCTTTACTGATTTTATTATAAAATAAAATACACCATGAGGCAATAACCAATGACACAACAAAACTAAGCATTACATTTTCGTCACCCATATATAACCACAATAAAACAGAAGGTAAAAAGCTCAAAGGATACCAAACATCTTCCGCTCCATTCTTTTTTGCCAACAACCAAATTATTCTTTGAAGCAAAACATATAACAGAGACAAGATAGCAGCACCTATTATAGGAATATAATTAAACTGTATAAGAAACTCAGCTATATAATCAGAAAGTCCTCCAGGTAAGAATATACGACTAAGAAAATAGTCAGTATCAAATAAGAACATTTGATACTGTTCCTGATAAGATAACGCAGAAACATAAGGGAAAACCCAAAACAGAAATACAGCAAAGCCGAACACAACCGACAACGAGATTTTCCAATATTTATTTATTAATGCTTTCATTACGTAAATGAATTAAGATGATGCAATTTTACTATTTTTTACCTGTAAGACGAGAAAGGAACTTGCTTAAAGTAGAACCTTGGTTACTGCGTATTATCTTTAATGTAAAATTATCAACAACCTTACGAGCTGAATCTTTTTTCATTTCCAGTTTATCAAGTTCTGTCTTAGATACTTTTTTATCTTTTGCAATATAATATTCAGATACAGCTGTATTCATTTTCATTACTTTACTTTTCCACTGTTGTAACAAATCATTCTGAGGTGTACCACATCCACTACTAATACTGTCGATTACGACTTTAGTCTTTCCTTTTTCAGTAACTACTAATAAATCCTGAAAATTATAACGAACTTTCATCGGCATTCTAATAATACTTACACGCTCTGTATCACCAACGAAAATGAATTTTCCTTTCATTATTGTTACGGAATCAACATTAGATGGATTATCACCTACCGCAGGGACAAGAAATATTTTCATGCCATTATATTTTTGTGATGGCAAAGAGCCTGTAATAATATATTTTTGTCGCTGCTTAGCACACGACAGTAATAAAATTATTAACCCAATTATCAAGAAAAGTTTTTTCATATTTATATTAGTGATATTGTTTACAAAAGTACTATAAATATAATGAAATACAAAATAAAACTTATTAAAAATGACAACAAATATCAATGTATTCTATCAGAAAAAAATCACCCCGGCAATAAGTCGGGGTGAATATTTAAATACATTATTCTTTTCTAACTATTTTCATTAATTAGCAGGTTTAAAACGCCAGAAAGTTCCTTCTTGCCAAGATTGATTACCATCCTTTTTCAGATAATTAGGATAACAAAGAATCAAATGGTCAGCATCAATGTAACTGATATCAAATTCGTTTGTAGTTACTTCTGCATTAACACGGACTGGGAACAGCACACCGTCACCTGTTGTTTTCAGGCGTCCCATGGTTGCGCCTACATCATCAGCACCATAGCCACCAATATCCTTTGTATTGGCATCATCAAATTCGAAAGTACCTACACCACCAGAACTTTTTACTATAGAAGCACCTTTCAGAGAAAAAGTCATAGAAGAGCCTGCAACATCTTGCAAATTATAACCAGTTCCCTTAATCTGCTCAGCAAGACCAGTTTCGTCAACGCCCCACCAATCGCCACCAGTAAGTAGACCTTGTTTACCGACAGCAGAATAACCACAGTTACCCCAACAATGACCATTGATAGAATTATCCCATATCCATTTTTTACTACCTGTCCCGCATAGAAGTCCCCAATAAGAACTTACAGGATATTTAGTAGAAAATTTCTTGATGTCTACAGGGAACTCAGCTTTCACAAGCGAACCATCTGAATTGATTGCTGTACATGTGATTGTTTGCTGACCAAGAATTACCATTGTAAAATCACCAGAATATCCATTGACCGTATTAGCACCATTGTCCCAATGAACAATATCAGGAACTTTTGACATATCAGTGGAAACCGTTACGTGATTAATTGTAACACCATCTTCTGTATCAACTGTAACAGTACAAGCTGCTTTCAACTCGTCTACAGTGATACTCCTATCAGGAGAAATTTCGTCCTTGCTTGGATCACATGCCGTAAACAACAGTGCCATCGCCAGCAAAGGAATTGTAAAAAATATTTTTTTCATATTCATTTTCTTTAAATTGATTACTGTTATTATTTCCAACCGTTATACTCACCGTCTTGACCTGTCCAACCAGCATTCTGATTCAAGTTAGAATTAAGAGACAACTGATTCTCAGGTATTTTCTGGAATCCAGCCGTTGCATTATAACGAGCAGAATAGCCACCATTATGTGCTGTATTTTTCTCTGGCTCACCAGCATAATATATCTTCTGGCCCAATTGTTTATCCAACGCTGCAGCTGCGATATGCCAACGACGGATATCATTCCAACGGGTTCCTTCGTAAGAGAGTTCCCAACGACGCTCATTCTGAAGAGCAGCCAAAGAATAAGAACCAATAGCATTTAATCCTGCACGTCCACGAACTATATTTATGCCACTTACATTTTCCTCTAACTCTGATTGCATCAGCAGAACATCAGCAAAACGGATAATAATTTGGTCATGGATATTGTTAATTTGCATATTGTTTGCACCTTGAGTCCAACTATCTGTACCATACATAAGGTTTTCAAAACAACAAACATAAGGATTTTTCTTTACATCAATTGCCTCTTGTGAGCCATCGTTTTTACATGAAATAGGACCGATCTTCTTTTGATAGTAGTCAGTTTCCTGAACCCAGTCACCACCTCCACCTTTTACATAACCAGCGAAGTCATTAAAATTCTGTATTGAAGCGTCACGACGCATATCATTAAGCTCGGCCTTTTCCCAATCATGAACCAAATTTGGAGCTACAGGTCCTGCACCCCAACCCTGTCCAAATGGGAATGTTATAGAATAATCGCTGCCACCACGTACTCCGAAATGAAGGGCTATACCGTTAGCGTAACCAATTGTAGTATTCCAGTCAGCCAATTTATTGAACTTAACATCAAACATACATTCTGTATCATTGGCATTAGTCTTGCCATCCTCATCATTCTGACACCATACTAAACTTTTACCTTTAGTATAAGAATAATCTTCAACTGTATATTTATTAGTATAAGCCCACAATTCACGATAATCATTAACAAGACTATAACCTGAATTATTTACGCAATCATCAATAAGATCACTTACCATCTTCTTTGTCAGTTTTGTACCATTAGGTAAAGCAACTTCTGATAAAGGATTATAAGATGTACTTACTAGATCAGCAAGTTTATCACCATTACCATACATGCCTGTATAGAATAGCCAAGCACGACCAAGCATAGCTTCAGCACAATACTTATCTACATGACCATTGTTTTTATTATTAGTTGCTGGCATTGTTGTAGCAGCCTCATATAGATCCTGAAGAATTTGTCCCCAAACATCAGCAGCTGTAGTAGGAGCCACAGATACACTGGAAGAAACAGTCTTCATAGGAACGACTCCATACATAGAAGCCAGTTCATAATAATAGAAAGCACGTAAAAATTTTGCCTCACCTACAGTCTGAGCTTTTGTTGTCTCATCAAGAGTTACATTCTCGAGACTGGTAAGCAACGTATTGGCACGGTTAATACCCTGATAACGTTGTTTCCAAAAATTTTCAGTCATATTAGTTGCATAATTGCAAAGCAAATCCTCTGCCTGCATCAATTTATCATTAGGACCGCCACCGCCTAAAGCATCATCACTTGCCAACAGTGAATTATACTCAAATGTCTCCTGAGGATTAGCATGAATTGCATTCAAGTTCTGATAAATCGCAGCAAGACCTTCTGAGATATCTTTCTCTGTAGAAGGGAAATTTGACGTATCCTTCTCTGTCATACTGTCGGTATCCAATGAGCAGGAAGAAATGGTTCCTACTGTCATCAGAGCTACACCTATATAATATGCTATTTTTTTCATTGTATATTCGGATTTTAGAATTTAACATTAACACCTACCATATATGTTCTAGGTTGTGGATAGTTACCAACATCAACACCTGTTACCCAAGAGTCACTTCCAATAGCTGTTCCACACTCAGGGTCCATACCTTTATATCCTGTTATAGTAAAGAGGTTCTGAGCTGCGACGTAAAGACGCAAT
Source organism: uncultured Prevotella sp. (assembly GCA_964433895.1). GTDB lineage: Bacteria > Bacteroidota > Bacteroidia > Bacteroidales > Bacteroidaceae > Prevotella. The sequence goes on from CAYSSU010000023.1 coordinate 7,732, forward strand.
TGCTGGAATGGACATGATTTCCACACACGTTTGAAATCATAACCTATCGTAATATTAGTCAGACGGAAATAGCTAGCATTCTCAATGTATATATCAGATATTTTCTGCCAGTTTATACCACTACCTGGAGCCAAGAGAGGATACTTATTTGACGTACCTTCACCATGCCAATAGTCATATACCTCTGAAGTATAATTTTCAAACTGACCATCTGTAAACTTACGATATGAACGAGCTACCTGCTGTCCAAATGCGCCATAGCCAGTTACAGATACATCAAAGCCTTTATATGCAGCATTAAGAGAGATACCCATTGTTACATTAGGATGAGGATCACCAAGTTCAGTCTTATCGTTGTCATTTATTACACCATCGCCATTAGTATCAACAAATTTCAAATCACCAGCCTTAATACTTGAGCCTTGAAGAGAGTTAGCAGCATCGCCCTTACAATTTTTTTCAAGATAAGCTTTTACGTCTGCATCATTCTGCATAACACCTTCAGTCTTATATCCATAGAAATAACCGATAGGATGACCTTCTTCCATACGGGCAATAATACCTGTATTCTGTGCCAGATAATCACTTCCGCCCTCTACATAATGGTTGGCATTATTTACTTTAGTAACTTTATTGCTGTTTACTGCAATATTCCAATTAGCGCCATAAGTAAAGTCCTTACCAATACTGTCATGCCAATTAAGAGCCAATTCAATACCAGTATTCTTTACAGAACCAGCATTAGCATAATAACTGTCAAATCCAGTTGTTGCATCGACCTGTACAGGTATCAACAAATCTTTAGTTTTCTTGTAATACCAGTCAAATGTCATACCTAGACGACCGCCCAAAAAGCGAGCGTCAATACCAATATCAGTCTGTTCTGAGGTTTCCCATGTAAGATCTTCACTTGGCAAACGATTAGGATATGCACCTGTCGTAGCAGAACTCTTACTGTTACCAAATGAATATTCGCCATAAGCTCCTAAATCATATCCTGATTTCCATTGAGACTGAGGAATATTCTTGTTACCATTCTGTCCCCAGCCAGCACGCAGCTTCAAGAAGTCAAGCCAACTTGCTGTATTCTTCATAAACTCTTCATTTGATATTACCCAACCAGCACTGAATGAAGGGAAGTACCCCCAACGCTTGCCAGGAGCGAATATAGAAGAACCGTCTGCACGAAATATTGCGCTGAACATATATGTCTCATTGAAGTCATAATTCAGACGTCCAAAGAAAGAGAGTGATCTTGTATCACTGTAAGGATCACCAGAGGCTGTCGCCTGACCTTTAGAACCTGTTTCAGTATTTGTAATATAAGCATGATAGAAATCTTCAAAAGTTGAAGTATTAGCTGTTACATTAAGTGATTCTCCAAAATCTGGTTTGCTTTCACCATATTCAGAACCGGCAAGTACATCAAAATGGTGCTCTTTAGCAACATTAAACTTGTAAGCCAATGTATTTGTCATACCCCAACCCCAGCCTGTACCAATATTCTGAGTAACTTGGTCATCTACACGGTTGTCATTGTTATCGTTTAAATAATATGTAGGCAGATATGTACGCCATGTATAAGAATTCTGTGTGTAATTTACCTGACCACGGTATACAAGACCCTTTATAGGCTGTACTTCCAAATAACCTACTGCATGCAGATTATAATTTTTACTTTTATTATGACCAGACTGATTGCTAATCATATTATATACAGGATTGCTACTATATTTATTATAGCCAAACCAACCTGCAGTACCAGATGCTTTTAAATCAGCATAATCAAAATAAGAACCGTCTTCTGCATATACTGGTATACATGGGTTAGCACGCAAACATGTTGAAATAATGTTTGAATATTGGTTTCCTATCTGAATACCCTGATTCTGTTTGTGCTGATAATAAAGATTTTCACCGAACTTAACAACATCAAGATCGCCCTTACGATAAATTACATGCTCAGAATTCAAACGGAATGTAAAACGTCGGTAATCTGATTTTGCCTGATTACCAATAATACCATCCTGATACTGATATCCAACACCAGTGGAAAACTTTGAAAATTCAGAACCGCCAGCAACATTAATGGCATGGCTTGTTGTTACTGCATTTTTATTACGCACTTCATCAAGCCAATTTGTTCCAGAATTCGTACCATCCTGATATGACTTAAGCAAATCTGAATTGATGTATTTAGACCAATCATAAGCACTTCCACCAGAATTGAAAGAAACCTGATCCATCACTGCCATATATTGCTTGGCATTTAGAAGATCCGGCATTTTATAAACATTCTGCCAACCAATATTGCCATCATAAGTTACAGTTACTTTGCCTTGTTTGCCCTGCTTTGTTGTAATAAGGATAACTCCATTTGCGCCATTAGATCCATAAATAGCACAAGATGCAGCATCCTTCAATACATCAATTCGTTCAATATCAGCTGGGTTAAGTGAATTAATATCACCACCTGTTACTCCATCGATGACATAAATAGGAGTAGGATCACCATTAGTTCCTGCGCCTCGGATATTTACCTTAAAGCCATCACCCGGCTGACCAGAAGCAGCAACAATATTTACACCAGGAGTCTGACTCTGTAATGCACCTAGTACCTGAGTAGTGTTAAGTTTCTGGATATCATCTCCCTTAACTTCTACAGTTGCACCTGTTACTAGTTTTTTCTTCTGAACACCATAACCAACGACAACGACCTCATCTAGAGTTTTGTCATCACTAGCCATTGTAACATTAACTTTTGATTGATTGCCAACTACTATTTCCTGCGTCTTATACCCGATGTAAGAAATTACAACAGTAGCACCAGACTTGACATTGAGAGAAAAATTACCATCTAAGTCTGTAACTGTACCATTACTAGTACCTTTTTCCATAACGCTAGCCCCGATAATAGGTCCTTGTGCGTCTTGAACCGTACCCGTCACCTTTTTGGCTTGCTGAATTCCATTAGCGGATTCCAATGGTGAGGTTGCATAAACTTCGGGCGAATAAACAAGCCCTAAAGATGCGCAAACACTTACCAGCAGTGCTGTTTTTCTAAATTTTAGATTCATACTTAACTATTTTCTTGGTTATATAATATTTTAATTATAGGTTATTAATACACATAATTTATCGTCATCAACTGCAAATATAAAGCATCTGTAACAATAGACGACTAAGTGCTATTCTTTGTTTTCATGACATAATTTTTATTAATAATAACTTTTATTCTATATTTCTCGCTGCAAAGATACGGCATATATTATTATTTGAATGATACTATTTTATCCAATTTTAATACTATTTTACCTAACTTCTTTTTTTATACAGAATAGAGTGTCTGCTATCATATCACTCACAACGCAAACATTTTTCATGCCGCAAAATTAGCACTTTTATACAAATTCGAGGTTGCGAATTGTTAACAAATAGTGGTTAAAATGTTTTCAATGCTCACTTTATCTATATTTTAACCCTCTTTTATATAAAAAATGCTACTTTATTTAAATCTTTCAGCATTCAAACTCATTACTCTTTCTATATCAAAGGTATTAAAAGGCATTTTTCCACGACAAAACTCAGGAATATTGAAAGATTTTAAATTTAAATCATAAAAATCCGGATTCTTTTGGGGCATTACAAAAGGTTTATGTGCCTTTCCTTTATCATCAATATAACAGAAATAAGGCTTACCATAAAGACCATCATCACGTTTACTTGCAAAAACAAGCCAATGACTATTCGAAGACCAACTATGGTAAGTGTCTGAGCAATTAGAGTTCACTTCTTTAAGATTATCTATTTTACGAATGACTAGATTTACCATCTGCAAATCTGTTTCACGGTGCCATATCGGAAATGTACCATATTCTGCAACAGTATATATAAGATATTTGCCATTGGGGGATATACGAGGATGGCAAACCGACTTTCCGGTTAAACGAGCATTTATAATTGTATCAACCCTATTTGCAAATTTACCAGTCTCTTCACAAAATGGAATTCTGCAAAGACTATATTTGAGTTTTTTTATATCTTGTGGCAACTTTACTGCTTTAGCCGTACAGAAATAGATATACTTTCCATCTGGAGAAAACGTAGGGAATGTTTCCAAGCTTGCAGAATCACTAAGCTGTGAGCATGACAATATACGATTATTTTCCAAGTCTGCCACATAAACATCAGATTTACGATCGTAGACTTCTAAACGTTTGCTACCTTTTGAATGAAATGCTGGAATTATAATATTTGAAGAAAATACCAGATACCTACCAGTATGATTAAATCCTGCATACACGCTTGGAGATACCATGTCTTTTCTATTTATATCCAGTTTGCGTAATTTCCCGTTATGGTTGAATATAGCTCCCCCATTTTTGCCCCTGACATACATCATAGATAAATTTGGGCTCTGATTTCCCATAATATGGCAATTCATGCATCTATTTCCTACAATATGATAATCACACAATGCATCTTCATCAAAATTTTCGACACATCTTTCTCTAATTTCAAGTTTGTTAAACACTTCATAGTCTGGTTCTATAAGCCTATATGTGATATAAGGATCTATCTTTTCCTGCATAACACGCCATACAAATGCTTTGTATTTAATCCATCTGTTATTTACACGAGCCGAAATTTCTACGTTCACAACTTTGCCTGATGCCTTTGAAATAAATTTTTTCCATTCACTTAAATCGAAGCAAACATCTTTACCTGTACCATTTACGACTAAAACGGCATCACCACAGGTAGCCTTGATTTCCATTGCATCCGCATTATTACGTAATGTAAAATTCAACGGAGCTATATTCTGCGGTATATTTATATTTGTATAATCAGGATAAATTGGTGGAAGGCAATTTATAACTTTCACATTTTGCGGATGAGGCGTACATGCTGTAAAAGCTATTATATATAAAGGTATAAGGAATACAATTAATAGGCGCATTATATGTTTCATGATTATTTTATCTCCGGTTTATTAGTGTTATAGAAATTCAAGGCCTGCATATAAAGGATTTCTTTATGGTCACGTTTTTGCAGATGATAATATCTATCATAATCTGACTTAAACAAGCCAATGTCATGTGCAACAAGATCGCTGCATAGCAAATAGTCCAACGCAATCTTATTTTTAGGATTAGACTCCAGAAGTTCTATCAGTATGGTATAGCAATTATCATCTTTTCTTATCGTATCTGTTTTGTTTATGAATAATCTCTTATTCATAATTTCTGTTTTCACTTCAGTTTTCTGCGTACCTGGTGTATGTTCCACTGCCCATTTATGATAAACCAAAGTTTTATCTAATATACGAAGATATTTCATTGCCGCAGGTATATCATTGTTTACAAGATTCACTTCTGCCAGTCGCTTTATCATCCGAACATTCCGCTTGTCAGGTGAAGAAACACCGGCAATCATTGCTGCACGTTCAGCAAATGTCATATCTCCCAGCAGATAATACAATTCATTCATTATACGAAGCATCGCAATCGGAGTTTCTGGGCCAACTCTATATAGTGTCCCAAGTGTAGGAACATCTCCAAATGAAACGAAATCAGCCAATATTCCTTTTTGTGATAATGCCAGATAATAGTAAACACTTATTTCCGGGCTATTGTTTTTTGCTTTTCCAGCCAATGCTACCACCTTATTATAATGTTTAAAATAATATTCATTGTCTATTTCTAAATACTTTTCTAGTTCCAATTCCGGTTTTTCCAATTTACCTATACCTGGATAAACAAGAACATCTTTCACACTAAGCAGATATTTGTCTTGTGCAAAAAACAAAATACAAATAAATAACAAAATTACATAAACAATTCTCAATATAGCTAGCTTTAATGTACTGCATTTAAATCCATTAATTGCAACAAGTACAGCATACAAGACAGACCCGTATCCAAACATCCAATATGTCAGAAATACAGAAATCATGATAATAATATCATTATTCACGATCCAATACATTTTGGATTTTTTTTCTGATAAGAACTTAGCAACAGTAAAAAACGAAACACCTCCAATTACAGCGAAAGTTGAAGACAAACGAAAATCTTCACTAAAATGACATATCGCCTCGAATGTCATGGCTATAACAGTTATAAGAACAGATATCCATGTGCGGAATCCAACTTGCTTTAACGAACAGCAAATCATTCTCCCCATCAATAGCAAGCTCAATGTAAGTATTACTGCACCGGCATATAGATAATAGTAAAACTGAGTTAGGAAATCACCTATCAGGCATGCAACCCAAGCCGGTTTCGAAAGATATGAGGAAATATAACTCCATGAAATTAAAAAAATCTGATTTTGTTCTTTATAAAAAAAATGATATTGATAATAATATTGAAAAAACATGAAGCACAACACTGCCCATGACAAAATGATTATATAAATACAATATTTGCTGATATTCTTTTTCATGCCATACATCAACCTCTTATTAACAATGCAAATATAATATAATCTCAACTAAAAGTATGATACTATTTTGACCTATTTACATACTATTTCGGCAAAACACAATATTCTATGGATATTTTATCAGATAGAGAAAACTAATAAGTCAATTCTTTAGTAACTGTACCTTTGTAAGTATTTACTGTTAAATGAATGTTTGAACCTTCTGAGATTCCCTTAAGAGGCATGCTCAGATATGTACTTACAGAATAATACTCAGGAACATCATTTTGATTGTGCCAAAGACGAAGATATATATCATGCGTTCCATCATTATTATTTATTATAGAATCACACATGATATCAACAGACTGTTTATTATCAAGTCCGTCCTGCACACCAGTCTTAACAGACAATCCTATATTTAGATACTTACGGTTATTACTCAGCCAGGCACTGTTAAATGTTACCGGATCAGTGTATATGTTCTTAAATTCCGACTTTAAACGATAATTAGTTATCAAGACCTGATTTATGGAGTAAACACTCGTCGCACCGTCTTCAATATTATTATAATAATAAACAAGAGCCCGGTAAACAGAATCAGGAGTGGAAGTCCATGAAACAAGAGCATTAGGGTTAAAAGCTACAGAATCATTTTCATCAGTTATAGCATAGTCTACCACTCCCGTGGCTAAAGTATGCACCTCGGCAAAATCAGTTCTTATATAAGAATATTTGCCATCACCACTTTCATAGGCATCCTTCTCGCAACTTGCAAACAGGAGGACAGACAATACTATAACTAATAAATGTTTCATTTTGCTGCTTTATAGTTTATTACAGGATTGGCATACATCGTGAGCAGACGTTCTCGCAGATAAGTCTCATCCTTATCCGGCATCTGTATCTTTGCCATCTGTGAAACAAGATATTCTTCAAAACGCATCTTTTCTTCTGCAGAATACTCTTTTTCATTATCTGCATTACCGCGAAGCAAATCCAAAGCAACATAGTTACCCGGATAAAGACGATAACCGGAATGTATTTCGCGGTCTATATGTTCCGCCACATTCTTATATATTTCTGTCTTTGGCATATCTGCAGGCAGCCTGTCAAGATATTCATCCAAACATGGGGCACACTGATAATGTACATGCCCTTTATGCCCCATTATACCGGTCTGCATACTTACCATATCATCCTGAGGTCCTTTTTTCCAACCTTCCACATCGCGCTTCAACTGGAATTCCTGAGCCTTAAGATAATCACAAGGATCATACTCGTATGATATAGACAACGGCACCAGATGAAGACTCTTCAAACGTTCTATGACACTACCTTCACCACCCATAGACATCATCTTAAGAATAGCTTCCTGTGTGCGATCGTTACTGTCTTTAGCACGGCCTTCACGCTGGGCAATCCAGATATTGTCATGTTTCTTGTCAATTGCAAAATGCATATACTCAGACAGTCGCTTGCTTGCCATTAGCATCTGGCGCATAGGGAGTCCACGTTCTACAACAAAAGCCTTGTTCACTCTTACCAAATCCTTAACCCATGGCAAAGAGAGTAAATTGTCACCTATAGCAATCTCGCATGTAGTATTGAATCCCGCATCTATCAACAACTTATCCAGAATTGCAGAATCAAGTACTATATCACGGTGGTTGCTGATAAACGTATAACGTCCAGTATTGTCAATGGCAGCAGAGTCCATCTCACACCCTGTACTTGCCTTCGCTAACAAATCTGTTACAAAACCATAACTGAAAGCTAACTGAAACTCAAGATTGGTCTTGCATGCCTTTAGTTTGGTCACTATCATATCCAAAGGCACCTGTGGATATAGAAACCTTACCATTTGACAGAATTGTTCACTAGAAAGCAATCTGTCATAGACTTCAGGAAGTTCTTCCGGTTCCCAAGGTCTTATCTCATCAAATTGAGCAGGTACTATCATGTTTTGTCATAATTGATTTTCTACAATATCACTCAACACATCCTTGATATCCAATCCGGCCGTACGTACCTGCTGAGGAATGAAACTAGTTGCAGTCATACCCGGAGTTGTGTTTATCTCCAGCATATTAATCTTATCATTACCATCTTTGTCTTTAGAGATAATGTAATCTATACGGATTATGCCATTGGCATGAAGGATATCATAGATATGAGATGTTTCTGCAGCCACTTTCTCGGCAGTTTCAGGATTCAGACGAGCCGGAGTGATTTCCTGAACTTGCCCATTATACTTAGCATCATAGTCAAAAAACTCATTCTGAGTAACGACCTCTGTAGCAGGGAATACCACAGCTTTGTCTTTTGTCTTATATACACCCTGTGAGATTTCTATTCCATCAAGGAATCCTTCTATCATCACTTCGTTGCTTTCCATGAAAGCCACACGTAGAGCAGGAGCCAACTGATCGGCATTTTTCACTTTTGAGACTCCGAAACTACTTCCATCAGCAGCCGGTTTCACAAAGCAAGGCATTCCCAGACGTGCAGCAATGGCATTCTCATCATAAGTCTCACCACGTCGCATCAGAATACTGTCGGCTACATTTACACCGAATCCGCGAAGATAATTATTCAGCACATATTTATCGAATGTCATAGCCTCAACAAGCACACCGCTTGTAGAATAAGGCAGATGAACCAAATCAAAATATCCCTGCATTACGCCATTTTCTCCAGGCTGCCCATGTATTGTGATATAAGCATAATCAAAATAAATCTGTTTACCATTCTGCTTGAATGAAAAATCATTCTTGTCTATATCAGGAGTTTCACCATTATCGAAATTTACATGCCAGTCTGTACCCTTGACATCTACAATATAAATATTGTAACGTTCTTTATCGAAGAATGAATAAAGTCCCTGTGCAGAGCGCAATGACACATCATGCTCTGAAGAATCACCACCACAGACGATGGCTATCGTTCTCTTTGAATTTTCCATTTTATATTTTTATTTTTAATCTTCAAATGTATCTTGAGTGGTACCGGATATAAAGCCACGCCACTTCTCTATCAAACTTCTGAAATCATCAGGCCACTCACTATTGAAATCCATCTGTACCTGAGTATGCGGATGTACAAATCCAAGAGTCTTTGCATGAAGAGCCTGACGGGGACACACATTAAAACAGTTCTGAATAAATGCCTTATATGAACTGCTACGCTGCCCACGAAGGATTTCCTTGCCACCGTAGGTTTCATCGGCAAACAGCGGATGACCAATATATTTCATGTGTGCACGTATCTGATGAGTACGCCCCGTTTCCAAAACACACTCCACAAGAGTGGTATATCCATAACGCTCAATTACCCGATAATGGGTTACGGCAGACTTACCCACTCCACTATCCGAAGCAAAAACCTTCATGCGCAAACGATTTTTGGGATCACGTGATATGTTACCTTCAATGCGCCCCTCATCTTCAACAACATTTCCCCAAACCAGAGCATTGTATGAACGGTGAGTGGTCTTGTTGAAAAATTGTTTTCCCAATGCAGTCTTTGCATCCGGTGTCTTTGCGACAACAAGCAGCCCGCTAGTATCCTTATCTATACGATGTACCAGTCCTACTTCCGGGTCATTGGCATCAAAGCCATCCAAATCCTTAAGATAATATGCAATGGCATTAATCAGCGTTCCCGTGAAATTACCTGCTCCGGGATGAACTACCATACCGGCAGGCTTATTCACCACCATGACATCATCATCCTCATAGACGATATTAAGAGGAATATTCTCCGCAACAATACCGGCATCATGTTTGGGACGGTCAAGCATAAGAGTTATAACATCATTAGGACGTACCTTATAGTTACTCTTCACCGGAATTCCGTTAACATGAATAAATCCGGCTTCAGCAGCATTCTGGATACGGTTACGACTCTGATATTGGTTTTTCTCTGTCAGGAATTTGTCTATCCTGACAGGAATCTGTCCTGCGTCAACTTCTATTTTCCAATGCTCATAAAGCTGCTGGTCATCAAGATATTCTATTTCGCTTATGTTTTCTTTCATCAAATGAATCCTAATTTAGGTATATTATCTGAATTAATTAGTTTTTGCCGGTGATTCAGCTTTTTCTGTTTTTTCAGTTTTATCCGGTTCTGTTGCCTCTGTCGGATCGACAACTTCGAATCCATCAACATCTCCACTTTCTTCATCAAATTCAGATGAAGCAGGATCCACATAGTCAATAGAGTCTGTATCATCACGCTGACCATTACCTACCAATATCGTCAAAGTGTCCTCTACAGATATTCTATCTCCGGCAGCCACATGGTGTCCACGAACCAAAACGCCATATACCCAATCCTTTTCTCCGGGAATATACTTCGGCATTCCCAATTTGAATCCCATTGCTGATAGTTTCGCCATAGCCTCTCTCAGACTACTGTTATCAATTATGTCCGGCAACGTGATAGTTGGAGAATTCGGAGAATTAATTGTTACATATATAATATGACCTGCTTTCACACACTCTCCCGGAGCAGGAGACTGTTCCAAAATACAGTCTGGCGGCAAGTTTTTCACATACCCGGAGTCTGACACCTCAATGTTTAGTCCAAGATTGTCAAGCATTTGTTCTGCATCGGCAAACTGCTTGTGCTTAATGTCGGGAATAGCTATAGACTCACCATGATGGGTGTAATAATCCAGCCCGAATTTTACACCCAAGCAAAGCACAGCCACCACAGCAACCATAGCAAGGAGATTGCCCCAGAGGTACCAACTTTTGAACTTTTTTATAAACTCAGATGACGTCATAGCTCTTTTTTCGCACAAAGATAATGATTTTGTGCGAAACTGAAAAACAAAGGAGAGAAAAAACACAAAAAGCAGCAAAGAAAATCATTTCTCTGCTGCTTTTTGTCGCTTGCAACGATCACCGCAAAATTACTTTCCGTGATTTTCGTGTGATACAGTCAACTTCTTGCGGCCATGAGCACGGCGAGAAGCCAATACGCGACGACCATTCTTTGTTGCCATACGCTCGCGGAAACCATGCTTGTTTACGCGACGACGATTGTGAGGCTGAAATGTTCTTTTCATTTTCTAATTATTTATTTTGTTATTATTTTGCTGATATACATACACCAAGCACACGTGCAGGCATATAAAATCCTCCGCTTCGGGCTGCAAAATTACTCATAATTTTCGAAATACCAAAGAATTATATGATTTTTAAGGTGATTTTTTTTGTATTTTTCCTAAATTGCACTAACTTTGCATGCGATTTATGATTTTTCACCGATTATATATAAACATTCAAGATAAAAGAAATGATTAATTCACAGGAAATTAAAATTGGAACTTGCATCCGTATGGATGGTGGTATTTGGAAGTGTGTAGATTTTCAGCACCGCAAGCCAGGAAAAGGAAACACTGTAATGAACACCAAGCTAAAGAACGTTGCCAATGGCCGTGTACTTGAGCGTACATTCCAGGTAGGTTTCAAACTTGATGACGTACGTGTAGAGCATCGCCCTTATCAGTATCTCTATGAAGATGCCACAGGTTATATTTTCATGAACCAGGAAACATACGAACAGATTCCTATCACAAAGGAACAGATTACTGGTGTCGAATTCATGAAAGAAGGCGATGTTGTTGATGTTGTGACTGATACTTCAGATGGTACAATTCTATCTGCAGAAATGCCGGTAAAAACTACTTTAAAAGTTACTCATAGCGAACCAGGAGTAAAAGGTAACACTGCAACCAATGCTACTAAACCTGCAACTCTAGAAACAGGTGTTGAGGTACGTGTACCTCTCTTCATCAATGAAGAAGAAACCATTCAGATAGACACTCGCGACGGAAGCTATTTGGGCCGCATAAGCGAATAATATACTAACAAAGAACAAAGATAAGGAATATACGCCCTTTTCTTTGTTCTTTTCATTTTTTGTCCGTCATACTCTAAAATTAATTCTTCTCAAATTTATTTTCTATGAAATACTCAATTATAGTTCCAGTTTTCAACCGTTCAGACGAAGTGGATGAACTTCTTGACAGCCTGACAAAGCAAACCATAAAGGATTTTGAAGTCATCATCGTTGAAGACGGTTCACAGAACCCATGTAAAGAAGTCTGTGAAAAATATAAGGGAAAACTGTCTCTAAAATATTTCATGAAAGAGAATTCCGGTCCAGGTCCTAGCAGAAACTTCGGAGCAGGCAAAGCTTCAGGAGAGTATCTTCTTATTTTGGACAGCGATGTATTATTACCTGAGGGATATCTGGAAGCCATTGAAGAAGAATTGAAAAGAGAATCGGCTGATGCCTTCGGCGGACCTGACCGTGCACACGAATCCTTTACTGCAATACAGAAAGCCATATCCATATCCATGACCAGCTTTTTTACAACCGGAGGTATACGTGGAGGCAAAAAGAAACTAGACAAATTCTACCCACGCTCATTCAACATGGGAATACGCCGAACTGTATACGAAAATCTAGGTGGCTTCTCCAAAATGCGTTTCGGGGAAGACATAGACTTTTCCATCCGCATATTCAAAGCCGGATACAAATGTCGCCTGTTCCCCGGCGCATGGGTGTGGCACAAACGCCGTACCAGTTTCAATAAATTCTGGAGACAAGTATACAACAGCGGCATAGCACGCGTAAACCTATTCAAGAAATATCCGGAGAGCCTAAAACTTGTCCATCTATTGCCTGCTGTCTTTACAATCGGAACATTCGCTCTGCTGATTCTAGCCTGCATAGGATTCATATTGGCAAAAACATGGCTGTGTCTTATCCCATTAATTCTGCTTATGGCATATTTCCTCCTGATTATGTGTGACAGTCTGCATAACAGACAAAATATAAAAGTAAGCATTCTTACCGGTATTGCTGCTTATATACAACTTACGGGATACGGTTGCGGGTTTATAAATGCCTGGTGGAAAAGATGTGTAAGAAGAATGGATGAGTTCACAGCTTACAAGAAAACATTCTATAAATAAAATTGAAAAAACTGAATATCAACGAATGGGCAGAAGAAGACCGCCCACGCGAAAAGATGGAAAGACTGGGAGCTGAAGCTCTTACAAACGCAGAACTGCTGGCTATACTTATCGGTTCCGGTTCACAGAAAGAAAGTGCCGTTGAATTGATGATGCACATTCTGAAAGACTGCAACAACAATCTAAAAACACTAGGACAGCTAAGCGTCAACGACCTTGAGAAGTATTGTGGTATGGGACCAGCCAAGGCCATAACAATACTTGCTGCCTGCGAAATAGGAAAACGCAGAGCTATAGAAAAGGTACAGGCGCGACCTGATTTAGGTTCAGCAACAGCTATATACAACTATCTACTTCCACACATGCAAGACTTAGACCAGGAAGAGGCATGGATAGTAATGATGAACCAGAACTTCAAACTTATAAAGGCAGAGAAATTATCTCACGGAGGCATCAGTGAAACAGCAGTAGACATAAGGGTAATTATGAAGGAGGCTGTATTAAACAATGCCACGATATTAGCTCTGGCACATAATCATCCAAGCAACAACCCCACACCAAGCCACCAAGACGACATGCTAACCCAGAAAGTAAAGAAAGCATGCGAAATAATGCGAATCTATTTTCTTGACCATATTATCGTAACCGATGGAAAATACTTCAGCTATCACGAATCAGGTAGGTTATAAACAAGTATATGGTGATTTATTTATTTCAATCTTTGTATATTCGGGATAAAATCATTATTTTTGCACAAAACAATTGACACATAAAATAATGACACAAGAAGAAAAGACCAATATAGAAGAAAGAATAGTCGATGTACTGAAAACTGTCTACGACCCGGAGATACCAGTCAACATCTGGGATTTGGGAATGATATACAAGATTGACGTCAAAGATGACGGCAATGTAGATGTAGACATGACCTTTACCGCCCCCTCTTGCCCTGCAGCCGACTTTATCCTTGAAGACGTAAGAACTAAGATTGAAAGTGTTGAAGACGTAAATTCAGCCAATATCAATCTGGTATTCGAACCTGTCTGGGATCAGAGCATGATGAGCGAGGAAGCAAGAGTGGAACTTGGATTTGATTAAATTATAAATCAGTAATAACAAGTATTATGAAGAACATATATTTTCTTTCGGATGCGCATCTGGGCTCGCTTGCCATAGAGCATGGCAGGACACAAGAACGCCGACTTGTCAGATTTCTCGACAGCATAAAGGACAAGGCTGCCGCCATATATCTTTTAGGTGATATGTTTGATTTCTGGAATGAATATAAATATGTTGTTCCTAAAGGATACACCCGCTTTCTGGGCAAACTCTCAGAACTTACGGATATGGGCATAGAAGTTCATTTCTTCACCGGCAACCATGACCTGTGGACATACGGTTATCTGGAGCAGGAATGTGGTCTCATTGTCCACAAGAAACCGATAACGACTGAAATCTACGGCAAGATATTCTATCTTGCACATGGTGACGGTCTCGGCGACCCTGACAATAAGTTCAAGTTACTGAGATTTCTGTTTCACAATAGTACTTGCCAGAAAATGCTCAATTTCATTCATCCACGCTGGGGCATGGCACTGGGACTGAACTGGGCAAAGGGCAGCAGACTGAAACGCGCTGACGGGAAAGAAGCCCCATATATGGGAGAAGACAAGGAATATTTGGTAAGATATACCAAAGAATATATAAAGACACATGGCAATACCGACTACTTTATTTATGGGCATCGCCATATAGAATTAGACCTTAATCTGGGTAAAGCGCGAATGATGATATTAGGCGACTGGATATGGCAGTTCACATACGCTGTCTTTGATGGAGAGCACATGTTTCTAGAACAATACATTGAAGGTGAAAGCCAACCTTGACCAAGAATTCAGCCTCATCGCTGAATTCGCCCTCCATTAGATGTCATGTTGGATATTATCTCCTCCTCACTTACAAGATTCTGATCACCGGGAATAGTATTTTTCAGAGCACTTGCAGAAAGAGAAAAATCCAGATTGTATTGGTTTTCATCTCGCCATTTCTCATGAGCATGTATATATGCCCCCACAAAAGCATCGCCTACACCCATTGGATCTATAATAGGCTGAATATCATAGATTCTTGTAGAATACAGCTTATCCTCCACAGTATCATACAGTAATCCCGTAAGCGTATGATGACTGCTGGCTATCTGGTTACGCAATGCCATAAGCATTTTTCTGCACTTAGGAAAAAGTCTGTGCATCTTGCGGAAATACACGATATAGGCATCCCTGTCAATTTTATAGTCAGCATCCAAGGCTTCAAAAGGTATATGTTCCTCACCACTTGCCACTTCCCATTCATTCTGGTCACCAAAGATTATATCGCTATGCTGCATCATCTGGAACAGCACATCGCGAGGTTCAAGCCCATATCCCCACAGATTCTTACGGTAATTGATATCACATACTATTGTTAGCTTCTTTTCATCTGCCAGTTTTATGGCATCCATTGTGGTTTCCAAAGCATCACGGCTTATAGCACACGTTATACCTGAGCAATGAAAAATCTTCGCATCATCAAGCACAGCATTCCATTTCACCATTCCACGCTTCAACGTGTAAAATGAAGAATTTTTCCGGTCGTAGACAACATGAGAATTGCGCATTGCGGCAGCTTCTTCAAAATAATAAGAGCCTAGCCGTTCTCCACCTCTAACGACATGAGAAACATTAAGATTACATTCTTTGAGATGCATCAGCGCAGCATCTCCCATCGGACCATATGGAACACGGGTAACATATTCCACATCATCACCAAGAAAGGCTAACGTCACAGCAGCATTAGCTTCACTGCCACCATAGTTTCCATCAAAGCTATTTCCCTGAAACAGACGCTTATAACCCGACTTTGACAGTCTGAGCATTATTTCACCAAATGTAACAATCTTGTTTTTCATATCTTTGTAAGTATTTATAAAATTAGGTGAAGGAAAAAAGTCCTTCACCTAATACATATTTATATAGTTTATTTTGAAACTAATTCCTTAGTATCACGTGCAATGACGATTTCTTCATCCGTAGGAACAACCACAACCTTCACCTTACTGTCAGGTGTAGAGATGATGGCTTCCTCTCCATGAATTTTCGCATTCTTCTCAACATCAATCTTTATGCCGAGGAATTCAAGTCCAGCACAAGCCTCCTCACGCATATCCGTCTGATTTTCACCTACACCGGCTGTAAACACAATTGTATCTACACCGCCAAGAGCAGCAGCGTATGCACCAATATATTTCTTAATACGATAGAAATACATCTTCAGAGCAAGCTGAGCCTTTTCATTACCTTCACCGGCAGCCTTCTCTACATCACGCATATCTGAAGATATTCCTGAAATACCGAGAACACCACTTTCCTTATTCAGATAATCAGCCATTTCCTGTGGTTTCTTGCCTAACTTATCCATAATGTAAGTCACAGCAGACGCATCAATATCACCGGAGCGGGAACCCATCATCAGACCAGCCAACGGAGTAAGTCCCATTGAAGTATCTACTACCTTGCCATTCAAGATTGCAGCCACACTGGCACCGTTGCCGATATGGCAAGTGATTATCTTTGAATTATTGATGTCTGTACCCAGAATTTCGCATACACGCTTTGACACGTAGCGATGACTGGTTCCGTGGAAACCATAGCGACGTACATGATACTTCTCATACAGTTCGTATGGCACAGCATAAAGATAAGCATAATCAGGCATTGTACTGTGGAATGCATTGTCAAAAACGCAAACCTGAGGTGTACCCGGCATCAGTGCATCCACGGCACGGAGTCCCTTCAGATGACCTGCATTGTGAACAGGAGCAAGGTCGCAAAGTTCATCAATGCCTTCTTCTACACTACGGTCTACAATGACACTCTTGTTAAATTTGTCACCACCCTGCACGATACGGTGACCCACGGCATCAATCTCTTTCAAGTCCTTTATGGCTCCGATTTCGGAATCAGTAAGGCATTTGAACACCAAATTCACACCTTCCTTGTGAGTAGGAAGGTCTGCCATAATCTGCTTTTTCTCGCCATTAGGCAACTTTACTTTAATAAATGCGTTGTCAAGACCGATACGCTCAACACCACCCTGTGCCAATACAGACTCATCGTCCATATTATACAGCTTATATTTAATGGAACTGCTGCCGCAGTTAAGTACAAGTACTTTCATTATTTAGTCTATTTGATTTTTTTTGAACATTATTTTTTAGAATCTTGTGCCTGACAAGCCGTTATGGCAATCACGTAATAGATATCTTCTACAGAGCAACCACGTGACAAATCGTTTACAGGACGGGCAATACCTTGAAGAATAGGACCTATGGCAATGGCACCGCCAAGACGCTGAACCAACTTATAACCAATGTTACCTACTTCCAGATTAGGCACAACCAAAACATTCGCATTACCGGCAATGGCACTGCCCGGAGCTTTCTTCTGACCTACAGAAGGAACAAGAGCTGCATCAGCCTGCAATTCACCGTCCACCTTCAGTTCCGGCTCACGCTGTTTGGTAAGGCGTGTAGCTTCTACAACCTTGTCAACGACCTCATGGCTTGCGCTACCCTTTGTAGAGAAGCTCAACATAGCCACACGAGGCTCTTCAAAACCGGCTACGCTTTGAGCTGTCTTTGCTGTACAGATGGCAATCTGAGACAACTGATCTGCATCAGGCATAGGAGTCACAGCCACATCACCCATAACAACAATACCATTCTCACCAAATTCCTTCTGATTGGAAATCAGCAACATAGCACCACTGACACAAGTCACGCCCGGAGCACACTTTATAATCTGAAGTGCAGGACGAAGAGTATCACCCGTTGTACTGAGCGCACCACTTATCTGACCATCAGCACCTTCTGTCTTTATAATCATACAACCCAGATAAAGAGGATTCTTGACAAGTTCGCGAGCCTGTTCTATTGTCATTCCCTTTTTCTTGCGCAGTTCAGCCAACAAAGCGGCATATTCTTCGCTCTTAGGATTATTCAGAGGGTCAACGATAGTGGCCTTATCTATATTCTTAAGATTCCAAGCCTCTGCAAGTTTAAGAATTTCATTAGGATTGCCAATGAGAATAATCTCTGCAAGTTCATCAGCTAAAGCAAGGTCAGCTGCTTTCAATGTTCGCTCTTCTGTAGCTTCAGGGAGCACAATGCGCTGTTTGTCTGCTTTGGCACGAGCGCAAATCTGTTGTAATAAATCCATAGTTTGTATTTAATTTGTAATTTATTGTCCTAAATAAAGATTTTCAATTTGTAATCTCCAGTTTGCAAAATTACTAATTTTAATTGACATAGCGTTATTATATAGGATAAAAAAGTATAATTTTATCCCAGTTCAGTAGTAAGAATACGCTCCAGTTCTTCCGCAGAAAGTCTCAAATGGAATTCTCCCTTTATCGCAACGCTTATTCTTCCTGTTTCTTCAGAAACCACCACGGCTAAGGCATCACTGTCCTGTGATATTCCCATTGCAGCACGGTGGCGCAATCCCAGTTCTTTGGGAATGTCCAGATTATGGCTCACGGGCAGAATACATCCGGCAGCCTTTATGCGCTTTCCACTTATTATCATTGCTCCGTCATGCAGAGGAGAATTCTTGAAAAATATGTTTTCTATCAGTCGCTGGTTAATATTTGCGTCTATTACGTCACCCGTATCCACAATATCATCAAGCGGAGCCCCACGCTCTATCACTATCAAAGCACCCACTTTCTGCTTGCCCATATTCATGCATGCCATCACCACAGGCATTATCATGCGACGTGTTTCTTCCTTATTCTGCTTGTCTTTGGAGCGTGAAAACCATTTAGTGAGTCTTCTCACGCGCTGATGCGAGCCCACATTATACAAGAACCGGCGTATCTCTTCCTGGAAAAGAACTATCAGTCCGATAACTCCCACACTCACCAACTTATCGAGTATAGAACCCAGAAGACGCATTTCCAATATCTGGCTCACGAAGAGCCACACCAACACGAACACCATTATACCGATAAACACATTCAGAGAACGGCTCTCTTTCATCAGTCGGTAAATATAGTATAGTATCAGTGCTACCAGAACTATATCTATTATATCTTTTATTCCAAATTCAAATGGCATTGCTTTACTTGATATTTAGAAGTTATTATTCAAGGCCTTCACCATCCTTACGGCTTCCCAAGCCTCATTAACATCATGCACTCTCAATATTCTTGCGCCCTTAAGAAGAGAAATGGTATCAAGTACGGTTGTTCCGTTAAGAGCCTCAGCCGGAGTATTGCCAAGCAGCTTGAATATCATACTCTTGCGGGATATGCCCACAAGCAAAGGCAACTCCATAACCATGAGCTTTTCCATCTCATTCATCAACCGGTAATTTTCCTCCAGAGTTTTTCCGAAGCCGAAGCCCGGGTCCAAGATTATATCTTTTGCAGCCAGGTCACGCAACTGCTGCACTTCCTTTGAGAAATTAATCAGCATATCGTGCAGATTTTTCTGCACCGACATAAGTATATAAGGCACTTTCAGTTCACCTACGAGTCTGAACATTTCGGGATATTCGTCTTTCCGCTGTTCAAGCGGTACGTTTGCAATACCGGTGATTCCACCTTCCGAAACATCATTTATTATATCAGCCCCCCACTCTTCAATACACCTCCGAGCCACGGCAGGACGATAAGTATCCACAGATATAGGAGTGTCAGGCGTTTCGCGCCTCACTATTTCAAGGGCAGTCTGCAGTCGGCGACATTCCTCTTCCGGCGACACTTCATCAGCTCCGGGGCGCGTAGAGAAAGCACCCACGTCAATTATGGCTCCGCCCTCGGCAACTATCTGTCGTGCCCTATCGGCAATTTCCTTTTCAGTCTGCTTGCGGCTTCCTGCATAGAAACTGTCCGGAGTACAATTAAGTATTCCCATCACCACGGGCTCTTTCAAACAGAAAAGCCTGCCTTTTACATTAATTGTATAATCAAAAGTATCATTCATTTCTGCAAAATTAAGAATATTAATTGAAAAAACGCACTTGATTTAAGAAAAATGCAGTAACTTTGCATTGAATTAAACTAGAATACAATGGAAATATCAGAACTATACAGGATTTACCAAGAGCATCCGCTCATCACCACAGACAGTCGCAACTGTCCTGAAGGCAGTATTTTTCTGGCTTTGAAGGGTGAATCTTTCGACGGCAACAAGTTTGCCGCCATGGCTTTGGAGAAAGGCTGCTCTCACGTGATCATTGATGAAAAGGAATATGATGTCAAGGGTGACAGACGATATATATTTGTTGATGATTGCCTGACAACATTCAAAGAGCTTGCGCGCGAGCACCGCCGCCGGTTCAACATCCCCGTAATAGGCATTACCGGTACCAACGGAAAGACCACAACTAAAGAACTTGTTTCCACTGTATTGGGCGAGAAATACAAAGTAATGTTCACTCAGGGCAACTTCAACAATGATGTGGGTGTGCCCAAGACTCTGTTCTGTCTGAACAGCAGCCATGAGATAGCCGTAGTTGAAATGGGAGCCAGTCATCCGGGCGACATCAAGAAGCTCGTGGAATACGTAGAGCCCACATGCGGAATGATAACCAATGTGGGGCGTGCCCACCTGCAGGGATTCGGCAGTTTTGAGGGTGTGAAAAACACCAAGGGAGAACTTTATGATTTCCTCGCCGCTCACGACGGACTGGTATTCATCAATGCTGACAATGAACATCTCATGCAGATGACAGACAAGCGCAACATCAGCCGCATGATATGCTACGGCAGAGACAACAGTTGTGATGTATGGGGAGAAGTGATAAACTGTGCCCCATTCCTTAAATTCCGCTGGCGCAATGAAAATACCGACTGGCATGAGGTGCAGACTCATCTCATCGGGTCATACAACATAGACAACATGCTGGCAGCTATATGCATAGGTCTGCATTTCGGAATAACCCCTCAGCAGGCTGACCATGCGTTGGAAAACTATATTCCAAGCAACAACCGCAGCCAACTGGAAGATACCAAACATAACCATCTGGTGGTTGATGCCTACAACGCAAACCCGTCGAGTATGGCAGCAGCACTGGAGAATTTCAAGGTTATGGACGTTCCCGGCAAGATGGCGATACTTGGTGATATGCGCGAACTGGGAGACGTGAGTGCCGAAGAACATCAGAAGATAGTGGATACGCTGAAGGCATACGGAATTGAAAATGTATGGTTGGTAGGCGGTGAATTCGGCAAAACACAATGCAACTTCCGCAAGTTCAAGGATGTGGAAGAAGTAAAAACTGCCATTGCAGAAAAGCAGCCTCAAGACTGCTACATACTGATAAAGGGAAGCAACAGCATTAAACTGTTCCAACTTCCCGAACTTCTGTAACACCATATTATTATATACATAAATAAATAGGGCACTTCTTTTGCAGAAGTGCCCTATTTCATATTTTTTCAAGATGCCTTACCATCATCTGTTTCCACCAAACTTACCGTTACCGGAAGTATTGCCATTACTTGTCTTATTTCCAAAGACACGTGTACAGTTACCATTATTGCCATTGACATTATTATTCACGCAGCCGTTAGAATTATGCCGGATGTTCCTGTCTGTACCATTTACACAACCATTGCGCTGAATTGTTCTGTTCATATTATTGCCATTGGTGCTGCGCTGAACATTTCGGTTAGAATTTATGCGATTGCCATTACCAAAGGTACGGTTGTTACTGTTACCCCGCACGTTACGCATTCCGGCAGCAGGTTTATTCCAAGAACGGGAAGTATAATATCCGCGGGAATTTCCCCCACGATAACTTGCGTATGCCGATGGACGTGAACGGTAATAATAGTTACGGTTGGTATAACGTGAATACACTGAGAAATGGAACACGCGATTTGCCCAATACACAGGACGATAGAAATAAGACGCACCTTTATATGCCGTGTACTGCCAGTCGGCAAGTATATAGGCGAGGTTGCTATTGCGCAGTGTCCAATAGGTACCGTAAATATTATTGCTATTGTTCACTTTCATCAAATAGTCCAGATTTATCTGATATGCAGCCTCATACTGTTCATCAGTAAGATTAAGTTCATAAGCCATTTTATCTGTCAAGAACAGAGCCTTGCTACGAGCCTCACTGTACGTCATGGAGAAAGCAGATGTGGAAATCATAACCATCAAAGCTATCATCATTACCTTTAAAGTTTTCATAATCTTAAGTTTTAATTGTTTGACTTTTTGTTATTATTTCTTTTATGCTGCAAATATAAGGCAAATATTATTATCCGGCAAAGTAGTTTGCCTAAATTCAAAAGGATTTTCCCTAAAAACGAAGTAAAGACTTTGCTTTAAACTGTAGGGAATCCCCTAATTTCAACAATAACCGGAATATATTTTAGTCATTTCACGTTTCACCGTAAAGTGCAATATATCAGTTCCTTACTGTGAACGAGTAGCATTTCGCTCTATCTTTCACAGCTACAAGAGTTGTACTTCCTAATTTTGAGTTTGCTTATATTCCGAATTTAACCGAGCTCCTTACGTGCCGACTCCTTTCACCATAAAGCATTACTGTTCAGTATTTTACGGTGAAACATATTTTGAATAAATTAAAAAAGGTGGTGATAAGGGCTGAAAATATCCTATTTTTACCATATCATTTATATTCTTGTCATTTAAGAATGAGAATTTGCAAAACAACAGATTGTAACTTTGTCTTGCTTTCTGTTTTTGCTATATAGCCTAGATTGAACTGCGTTTCATAGCATAGCATATCATATTGTCTCATAATATAGTACAAAACGGAAGCCAAAACAAGCTACTTTGTAAATGCCAAATAACCATTTTAGGCACAGCAAAGAAGCATTCTGGAAATCTAAGACACCACATTGCACAACCTAAACATAGGCATCAGCATAAATATGGCAACACTTTAATAAAGGAAAAAGTTAAAAAGCTATAGAATCATAAAAGCCGCCCGTCTCTAAAAAATAGAGAACAAACGGCTTAATGAAAGGAGGAAGTGGTACCTCTTGGAGTTGAACCAAGGACACATGGATTTTCAGTCCATTGCTCTACCACCTGAGCTAAGGTACCTTCTTTTTGGTTTTGCGAGTGCAAAGGTAGGCTTTTTATGCCACACTGACAAATTTTTCATAAAAAAAATACTCTGATTGAATAAAAATTATTACCTTTGCAGCCGTAAACAAAACCTAATCGGGATTTAGCGCAGTTGGTAGCGCACTACGTTCGGGACGTAGGGGTCGGGCGTTCGAGTCGCCTAATCCCGACAAAGGAAGAAAGAGAGAACCTCACAAGGGTTCTCTTTTTTGTTTTCAAAATTCTATATAGGGTCGGAGTCGCTTTATTTCTTCAGGCGGAAACTCTTCCAAAAGACTGAGATCTTCAAGACTTTTCAAAGGTCCTGACGTACGCCGATATGCAACAATGGCGCGCGCCTGATAGAAATTTATATAAGGATGCCGTTTCAGTTCATTCAACGACAATCGGTTTACATTAAGTTTTCTGATGCTGCCGACATCGCTCACATTGAAATACTTAATGGCATTAACCGGAAAATTATCTATTTCACGCAATTGCTCCACACTGCAGAAACCTCCCAGGCGCTTGCGGTAATTATATATCTGACGGGCATAATATGAACCTACTCCGGGCACTTTTTTCATTGCAGATGTGTCGGAAGCATTGAGTGATATTATTTCTCCCTCATGCAACTTCTGTGGATATGTTTTTATGATACTGTCTCTTGCCACTTTTTCTGCCATATAAAGAGAAGAGGCCGGCTGAAAGTCCTGTCCTATCATTATAAAAGGTCTCATCTGCAAGAACTGTTTGGCAGTAAGTCCATATAGTCTGGCAAAATCCTGCGGCTTGCGGTAAATTCCTCCTTTTGCCCTATATTTATATATACATCTCACTTGCCACGGGTGCAACCCCAAACGCAGTAGCTGCGTACTGTCAGCAGTATTTGGGTCAAATGGGAATAATTCTGCTTTCTGACCGTCAACATAATAATATTTATGGGGATAATGACGATATCTGCCATGACTATAACGAGAATTTTGAGGAATATATCCGGAATTTTCCGCATATTGTTCTTCGTCATTGCCGAAAAAATAATAAACAGCAATAAATGCCACCGCTACGAGCAATAACGATGATAATATTCTACGGTCTGACTTGTTGAAATAAAAAAATTCCCTGAAATCCATTCTTACAATATACCCAACTGATGCAGAAATACGGCAAGTATGCAAAGCGGAGAAACGAAACGGACAACAAACAGCCAGACTTTATAGAATCTGGCACTAAGCGTGCCCCAGTTTGTAAACTCATCTTTCACTATCTTGGCTGGCACATACCAGCCTATAAGAATACAGGTAAAAAAGCTGCCCAAAGGCAACAGAATATTACTGGTGAGATAATCACAACAGTTGAGAAACGACTTTCCAAATATTGAAATATCAGCAGCTCCACATGACAGAGAACAGAATACTCCAATGATAATGCACACGGCGGTCTCTATCATTGCCCCCTTACGACGCGTGATATGAAGTTCTTCATAAAACAACGCCGTACCTATCTCATGCATCGAGATGGTGCTGGTGAGAGCCGCCAACACAAGCAAGGCATAAAACAGAATACTTATTATATAGCCCACAACAGGAACACCGGAGAATGCCTGCTGAAATACACCGGGCAGTGTGATGAATATCAGAGAAGGACCGCTGTCAGGGTTGACACCTACGCTGAATGCTGCCGGAAATATCATCAGACCGGCAAGAATGGCTACAAAGGTATCTATGCAGGCTATCTGAACGGCAGACTTGAACAAATTTGTCTGACGACTGAAATATGATGCGTATGTGCAAAGGCATGCCGTTCCCAGAGAAAGACTGAAGAACGCCTGCCCCAAGGCATCAAGGAACACGTCTTTGTTCAACTTGGAGAAATCGGGGTGAAACAGGAAGTCTACTCCCTTTATTGCTCCCGGCAGCGAACATGATGCCACAACTATCACCAACAATAGGACGAAGAGTATAGGCATAAGCAATTTACTGGCTTTCTCTATGCCACAGCGAACTCCCTTTATCACCACGAGATGAGTGATTATGATAAAGACTACCGTCCAGAACACAGGGAGAAGAGCTCCGGACGAAAACTCCTTGAAATAATGCTGGACATAGGTCGTGTCACCATTAAGCTGCCCTGATAATGACGCAAAAAGATATTGCAGACACCAACCGGCAATAACAGCATAAAAGCCTAAGATTATCATTGAGGTTATGGCTCCGATGTATCCGAACACCGCCCACTTTCGTCCTCCTATATTCAGATATGCCCTGGCAGCATTGGCTGCAGAATGACGACCGATGATAAATTCGGATATCATGCCGGGAATGCCCAGTGCAAGAATACACAAAAGGTATATTGAAATAAATGCTGCTCCCCCATCTTGCCCGCTCATATATGGAAAACGCCATATATTGCCAAGTCCTACAGAAGAACCTGCAGTTGCGAGAATTACACCTATCTTTGTTCCAAAATTACCACGTGGCTCCATAATTATAATATTTTATCAAGTAATCCAAGTTGGTTAAGGAATACCAACAGTATAAGTACAGGGCAAACATACCTAATCAGAAAAAGATAGATGCCGAAAAGTCTTCCCTTAAGAGTCCCCCAATTAGTGAATTCCTCTTTCACTGTATTCTTGGGTACATACCAACCTAGAAAAAGACAGGTTAGGAAACCGCCTACGGGAAGGAATATCTGACCGGTGATAAAATCAAACCAGTCGAAAAGTGTCTTTCCTCCAAACTTGAGAAAGTCTACCGCTCCCAAAGACAATGAACAAAATGCGCCTATCACGCAACAGGACACCGTGACTATCAGGGCTCCGCTCTTGCGGCTTATCTTAAGTTCCTCATAAAAGAAAGATGTGTTCACTTCATGTAGCGACATGAGCGACGTTAACGCTGCCAATGAAAGCAACAGATAAAACAACAGTGATATTATCCAGCCCAGAACAGGCATAGACGCAAAAGCCTGATTAAAAACATTGGGCAACGTGATAAATATCAGAGAAGGACCACTGTCGGGAGATATACCTACAGAAAACGCAGCCGGAAATATCATAAGTCCGGCAAGAATTGCAACGACAGTATCTATTGCTGATATCTGAAATGCTGACTTCATAAGATTGGTCTGACGGCTGAAATATGAAGCATAAGTGCAGATGCACCCCATGGCAATACTGAGAGAATAGAACGACTGCCCCAAAGCTCCAAGAAAAACGCCACGGTCGAACTTGCCGAAATCAGGTTTTAGAAGAAACTCCACACCCTTGCCGGCATTAGGCAACAGGCACGAGGCAACAACAATTATGAGCAGTAATATAAATAATGTGGGCATCAATATCTTGGATGCCTTTTCTATTCCACCACGCACTCCGTGGATAATTACAAAATGAGATACCAACAGGATAACTACTGTCCAGAATACTGGACGTGCAGGACTAGAGGAAAAGTCTCTGAAATATTCAGTTACATAAGCCGGATTTCCATGAAGTTGACCAATAATAGAAGCATATACGTACTGCAGACACCAACCTGACACCACAGCATAATAACCGGTAATGAGATAACCAGTGAACACCCCCATAAGCCCTACCAGTTTCCATGGTGTGCCATTGGCGAGACCGGAATATGCTCTGGCTGTGTTTGAAGCACCGTGACGACCGATTATAAATTCAGACACCATACACGGTATGCCCAACAGGAGTATACATCCAAAATACACTAAAATGAAAAGAGCACCGCCGTTCTGACCTGCCATATACGGAAAACGCCATACGTTTCCCAAGCCGACAGCCCCACCAGCCGTAGCCAATATCATTCCTATCTTACTTCCAAAACTTCCTCTATTTAAATCTGGCATATTAGCAAATATTTTATTTTGCTTGCAAAATTATAAAAAAATATCCAACTATGGAATAATTTGTAAGTAAATATAGAACAAACAAGCTCGAATCGAAAGATTTATATGTTATCTTTCCATTTTTTGAAAGGATTGGATAACAAATAGGAATTATAGAATCTCTTGTCACCAGTTACTTCTCTATCGATGAAATCAGGTTTTTCAAAAGTTTCGTCTTCATCACCAAGTTCAACTTCTGCCATCTCAAGTCCTTCATTATCACCATAGAATTCATCTATTTCCAATGTATGAGTTCCAGCCTTCACAAGATAACGGCACTTGTCTATAACCCCACCTCTGCACAACTTCAGCAGATGAGCAGCCTCATCAAGAGATATTTCCTTTTCAAACTCATAACGCGAAATACCGTTCTGAGAATGGCTCTTTATAGTGAGATATGCCTTGTCGTCACGCACCCTGACACGCACCGTAGCTCCTTCAGCAGGAATATATCCCTGCTGTATGTGGCTATAGGAACAGGCGGCACGCTTATACGCTCCGCCGCTCCTTACGAGAAACTTTCTTTCTATTTCAAGTCCACTCATGATGAATTACTGTGCCAGCACCATTGCCAACATATAAATAACCGCAAGAGCTATAAGGCCAATAAAAATCCATTTCACTACGTCTTTGCCTTTTTTCTCTTGCTTATTGACGTAAGCATCATGCTTAGCTCTTCTCAATTCTTTATTACTACTCATAGTGTTATTCTTTAGATTATTATTATATTTGATTATTCTTCTCCTTCAGAAGGGAATTCCATAAGATAAGACTTAATGAAACCGTCTATCTTACCGTCCATAACCCCGTCTACATCCGATGTTTGGAAACCGGTACGATGATCTTTAACACGACGGTCATCAAATACGTATGAGCGAATTTGGCTGCCCCATTCTATCTTCTTCTTACCAGCCTCTACCTTAGCCTGTTCTGCCTGTTTCTTCTTAAGAGCACGATCATAGAGTTGACTCTTCAAGAGCAGCATTGCCTTGGCACGGTTCTTAGGTTGATCACGTGTTTCGGTGTTCTCAATTAGGATTTCGTCGTGCTCTCCTGTATCAGGATCTTCATACTGATAGCGCAAACGCACACCAGACTCAACCTTATTGACATTCTGACCACCGGCTCCACCACTACGGAATGTATCCCAACTTACTCTTGCAGGATCTACATACACCTCTATAGTATCATCAACAAGAGGAGTCACAAACACAGAGGCGAAACTTGTCATTCGCTTTCCCTGAGCATTATATGGGGAAACACGCACCAGACGATGCACTCCATTCTCGCTCTTCAGGTATCCGTAGGCAAACTCACTGCCCTCTATAGTCATAGTAACGCTCTTTATACCGGCTTCATCACCATCCTGAATATCAGTTATCTTCACTGAATATCCATGAGCCTCGCTCCAACGCTGATACATACGCATCAGCATAGATGCCCAATCCTGGCTTTCTGTGCCACCGGCACCGGAATTTATCTTCAGCACTGCATCCATGGAGTCTTCCTCCTGACGCAGCATATTCTTCAGTTCCAAGTCTTCCACAGCACTGATAGCTTTGGCATAATCGGCATCCACTTCTTCCTCAGTCACCATTTCATCCTTATAGAAATCAAAAGCCAACTGCAATTCATCTGCATTCTGCCGACATTCCTTATAGCCCTTAAGCCATTTTTCAATGCCCTTTACTTTCTTCATCTGCTCTTGGGCACGCTTTGGGTCATCCCAGAAATCCGGAGCCTGAGTGCGGAGCTGTTCCTCCTCAAATTCAATCTTCTTCTGGTCGATATTCAGATATTTATGAAGCGCATCAGTGCGTTCCATTATATTCTTCAACTGATCTGATGTAATCATATATTCTTAAAACTCTTATTATTCTTCGTACATTTTATCAATAACCTCACGGTAGTTCTTGTAGATTACAGGTCTCCTCAGTTTCAAGGTATTTGTAAGTTCACCGTTCTCCATAGAGAAGTGATGTGCCAACAATGTGATTCTCTTTATCTGCTCGTATGGGGCCAACTGCTGTTGCAGAGTATTTATGCGGTCTTGCATCATATTCTGTATCTCCACCGAAGAACACAAATCTTCACGACTTTCAAACTTAATATTGTGTTCTCTTGCCCAGTCTTCAATCAACCGGAATTCAGGGACCAGCAATGCGGAAACAAACTTGCGCTGATCGGCAATAACTGCCACCTGATCTATATATTTGTCCACGAGTAACAAGGATTCTACCATCTGCGGAGCAATATACTTACCATTGGAGGTCTTGAACAGATCCTTTATGCGCTCCTTCAGATAAAGTTCTCCGTCTTTAAAATATCCTGCATCACCGGTATGAAAGAAACCGTCTTTATCAAAAGCCTGGGCATTTATGTTGTCACGATGATAATATCCAGGAGTTATCGTAGGACCCTTGAGAAGTATTTCCTCATTCTCACCTATCTTTACCTCCAGACCACTGACTGGGCGACCTACAGAACCCACCGTGAAAGGTTTGCCATGATGGTCACATGATACAGTGGCAAGACTCTCCGTGAGACCATATCCTACAACCATTGATATACCGATGGAATGGATGAATTCTTCAACCTCTGGACTTACATAAGCTCCTGCAGTAGGGAATATATTGGAATTCTCAAGTCCTATCTGCTTACGCACCAGACTTAGTATTGTCTTGTTTACCAATGCATATTCAAGTTCCAGCGTCAACGGCACTCTTTTGCCTTTAGACAGACAATCTATATTGCGCCTGTGACCTATTTTAAGAGCTTGCTTGAATATTTTTCTCTGAACAGGGCTAGCGTCATCAATCTTAGACTTTACTGCGATATACACCTTCTCCCAAAAACGCGGCACACTGCTCATGCTCGTAGGATGCATTTCGCGCATGCTCTCTTGTATCTCTTTTGGATAAGTGTTCACTATCAATTGTGCTCCCTCAGAAAGAGCCAGATAGCTCCATGCACGTTCAAATATATGGGTAAATGGAAGAAAATCTATTACACGGTCCTTTTCGCCCACATTCACGCATTCATCATTGGCTTTCAATGCTGCATCATACATGCCATAGGTAAGCACAACGCCCTTGCTGTCACCGGTAGTACCGCTAGTATACAGAATATCACACACGTCATCATTGCTTGCCTGACGCCACAGTTCCTCAACCTCACTTTGGCGAGGAAGTTTTTCACCCAAAGCTACGAAATCATCGAAATAAAGAGCATTTGGATCATGCGTACTTATACGCACACTGCGGTCGAAAATAATAATGCGCTCCAATGAAGGACACAATGCAAACACACGGTGAGCCTTATCGTACTGTTCTTGCTCTCCCACAAAGAGCAACTTCACCTGAGCGTCATTTATCATATACTGAATCTGCTGCTCACTGCTTGTCGCATAAAAAGGAATGGCAACAACTTTCACGCCGTAAGCGCCAAAGTCAGTATAAAGATACTGAATACAATTCTGAGAAAATACCGCGATGTTTTCTTTTGGTTTAGCTCCCAAATTCAGAAAAGCATTGCTTACCTGTTTTACTCTGAGCGAAAACTGATTCCATGAAACCGTCTTCCACTTCAGACTGCCGAAGTTACGGAAAGTGATTACATCACGATTGCCATACTTCTTTGCCTGCTCATGTATGAGAACTGATAAATGAAATCTTGTTTGCATAAACACAATTTATTAATTTATGCAAAGATAAAGTATTTTGGGAAAAATACAAAATTTTTAGCTATCTTTGTCACCGATATGACACAAAAAGACTATTTAGACGATGCAGTAAGCCTGCTGAAGAGACTTATTTCGACTCCTTCAGTGAGCAGAGATGAAAAGAATGCAGCCAATATCATGGAATCTGCAATAAACAGTTATGGACTTGAGTCCCATCGCGAAGGCAATAATATATGGACCATTGATCCTTATTTTGACAAGAATAAACCTACAATACTGTTAAATGCGCATATTGACACCGTTAAACCTGTTTCCACATGGACACGTAATCCATTCACACCTTCTTTGGAAGACGGCAATTTGTATGGATTGGGAAGCAACGACTGCGGAGGTGGACTTGTAAGTCTGCTACAGACTTTCCGCCATATCATCGGTAAAACCGACAGAAAGTTTAATTTTATTTATCTTGCTTCTGCCGAAGAAGAAGTATCTGGAAAAGATGGTATAAGCAGAGCTCTTCCGCTGCTGCCGGAAATAGACTTGGCTATAGTAGGTGAGCCAACAGGCATGCAACCTGCCATTGCTGAAAAAGGGCTTATGGTTCTGGACCTTATAGGTCATGGCAAAAGCGGTCATGCCGCACGCAACGAAGGCGTAAACGCCATATACGAAGCACTTGATGACTTGACATGGATAAGAGACTACAAATTTAAGAAAGTAAGTGAATTTCTCGGACCGACAAAAATGACTGTCACCGTTGTCAACGCCGGAACGCAGCACAATGTAATTCCCGACAGACTAACAGCACTTATTGACGTACGTACAAATGAATTCTACAGGAACGAAGACATATGTGACTTCATACAGCAACACGTAAAGAGTGAGATTCACGCTCATTCATTCCGTCTTCATTCATCAAGCATAAGTCCTGAGCACCCACTTGTAAAGAAATGCATAGCCATGGGAATGACACCGTTTGGAAGCCCCACTCTGAGCGATCAGGCTCTAATGGACTTTCCTTCTTTCAAACTTGGCCCAGGACAGTCATCGCGTTCTCATTCCGCCGATGAATTCATTAAAATCAGTGAAATTGAAAATGCGATAAAGATATACTTTGAGCTGCTAGGTTAACCGTGGTGTGTTATCTTCCAAGCCAAGCCTCAGGATTTAATTTAGCCGACCCTTTACGCAACTGGAACTGCAGTATATTATTAGCTCCTACATTTCCAAGAGCCTGACGGGTACTAACTTTCATTCCCCTGCTCACGGCAACTGACCGGAGATTACAATAAACGGATATATAGGCACCATGACGTACCATCACTACGTATGTACCTGACCAAGGAATGACAGCACTAACTTCACCGTCATACACACTGCGAGCAACAGCACCGGCATGTCCCTGAATATTAATACCTTTATTGTCAAGAGTCACATTATTCAATCCTGCTACATTATATTGTCCATAGTGACTCACAATCTTATATCCTCCACTGATAGGCATAGGTAGACGTCCACGATTAGCTTCAAATCCTCCGTTCATCATGCGGTCAACCGTGGTGTACTTGTAAACCTCTTCATTTTCCTTTTTAACCTCAGCAATCTCACGCTCCTGTCGCACAGCCTCCACCTTTGCCTTACGTTCTGCAGCAACACGCTGAGCCTCTGCCTCACGTGCAGCCTGTTCTGCCTCAGCTTGCTTTTCAGCAGCAGCTCTTGCCTGAGCATCGGCAACAGCACGTTTCTTAGCTTCATAAGCCTCTGCCCTGGCACGTCTGGCAGCCTCTGCAGCCCTTGCGGCTGCTTCAGCTTCAGCCTTCAACTTTGCCTCACGAGCTTTCGCCATGGCTATTCTTCGGGCATTCTCTCTTGCGGCAGCTTCAGCCTCAGCCTTTTTTATTGCCAGTTCCGCAGCACGTTTCTTTGCAGCCGCAGCTACAGCAGCACGTTTCTTAGCTTCAGCAGCAGCCCTTGCCTGAGCTTTGGCAACTTCCCGAGCTACCAAACGATCTATCTGCGCATTCAGAGCAGCATCTTTCTGATGTTGCTCAGCTATAACCTTCTGAATAGTTTTCTGCTGATCTTGCAATGAAGCCACAACCTTCTTTTGCTCTTCCTGCTGTCCTTGAAGAGCACTTTTTTCCTGTTCACCTTTATGCAACAGATTACTTTTATGTCCTCTTATGTTCTTAAGTTGAATATGCTTACCGTTCACCTGTGCCTGTTTGGCTTTCACCATTTCACCCTGAGCCTTCTGAAAATCAGCATACTCACGTACAAAACGAAGTCTTCGGTACATTTGGGCAAAATTCTTGGCAGAAAAAATAAACATGAGTTTATCCTGCACAGTACGGTGACGCGCCATATACCGCATAGATTTTATATACTTGGATTTACGCTCAGCAAGTTGTTGTTCCAGAGTTTTCAGCTGAGCTTTAAGGATATCTATATTGCCGTTTAAATCATGTATATCATTATGGATTCCGTCAATATTTTTCTGTCGTTCATCAATCTGAGCATTAAGAGATACCAAATTATCCAGTCTCTGCTTAACATCAGCCTGATTCTTCTGCAAAGCCTGTTTCTGCTCGCGAATTTTTTTCTGGATTTGCGAGCGCTGTCCTTGTAATCCACGAATAGATGCATTAGTGTAGACTACAGTTTTTGAATTGTTCTTTTTTGAATTTGTCTTTTTTCTGACCGTTATCTTGGCTTTTCCGGTTCTCTTCTTCACCGAATGTTTCCGGTTTTGAGCAGGAACGCCCATAGCCATAATAACGGCAATTAATATGATAACTATCCTTTTCATTTACATGTTTGTGATTTTGCTCAGTATATCACTGGCTTGGATCTGCTTATATTTACTTGACACAGTAGTTTTTGTATCCCAATTATCCTTGGTAGTAATTTCATCCATGTCTATTGTCACCTGAACTTCCTGTTTCTGTTTTGTAGCAGTAGTGGTAAACATGAATACCTGTTTTGCAGGAAACAGCTTTACTCCCACATTCTTGAAATTTGAATATTTCCAGTTCAGGTTTGACGTGCCGTGTCTAGTACTTTTATACAGAACATCTGCTTCCTGGATATTTCCCTTTACACGGTCTGCATTCCAAGTGAAAGTCATATCTCCGTTTTTCAGAATCACAGGCAGAGTATTACCGGTAGCATTCAAGTCTACATCAAATTTTTTCAGAAGTCCTTCTGTAACCTTGTCTTCTCCAGGTATAAAGAGTTGATTCCAGAACAAAGACTGCAAACTGTAGAAATTCAGTCCGTTGTCTTTCAGGAAATCAATCTGATTATAATCACCTTTTATATATTCCTTATGCATACGGTCTACAACAAGTACATAATCCGGAGTAAACTCCAGTCTACCGACCTCTGAGCCTAATATCGGAATAAACAGTTGTATCCTTATCACTTCATTCTTCCGCATGTGCAGAGACCCCGGAACCGTAATATTCTTGTTCCCAGCCTTAATATTGAAAGACATATCTCCAACAATATTTTCAGCATACACCTTAGTATCTGAAACTTTCTGCACACAGTTCAATTTCTGCAGTGCAATAGCCTCAGCTCCCATATTTTTTTCCGGTTTCACCGTTGTATTCGCCTTCAAGGCACTGTCAGTAACAATCTTCTTCGAAGCACACGAAACAAGAAGCAACGAAGCTACAAACAATAGTATTTTAATTCTTGACATATTTCTTTAGTTTAATTTTCTTCTTCAATGTTACACTCTCATTGCCAGCCTTTACAGCTCGATTCCAATAATCCAGAGCTGTCTTTCCTTCACCATTCACAGAATGAATATCACCGGCATGTTCCAATATCACACCACTCTGTACAGAATCCGTATCACATGCAATGGCTTGGTCTATATATATCTTAGCCTCAGCATATCTGTCTTGCAGGAACAATATCCAAGCGTAAGTATCCAGATATGTGGAATTTTTAGGTTCAGCCTTTATTGTCTTAAAACTCATTTGCTCTGCCTTTTGGTAATTCCGATGCTCTTCACTCAGATAATAAGCATAATTGTTAAGGCATTCAATATTGTCCGGTTTATATTGCAAACAGCTATCATAAACAGCGAAAGCCTCAGCTGACAGACCTTTCTGATGAAGTATATCTCCCATTATAGCATAGAAATCAGAAACAATGTCCTTATTACTTTCAGGTGTTATCTCACTAACTCCCTTGCGGAACGTATCTAGAGCCCTATCCTGTTCATCTTTCTGAAAATAAGCCACACCCTGAAAATAATAAAATACCATTTCATCGGGATTATATTCAAGTCCGGGTTTACTCACAGCAATTATATCGTCCCATTTCTTTGACGGCCACATATTCTGAATCAACTGTATTCGCGCTCCCTTGTTATCTGGAGCCACATTCAATAAACTCACCAATGCCGAGTCTATATCTTCAACCGGCAATTTCTTCAGCGACATATAAGCCACTTTCATTTCTGCTGTTTGGGCATCTTTAGGATTAGCCCCAAGCACACGGTCAAACAACTGCAGCATTTTTATACTGTCACCTCCAGCCTGCTCACTTTCCTGAATGGCCTGGCGCAACATAGTCTGTCGGCTTTCAGCATCCGTTTTACTACTCATGAGGATATTTTCCATCATCTCATGCGCCTGCTCATTCTGTCCAGCAGTCTTATAGTAATCATACAAAGAAGACTGTGCGTATGCATTCTGCGGTTCTTCCTTCAACGCATCCGAAAATATCTGGCAGGCTTCTTTCTGACGTGAATTCTGCATAAGCCAATTGCCCATCATCACTCTATAGTTGACATCACTAGGATGATCATCTGCAAGTTTTTTCAAAGCTTTGTATGCGGCTTTTTTATCTCCTTTCAATTCATATACTCTCACTTTTGACAGTGTTGTTTCTTCACTGCTGCCTTCAGCCTGTTCTGTTCTACTGATGGTTTTCAGCATATTGTCATATTCCTTGCGCTGTCCATATAGTTGTGTCAGGATATTCAGCACGTCTGTTCTGTCCTTATGAGCAGCATACAACCTTTCATACACATCAGTAGCCTTGTCATACATATTGAAATTAATATAGTACTGGGCAAGTCTTTCCTGATAAGTATCATTGCCAGGAGCCAACAACGCCGCCTTTTCCAGACATTTCATGGCACTCGTGTCATTCTTCAGTTCTGAGAGATACATTGCCTTATAGAAATACACCTCAGGGGCATCAGAATTAATCTTCTCACAATGATTCAGCAAATCAAAAGCCGCATCGTAGTGTCCCAACGTATGCTGATTCATAGCCTCTTGAAAGAAGAAGTTAAAATGCAAATTGCCCCTTGCCGATACCGACAATGCCAACAGGGCCGCCATACTGATATGTAATAATCTTCTGTTCATCATTTCACTCCCGTATGACCATAGCCGCCGGTTCCACGTTCTGTCTCATCAAGCACATCAACAGCCTCGAACTCAGCCTGTTCATGACGAGCAATCACCATTTGGGCAATACGTTCACCGTCATTTACAATAAAGTCCTCGTTCGAAAAATTTATCAACAGCACCTTTATCTCCCCACGGTAATCAGCATCCACTGTTCCCGGAGTGTTCAACACCGTGATACCGTGCTTCAGAGCCAGTCCGCTACGCGGGCGTATCTGAGCCTCAAATCCGGCAGGCAACGCAATATGCAGTCCTGTAGGAACAAGCCGACGCTCCATAGGTTTCAATACTATCGGAGAATCTATATCGGCACGCAGGTCCATGCCCGCACTCTGCTCTGTGGCATAAGCAGGCAACTGCTGATGCCCGGTATTTACAACTTTAATTTTAATCATGTCATTATATAATAATGCGCAAAAATAATCAATTATCTCCACATAAGTTAATTTTTCAACTTAAAAAGAAAGAAAATTGGCAAATTTCCATTACTTTTGCCGGAAATGACTATATTATGAACTGGCAACAACTAATTTCAAACATCAGGTTAGGTCAAGAGCACAAGCATGCTCAGCGCCATGACGACCGTTCCGAATTCAAGCGCGATGGTGACAGACTCATTTACTCGGCTCCATTCCGTCGACTACAAAACAAGACACAGGTATTTCCTTTGCCCGGCTCGGTATTCGTGCACAACCGCCTTACCCATTCCCTTGAGGTTTCCTCTCTCGGCAAGTCTCTTGGCGATGATGTTGCCAAGAGGCTCTGTGAAAAGCATCCCGAACTGAAGGGCACTCTGTTCGAGGAAATAGGAACTATTGTGCAGACAGCCGGTCTCGCCCATGATCTCGGCAATCCCCCCTTCGGACACAGTGGCGAAAAGGCCATACAAACATTCTTCACAGAAGGCGAAGGCTTGAAACTGAAGTCGGAATTGAGCAGCCGTTTCTGGGAAGACATTACGCACTTTGAGGGAAACGCCAACGCTTTCCGTCTTCTCACCCATCAGTTTATAGGCAGGCGAAAAGGTGGATTCGTGATGACATATTCCACTCTGGCTAGCATTGTGAAATATCCGTTTGCTTCAAGTCTGGCAGGAAGTCACGGCAAATTCGGATTCTTCTCTTCTGAGGAGGCTGACTATCTCAGAATTACCGAAGAACTGGGCATAAAGCGTCTTTCATGTGAAGGCGAGCCTGTGCGCTATGCACGCCATCCACTTGTATATCTTATGGAGGCTGCCGATGACATCTGCTACGAAATCATGGACATCGAAGATAGTCATAAGCTACGCCTGCTCACATACGATGAAACCACCAGACTATTATTAGGATTCT
Organism: uncultured Prevotella sp.; assembly: GCA_964433895.1. Classification (GTDB taxonomy): domain Bacteria; phylum Bacteroidota; class Bacteroidia; order Bacteroidales; family Bacteroidaceae; genus Prevotella. Next base: position 45,633 of record CAYSSU010000023.1, read on the forward strand.
TCGATGAAACCACACAAAGCAATATAATGCAGCGTCTTAATGACGAGGGCGTAACCGACAATAACGAACGCATTGTATATATGCGGGCATGTGCTGTTGGCAAACTGGAATGTGAATGCGTCAATGCCTTCGTAGAGAATGAAGACAAAATTCTGAACGGAACATTCGAAGGCAGTTTAATAGACAATATCTCCACACTGCAACATGATGCCTACAAGACCTGTTCCGAGACATCATATCGCAAAATTTACCAGAGCAAACCGGTGCTTGACGTGGAATTGTCAGGATATAAAATCATGGAAACTCTAATGGAAGCACTGGTCGAAGCAGCGGTGAAACCGGACAAATTCCATTCCCAACAACTCATAAAGCGTTTCAGCAGCCAGTATAACATTCAATGCCACGACCTTGAAACCCGCATAATGGCGGTAATAGACTATATAAGCGGTATGACAGACGTGTACGCTCTTGACGTATATCAGAAAATCAACGGCATATCGCTGCCGATTATATAACTTATCACTTGAACTTGAAAGAGTATGTTTCTCCGCCAACGGTATCTATATCATACAAATACGTCACCGGGATTTCCAATGGCATAATCTTAGATTTGTCCTTTACCACAGGAGTGAGTATTTCATAATTACGCATCAGGGGATTAGGGTTATTCCCCTCGGCAAGTTCCATTCTGAAGTTACCATTTGCTTTAAGTGGCACAGCAGAGCGCAGACGCAGATTACCGCCAATGGTACTCTTTATGGAAACCTCTGTCACCTTTCCATTATTCCATTTCATATCAGTGACCACAAAACCGCCTCTAGCACGCAATCCCCTTACCTCACCGTTTGCCCATGCATCCGGCAGAGCAGGCAAAATGTACACACAGGCATCATGACTCTGCAATAGCATTTCTGCTATACCCGCAGTACATCCGAAATTACCGTCAATCTGGAATGGCGGATGGGAATCAAACATATTAGCGTATGTACCGCCATCAGTATCTTTTATCGTAGCATTGGGACTTTTAAGCACCAGTTGATGTTTTATTATATCCAAAGCATGGTTACCATCTTGCATACGAGCCCACTGGCAGACTTTCCATCCCATAGACCATCCTCGTGCCGCATCGCCACGTCCAACAAGGGATTTTCTTACCGCCTGAAACAGTTCCGGATGGGTATATGGAGATACCTGACTGCCTGGATAAGCACCCCAAAGATGCGATAGATGTCGATGAGCAGAATATTCTCGGTCCCAGTCTTCCAACCATTCTTGCACCTGACCGTATTTACCTATCATAAATGGAGGCAATTTTGCCTTTAAACTATCGATTTCATCGGCAAATTTCATATCTTTGCCAAGTATTCTGGCTGCCATAGCTGTATTATATAAAAGGTCGTACACCATAGAGTTATCCATCGTAACGCCACTGAACAACGATAACTTTCTCACCTTGCCATTTGCATCTGTATACTGTCCCTGTCCCGGATTATTTTCCGGAGAATTAGAAGGACTCACCACCATATAACCCGTAATAGAATCTCTTGACAGAAAATCCTGATAAAATTCAGCAGCATCCTTCATTACAGGGTACACCTCTGACAAATACCCTTTGTCACCGGAGAACAGATAATGATCCCAAAGATGCGAACAGAACCATGCATTGCAAGTAGGCCATATTCCCACAGCTATACCATCCACAGCTCCGGTAGTCCTGAATATATCAGTATTGTGATGCAGAGTCCACCCTCGGCATCCATACATATCTCGTGCACTCTCACGTCCGGTCACACTCACATCCTTAATCATCTGTAGAAACGGTTCATGACACTCAGCAAGATTGGCAACCTCTGCCGGCCAATAGTTCATTTCCACATTTATGTTTGTAGTGTATTTCGAATCCCATGCCGGATACTGCCTTCCATCAGGATTCCATATACCCTGAAGATTAGCAGGCTGAGTACCCTTTCTGCTGCTGCATATAAGCAGATATCTGCCAAACTGGAAATAGGTAGAAATCAAAGATGGATCTTCTTTTCCTGCAAACTCAGCAATACGAGTTTCGGTATCTTTCGCAGCCTGACTGCTTGTACCCAAATCCAATGACACACGGTCAAACATCTGCCTGTATATCTTTTCATGACGTGCCAGAGCTTCACTGTACGTGCTGTTTCCATAGCCATCCATATATCCAACAGCTTTCAGCTTTGCATTTCCGCTTATATCATCATAATTTACATAGTTTGTTGCCGATGAAACCACTATTATTGCATCTTTGGCATCACTCAATTCCAAGGCATCAGAATTTATACATTCTGCACTTCCGGAAGTTTTCACCATCTGAGTTGCAGTTTTCAGCACACCATCACTTCTCAGCACTCTTATCAGTGAATAACATTCCAGTTTATTAGGAATTGTCTCTGCATTTTGGCTTCCGGGAAAACTATGTACCATTATAGTATGATTATCATATAAAGACGTGGTTGCCTTCACACGCTGCGTTTTCTCCGGTCCCACAAAAGAAACAATGAAATGGAGTTTCCCTCGTTTTGAAGCCGATAGCCGTATCACGGTTACATTATCTGCAAACGATGTAAATACGGTCCGCTTATATTTCACCCCGTCAAGAGTATATTCCGTCGTTGCCGTGGCATTATTCAAATCCAGATTACGCCTATACCCCGTCACTGCTTTTCCTTTAATACCCTTATCCATTTCTCCTTCAAACCGTTGTCCGGGGAAAGTAATCAGCAATCTGCCAACACTTTCATATATCATGCCGTTGGCAGTAGTCGATGTTATATTTGGCACAGCAAGTTTCTGCGCCTCTTCATATTGTCTCCGATTCAGCAGCGAGCGCACCTGCCGGAGTACCCCCATGGCATTATGATTACAATTGTTATGTGGGGAACCACTCCAGAATGTATCTTCATTCAACTGCACTGTATCCTGTGCCACGGAGCCTGACACCATTGCGCCTAATCTGCCGTTACCCAACGGCAATGCCTCTTCCCAATAACCTGCCGGTTTGCCATACCACAGTTTTAGAGTATCATCAGTTTTGGCATGCATACATGTCGGAGCCATCATAAGAAACACAAATGTACGTAAAAAGAATCTGTTCATTGATATTGTCTTTAAGTGTTATGGCGCAAAGATACAGACAAATATCCAGCAACCGGTTGAATATTTATTGTTTTACTTCCAAAAACAGTTCAAACGACAAGCTCATAAATTCGAAGACATTGTTATCCGGAGATTAAATCCGGCAATTATATATTTTCAAATATATCCAATAATTTTTTACGGTACAACCGTCCAACCTTCACATACTCCAAATCATCGAATGGCGGATAGAAATGGCATACATTATCTGTCACATCCATCAAATAGTTTATATTTATTATATATCGCTGATGCACCTGAACAAATGACGGATTAATCTTGACCAGCACGTCATTGTTGGCATTTCGTTTCAACCTGACGGGATTCTTGCTTCCTGCAATAACCACTTCCCAAACTCTCAGTTCATGATTATACTGGAATAAGCCAATATCTTTTACGTTAACAAGCCTGAAGTCAACAGTATTAAGATAAAACAACAGTTTGTCTTCATTCTGTCTTTTTATTCCCACATCCTTCATATCAACATTCGCAGATGGTCTTTTCATATAGAAGCGCTGCATCACGGCATCAAGTTCTTCCTGTTCAAAAGGTTTAAGAAGAAAGTCAAAAGCTCCGTTTCTGAATGAACGCAACATATATTTATCATGAGAGGTGTAGATTACAATGTGACAATCGGCAGCAGATGATTTCTGCATCTGTTCCAGAAAGTCCAGTCCTGACATATCCGGCAATTCTACATCAAGGAATAGTAAATCCGGTTTCACCTTATTTACTATTGCAAGTCCATTTGTTCCATTCATTGCCGTCCCCGACAATTCAGCATCCGCATATAGAGCCAACTTTATCATCAAAGCCTCTATAGCCGAGGCATTATCATCAATAATTACTATTTTCATCGTTCATGGTTTAAAGTTTAGTATATTTAATTTCCATCGGTATATGCAACATACTCTCACAGCCTTCTATACGTCCGTCATCTGTAATTATATTATGTATCTGGAATTTTATCTTATTATGTTTATTGTGCCTGTTTATTATCATTATTGAAGTACGGATTATATCAAGTCCGGTCTTTGTACTACTGCTGTTGCTTCTTCTTATATCGAATCCTATTCCATTATCCTCCACACATATATCAGTACCATTGTCATTATGCTGCACAGAAACATTCAGTTGTTTATGTCCTTCTTTATTTTTCAGACCATGCTTTATTGCATTCTCAACCAATATCTGTATGAACATAGATGGCACCATCACCTTTTCCGTTATATCATTTGCAGGAGCAGTTACACTAAAACAGAAGTCATTGCCCAAAATGAAGCTGATATCGAAAAAATTAAAGTTGATACCAGCGTAAAAGAAAAAATGGAAACAATACTTGCAATGGTAAAGGCTAACATCGCTGCCCTTCAGACAAAGATTGCTGCTCAGGAAAAGATTGTAGCTAATTTGAAAGCTGAACTTGACGCAGCCATGAAATAAAAAGGCAACTGCAAGCGCTAATTATAAAAAAGTAAATTAAAAACAACTGAATTATGAAAATAATAAAACTTTTGATATTAGCCGCTATGCCCATAACGTGTCTTTCGCTGCACGCACAGACCGACAATACTCCACAAAAAGGGGATTTCACGGTGGCAGCCACGATAGGATACAACAGTTACGCAAAAATCAATGCTCCGGAAGGAACGGCGACTGATTATGAAGTTCAGGCTTTGTCCACCGACTGGACAGACAAAAAGCTGATGGTCGGCTTTGAGGCAGGCTGGTTCTTCAAAGATTTGTGGAAACTTAGTTTGGGCGGCGGTTTCAATTCCAGTCATGGTCCCGGACATACTTCCGTCCCGGGTACAATAGACGACACCAACAGGGATAATTCCGTAGAGGAAAACATGGGAGAAATTCCTAATTACCGGGCTGTCGCTTCTACCCAGACACTGAGCTATGATGTTGTGGCAGGCATAGACCGCTATCACAATATGCCGAGCGTGAAAAACATGATGTGGTATTTTGGTCTGCGAGTTGGTTTCAACTATGCGGAGAGCGAGGCTAAGTATGACGAAGAAACTTCCATGGGCAAGTCTGTAGCCGAAGCTTGGAATCTGCGCGGAGCCATAGCTTTCGGAATTGACTATTACGTGTTGCCTTCTATGTTTGTTGGCGCATCAATAGACCCTGTAAGTTACACTTACTGCATGACATCTCTGAAGCCTCAGCCCGGACTTAGCAGGCTGTCTTCAGACAGTCACAACATCGGAGTGATGGCGGCACCGACTATAAAAATCGGATTCAGATTCTGATATAGCTATCATTTAACTTATTCATAAACCCATTCGGTTTCTGAATATACCAAACAGAACAGGAGAAAACTGAAATAGTTTTCTCCTGTTCTTATTTTTTTTACCTTTTATGCCAAATATTTCCCCCCATTTATTCAACAAATATTATAAATCCAGATTATGTTTCACCGTAGAGTATTATTTATCAGCTCTTTACAGTGAAACACAATTACGTTCCGAATAAGCCCATATCATCTTGTGTTTTGTATCACATCATCTTGCGAGTAAGCGTATCCGCGATGCAGCCTTTTGATTCCGTAAAAGTATGTTTACCTTTG
>CAYSSU010000024.1:0-50530 GCA_964433895.1 uncultured Prevotella sp.
TTTTTCTGTACTAAGTCAAAACACTAAATACCAACATTTTACGGTGAAACATAAACGAAAAAAAGTCCTGCAACCGGAAGATTGCAGGACTTTTTGATATATTACCTGATTAATATTAATCAGCAAGTTTTGCCTTAATGAACTCACGGTTCAGACGAGCTATGTTTGCTATAGTCTCGTTCTTAGGACATACAGCCTCGCATGCACGAGTGTTCGTACAGTTACCGAAACCCAGTTCATCCATGCGGGCAATCATCTTCTTGGCACGCTTAGCAGCCTCAGGACGACCTTGTGGAAGAAGAGCCAACTGACTTACCTTTGAGCTCACAAAGAGCATGGCAGAGCCATTCTTGCAAGCAGCAACACACGCACCACAACCAATACATGTGGCGCAGTCCATTGCCTCATCAGCATTCTCCTTAGGAATAAGGATTGCATTGGCATCCTGTGCCTGACCTGTACGGATTGAGGTATAGCCACCTGCCTGCATAATCTTGTCGAAAGCTGAACGGTCTACCATACAATCCTTGATGATTGGGAAACCGGCTGAACGCCAAGGCTCAACAGTGACGACATCGCCATCGTGGAAACGACGCATGTAAAGCTGACATGTCGTTGCGCCACGCTCAGTCTTTCCGTGTGGAGTACCGTTGATATAAAGAGAACACATACCGCAGATACCCTCACGACAATCGTGATCGAATACAAACGGTTCCTGTCCTGCCTCGATGAGTTCCTCGTTCAGAATATCGAGCATTTCGAGAAAAGAAGTATCATCAGAGATGTTCTTCATCTCGTGTGTATCGAAATGACCCTCCTCATGAGGACCATTCTGCTTCCAATACTTTATTGTGAAACTTATATTTCTTGTTGCCATGATTTTTAATTCTTATAGTTACGTGTTTGTACCTTAATTGCCTCATACTCAAGAGGTTCCTTGATAAGTTCAGGAGCCGTAGTATCATTGTTCTGGTATTCCCAGCAGCCTACGTAGAAGAAGTTTTCGTCATCACGCTTAGCCTCACCTTCCGGTGTCTGATATTCCTCGCGGAAATGACCACCGCAGCTCTCATTACGATTCAAAGCATCGTAAGCTATCAACTCGCCCATAAGGATGAAGTCACGCAAATGTATAGCTTTGTCAAGTTCTACATTCAAACCTTCTTTCTTTCCAGGAATAAAGAGGTTGGTATTGAACTCATCGCGAAGCTGTGCCATGAGCTTAAGACCTTCTTCCAGACCTTCCTTGGTACGGCCCATACCTACATGTTCCCACATGATATGTCCCAGTTCCTTGTGGATAGAATCTACAGAACGCTTACCCTGAATATTCATAAGGCGGTCAATCTCTTTCTGTACGCCCTTTTCTGCCTCGTCAAACTCAGGAATATCTGTTGACAGATGCGGCCATAGAGCCTGGTCTGCCAAATAGTTCTGGATGGTGTAAGGCAAAACAAAGTAACCGTCAGCAAGCCCCTGCATAAGAGCAGATGCACCAAGACGGTTGGCACCATGATCAGAGAAGTTACATTCACCGATGGCGAAAAGTCCTGATATTGTGGTCTGCAATTCATAATCTACCCAGATTCCACCCATAGTATAATGGATAGCAGGGAAAATCATCATTGGGTTATAATATTTTGTGCCGTTGATTTCATTGGCAAATTCACCAGGGTTGACATCAGTAATCTCTTCGTACATATCAAAGAGGTTGCCATAACGCTGGCGAATAACATCAATGCCCAGACGACCAATACTTTCAGAGAAGTCAAGGTATACAGCAAGACCGGTGTTGTTCACACCATAGCCCTTATCACAACGCTCTTTGGCAGCACGAGACGCAACGTCACGAGGAACAAGGTTACCGAATGCAGGATAACGGCGCTCCAAATAGTAGTCACGGTCTTCCTCAGGAATATCAGAACCTTTCTTCTGACCTGCCTGAAGAGCCTTAGCATCTTCAAGTTTCTTAGGAACCCAGATGCGACCGTCATTACGCAAAGACTCTGACATAAGAGTAAGCTTACTCTGGTTGGTTCCATGTACAGGAATACATGTAGGGTGAATCTGAACATAACTAGGATTTGCCATATATGCGCCCTTGCGGTAGCACTGGATAGCAGCAGTACAGTTACATCCCATAGCATTTGTTGAAAGGAAATACGTGTTACCATATCCACCTGTTGCAATAACGACAGCATTACCTGTGAAACGCTCCAATTTACCTGAGATAAGGTTCTTTGCAATGATACCACGTGCATGACCATCTACGATAACGACATCTTCCATTTCATAACGGGTATAGAGCTTAACTCTGCCTGTTTCTATCTGGCGACTCAATGAAGAGTAAGCACCAAGAAGCAACTGCTGACCGGTCTGACCCTTTGCATAGAATGTACGTGATACCTGAGCACCACCGAAAGAACGGTTGGCAAGCATACCGCCGTATTCACGAGCGAAAGGAACGCCCTGGGCAACACACTGGTCGATAATATCATTACTTACTTCAGCCAGACGATAAACGTTAGCTTCGCGGGCACGATAGTCACCGCCTTTTACAGTATCATAGAAAAGACGATAAACAGAGTCACCATCATTCTGATAGTTCTTTGCAGCATTGATACCTCCCTGCGCAGCAATAGAGTGTGCACGACGAGGAGAATCCTGTATACAGAAATTAATTACATTGAAACCCATCTCAGCGAGTGAAGACGCAGCACTGGCACCAGCCAGACCTGTTCCTACAACGATGACATCGAGTTTTAACTTGTTCTTAGGGTTAACCAAACGCTGATGAGCCTTATAATTGGTCCATTTCTCAGCTACAGGTCCCTCTGGTATTCTAGAATCTAATACTTTAGCCATAATTTTTTCGAATTCTTAATAGTTGTTTAAGCGGCGCAGCAAAGTGATGGAGCGCAACCGAATGCAAATGCCAATACAACAAGAAGGAATGCTGCCATGAGAAGCGTAACATAAATAAGACCGATAGTCTTCCAACGGCAGAACCATGTCTTACCACTCCAACCCAATGTCTGAATGGCACTCCAGAAACCATGAGAAAGATGGAACCAGATGGCAACAAGCCAAATAATGTAGAGAACTACGAAAACCGGATTGTGGAATACATCCTGCATAAATGCGAAACCATCTGAAGGACTGTGTGCAACAGACATACCGGTGAGCTCTGCAAACATCATGTTGAACCAGAAGTTGAAGAGGTGAAGCAACAGACCAAGGACAATGATGATGCCAAGAACAAGCATGTTCTGACTGGCCCACTCTACCTTTTCAGGCTTCAATGTTACCTCGTAACGCTGGTTTCCACGAGCACGGCGATTCTGTGCTGTCAGGATGAAAGCGTAGACAATATGAAAAACTGCCAACGCAGCCAAACCGATGGTGGCAACTACTGCGTACCAGTTTGCGCCCAAAAGTTCGCAAATTGTGTTGTAAGCATCTCCGGAAAAGAGCGCAACAACATTCATGCAACCATGGAACGTCAAAAATAGAATCAGCGCAACGCCTGTGACAGACATTACAACTTTTCTACCAATTGATGAATTGATTAACCACATAAATGATTGATTTTTAATTATTTAACTGTTAGAAACTTATTCTTATTTCTTTACATTTAATTGTTTTTGTATATTCTTCTGAGATTTGCAATACCTTATTATAGGTATTAGGCTCGTCCCTACGGACTGCAAAAATACTATATTTTAGTGATAAATCAAAGCAAATTTGCAAAAAAACAAAAAATATTTCTTACTTTTGCGCAAAAATAAGGTAATACATTCATGCTTTTTAATTATGACGTAATTGTTATCGGCGGCGGACATGCCGGCTGCGAGGCTGCTGCAGCCTCTGCCAACATGGGCGCAAAGACCTGCCTGATAACAATGGATATGAATAAAATTGGTCAGATGAGTTGCAATCCTGCCGTGGGCGGAATTGCAAAAGGTCAGATAGTAAGGGAAATAGACGCGCTGGGCGGACAGATGGCAAAAGTGACAGACCGGACAGCCATTCAGTTCAGAATGCTGAACATCGGCAAAGGTCCGGCTGTATGGAGTCCGCGCGCCCAATGTGACCGTGGCAAGTTTATATGGGAATGGCGCACTATTCTGGACCACACTCCAAATCTTGATATATGGCAGGATCAGGCAGACGAACTGATTGTGGAAAACGGTGAAGCCGTCGGCATAAAGACTGTTTGGAATGTTGAATTCCGTGCCAAGAGCATAATTGTAACTGCAGGAACCTTTCTGAACGGACTTATGCACATCGGAAGAAACAAGCTCGAAGGCGGAAGATGCGCAGAACCTGCCGTACATAATTTCACAGAAAGTATTACCAGACACGGTATCACTTCCGCAAGAATGAAGACCGGCACCCCGGTAAGAATAGACAAGAGAAGCGTACACTTTGAAGATATGGAAGAGCAGAAAGGTGATTCTGACTTTCACCAGTTCAGCTATATGGGTGAACATCGGTGTCTGAAGCAATTGCCATGCTGGACCACATATACAAACAAGGAAGTACACGACACCCTGAAAAGCGGTCTGGCAGATTCACCTTTATTTAATGGTCAGATAAAAAGTACCGGTCCACGTTATTGTCCGTCTATCGAGACAAAACTGGTGACATTTCCAGATAAAGAGCAGCATCCGTTGTTTCTTGAACCGGAGGGAGAAGACACCAACGAAATGTATCTTAACGGATTTTCCTCAAGTATGCCTATGGATGTACAGCTTAACGCCATCCACAAAATACACGCATTAAGAGACGTAAAGATATACCGCCCCGGATATGCTATAGAATATGATTACTTTGACCCTACACAGCTGAAACATTCCCTGGAATCGAAAATCATAAAGGGACTTTTCTTTGCCGGACAGGTAAACGGAACTACCGGATATGAGGAAGCCGGGGGACAGGGAACCATTGCCGGAATAAATGCAGCCATATATTGTGGCGGAGGAGAACCGTTTGTGATGAATCGGGATGAGAGCTACATAGGTGTACTCATTGATGACTTGGTAACAAAGGGGGTTGATGAGCCTTACCGAATGTTTACTTCCAGAGCTGAATACCGAATCTTGCTACGTCAGGATGACGCTGACGCACGACTTACAGAAAAAGCATATAATCTTGGAATTGCAAAAAGAGACCGTTATGACTGGTGGATGGAGAAAAAAGAGGCTATTAATAATCTGATTAATTTCTGTAAGGAAACACCGATAAAACCAAAAGAAATAAATTCTCAATTGGAGCTAATGGGCACCACACCGCTAAGAGCCGGATGCAAGCTTATAGATTTGATAGCGCGCCCGCATCTTAATCTGAAGAATTTATCAGAGATTATTCCATCTCTGAAAAATACGATTAATTCGCCAAAAAGCAGAATTGAGGAAATTGCAGAAGCCGCAGAAATCAGCATGAAATATAAAGGATATATTGACAGAGAAAAAATCGTTGCTGACAAGATGCACAGACTTGAAAATATAAAAATAAAAGGAAGATTCAAATATAACCAGTTGCATGAGATAAGTACTGAGGGACGACAGAAACTTGAAAAGATAGACCCGGAAACTCTGGCACAAGCCAGCAGAATACCAGGAGTGTCTCCAAGCGATATAAACGTGCTTTTGATACTTATGGGACGGTAAAACCGGATATGTTTTACAGTGAAGCAATGCGCTTGTTCCACGTGAAACCAAGCAATACTTAATTTATTGATATAAAGCCATTTAGTGCTTAAAGCGAAACGTAAAACTTCGATAAAAACGAGCAAAAATAAACAAACAAATATATAATAATAATGAACGAGAAATTGTTACTGGACAATCTGCGAAACATTCCGGATTTTCCTATCAAAGGGGTTAACTTCAGAGATGTTACCACTCTGTTTAAAAGTCCGGAATGTCTGAAAGAAATCAGCGATGAAATGTATAAGTTATACAAAGACAAAGGTATAACCAAGGTTGTAGGTGTCGAAAGCAGAGGCTTCATAATGGCATCAGCATTAGCTTTAAGAATAGGTGCAGGTGTAGTTCTATGTCGCAAGCCCGGCAAACTACCTTGTGAAACAATAAAAGAAAGCTACGGAAAAGAATACGGTCAGGATTGCGTGGAAATCCACAAAGATGCAATAAACGAGAACGATATAGTTCTTATTCATGATGATTTGCTAGCTACAGGCGGTTCTACCGGTGCAGCAGTAAAACTCGTTAAAAAATTCCATCCTAAAAAGATATACTGTAATTACATAATAGAATTGCAAAGCGAATTTCCTAACAGCAGAAGCGTTGTTGGCAAAGATATAGAAATAGAATCATTGCTAAAGTTATAATAGCAGCAGAGAAGGAGTACTTGGTTTCACGTGAAACCAAATACTCCTCAATCCGTTTATTTAAAGGGGATTAGAAGATGAAAAAAGAAGAAAACGAGAAGAGATTGGAATACCTCAAAAGCATAGTATTAAGTATGCCGGAGAAACCCGGGAGCTATCAATATTATGACGAAAGCCATACTATTATATATGTTGGCAAAGCTAAAAACCTAAAGAGGCGTGTTTCTTCTTATTTTCATAAAGAAGTAGACAGATTCAAGACAAAAGTTCTGGTTTCAAAAATCAGAGACATCAGTTACACCGTTGTAAACACCGAAGAGGATGCTCTGCTCCTTGAAAACAGTCTCATAAAGAAATATAATCCCCGATACAACGTATTATTAAAAGACGGCAAGACATATCCCAGTATATGCGTCACCAACGAATATTTCCCCAGAATATTCAAAACTAGAAGTATAAACAGGCATTTTGGCACTTACTATGGTCCATATCCTCACGTTTCAAGCATGTATGCCGTTCTTGATATCATTAAAAGACTATATAAGCCACGAAGCTGCAGATTTCCGATTACGAGAGAAGGTATTGCCGAAGGTAAATACAAGCCGTGTCTGGAATATCACATTCACAACTGCAACGCTCCATGCATAAACAGGCAAAGTTATGAGGAATATCAGGAAAACATGAACCAGGCAAGGGAAATTCTGAAAGGAAATACCAGAGAAGTCAGCAAGAGACTGTATGACTTGATGATGAAGAACGCAGAACTGCTGAAATTCGAGCAAGCTGAAGAACTGAAAAGAAAATATATATTATTGGATGAATTTGAAGCCAAGAGTGAGGTTGTGAGCCACACTATTGACAACGTAGACGTTTTCTCCATTGTAGATGATGAAGACAACAGAAACGCCTACATAAATTATATACACGTAAAGAATGGAACTATAAACCAGAGCTTTACATTTGAATACAAGAGAAAACTGGATGAAAGTGATGAAGAATTACTTATTACAGCCATTCCCGATATAAGAGAAAGATTCCACAGCGTTGCAAAAGAAATAATTGTTCCTTTCGAAATGGAGTGGAAGATTAAAGACGCAGAATTCTTTATACCTCAAAGAGGAGACAAGCATCATCTTCTGGAACTATCAGAGATGAACGGAAAACAGTATAAATTTGACCGTCTGAAGCAAGCAGAGAAATTAAACCCGGAGCAAAAACAAACAAGGCTGATGAAAGAATTACAAAAGAAACTGGGCTTGGAAAAAATGCCATATCAGATTGAGTGTTTTGATAATTCCAATATATCAGGCAGCGATGCTGTAGCCGGCTGCATAGTCTACAAAGGTATGAAGCCTTCCAGAAAAGACTATCGCAAATATAATATCAAAACTGTTACCGGTCCTGATGATTATGCTTCTATGCAAGAGGTAGTGAGGCGGCGTTATTCCAGAATGACAGAAGAAAAGAAAACTTTACCAGACCTGATAATAACAGATGGAGGAAAAGGGCAGATGGACGTTGTAAGAGAGGTCGTAGAAGGCGAATTGCATCTTGATATTCCCATTGCCGGACTGGCAAAGAACGACAAGCACAGGACAAACGAACTTCTGTTCGGATGGCCGCCGGCAACAATAGGGATAGACGTTAAAAGTGAGCTATTCAAGGTACTTACACAGATACAGGATGAGGTGCACAGATATGCCATTACTTTTCATCGCGACAAACGTTCCAAGCACGCTCTGCACAGTGAGTTAGACGATATCAAAGGCATTGGAACTAAAACACGCGACCAACTGCTGAAGACTTTTAAATCGGTAAATAAAATAAAGGATGCCAGTCTTGATGAATTAAAGGATGCCATAGGAGCAAGCAAAGCCAAAATAATAGATGATTACTTTAAACTTGCAGAAACAAAATAAAAACATTATCTTTGCAACATGAGAATAGTTATACAGCGAGTAAGTCATGCTTCAGTAACCATAAACAAAGAGGTAAAATCTGCCATTAGGCAAGGTTTTCTTATACTTATAGGAATTGAGGAAAGCGACTCTTCTGAAGACGTTGACTGGCTCGTCAGAAAGGTGGTCGGTCTAAGAGTTTTTGATGATGAAAACCATGTCATGAACCGTTCCATTATGGATGTTGACGGTGAAATTCTAGTTATAAGTCAGTTTACTCTTTTCGCAAGTTATAAAAAGGGCAACAGACCCTCGTGGATAAGGGCTGCCGGACATGAAACATCCATACCTCTATATGAGGAGTTCTGCCGTAAACTTTCATTTGCCACGGGCAAACAGGTAGGAACAGGGGAATTCGGAGCCGACATGAAAGTGGAACTTCTTAATGACGGACCGGTGACAATATGTATGGATACTAAAAACAAGGAGTAGAATATGACTATAGAAGAAGCACAAGAGGCTGTAGATCAATGGGTTAAGCAATATGGAGTGCGCTATTTCAGCGAACTGACCAACATGGCTTGCCTTACAGAAGAAGTTGGTGAGCTGGCACGGGTCATTGCACGGAAATATGGAGACCAGAGTTTCAAAGAAGGAGAAAAGCCCAATCTCGGAGAAGAAATGGCAGACATCCTATGGGTTCTTCTGTGCCTTGCCAACCAAACCGGAATCAATCTTACAGATGAACTGAATAAAAGCTTTGAAAAGAAAACCAGAAGAGATGCTACAAGGCATCTGAATAATCCAAAATTAAAGCTTTAATTAATTGATAATCAATAATTTAAATAAACAACGAACAGTATGGGAAGTATCAAAGACGAAGTTTTGAATGAAATTCAAAATAAAAAAAAGAAAGAGATAAGCAAGTACGAAGAGGCTCTTAACAAATATAACACAGATGTAGATGAAGCCAAAGTAGCAGAAGAAGTAAAGAGTATTATTTCAGAAAAAGTGGCAGAAAATGACACTCTGGAAGTAAAGAAATTCCTGCTTGGCAGTGTTGAGCTCACCTCCCTGCACACCACAGACACAGAAGAAGAAATCTTGGCAATGACGGAAAAAGTGAACCAATTTGACCACGATTACAGTAATCTTCCTCATGTTGCCGCTATATGCGCCTTTCCGGTTTTCACAGAACTCATTTCAAACAGTCTGGAAGTAGATGGTGTGGAAATAACCAATGTATGTGGCAATTTCCCTTCTTCTCAAAGCCGAATGGAGGTAAAGGTGGCAGAAACATCACTCGCCATTCAAGACGGAGCTACAAACGTAGATATCGTAATGCCTGTGGGTAAATTCCTGAGCGGTGATTACGAAGGAGTAAGCGACGACATTGCAGAATTGAAATCTGTATGCGGTGAAGTTCCGATGAAAGTCATTCTCGAAATCTGTGATCTTAAGAATCTCAGCAACGTAAAGAAAGCTTCTATAATATCAATGTATTCAGGAGCCGACTACATCAAGACATCAACAGGTAAAGAAAAAAGCGGTTCAACACCTGAAGGTGTCTATGTAATGGCACAAGCCATCAAAGAGTATTATGAAGAAACAGGCATACAGGTAGGTTTAAAGCCAGCAGGAGGCATTAATACCGTAAAAGATGCAGTTATTCTCTACACTATCGTAAAAGAGGTGTTAGGCGAGAAATGGCTTACCAATTATTGGTTTCGTCTGGGTACCAGTCGTCTTACCAATCTGCTTATAAGTGAGATTACAGGCAAAGAAGTAAAATACTTCTAAAATATAGCCTTACATTGCAAGACATTATCCGGTTATTTACCAGAGATAATGTCTTGCAATAAATATAGAGAATTATTTATTTCTCTCAATAACAAAATCAAGGTAAGCTTTCAAGGCTATTTTTATATCTTCATCCCCTACTCTGCTATTGATAAATTCCATACATTCCTTATGGAAACTCCACATACATTCATCAGCATATTCAATACCGCCATTCTGCTTTGTAAACTCCACAAGCCGTGAAATCTCCTCATTACTTATCTCCCTGGCTTTCACCTTATGGGCAAGGGCAATCATTTCCTTGTTTCCGGTTGAATTAAGAGCATGTATTACAGGTAAAGTAAGTTTACCTTCCAACATATCATTTCCTGTAGGTTTTCCTATTTCTCTAGAACTGTAATAGTCAAAAATATCATCTCTTATCTGGAATATTATGCCAAGATTCTGCCCGAACTTCTTTGCAGCTTCAACATCTTCACTTGAAGCACCGGCAGACTCAGCACCCAAGGCAGAGCAAGCCTCAAACAAAGCAGCAGTCTTTCCTTTTATAATATCATAATATGTATCTTCTGAAATTTCCTCATTCTTAATATTGCTCAATTGCAGAATCTCCCCATCAGAAAGCGTCCTGCCTAAATTAGCAAGATATCTCACAATTACCTCAGAATGAGTATAAGATACATTTAAAAGAGCTGTGGAAAGGATATAATCACCCACGAGCACAGACACCTTGTTGTCATATAGCGCATTGACACTCTTCTGCCCCCGGCGTTCAGCACTTTCATCCACCACATCATCATGCACAAGACTTGCCGTATGAAGCATTTCCAATCCAATAGCTGCATGTTGAGTTATATCAGAAACTCTACCGAAATTTTTTGCCATCAGCAGTATCAACATTGGTCGCATACGCTTTCCGCCACGCTGTTTTATATGGTTCAGAGCTTGAGACAGCAAACCATACTTATGCTCCAATGATTTATTAAATAGCTCTATAAAATCATCGAGCTCACTACTTATAGGGTGTTTGATAAGAGATAAATAATCCATGCACTATAAAATTTGATACAAAAATACTCAAATTATCGGGATTAATGATATTTTTTTCGTAATTTTACACCAAATAAAACAGATTTATGGAGAAATTATTTCTTTTAGACGCATACGCGCTGATTTTCAGATCATATTACGCACTGATAAGAACCCCAAGGATAAACTCCAAAGGGCTGAACACATCTGCTGTCATGGGCTTTGTAAATACTCTCAACGAGATATTAACCAAAGAAAAACCTGACTATATAGGAGTGGCATTTGACCACGGTAAAACATTCCGACATAAAGTATTCCCTGAATATAAGGCTCAGAGGGAAGAAACTCCTGAAGATATCAAGCTCAGCGTACCTATAATAAAGGATATTCTTACAGCTTTTCATATACCTATTTTGCAGGCTGATGACTTTGAAGCTGATGATGTCATAGGCACATTAGCCACGAAATCAGGCAAAGCAGGCATAGAAACCTATATGCTTACTCCCGATAAAGATTACGGACAATTAATATCCTCCAATGTTTATATGTACCGCCCCCGCCATAACGGAGGCTATGACATTATCGGAGAAAAAGAGATTCAGGAAAAGTATGGCATCCCTACCCCATCACAGGTTATAGATCTTCTCGCACTAATGGGCGACTCAGCTGACAATTTCCCCGGCTGTCCTGGGGTCGGAGAAAAAACCGCAGCAAAACTCATCAACCAATTTGGAAATGTAGAAGAACTAATTTCACATACAGACCAACTCAAAGGCAAAATGAAAGAAAAAGTAGAGAATGCCATTGAGGATATAAAGATGTCCAAATTTCTGGCAACTATCAGAACTGATGTTCCCATAGACCTGAATTTAGACAAATTGAAAGTTGAATCACCTGACGAGAACAAATTGGAGGAACTCTTCACCGAATTGGAATTCAAGAACCTTTCTAATAAGATTTTAAACAGAACCAAACAAAAGCCAAAAACAGTTAACACAGAAATGGATCTCTTTGCCGTAAATACGACCGAGAGCCCTGAGACTTTTGAAAACTCGAATTTTGACAGTCTTAAAACGACTACTCACGAATACAAACTTATTGAAAATCAGAAAGATGCAGCAGTTCTTTGTGATTTTTTAATGACAAAAGAAAATTTGAGTCTAGACACAGAGACCACTTCCACCAATACAATTGACGCCGAATTAGTGGGATTGAGTTTCTCTGTAGAAGAAAATAAAGCCTTCTATGTTGCAATTCCCGCTAAGCGTGAAGAAGCATTGCAATATGTTAATATTTTCAAACCGCTATATGAAAATGAGAATATTCTAAAAGTCGGTCAAAACATCAAGTACGACTATGAGGTTTTGCGAAATTATGATGTAACAATAAAAGGGAGAATGTTTGACACTATGCTGGCTCATTATGTCATAAATCCGGAGTTACACCACAATATGGATTATATGGCAGAGACCCTACTCCACTACCAGACTGTTCACATAGAAGAACTTATCGGGCCACGGGGAAAAAATCAAAAGTCCATGCGCGACCTTAATCCAAAAGATGTATATGAATATGCCGCAGAAGATGCTGATGTTACACTTAAACTAAAAAACAAACTAGAACCTCAACTGAAAGAAGCTGAAGTTGAAAGTCTGTTCTGGGATATAGAAATGCCTCTTATCCCGGTCCTTGCTGATATGGAACTCAACGGCGTTGTCCTCGATACAGAGGCATTAAAGGAAACGTCAAATATTTTCACCGACAGGATGAACCTCTATGAACAGAATATATATAAAGAAGCGGGTGAAAAGTTCAACATATCAAGTCCGAAGCAAGTGGGCGAAATTCTATTTGGCAAGATGAAAATAACAGATAAGCCAAAGAAAACAAAGACCGGGCAATACGTCACTTCAGAAGAAGTATTGCAGTCATTGAAAGCTAAGGCTCCTATAATTGCAGATATATTGAATTACAGAGGTTTAAAAAAACTTCTCAGCACTTATATAGACGCATTGCCTAAACTTATAAATACCAAGACAGGGCATATACATACGTCATTCAACCAGGCACTTACTGCCACCGGTCGACTTTCATCAAGTGAGCCAAACCTGCAGAACATACCGGTAAGAAGTGAAGACGGAAAAGAAATCCGCAAGTGTTTCATACCGGAACCAGGATGTCTGTTTTTTTCGGCAGATTATTCCCAGATAGAATTACGCATTATGGCCCATTTAAGTCAGGACAAGAATATGATTGAAGCTTTCAAAGAAGGCTTTGACATCCATGCAGCCACCGCTGCCAAAATATGGCACGAAGATATAAAAGACGTAACCGGAGCACAACGCAAGAAAGCCAAGCAAGCCAACTTCGGCATCATCTACGGCATAACTACATACGGACTTGCCCAACGCATGGAAATAGAAAACAGGGAAGCCAAACAGATAATAGATGACTATTTTGCAACATTCCCTCAGGTAAAGGCATACATGGAAGAAGCCAAAGAAGAAGCCAGAAAAAAAGGATATGCAGAAACAATATTCGGCAGGCGACGATACTTGCCTGATATAAACTCCAAAAACGGCACAGTAAGAGGCTTTGCCGAACGCAATGCTATAAACGCCCCTATTCAAGGCAGCGAAGCCGACATTATTAAAATAGCAATGATAAGAATATGGAAGCGATTTAATGCCGAAGGCATAAAAAGCAAGATGATATTGCAGGTACATGACGAACTCAATTTCTCAGTATATCCTGAAGAAAAAGAAAAAGTAGAAAGCATAGTTCTGGAAGAGATGCAGAATGCCTATAAATTACGTGTTCCCCTGACCGCTGATGCAGGATGGGGCAAAAACTGGCTAGAAGCACATTAAGACACGCATCTCAAATACTGACTGAAGATGAAGAATCATAAATTTCGGGCAGGTTAACTAATGTAAAGATAAAAGGCGAAAATCGGAAATATCAATTCTTTTGTGTACTTTTGCATTCAGAAATAAACGTTTATTTAAAATATGGCTTTAAAATGTGGTATTGTGGGACTTCCTAATGTGGGAAAGTCTACACTTTTCAATTGTCTGTCAAGTGCCAAAGCACAGGCAGCTAACTTCCCGTTCTGTACTATCGAGCCTAACCTTGGGGTTATCACTGTTCCAGACGAACGACTCAACAAACTGGCAGAAATTGTTCATCCCGGCAGAATAGTACCGGCAACATGTGAAATTGTTGATATTGCCGGACTTGTAAAAGGTGCCAGCAAGGGTGAAGGACTTGGAAATAAATTTCTTGGAAACATCCGTGAATGCGATGCTATAATACATGTTATCCGCTGTTTCGACGATGACAATATCGTGCGTGAAGGCGGAGCTCCTGTAGACCCTGTTGAGGACAAAGGGGTAATAGATACAGAACTACAACTCAAAGACCTTGAGACCATTGACTCTCAACTGTCCAAACAACAGAAAATGGCTTCTGCAGGCAACAAAGATGCCAAGACTCTGGTTGCAGTGCTTGAGACTTACAAAGCTGTTTTGGAACAGGGCAAAAATGCACGTACCGTAACTTTTGACAGCAAAGATGAACAGCAGGCTGCACACGATTTGTTCCTGCTAACCACAAAACCGGTGCTCTATGTTGCCAATGTAGATGAAACAGCTGCACAAACCGGTAATGAATATAGCAGAAAAGTAGAAGAAATGGCTGCCGAAGAAGGTGCAGAAGCTATGGTCATTGCCGCAAGAACAGAAGAAGACATTGCCGGACTTGAGACATACGAAGACAAGAAAATGTTTCTTGATGAGCTCGGACTGAAAGAAAGTGGCGTGAACCGACTTATAAAAAAGGCCTATAATCTGCTCAATCTCCAGACATTCATCACTGCCGGAGAAATGGAAGTAAAGGCATGGACATATCATAAAGGATGGAAGGCACCACAATGCGCCGGAGTAATCCATACTGACTTTGAAAAAGGTTTCATCCGTGCAGAGGTCATCAAATACGAAGACTACGTGGAATATGGTTCTGAAACAGCCGTGCGCGAAGCCGGAAAACTGGGCATAGAAGGCAAGGACTACGAAGTTCAGGACGGTGACATAATGCACTTTAGATTTAATGTATAATGAATAGTTTACTTTCCTACATTGTCTGGAATCCGGACCTCTTCATGTTCCATATCGGGAGCAGAGGTATACGCTGGTATTCCGTATGCTGGCTCATTGGTCTGGCAGCAGCTTATTTTATTGTAAAATGGCTGTACAAAGACCAGAAGATAGAAGACAAGAAGTTTGATCCCCTGCTCATCTATTGTTTCTTCGGAATTCTAATAGGTGCACGTCTAGGTCATTGCTTATTCTATCAGCCCGACTATTTCCTGACCAGTTTCACCCATGTCATTGAAATGATACTGCCAATACACAAGTTGGCAGACGGCTCTTGGAAATTTATCGGCTATGAAGGTTTGGCATCCCATGGAGGAACACTCGGACTTATGATAGCCTTATGGCTATATTGCAGGCGCACCAAGGTAGGAATATGGACTGTTCTGGATAATATCGCAATAGCAACCCCAATTACAGCATGTTTCATCCGCTTGGGTAATCTGATGAATTCAGAGATTATAGGTAAGGTTACTGATGTGCCATGGGCATTTATCTTCCAACAGGTAGACCAATACCCCCGCCATCCAGGTCAGTTATATGAAGCAATTGCGTATGCGGTATTTTTCTTCATAGGACTATACATTTACCGTGCTAAGAAGAAAAAAGCCGGTACGGGCTTTTATTTTGGTCTCTGCATCACTTTAATCTTCGCTTTCCGTTTCTTTATAGAATACACTAAAGATATACAGGAAAGTTTTGAAGCCGGTATGCTCATCAATATGGGACAGATACTCAGCATTCCATTCATCATTCTTGGCATTGCCTGTATGGCAGGCGGCAACTGGATGAAGAAGCTGGAAAGTAAAATTAAATAATCAATATAAGGTATGGTGGGGCTTATTTCTTAATAAGCCTCATCACTATTTTTCCACTATTATCACGCATAATCAGACTTCCGTCATTCTGTACGTAATAAGACGCAACCTTTTCTATTTCGCCTAGCACTAGTGTTTCTTGTTTCATATCAGGACATGCCATACGCGTGGAGGCAACATTTCTGAACTTCATTGCAGACGTCTTAATATTAAGTTCCATAATTCCATTCATTCGGTTACAACCACTATAACCATACATTCTGTCTTCTGTAACATTAAAGGCCATAAACGGCTGTTCTCCATCCTCATTAGGAATAACAGTCACACCTGCCGCCTCAGTTATTTTCCACTCTCCATTTATGTCTCCGGAAGATAACACCTTATGACTTGAACCACATGAAGTCATAGCCACAACCATGGCAAACACAAAAACTGATGTAATAAGTTTTTTCATATATTTCTATTTATTAATTTCAATATAAATACACAAACTGCTAAAAGATTGCATTACCTTATATGAATATAAAAACATTTTTAAGAAGAAATATTACTTTAATACAAAAATAAACATTACCTTTGCCATGTATTAACTTAAAAGAATATGAAAAAACGCTTTTAATTATTGCCATGTCAGCGTCAACGATACAACATCGAACTTACCAATCTGATGAAAGACGATTCTTCTGAAAAAGGACGAAACAGCTGCACAATGATAGCACTTGGCTATCGTTTCCATTTATAAAATATTACTGATGAAGACCGTCTCTTTGAATTAAGCAAAACAACCAGACAGTCTTCATCAGTCAACACATTGATTTATTTGCCGTAAGCATCAAGTTTATTGATGAAATAAGCCTTAAAGTCATTCCAGTGATAGTATGGAGCCATATCCGTCTTTATTGGCAACGTAGCTTCATTCTCATTGCGAAGCACTTTGAATATTATGTCTTTGCTATCTGCTTTCCGATAGAATATAAACTGGATATTACTTGCCATAGGAACAATGTTATAGCATTCCCAGTTTTCATCATCAAGTTTTTCAAGATCAGCAACCTGCTTTCCCAGTCCGTCAAGATTAAGCAGACATGTCAGAGGCATCACCATTGTGTCGTGTCCGTAACGTAAAGTTGCTCCTGGATGCTTTATCTGTATGCAACTGTCAGCCTCGCTGATAATCTTTCTCAACAAATTACGCTGACTGTAAGGCTGTGTGCCACCATTAAGTGGAGATGAACCATAATTGATATACCACCACGCATTATCCATCTGCCACAAGTCATAAACCTCGTCATCGGTAAAGATATTCCAAAGCGTGAAATCATGGCGCAGTTCTGTACTCTGTAAGTCTGAAGCCTGTTTATACAGCAATTGCATAATACGGTTGGCATCTATATCATTTTTCCAGAAATTATCATCACTGAACAGAGTTTTCATCACACGTTCCGGATGTTCATGCTTCTTGGCAAAAGCATTGTAAACGTCACGTACCTCCACCGGCATCTTGCTTTTGTATAGTTCAGGGTCATCCTGATTCATATAGCACATGTCATGATAGCTTGCGTCATGCTTGATATTGAGTTTCGGATTCTCTATGAGCAGCTGCTGTAGAGCATTTTCCATACTTAGGATACAGCGTATCACGACCGTACTCTTTGCATCTATATTAGTCTTGCCGGCAAATATTTCCGGAAAATTATGAATCATTCTTTCGGCTATTCCCTTGTGCTGTTGCGCACCAAGAAGAGTCAATTCACCGTCACGCTTGTAAGCCGCATCGCGAATACGAATGAGTTTCTGCATTACATCCTTACCTGTTGCCGTAAGCACACCCATGCTGTCTGCCTTTTGGAGCATCTTTACAGGCTGATTATAATCACGGTCACCTATAAGCCAGCGGCTGCCATGACGACCATAATGACTCAAGTAGAAAGGCACATACCCCTTAGGCGCAGGAGTAAGAGACTTCTGTACCGGTCCCGGATAAGCGCGATAATTATTTGCCAGCATGTTTCTGTCGGCCTTAAGATCTTTTCTTGCCTGTTGGGCACTGGCTCCAATGCTCAGTGCCAAAACAGCGATTAACAGTAAATTGTGTTTCATATTGTATATTTTTTACGATAGTCTATTGGTTTTATTCCTGCCGAATGGCGGAAATAGCGTGTAAAGAATGAGGCATCTGAAAAATTATATTCTGCAGCTATCTGCTTCAATGAAGCCTGCGATGTGCGTAGAGTCAACTTCAACTGCATTATCACGTATTCATCAATAATCTGTTTTGTGGTATGTCTCGTCTTGCGCTGCACTATCATTCCCAGATATTTACGTGTTATAAAGAGTTGTCCGGCATAATAAGCCACATCACGAGACTGCTTGTAATTACGTTCCAGAATCTCCATAAACTTATTGAATATCTGATTTGTACGCTGGCTGCCCTCCTGCTCAGGAATTCCCTGCGGATTATTTTTAAGATATTCATCATAGCCCATAAAAAAAGACTTCAGCAATAGCAGTATTATGGCATTTTTACCTTCATATCCGCTTTCAGTTATGAAATAACGTATCATACTGAACATACTCTTCACCACTTTTTCTATCAGCTCTCTGTTATCTGTAAATCTGTTGCTTCGCAATGACGAATAAACCGAATGTTCAAAATGCAGACTTGCCTCACGAAGCATTGAGGCATTATATGCCAGCACCTCACAATTAAAATCAGATGAAGCACAGTGCATCTGTACCACATCACCTGGAAAAAGAGTAATGATATTATCTTTCTCAAGCATATAATGATGAAAATTCACTTGAAGTTCGGCTCTGCCACTGCGGCACAGCACTATGCAGCCATCATCCAGCAAATTCGGTGAACCTGCATAATAAGACATATCACTATTATTCAGAACTGCACTATTCACGATAGTATTCTCTTTTTTTCTTTTAAAGCAGACTATTATTGTTTGATAACGCAATACCAGTTCGCATATTGTCTATTTTCATAGACTTTAATTTTGTTAACACATTACAAAAAGTCCGTATCTTTGCAGCCGATATTCAAAATACAATCAAGGTAAAAAGATTAAATATAAATATGACAAACAGATTTATCTCAGCTATAATCTTGATTATAGTTTTTTCTACCCCAGTTTTTTCTCAGAGCAAAAGAAACTTGAGCATTGGCGAAATGTTTGAACTCGTAGAGAAAAACAGCAGGGAATTAAAATATCAGAGGAGTGGTATTGATGCTGCCAATGAAGGTATAAAGGCAGCCAAAGGGCAGCAGCTGCCAGACATCAATGTTCAGTTAAACGGCAGCTATATAGGCAATGCCTTGCTTACTGACAGAAATTTTTCAAATGTACAGGGACTGAAATCTCCTCATATTGGCAATCAGTTTGTTCTTGATGTCCGGCAAACCATCTATGCAGGCGGTGCTGTCTGTGCCGGTATTGAGATTGCAAAACTGGGGGCTGAACAGGCTCAACTGGGTATGCAGCTGAATAGAGAGAACCAGCGGTTCATGGTATTGGGACAATATCTTGACCTGCAGAAGATTGCCAACCGTGAAAAGGTAATCGAAAGCAACATTCTGCTGACTCAGAAGCTCATAGACAATATAAACGAAAAACAAAAACACGGAGTGGCTCTGAAAAATGACATCACACGATATGAACTACAGATGCAGACTCTCAGGCTCAATCTTACAAAACTCCGAAACAGTCGCAGCATCCTTAACCATCAGCTGTGCAACACTCTGGGCATAGAGAATACAGAAATAGAACCTGCTGACAATACCTCAGAAACCGTTTACGAAAAAGACGGAGAAAGTGTATGGCAAACCGTTGCCGGCACAAACTCACAACAAATCCAGATGGCAAAGATAAACGAAGATATTGCCAGACAAAAAATAAAACTGGCAAAGAGTGAACTTATGCCGAAAATATCTGTTGTAGCAAACAATGATTTCAACGGTCCTATAACATTTGAACTGCCTCCGATAGACAAAAATCTCAATATATGGTATGTGGGTGTGGGAATACATTATTCATTGTCAGGTTTATATAAGAGCAACAAAAAACTTTCTCAGGCAAAGATTCTGGGACGGCAGGCTGAAGAACAGAGCAGTGTGGTGAAAGAGCAGCTCAACAATCAGATTCAGGCTGCCTACACCAACTACATGCAAAGCTATGTGGAACTAGACACTCAGGTAAAAAACGTGGAACTGGCAAATGAGAACTATAATGTGATAAATGAACGTTACCTGAACCAATTGGCACTTATCACAGATATGCTCGATGCAAGCAACATGAAACTGGATGCAGAACTGAGTGAAGTGGATGCAAGAATAAACATCTCGTATGCTTATTATAAGATGAAGTATATATCAGGACAACTTTAAAAAACAAAATAAACAAGAAAAATATGAATAAGAGAAAGCAAGTTAAACATATCTATAATGTTGTTGTAATAGTGGCACTGCTGTTTTGCGTAGCCTATATTTGCGTGCGATTCATACATTTTGGAACTGTAGAATACACCGACAATGCAATGGTACGTCGCAACATCACACCGGTAAACACCCGTGTGCAGGGATTCATTAAGGAAATTCGATTCCGTGAATTCCAGTATGTCCACAAAGGAGACACTCTGCTGATTATTGATGACTCTGAATATCAGTTGGCTTTGGCTCAGGCTCAGGCAAACGTAAAGGGCAGCAAGAGCGGAACAGGTGCCGTGAGCGCAAGCATAAACACGGTTCAGAACAATGTAAACGTGGCTAGTGCAGGCATCAGCGTGGCAAGCGCAGGAATAGAAGAAGCCCGCGTAGGCATGCAGAATGCCAGGAAAGACTATGAACGTTTTGCGGCTCTGCTTAAAAAAGATGCCGTAACGCAACAGCAGTTTGACAACATAAAAACAGCATACGAAGAGGCTGCAAGCAGATACGATGCTGCCAAAGCCCGCATGAGCCAGGCTTCTGCTTCACGCCAAGCAACAGCTGTGGTAAAGAACGAGCAGAGCCATCGGCTGGGACAGAGTTCCGCAGGCGTAAGTGTTGCTCAGGCTGCATTAAATCTGGCAAAGCTAAATCTGTCTTATACCGTGATTACGGCTCCATGCGACGGATATATCGGCAGAAAAGATATTCACGTCGGGCAACTTGTCCAGCCGGGACAGTTGTTGGTAGACATGGTAGACCAGGATGACGTATGGATTATTGCCAACTATCGCGAGAGCCAGTTGGGCAACATTCAGGTCGGCATGCCTGTAGACTTCAAGTGTGATGCCATAAGCGGAGTAAAATTCCACGGTCGCGTACAAAGCATAAGTTCTGCCACCGGTGCTGCCTATAGCAATGTGCCGGTAGACAATTCAACGGGAAACTTTGTAAAGGTAGAACAGAGAGTTCCCGTGCGCATAGAACTTACCAAAGACAACAATGCGGAAGACATCAGGCGCCTGTTGAATGGTCTCAATGTTGAATGTGAGGTTGACTATTAAACTATAAAACCAAAATGGCAGATCCATCAATAGGAAGACCTTTCGCCATGCCAATGGTCAACGACTTTGTGCCCAAGACCATCAGACCATGGATATATTTGCTCTTCACCGTCATCTTCCAGATGTGCGACGGAATTTATCTGGGAACCACCGAACAGATGATGGGAGAACTTAACATGATGCGTGAAGACGTGATGTTTGTCTTCATGTGCTGTGTCGTGGGAGTGGCTATGCCCTTCCCCATCCTCTTCAGACTGAAATTCAGATTCACCAACCGGCAACTGGAGATATTCTCCATAAGCGGACTTATCATTACTGTTGCCGTTCCTCTTTTCACCACATGGATGCCCATTCTGTGCGTGTCGTCATATCTTTGCGGATACTTCAAGCTCATGGCCACTTTCGAGTGCTTCTCCAACATTCAGTTGTGGATGACTCCAAAGCGAGACTTCAAGATATTCTTCCCTCTACTGTATATCGTGGTACTGGCTGACATGAGCATGGCGGGCTGGGTATCTGTAGAACTGGGCCATTACTTTGGCAGCTGGCAGGCAATGCAATATTTTATTATAGGATTACTGTCGCTGGTGCTTCTGTATTTCATCACCTGCACTCATAACTTCCGTTTCATGCGCCCTTATCCGTTCTTCAGCATTGACTTTCTGGGATGTGCGCTGTGGTCGGTTGCGCTGCTCACGGGAATATGGATATTCAACTACGGAGAATATTACAACTGGTGGGACAGTACTCTGTGGCGCACCGTGCTGTTTATATGGCCCGTAACCATATTTGCCGCATTCCACAGAATGTTCCGCATTCATCATGCCTACATTCTTCCACAGGCTTTTAAATACAAAACGTTGATACCCATTCTGTTTATGTTCATAATTGCCGAACTGATGAACTCCACGCCCAAAGTGCTGGAAAACACATTCACGGGAGCCATACTCCACTATGGCATAATGACCGGCAACAGATTCAACCTCGTAAACATTGCCGGTAATATAACCGGCTGCATATTCTGCATGTTCTGGTGGAAGAGCTGGCGGCAGAAATACACACGGCTGCTCACAGTAGGCTTCTCCTGCCTGCTGCTTTATCAGATTATGATGTATTTCTATATCACTCCCCAACTGAACATAGAATCACTCTATCTGCCCACATTCATACGCAACTTTGGGTATTCAATATTCTTTGTTACCCTGACCTTGTATTTGGAGGAGCTCATGGACTTACGTCACTTTTTCATGGGGCTCACCATAGCCGGATTCATTCGTAATGGGCTCTTGGACAACGTATGTACCGGAATATACAGCTATCTGTTAAGGTATCATGTTGCCGACAACTTGGCAATAGGTTTGCCGTTCAGTGCCACAGAAAGCATGATGATGGGCGTAAAGCAACTGTATGGAGCAACGTGTATAGGTGGAGTTTTCTTTCTGCTGCTGCTCATGCTATATGATGTTCAGCCAATAAGAAGCAGCCTGAAGCACGTACCGGTTTGGAATAAGGTTGGCAAGGCTATGAAAGAAGAAATGAGAAGACCTAAAGACCATAATCCACTATAAAATAAAGAAATTTCTAAGCAAATCATAACAACTTCTTGAAAACTTTCATGACACTTTCTCTCTATGTTTCTTTTCCGGCTTCAAATGCAACTTCTGTGTTTTCTTTTTCCGTTCAACAAGTGCAAAGGTACGGCACATCTGCGACACGTGCAAATATTGCCGTCAAAACGCTGTGAAAATCTGTTAAATCAAATGTTAATATTTATTTAATCACCTCTTTTTTAATGATATTCAGGGGTGGTTTTATGGTGCGTAAGATATTGAATAACAAGCAGTTATAGAGTGTATTGTTTATCTCTTTTATTTACATAATTTATCATTGAAAAAGCGATAAAATATTATGAAGTATAATCATATCTAACTTTCGGAAAAAAAGTTGTGTCACAGTTGTCACAGTTGTCACAGTTGTCACACCTAAAATGCATTGTAAAAGCACGCATGGATTAAAATGAGTTAATAAAGTTAATATGTAAATATAAATTCAATAATAAATAAATATAACTATATATATAATAATATATATAATAATTAATATATATATTATTTTTACTTTTCCCTCAAGGGTTTTCAAATCATGCACCCTTCATTTTTGCTGTGACAACTGTGACAACTGTGACAACTTGAAACACACACACAGAATACATTACAACATTTACACTAAAAGTCCCATTGGTGGAATTAATTTAGATATACTTGGTTCTACCGATTGGAGGATTCTAGTTTAAGATGTAACACCCTGATAATTAGCGAGTTGACATTATTTAACACACGAAATTTATTTTTTTTGATAGTTTCTTTTATAAAAGTATTACCTTTGTAAAACCATGCAGACTTGCTGTGTATTTAGGTGTATTTGCTGTAATTGGTTTATGTACATTTCATAAAAAAATGTTATTATACGTATGAGAAAAATTATTTTATCTTTATTGGTTATGATAAATGTAACCGCTATAAATGCTCAGAAAAAAGCATTCACAATATCAGACTTGTATCGTGTGCAGAATGTATATGGCATGACTATATCTCCTGACTGTAACAGAATTGCCTACACTGCCGGAAAACAAGACTTGAAAGGACATAAATCGGAAAGTAATATATACACGATGCGCATTGACGGCACTGACGTGCACAACATTACTGCTGACGGCAAGAGCTTCTCGCCTATATGGAGCCGTGACGGCAAAAGTGTGCTGTTCACTTCATCTCAAGATGGAAATACTCAGATTTACAGATACAGCCTTGACAGCAAAAAAACAGAGAAGGTGACTGACTATGAACTTGGGATAAGTGATGCGGTGGTTTCTCCTGATAATAATTTAATAGCTTTTACTGCAGACGTGTATCCGGAACTGGGAGCTGACGGCAAGGCTAATGCTGAAATGCGGAAGAAAAAGGATGAAGGTCCTGTGCAGGCTCATATTGCCGACCACTTGCTCTATCGGCACTGGACGGAATATGCTGACGGAAGATACCGGCACATCATTGTATATGATATTAATAAAAAGACATATACTGATGTAACTCCAGGCTGCTGGTTCTCGCCTATATTCATGGCAGGCGGCGGCATTGGCTTTAACTTTTCGCCAGATTCAAAGGAGATATGTTTCGTTTCCAACCGCACGGAACATCAAGAGGCTAATACCAATGCTGACTTATGGACTGTGCCGGTAACAGGAGGTGAAGCTGAAAATATCACTAAAGCAAATGAGGCTTGGGACGGTACTCCTGAGTATTCACCTGACGGCAGATATATAGCTTATCGCACACAGACAGTGCCGGGATATGAGTCTGACAGGTTCAGACTTGCCATATACGACCGCAAAAGCCATAAGGCTACAGTGATGACAGAAACGTTTGACAACTGGGTGGATGACTTCAAGTGGACTTCTGATTCACGCTCGATATATTTTCTTGGTGAAGAACGCGGATATCAGCCTCTTTATCGTTTAGACATAAAGAACAAAAAGATAACAAAGGTGATTTCCAACCGTGCAATATCTGATTTCGACATAGATAGAAATGGCAATGCCATATATACTTATTCACGTACCGGCAAACCATTGGCACTGTATGCCACTATGTTGGGCAGAAAATTCAAAGAAAGCCAGCTTACACATCTGAATGACGCACTCGAAGCAGAAGTAGACATACGCCCGTCGGAGACAATGTGGGTGAAGGGAGCTGATGGTGACAGTGTGGAAGTGTTCATCGTTAAACCTCACGGTTTTGAAGCCGGCAGAAAATATCCGCTGATAGTAAACGTGCATGGCGGACCGCAAATGCAATGGATGGATTCTTTCAGAGGTGACTGGCAGGTATATCCGGGAGCAGGGTATGTGGTGGCTTATCCTAATCCTCATGGCTCTACAGGTTATGGTCAGGCTTTCACCAGAGCTATTTCCGGCAACTGGGGTTCCAAGCCATACGAGGATGTGATAAAAGTTGCAGATGCCCTTGCTGCCTTGCCTTATGTGGACTCTGAACGTATGGGAGCAATGGGATGGTCGTATGGCGGATATTTCATGAACTGGCTTCAAGGACATGAGCATCCTTTCAAATGTCTGGCATCCATGATGGGACTGTTTGATTTACGTTCCATGTGGGGAGCTACAGAAGAACTTTGGTTTCCTAACTTTGACTTGCAGGGGCAGCCGTGGAACTCACCGTTATATAAGAAATTCTCTCCTTCGGAATACGTAAATAAATTCAAGACGCCTACTCTTATTATTACAGGAGAAAAAGACTATAGAGTGCCTTACACACAGAGTCTGCAATATTTCAACACACTCCAGACATTAGGCATACCGTCTCGGCTGATAGTATTGATGAATGACGGTCACTGGCCAAGCAATCTGAAATCTATGCCACTTTATTATGATGCCCATCTGGACTGGTTCCACCGTTATCTTGGCGGAGACAAAGCACCATGGGATGTGGAGAAAATGGTGAACAACGATATAGACTACTGATTTTTCAGCTTTCTAAACTTATCGGTAAAAAACTTTTTCAGATGAATCTTGCCATTGATGATTTTTATAGAAATGTAAAGGCTCAAGGCTGTTAGTGATAGTCCGGAAAGCCAATAGCATAAGCCATCTGTGGCAAGAGTGGAAATATAGGCTGCAATGCCCAGAGGTATTTGCATGGCACAATACTTGATTACACGTGCAGACGGTTTGTATTTAAATCTGTATCGCGTATAAAGTATTACAATGATGACATTTATTAAATAAAATGCTGTTATTGCCATGCCTGTGCCTGTGAGACCGGAATACATGTAGCCGATTATTACGAATATCACTATCAGTATGCCATAGACAGACTCCAACAGAAGAAAAGATTTGGAATCGCCTCTGGCAAGGGATATATATTCTATGGGCAGTGTTATGGCTCTGAAATACATGGCTATTACCGTTATCTTCATCATTCCCATTACAGGCAGGAATTTACCGCTGTATAATAGTGGAAGGAGGACGGGCAATGCCACGATGAAGAAAACCAACATTGGAGATACAATCAGAATGCTGACTTCTATCTGTCTGTTTACTACATCATTAAGTTGTCTGCCTATATTCTGTATTCCTGAAATTCGCGGAAAATAATCAGTATCCATAGCCTGAAACACCATACCGGCGTATGTCATTGTCATCATGTATCCCGCATTATACAGTCCTACATCCGTAAGGCTGCCGGTATTGTTCAGATATGTACGTATTATAAATTCAGCTCCACTCCCTATTATTCCTGCCAGCGCAAAAGCTATGCCCAGTTTCACCATTCCTATGCCCTCTTCCATTATATGCCTGTTAATACTTGTTCGCAGAGGAAACAGTCTGTAGGAATATATTATAGTTGAAAGCATCTGAATAAGGGCTATGATGATAATAGACGGTACGATTGCAGACTGTTTCCAGAAATAATATAGAGGCACGGATGTTACAAGAGCCCCAATGACTCCATATATTGATATTATGGCAAGATGCCCAAGTTGCCTTGTTCCTTTGAGTATGGCAAGTTCTCCGGCTGTGATGCCCATCATGAATATCACAGGTGCAAGCATGATGAAATGAAGCGTATAGTTGTCGTGTGCGAATGTCCATCTGTTGAGCAACGGACTAAGCAGCATACATATCAGCATACCGACAAGAGCAGTTAAAAGACTCCAGGAGCGAATAAGTTTCACTATATGTGCAGTCTTAGTTTCGTCACCTTTCTCGAAAGATTCTGAAATTTCTCTAACGGCACTCAATGATATGCCGAGCCCCGTTGAATCAGATACCAGTTTAATTGTAGAATTAAAAAGAGACACAAGCCCCATGCCTTCAGGACCAAGCAATAAGGCAACAAGTTTGTTTCTTACTATTCCTATTAGAATATTAAGTCCTTGTACACCACCGAAAAGCCCTGTGTATTTAAGTATATGGGAATAACCGTTGCTCTTGGCTGCCATAAATAATTAACGATACCGAGTTGTTATATATTGCTTTTTTTATAAAAAGTGTTTTACTGAAACAAATAAACTTCTTATTTTCAACATTATAGACCAGGATATATTATTGCTGATAATTAAATTTGCCAGATTATATCTTAAGTCTTTCCTGATATTCATTTTCTTTATTCTTTCATTTAAAATTCTGCATAAAGAGTAATCATGTGCTCTGAACACATGCATTATCAATGCAAAAAAACGATTTCTAAAATATTTATTCATTTTGTTTGAATGAATATTATATCTGTTACTTAAATAATAACTTAATTCTGTTATCCCCAAGATAAAGTCAAACTGCTTTCTCTCATTCTTTATATTAGTTACAGAATTGTCATTTATACTGTAATTCAAAGTAACATCAGGTATGTATGCTATATTTCCATAATATGCCATTATAAAACACAATTGAAGGTCCTCACACGTAAAATTATGGTTTCTGAATAAACTGATATCATTATTATATGCTTTTAGGAATATATCCTTTCTATATAAAGCTGTACATAAATGCACTATAAACTTATCAGTTATTATTTTTTCAAGCATATTTTTTCCGTCTGTTACCGTTTCATTGAAATATGACTGTTCTGCAGATATTGTCTTTTTGCTTTTCTCATTGTATTTATTCCATGCCGTATGCACTAAACTTATCGTTATGTCTTTTTCCAATATGCAAACTTCTTTCTCCAGTTTACAATCATCAATCCAGAAGTCATCACCGGCACAGTCGGCAATATATTTACCGCGGCACATCAACAGTGTGTCGAAATAATTGTCCACAATGCCTTTATTTCTTTCATTATGGCGATATCTTATCATTTCAGGGTATTTATCCGCATACTGTCTGCAAATTGAATCTGTGCCATCTTCAGAACAATCATCACTAATTTCTATTTCTATCGGCAAATGACATTTTTGCATGAGTATGGAATCAAGAGTTCTGCCAATTGTGTCTTCCTGATTATACGTAATAACTATGACCGAAATAATATCCTCCATATTATCTGTTTTTGTTTAGTGTATGTCCCGTGATGAAAGGTATATAGCGATAAACAAACCATGTTATTGCCGTTGCCAAGGCATAAACGATAATGAATGCTATGATTATCTGCAGATAACAGCCACGATAATCACAATTTAAATATTCAAGTGATTTGCTTATAACCAAAGGTACACCGCCACAAATAAAATAATATACCAAAGCATGTTTGCCTGTCCATTCTATTATTCTGTTTCTCGGAAGTTTCTTACATATTCCTGACATCAGAATGATGCCGGTCAGCATATCTGCAGTAAATAGGGCATAATTGCTTATATTGATAAACCATACAGTCATATTTGCAACACTTTTATATTCATATACTTTTAATATTATTAAAGATAATAATAGAATGGTATATGACGTGTTGTTGAAACTGTTGAAAACCTTTTCGTACTTATGGTATATATACCCTACAGTCAGGAAAAACAGAGCTTGCAGAGCATTGTCAATCTGCCATGGGTACGGTTGATTACCTGTTGATAAATATGCCGAAATAAACAGTGAGATAAGTCCTATGGGCAAAATAACATACTTATTACCTTTTGTCAACATCAATATGCACAGAAACAGAATTTCAGAAACAGCCAATGCGGCTATAAACCATGAAGCCTGTCCGGTGATTATTCCCATGAATATTTCTCTAATGTCGAATATCTTGTTATTGGCAACAGCTTTAGGCAATGCCATCAATATGGTGAAGATGAAATAAGGCATAATGATGCTTCTTGAAATGGAAATAAGTTTCTGTCTGAAGACAAGTCTTTTCCCATTATAAAATAGATATCCTGAGATGAAGAAAAAAGCAGTTATGGCATTTGCAACATAGAAATTATATGGTATTATATTAATTCCAGTGTAGTAAATCTCTGTATGGTCCAGCAGTATAACCAGCACGCAGATGCCCCGCAGCAAATCTATCCAATGTATTCTTTCTTCCATGAACCGGAGATAATGTTATTTTATTATAGCTATCTTGCATACCGTTCCGCTGCCACCGCCGGATGTTGCTGTTTCTACCATATATATGCCGCTGGCGACTTTTTTGCCATTTAAGTCTTTTCCATCCCAGGTATAGCTTCCGCCATTACTTGTTCCTTCATTAACCAAGACGCCATTTGATGTTACAATTTTCACATTTGCATTATATGTCAGTCCAACAATGGTGATAATTCCTGTATAATCCGGTTTTACGGGATTAGGATATGCCCAGACATTGTCTTTTGTCATTTTATCACAAGCCGTGGTAGCATCACTCTGATATGAACATAATCCTTTATCTGTTCCAAAGAAAACTTCACCTTTTGTGTTATTTATAGCTATGGATTCTATATTGTCAGACAAAAGCATGCTGTTACCCGATGTAAAATGCTGAACCTGTTTCATATTATCTTCACTTATAAGGTAGACTCCATTATTATTTGTGCCAAACCATTTCCTTCCGGCACCGTCAATAGCAATGCAGGTAATATCTACCCCACTCAACAGATAATCAGCATAATCAGTTCCGTCATTGCGTGGAACTTTTACTTGCGTAAAAACAGGAGTGTCTTTATTTATCTCTGATGATTCCAATAGCAATGGACCTATATCTGTGCCTATCCATAAATTATGATTATTGTCTTCTACAACAAATCTTGCGTATTTGGGAGATAATGTAGTTCCATCTTCATTAACAAAGCTTGTTATAGGCTCTAATGTGTCAGAAGATGGCTGGTAACAAAAAAGACCGGTGTTATGTGGATGATTATTGACAAACCATAATAATCCTCGGCTGTCTTCTATGAGGCAGTCCATAGAACCTAAAGAATTATTATTGTCTAAAGTTGAAATCAGCGCATCTTTATGATGTGAAACCCATTCTCCGCTTTTTGTATATTCTATCAGTGATTGTTTGTCAGACGCCTGACTGTTAAGTATCCAGAGGTTTCCATTATCGTCATATTTGATGCTACTTATAATCTGGTATTCCTTAGTATTTGAAAATGCAGAAATCAGACTGTTTTCTGAATTATAGAATTTTGTGAAGTTTCCGTTGTTGAACTCATATAGTCCATTTCTTGCACCGGCAAACAAATGATTCTTGTTCAAAGGGTCTACATCTATAGTGTTTATATCAGTGTATGACAAACCGGTTTTCGATGAAATGTCATCATCGTAGACAGTCCAGTCTGAATTATCTAAGACCTGAATGGTTCCGGGGCGGTCTGTTTCTACTATATGTCCGAACCCGCCACCGCAAGTGTATAATACACTGTTTGTAAATCTCATAAACCAAAAATAGTTGTATTTAGGTCCTCCTGGGCTTAATGTTTTGGCAATAGCTTTGAGTGAGTCTTTGTTTTCTTCTGTCTCAGCCACGTAATCTCCGGAACGTGTCCAATTAGCTGTATCTAACAGATTATCAGTAAGAAGGGCACGGTATTCACCATTTGATGCACTTTCTGCATATATGTAGTTGCCTGATATCTTACATGAATTAACATTGAACCCTAATCTATATGTGTCGGCAATCTCTGCATCCCTGACATTTACTTTTATAATTCCAAAAGCTGTAGACAGATAAGAATAATTGCCATAGTCATATATACCATTCACGGTTTTGCCAAAGCCTGTTACAGACGCATTTTTGTAATCAGGAAGATTAACAACGGATAAATTGTCACTCATCAAGTCTATGTTGTAATTATCATATATGATAATTAGTTTATGAGTAGCGGCATTATATTTTATCTTACTTATTTCACAATCACTGAGATAGTCCATTTTAGAAAAAGTCTGTATGCTGTGGTCTTTTGTATTATAGGCATATAATCCATTACTTGCCAAAACATAAAGAATATTGCCGGATGCCTTTTCTACATTCTGTACATCATGATATGAAAGGTAAGCTTTCCATGTACCGGTTGCGGCATTCAATATAATAGAAAATGACAATAGGGCAAAAAACAGTATATTCTTTTTTTTCATGATTGACTTGTTTTTACAATATGTGCAAAATACATAAGTTTATAATATCTAAACGCATGAATATTTGGATTATTGCTTTTCAGATTATCCTTTAATCTTTTG
The DNA here is from genome assembly GCA_964433895.1 of uncultured Prevotella sp. Classification (GTDB taxonomy): domain Bacteria; phylum Bacteroidota; class Bacteroidia; order Bacteroidales; family Bacteroidaceae; genus Prevotella. The sequence continues at coordinate 31,713 of CAYSSU010000024.1, forward strand.
CCAAAAATGCTATATAATATATTGAATAAGGTAAGTATCCTAAACTTGTTGTATTTATTTACTAATGACAGTAAATGGGAATAATCAGTCAATAGTTCTTTGAACTTAAACAAAGTGTAAAGACTTTCTTCTGTCTTTGTAAGAAAATCTGCATTGCTTTCATAATAAAGAAACAATACCGGATTATAAATATGAATGAACTTTATTCCATCATCGGCAAGAGATTTGCCCAGCAGAACATCTTCATATCCATAGTGTTTAATCTGTTCATTGAACAGATGTGTGTGCATCAATTCTTTCTTTATACAGAAATTTGTATGAAGTTCTTTGTTTCCGGCTTCCTTTCTTTTTTCAACAGTATGAGCTTTCTCGCAATGTTTCTCGTATTTCCAACGTAGGTTGCTGCCCCACTCTGCTTTTGTTCCGCCAATAGTAATTCCGCCAACTGTCACATCACCATCTGACGATAGATAGTTTCTTATGAAGTTCGGATTGTCCAGACTCAAATCTCCGTCTATGAACAACAGCCGGTTATATTTTGCCTGTGTTACCAGAAAATTGCGTATTCTGCTGCGCCCAACATTCTCTTTGCGAATTATATAACGCACATTCTCAAAATGCTCTATCTGACGATTAAAAGCTATATATTCTTCAATGGAAGAACCGTCATCAGCAACTATTATTTCATATTTGCAGTCTGCAGCGGAACATTGCCGCTGCAGTTCTCTGACTAATACCGTACATGTACAATTATAGACCGGCAATAATATGGACAGTTCATTTGGCATTTTTCAAATAGTCAGCCAACTTGTTTACGGCTCGCGCCCTGTGGCTTATTCCATTTTTTATTTCATCACCAAGTTCGGCAAAACTCTTGTCGTAACCTGACGGCATAAAAATAGGGTCATATCCAAAGCCTCCTGTTCCGTGCTTCTCTTTTGTTATCTGACCGTCTATTCTGCCTTCAAACTGCATTGGCTTCTTGCCTTTGCGGATAAGAGTTATCACAGTGCGGAATTTTGCAGTCCTGTTCATCTTGCCGTCTAGATTGTGCAGCAGTTTTGCCATATTGGCTTCACTGTCGTGCCCTACTCCTTCAGCATATCTCGCACTATGCACACCGGGCATTCCATTAAGAGCGTCAACTTCCAATCCGGTGTCATCGGCAAAACAGTCTATATTATATTTATCATAAATATATTTTGCCTTCTGCATGGCATTCTCTTCCAGTGTACTGCCTGTTTCCGGTATGTCTTCATTGCATCCAATATCTGCCAGCGATACAATTTCAAAATCCTCGCTAAGGATATTTCTTATTTCACGTAGTTTGTTCTTATTGTTAGTAGCAAATACTATCTTCATCTTCTTTTTCTTAGATTTTACTTTCACTCTCATTTCGTCAAATCCCTCGCCATAAACACCGATTACGCTACTCTGAGAAACAAAGGCATTGGGGTCTATCATTTTTATAAGGCGGAAAATCTCTGTGCTTTCGCGCTTCTTTGCCAATATACAGAGTACCTTGCGCCTCTGACCGGTATACCATCCGTGTCCGTCAAGAATAGTTACTCCATGGTCCGTTTCCGTACCTATGGCATTGGCTATTTCCTGGTATTTGCCTGAGAATATCATAAACTGAACACTCTCTCGGCGGGCATTCATAACGTAATCAAGTACGAAGTTTTCTATCACCATAGTACAAAGACCGAACACCATCTTACGCCAGTCATTGAAAATAGGCAGAGAACTGCCTATGATGAGCAAATCCACAAATATAAGTACACGTCCCAGACTGATGTTATGATATTTGTTCACTACGGCAGCGATGATATCTGTACCTCCAGTACTGCCATTATGAAGAAATACTACAGCCAGAGAAGTACCTGTGAAACAACACCCTATCACAAGTGACATGAAATCCTGCCCCGGTCCCAATACCTGCACCATTTTGCCATCGTCACCGGTCATTATTTTCTGTGCTGCCCATAAAATGACAGAAAGCGTAATTATGGCGTACGTGGTTTTGGTCATGAACTTGAATCCCAGAATCCTCAATGCTATTATCAGCAGACAGACATTTATAATGAAATAAGTGTAGACAATCGGTATTCTTGTTGCATAGAATACGATTGCGGCAATACCGGTTACACCACCCGTTACAATCTGATAAGGCAGCAGAAATACAGTCCAGCCAAAAGCATAGAGCAAGAGACCAATGGTTATGAAGAAATAATCATTAATCTCATTTTTTATCACAGGGCTTATACTCATATATATTTGCTTACTTCAAAAATTACTTTTTCAAAACCACATTAACAATTTTCTTCGGTACAATGATTACTTTAAGAACATTGAAACCATCAAGATACTTCCGGCTCTTTTCGTCTTCAAGTACGGCTTTCTGAATTTCATCATTTGTAGCGTTCACAGCGAATACTTTCTGATAACGTGCCTTACCGTTGAATGAGATTGTTAGCTGCATGTCATTTTCCTTAAGATACTTTTCGTCATAAACAGGCCACTTTGCATCGCATACGCTACCCTGCTCTCCTGTTGCTTGCCAGAGTTCTTCGGCAATATGTGGAGCAAATGGAGCGATAAGCACTACAAGGTCTTTCAGCAGTTGCTTATTGTGGCATTTCTGTTGTCCTAGTTCGTTTACGGCAATCATGAAAGCGGAAATAGAAGTATTATAACTGAATTTCTCTATATCTTCAGTTACTTTCTTTATCAATTTATGTACACTCTTCAATGATTCCGGCTTTGCATCTTCGTCATTTGGCAGGAAAGCATCACTGCGGTTGTCATAGAAAAGATTCCAGAACTTCTTAAGGAAGCGGTGGCAACCGTCAATGCCGTTGGTATCCCAAGGCTTGCTGGCCTCTACAGGACCTAAGAACATTTCATAGAGACGTAGTGTGTCGGCACCGTATTTCTCTACTATCATATCTGGATTAACCACGTTGAACATACTCTTTGACATCTTCTCTATTGCCCATCCGCAAATATACTTGCCGTCTTCGAGAACGAACTCTGCATCTTTGTATTCAGGTCTCCATGTCTTGAATGCTTCTGTATCAAGAATATCATTGCTCACGATATTCACGTCTACATGGATAGGTGTAGTCTCGTATTTATCTTTCAGTCCGTAAGACACGAATACCGGTGCTTTGGAATGGTCATCGTTGTTGATACGGTAAACGAAGTTTGAACGACCTTGAATCATTCCCTGATTAACCAGTTTCTGGAATGGTTCTTCCATGCAACTTACTCCATTGTCTTTAAGGAACTTATTCCAGAAACGGGAATAAATCAAGTGACCTGTGGCATGTTCTGTTCCTCCTACATAGAGGTCTACATTCTGCCAGTATTCATCAGCATCCTTGCTCACCAGAGCCTTGTCATTGTGAGGATCCATATATCGCAGATAATAAGCACTGCTGCCGGCAAATCCTGGCATAGTGTTCAACTCCAATGGAAATACAGTCTTGTTGTCTACCAGAGATTTGTCCACCACTTCATTCTTTGCGGCATCCCATGCCCACTTCTTGGCACGACCCAATGGAGGTTCACCGGTTTCAGTCGGCTCATATTTATCTATTTCCGGCAATTGCAATGGCAGATATTCAGCAGGAATCATCTGTGGCATACCGTCTTTGTAATATACAGGGAACGGTTCTCCCCAATAGCGCTGACGAGAGAATATGGCATCGCGCAGACGATAGTTTATCTTCACACGTCCTATACCCTTCTCTGTTACATATTTCTTGGTTGCGGCAATAGCTTCTTTTACGCTCAGTCCGTTAAGAGAGAACCCATCGGTGTTGTCGTGTCCCTTGCGTGGAGAATTCATCACGGTACCCTCTTTGGCATCGAAACTCTCTTCGCTTACATCAGCTCCTTCTATCAATGGGATAATAGGCAGGTTGAAGTGTTTGGCAAAAGCATAGTCACGACTATCGTGTGCAGGAACAGCCATTATGGCACCTGTTCCATATCCTGCCAATACATATTCTGAAATCCATACAGGAATTTCATCTCCTGTGAACGGATTAATGGCGTAACTACCTGAGAATACACCCGTTACCTGATGATTTGCCATGCGGTCGAGTTCTGTACGTTTCTTCACGTAAGCCAGATATTCATCCACTTCTGCCTTCTGTTCCGGTGTAGTAACCTTCTGAACATATTCACATTCAGGAGCCAGAACCATGAATGTTACACCGAACATGGTATCTGCACGTGTAGTGAATATTGTGAATGTCTCTTCAGAATCCTTTATATGGAATATAACCTCAGTACCTTCACTTCTTCCAATCCAGTTTTTCTGAGTTTCTTTTATACTGTCGGTCCAGTTGATTGTTTTCAATCCGTCCAGCAGACGCTGAGCGTATGCTGAGGTACGGAGGCACCACTGCTGCATCTTTTTCTGCACTACAGGGAATCCGCCACGTTCACTCACACCATTAACAACCTCGTCATTGGCAAGTACCGTACCCAGTCCGGGGCACCAGTTTACCATTGTTTCGCCAAGATAAGCGATACGGTAATTCATCAGTACCTGCTGTTTCTTTATCTCATCATAGCCGTTCCATTCCTCTGCGGTGAAATTAAGTTCTTCACTTTTGGCCACGTCTACATTACTACCGTCTTTCTCAAAGTGTTTTACAAGAATGTCAATAGGCATGGCACTTTGGCACTTGTTGCAGAAGAAACTGTTGAACATCTTCTGGAAAGCCCATTGTGTCCAATGATAATATTTAGGGTCGCATGTACGCACCTCTCTGTCCCAATCAAAAGAAAAACCTATTTTGTCCAGTTGTTCACGATAATGGTTTATATTGGTAACAGTAGTCTTCTCAGGATGCTGACCTGTCTGTATGGCATATTGCTCTGCAGGCAGTCCGTATGCATCATATCCCATAGGATTCAGCACGTTGAATCCCTGCAGACGTTTGTAGCGGGCATATATATCACTGGCAATATAACCAAGTGGATGACCTACATGAAGTCCTGCACCTGATGGATAAGGAAACATGTTGAGCACATAAAATTTCTTCTTGTCCTTGTTTTCAACAACTTTATAGGTTTTGTTTTTCACCCATTCCTGTTGCCATTTCTTCTCGATTTCTCTGAAGTTATATTCCATTTCTATATCTGATTTTGTTTTTTTTCTATACGTAATCAGTACACGCCCGTGTACAATATGTTGCAAAAGTAACACAAATTAATGAGAGAACAAAAATTATCATCAATGAATTATGCAAAATTCATATTTTGCTGATATATCATCTGATAGTCTGCCGAAGATAATTTCATGAATTGTTTCTGAAGATATATTGCAATGCCAAAGGTGATGTTTGATAAACTGGCGGTATAAGTTATGCACAACTAGCCATTTTAATATTAAAAATGGTAAATTATTGCTTGATTAGAAAAGATATGAGTATTTTTGCATTTAAATCTGAAATTACGTCATAATGAGTATAACAAGCATTGCAGGTAAGATTTTCCTGCCACGGCAAAAGAAACTTGAACTCCATGTAAATCATGGGGCAGAACTGCAACATGAGGTGTTGAAACATCTTATAGAAAAAGGAAAAGATACGGAATATGGTAGAAAGCATATTCTGAACAACACACATAACTATGACAATTTCATAAAGAATGTACCCGTAAACACATACGAGGAACTGAAAGGAGACATAGACCGCATGCGGCATGGAGAGGCTAATATCCTATGGCCGGGTACAGTAAAATGGTATGCCAAATCATCAGGAACCACCAACGACAAGAGTAAATTCATACCGGTGTCTAAAGACGGACTCCAACATATTCATTATGCCGGAGGATTTGATTCGGTGGCTCTTTATCTGAGAAACCATCCTGATAGCCGACTGTTTGACGGTAAAGCCCTGATATTGGGTGGCAGTCATTCTCCAAACTATAATTTGCCGGATTCCCTTGTAGGTGATTTAAGTGCTATCCTTATAGAAAATATTAATCCTCTTGCTAATCTGGTACGTGTGCCAAAGAAACAGACGGCATTGTTGAGCGACTTTGAAGTGAAACGTGACCGCATAGCACATGAATGTATCAACAAGAATGTTACCAATATATCAGGTGTTCCTTCATGGATGATGAGCGTACTGGTACGCGTCATGGAACTATCAGGCAAGAAACATCTTGAGGAAGTATGGCCTAATCTGGAAGTGTTCTTCCATGGCGGCATCTCTTTCACTCCGTATCGCAGTCAATATGAACAGCTTATTACGAGTTCAAAGATGCACTATATGGAAACATATAATGCCAGCGAAGGATTCTTCGGATTGCAGAGTGACCCCGCTGACAAAAGTATGTTGCTGATGCTTGACTATGATGTGTTCTATGAATTTCTGCCGATGGATGAGTTCGGAACAGATAATCCCAACATAGTTCCGCTGGAAGGTGTAGAGATAGGTAAGAACTATGCAATGATGATAACCACCAGTTGCGGACTGTGGCGGTATATGATAGGTGACACTGTTAGCTTCACAAGTAAGAATCCTTATAAGTTCATTATTACAGGAAGAACCAAATATTTTATCAACGCATTTGGAGAAGAACTGATTATGGACAATGCTGAGAAGGGACTGGCTTATGCCTGCAGCCAGACTGGGGCAGAAGTGAAAGAATACACAGCGGCTCCGGTATATATGGACAGTAATGCAAAGTGTCGTCATCAGTGGCTTATAGAGTTTGCTGTAGAACCGGACAATTTAGATGAGTTTTCCGATATACTGGACAAGAAACTTCAGGAAATAAACAGTGACTACGAAGCTAAACGTTTCCATAATGTCACTCTTCAGCATCTGGAAATAATCAGAGCCCGCCATGAACTCTTTGACGATTGGCTGAGAGCTAAGGGCAAATTAGGCGGACAGCACAAAATTCCGCGTTTGAGCAACAGTCGCAAGAATATAGAGGAAATGTTGGAATTGAACAAATGATTTTCCGAAACTGATGTTAGAAATAAATGAGAAAAAACTATATGGATAAACGGTCGAGATATACCTTTGCATTAAATGTAACTGAGATTGGCATATTTTTGCTTACTTTCATTTTCTCTTCCTGTGCCAAAATGGGAAGCCCTGATGGAGGGTGGTATGATGAAACTCCACCACATGTAGTAGGGGCTTCACCTGCCGATAAAGGCACAAACGTGAAAAGCAAAAAGGTTAAGATAAGTTTTGACGAATTTATCAAGATAGACAACGCAACAGAAAACGTAATAGTTTCTCCGCCACAATTAGAAACTCCTGAAATTACGGCAACCGGCAAAACTATAGAAGTGAAACTTCTTGATTCTCTCAAAGCCAACACAACTTACACTATAGATTTCAGTGATGCCATCACTGATAATAATGAGGGTAATCCGTTGGGTAACTATACATATAGTTTTTCTACAGGTGAAGAGATTGACACCATGGAAGTGTCAGGATATGTGGTTGAAGCTGAAAACCTGGAACCGGTAAAAGGCATACTTGTAGGTCTTTATGCAAATATGGCGGATTCAGCTTTTCATAAAGAACCAATGCTGAGAGTTACACGCACAGACAGCAGGGGACACTTTGTTGTAAAAGGCGTAAAACCGGGAAGTTATCGTGTATATGCACTTCAAGATGCCGACGGTAATTATATTTTCAATCAGAAAAGCGAAAAGATAGCATTCAGTCATGACAGTATTGTTCCTATGTCAAAACCAGACGTAAGACAGGACACATTATGGACAGACTCACTGCACATCGCCGGTATAACGCGTGTGAACTATACTCACTTTTTGCCTGATGATATAACTCTAAGGGCTTTTACCGAAGTACTCACAAACCGTTATTTCTTAAAGGCAGAGCGCAAAGAGCCTACAAATTTCCAGATATGTTTCAGTTATGGGGATAGCAGGCTACCAGTGATAAAAGGACTAAATTTTAATGAGAAAGATGCTTTTATCACAATTCCATCTTTAAAGAACGATACCATAACATATTGGATAAAAGACACTGCATTGGTAAATCAAGATACATTGAAAATGCAGTTGCAGTATATGATGACGGACTCGCTGAATAACCTCGTTTCACAGACAGACACATTGGAGGTGCTGTCTAAAACAACTTATGCCAAACGTCTTAAAGATGAGGCAAAGAAGTTGGAAAAGTGGCAGAAAGAGCAGGAAAAGAAACAGAAAAAGGGAGAACCTTTTGATTCTGTAATGCCTAAGGAGAGTCTGGATGTAACGATAGGGGCGTCTGGCGAAATGGATCCCGACAAGAACATAAGTTTCAAATTCTCGGTACCGCTGGCTTCTGTAGACACAGCCAAGATTCATCTTTATACCCAGATAGATTCTCTATGGTATAAATCCAAGTATGTTTTCCGCCCTATAGGGAAAAAGGACACTGACGGTAAAATAATACGCAGTGACAGTCTTAAATATGGAACTGAATATGAACTGTTAGGGGAATGGAGACTGGATAGGGAATATAGTCTGGAGATAGACAGTCTGGCATTTGTAGATATATACGGCAATGTTTCTGAGAAGAAGAAACAAGGCTTCAAGATAAAAAGCAATGATTCTTATAGTACCCTGCTTGTCTCCTTGCTTGGAATGAACGGTCAGAATTGTGTAGTGCAACTGTTGGACAAGAGTGATAATGTGTTGAAAGAGACAAAGGCTGAAAACAGTCAGGCTGAGTTCTTTTATCTAAAGCCGGGTGAATATTACATGCGTCTCTTCGTAGACCGTAATGGCAATGGCATTTGGGATACCGGAAACTATGACAAGGATGAGCAGGCTGAAGACGTATATTATTATCCGGGTAAGATAGAATGTAAAGAGAAATGGGATATTACAGAAAACTGGAATCCTACGGCTATACCTCTTTATAAGCAGAAACCTTCAGAAATAACCAAACAAAAAGCCGATAAGCAGAAGACTGTTAAGAGGCGTAATACAGATAGAGCTAAGAATCTTGGTATTGAATATATTGCCAAAAATCAGTAAAATATAATTATAAACTAAAGATTAAAATCATGAGACAACTAAAAAAAATAATATTTGCTTCGCTGCTGGTGTTCTTTACACCGGCAGCCTATGCACAGTGTGAATTTCACAACACGGCATTTAAGTCCGGTGAATTTCTGTCTTACAATTTATATTACAACTGGAAGTTTGTATGGGTAAAGGCCGGTAACGCATCAATGTACACGGTTCAAAGCAGATACGAAGGTAAGCCTGCCTACAGGGCAAGTCTGACCACACGTGGAAATGACAGGGTAGACAATATGTTTGTTTTGCGTGACACGCTGCTTTGCTATAACAGTCTTAATCTGGAGCCACTGTATTTTAGAAAAGGTGCCAGAGAGGGCAGCAGATATACGGTGGATGAAGTTTTCTATAATTATTCCGGTTCCAAAGCAAACATAAAGCAACATCGTATTAACAATGACGGTAAAAGTACATGGGAGAGTCATAGCTACGGTGATTGTGTATATGACATGATGAGCATATTCCTCAGAGCCCGTTCTTTTGATCCTACAGGCTGGAAAAGAGGTAATGTGGTGAACTTCCCTATAGTAGACGGAAACAATAAGACACCGGCTCGTATTTATTATCAAGGTAAGTTTAATATAAAGGCTGACAACGGGTTTAAATATCGCTGTTTGCGGCTGGCATATCAAGAACTGAAAGACGGGAAATACAAGAGTATAGTAGATTTTTATGTTACTGATGATGAAAATCACATGCCTGTACGTTTGGATATGTTTTTGAAGTTTGGTTCAGCCAAGGCATTCCTTGTAAATTATAAGGGAAATAGAAGTCCAATGAAATCAATGGTAAAATAAATAAAAGGCGAAATCTGTTACAGGTTTCGCCTTTTATAATTTTATTTCTCATTGTCATGAATCAGTTTGAGCAAATGCTCAACAGCTACTTCCTGAGGAATATTCTTCTCCATGCATACTTGTTTTTTATACAATGATACACGGTTTGGTCCGGCTCCCACGTATCCATAGTCGGCATCAGCCATTTCACCGGGACCGTTTACAATGCATCCCATGATACCAATCTTAAGACCTTGCATATCTTTTGTTGCTTCACGGATTTTTGCTATTGTTTCGCGTAAATCATACAGAGTTCTGCCACAACCCGGACAACTGATATATTCTGTTCTGGTGGTGCGCAGACGGGCTGCCTGAAGAATTCCGAATGCAGTCTGGTCTATAAAGTCCTGGCGTATATTGCCTTTATTCATTAGCCAGATGCCATCTGTAAGTCCGTCTATCATAAGCGCGCCCATATCAGAAGCCGCTTCAAGTTGAAAATCACTTTTTTCTATCTGTGAGTGTTCATACATCTGTGAGAACACAACCGGATTTTGCACACCTGCATTCATCATTTCATGAACAAGCGCACGCTGGTCACCGAGTCTATTCTGATGATTACTTATACAAATCACAACGACATTAGGATTATACTTCAGGCATGCAAGATATTCTTCTGTAGGAGTTCCAAACTGTAATACGAGGAACTTTATTTCTGCCTTTACCATTGATATGAATGGCATTGCAGATACAGGGAAAATAGGGTAGAGGCCTTCTGCTTTACCATTCTCCTGCAAGTCAGCATACACATTATAGTCTACAATATATTTTTGTCCTTTGGTCCGTGTTTCAGGAACCTTGTCGCCTATGTAGATATAATCAGGGCGTTGGTCGGAATTACCATCAGCACTACTTATCACAACAGGCACATTGTCTCCTCCTATATTACCGACAGCATTAGTATGACGCCGTGAAGGATGAACCCAGTCGAAGTTTTCATTTGCTGTGCCGGGGATTATCAGTTGCCCCTGCTTTTTTCCTATGTATTTTACCAGATGACGTGCTACTGGAATTTCATTTTCCGGCTCCTCGCTCAGACTTACGCGAACCGTGTCACCGATACCATCAGCAAGAAGAGCACCGATGCCCACAGCACTTTTTATTCTGCCGTCTTCACCTTCACCGGCTTCAGTTACGCCAAGATGAAGAGGGTAGTGCATATCCTCCTTATCCATGGTTTCTACAAGTAGGCGTACAGAGCGTACCATGACAACCGTATTAGAAGCTTTTACGGATATAACAACATCATTGAAGTCTTCTTTTTTGCAGATGCGCAGAAATTCCATACAACTCTCTACGATGCCTTCAGGAGTGTCGCCATATCTATTACGTATGCGGTCACTGAGACTGCCATGGTTCACGCCTATGCGTATTGCCGTATGATTCTCTTTGCATATATTCAGGAAAGGCACAAAGCGGTCTTCTATTCTTTTCAGTTCCTGTGCGTATTCTTCATCCGTATATTCCTGTTTAATGAATTTACGTGCAGGGTCTACATAGTTGCCGGGATTTATGCGTACTTTCTCACAATATTTGGCAGCCACATCAGCCACATTGGGATTAAAGTGAACATCGGCAACAAGGGGTGTGTCATATCCGTAAGCCCGAATGCCGGCATTTATATTTTTCATATTCTCCGCCTCTTTGCTTCCTTGAGTCGTGAGGCGTACAAGTTCTCCACCGGCACGGATTATGCGTTCAGCCTGTTCTACGCAAGCCTTGGTGTCATTTGTATTTGTGGTGGTCATAGACTGTATTCGTATGGGAGAGTCCCCACCCATGTCTATTGATCCAACATGAACCACAGAAGATGACCTGCGTGTATAATTGAATAAGTCTATCATTAATTACACTTGAATTTATAATCCTTTATTTCAGCCAAATCTTTATTTGCTTTCTCTATTTTTGCTCCGAGTCCGGCTTTCCACGTATCAATCTTTCCGGCAATGTTTTCATCACCCAAAGCTATCATTTCTGCGGCAAGTATAGCAGCGTTCTGTGCACCGTTCACGCCTACAGTGGCAACAGGTATGCCGGGAGGCATCTGAATTATGCTGAGCATCGCATCAAGTCCGTCTAGCATACCATTTATTGGAACACCTATAACAGGCAATGGAGTAGAGGCGGCAATCACTCCTGGCAGAGCTGCAGCCATACCGGCGCCGGCGATAATCACCTTTATACCACGGGGTTTTGCACCCTTTGCAAAAGTTTCCACTGCATCAGGAGTGCGATGTGCAGAGAGGGCATTCACTTCAAAAGGAATTTCCTGAGATTCAAGCCATTTGCAGGCCTTCTCCATTACAGGCAGGTCACTGGTGCTGCCCATGATGATACTAATTAATGGTTTCATATATATTTTTTTATACTATTATTATTGTTAAAAAAGAAATTATTACTCCAACAACATACCCTATTACAATCTGAGACAGAGAATGCTGCCGCAGCACCATTCTGCTTGTACCCACAAGTCCTGAAACTATCAGCACCAGACATAGCCAAAATATAGGGTTAAAACCAAAGATGATGGCAAATCCAAGCAAAGCTCCAGTTACACCTCCGATGCCGGCTGCATGTACAGAAATCTTCCACCATATATTTACTATTGCGCACAGAATCTGTATCAGCAATGCTGCTACTAATATTGCCCCCATAAAGTGAGGTATATGGAATATGCTCATTATATAATAACAACTGAAATAGCAAAGGATGGAAATTACGTATGGCACCATTCTACGCTCCTTCATACCAAGCTCTATCGGACTCCATCCCTGATAATTTCTGTAAAGCCGTATCAATACCGTAGGCAGCAATATGGTGAAAGCATATACCAGAGCCAATACTATCAGCTTATATGATATTGGCAACAAACTCAGATAACTGAACACAAACAAAGCTATCAATCCCACAAGAGGCAGATAGAATGGTGTAAACACCATGCTTATAATCCTTGATGTGAGTATTATGTTTTTTTCCTTCATTATGGAAATGTGATTATATTTTTCTTAATCTTGCTATTGGAAGATTCAACTGTTCGCGATATTTTGCAACAGTGCGTCGTGCTATAGGATATCCTTTCTGCTTCATTATTTTAGCAAGGACATCATCACTTAACGGTTTTTTCTTGTCTTCTTTGTCTATTACTTCTTTCAGAGCCAGTTTTATCTTTCTGGTAGACATTTCTTCACCTTCACCGGTGGTATAGCTGTCAGTGAAAAAGAAACGCAATGGAAACGTACCCCAGTGAGTTTGCGCATATTTCACGTTACTCACGCGGCTTATGGTAGAAATATCTAGTCCGGTTTTGTCGGCAATATCTTTTAGAATCATCGGTTTCAGGTCAGCTTCATCTCCGTCCATGAAGAATTTCTTCTGCCAGTTTATTATTGCCTGCATGGTTACGGTGAGAGTGTGGCGGCGTTGTTTCACGGCTTCAATGAATCCCTGTGCCTTGTCCACCTTTTCTTTGGCATATAGCAGAGCCTCTTTTGTCTGTCGGTTCATACCCTCCTTGTTGTTCTTATATGTATCTACCATATCCGTAAAAGAAGGAGATACTTTAAGTTCGGGTATGTTGCCACGATTCAGAGAAAAGGACACAGAGCCATCGTCGGCAGTGTCTACAATGAAATCAGGAGTTATCTGCTGTGTGTTTCTTCCTTCAGTTTCGCCCAATGAAGCACCTGGCTTTGGATTCAGTCGCTTTATCTCCTGCTGCAAAGTTTCAGTCTGGGTGTCATTAAGTTGCATCTGCATCTGAATTTTGTCCCAGTGCTTTTTAGTGAATTCATCAAAATAATCAGTAATGACAGTCTGCATGGCATCCAGCAACCGTTTGTTTCGGCTTCCGTCTGCTCTGAACCGTTGTATTTGCAGCAACAGACATTCCTGCAGCGAGCGTGCTCCTATACCGGCAGGGTCCATGGTCTGCAATTTTTTCAGCACATCTTCTATTTCCTCTTTAGGCATGTCTATATTATGATATATAGCCAACTCATCACATATAGAGTCAGTGTCTTTCCTCAGTATGCCGTCGTCATCAAGACTGCCTATAAGATATTCCATCACCTGATGCTGTTCGTCAGTGAGTTCCAGCATATCCATCTGCTCGTTCAGTTTGTCATAAAAAGAAGTCGTGTCACCATATACTATTTCTTCATAGTCGGCACTGTCGTTGTTGCTGCTGCTGTATGAAGCTGTCGGCATATCATCGTCACGCCCTATGTTTTCCAAAGCCTCATCTAGTGCGTCTTGCCGTTCTTCCTTTTCATTCTGTGAATCAAAATTGTCCTGCTCACCGTCATTCATGTCATTGTCAATGCTGTCATTCTCCATGATGTCATCAGGAGAAGCAGATTCAAGAGCAGGGTTGTCATCAAGTTCGGCATTAATACTCTCTTCAAGTTCCGTCAATGGCATTTCCAGCAGATGCACTTGAAGCATTTGCTGTTGTGAGAGTCGCTGTACCTGTGCCAGTTTCTGTTCTTGAGTTTGTATGAGTTTCTGAGCCATTTGCTATTGAACTTAGATTTCAGTGTTGCTATTTAAAGTATTCTTTTAACTGTGCAGCCTTGGAGGCAAGTTCCTGAGGATTGCCGTTTCCGAACTTCTGCCAGATATCACTGCAATATGGCAGAAGAGGACTCATGTCAAGATCTACCTTGTTCAGATAAGGGTCACACAGTTGGAATATGTACATCACTTTAGCAATCTCCATGCCACTAATGCCGATGATGTCGGCCATCTCCTGGATTTCGGGAGTATCAGCAACCATGGTAATCGGCGTGAGGCGGAAATACAAGTCAAGAATGATTATAAGCATAACCGGTGATATGTCATACCCCGGAATGTTGTGAAAGTATTTTTCCCAAGATTCATTTATTTCAACACCACTGTAGAAATTAGTGGCATTGCAGAATCCCCTCATCATTCTAAGTTGTTCCACACTATGATTAAGTTTTTGAGGATGTTTGGCAAATTTTTCCCAAAGCCGTTTCATGTATGGAGTGTCAAGATTTCTCAAATGGAACATTTGCTCATATAGGAATTCCGGCTCAATGTGCAGTTCCAAGGCAATATTTATCATTGAGCGTGAATAGACCGTCTTCACGCCCACAGGTTTCTTCAGATACAATTGTAACAGTAGCAACCAATATTCATCTTGCCATAAAGAATGATTTGCCATATCCTTTGCTTTTGATGCAAAGATACTGCAATTGAGTGGAATAACAAAATAAAAATCTATTATTATTTTTATTTCTGAACGAGGTATTCTCTTATTTAAAGATATGATACGACCAATAGACAAAATTTCGGGTTAAATAAAAATAATTTTTATATTGTTACATATATATTTTATATATTTGTAATCTTAATAAAAGCTATTACCCTCTTTAAAGAATATGCTATGGAAATGAATTAAATTATAGCAGAGAAATGCAAATGACACCGGAAATGAATGATGTCATAACAAACTCTTTCCTGCATAATCCCATGTTTGGAATAAACATTTTTAAAAGTGACCGTCGTCGGCTGTCTGCCCTTATGAAGTTATGCTTGTTGTATTATTTTCGTTTCGGTATTGTATATTCATTGAGAGACAACAACAATAAGATTGTGGCGTTGTCATTATGGAATGCTCCGGGTACCAAGTTTATGGATATATGGGCATTGCTCACCCGTGGTTTCTTTCTTACCACAATACACAACTTGTTTATAATCGGACCTAAAATACTGATACGGGCTCTTTACGCAGATGAAATTAATATAAAGCATCATATCAGGGAACCGCATTATTATTTGTTCATGCTTGCCTCTATAGAACATAGATGCGGGCGGATACTTCTAAATAAATGTCGGGAAACATTCAGAGGTAATGCTCTTTATTGGGAAAGTTCTGTTCCCAAAAACAACCATGCCTATTATAAATCTTTTGGTGCCGAAATGATAGGCGAAGAGATTATCTATGGAATGAGCAATGCATATTTTATATGGAGATAAAGAAATCGGCTTTGCAATATCATAACTATATCGCAAAGCCGGTTAATGCAATTATACGTGTCTTCTGATTTTTTATTTCTTGAAATATCTGTTGTACAGTCCCTGGAATCCTGCACCGTGGCGAGCTTCGTCCTTAGCCATTTCGTGTACAGTGTCATGAACAGCGTCCATACCGGCAGCCTTAGCATTTCTTGCAATGCGGAATTTGTCAGCACATGCACCTTCTTCTGCAGCCATACGCTTCTCCAGATTAGTCTTGGTGTCCCAAACCACATCACCCAGAAGTTCTGCAAACTTTGAAGCGTGTTCAGCTTCTTCAAAAGCATAACGCTTGAAAGCCTCTGCTATTTCAGGATAGCCCTCACGGTCAGCCTGTCGGCTCATTGCCAGATACATTCCCACTTCTCCACATTCGCCATTGAAATGAGCATTCAAATCTTTTATCATCTCTTCGTTAGCTCCTTCTTTCTTGGCAATTCCCAACTCATGGACAGTTTCAAAGTTCAGTCCTTCACCTTCTTTCATTTCAGTGAACTTACTTCCCGGAGCTTTGCATATAGGACATTCCTTCGGTGCTTCTTCTCCTTCATAAACATAACCACATACAGGGCAAATAAATTTCTTTTTCATAATCTTGTTCTTTTTAAATTTCTAATTCTTTTTATTTTATCTTGTCTTGGCATTCTTTGCAAATACCCTTATAATATACTTCTACTTTAGATATAATGTTGCCTTCTATCTCTTTTGGCAGTTTTATATCCGGCACATTTTCATCAAACAAATCCAATACCTTTCCGCACTTTGTGCATAGAAAATGTACATGTGGGTCTTTGTTAGCGTCATAGCAAACCCGCCGTTCATCTATTGTCAGCATCTGGGCTGCATTATGTTCTGCAAACAGTTTCAATGTGTTGTATACGGTAGTGCGGCTCAAAGTTTCTATTTTCTTTTCAAGTCCGCAATATACATCGTCAACAGTTGGATGTATCGGGTGTTTTATCAGATAATCCATTATCGCCAACCTCTGTACTGACGGGCGTATTCCACATTCGGAAAGCTTGGTGTAAGCGTTGCTATTCTTCATCATTTTCAATATTGTAATTATTACAAGTGCAAATATATTACAAATATTGATATGCTCCAAATATTTATGGAAATAATTTCTGTATTTAACTGATATTAACTTATAAATCCGTATTAATCAGTGCAAAACAGGTGTGATAATTTTCAGTAAATAATTTCATAACTACAGGCTTTAACCGAAATGTCTTGGTACAGAAAAGGTTTACACCATTTTAACAATTAGAACAAAATGGAAAAAGTAAAAAAACAAGACGTACCATATCTATGGATATGAAGTTGGATATTCTACGAGACATGTACTCTAATGGTATGTCATATAATTTCACGGCAAAGAAATATGGCCTATCAAGTATCCATCATATAAAATCATGGGAAGAACGTATCTCTCTTCACGGAAAAGCATTATCTTTGTCGGATGAAGTAATACAAAAAGTGAAGGCTATGAAAACAAAAAGAGAAAAGAAGTGTTCTTCCCAGGTCAAGACCCGTGAGGAGATTTTGGAGGATAAGATTCGCGATTTGGAGAAAGCCTTGAAGTATTCAGAACTGCGTGTTGAGGCATATTCCGAATTGATTAGAATCAGTGAGGAGAATTTAGGCGTTGACATACTAAAAAAAGCTGGCGCCAAACAGTAATCAGCCTGCGCAACAGATATTCAAGAGAGCATTCTCTTGAATGTCTTTGCGGACTGTTTGGCAAGACCCGTGTAGGCTATTATTCTGTAAGTGAGCAAAAAATAGAAGAGCGCCAGTTAACGGACAAAGAGATAGTCGCTCAAGTCAAGTCCACTCGCGCACAAGATCCTGGAATAGGCTCAAAGAAACTTCAAATCATGCTGAAAGACGTGTTTGGCAGTAGGATGATTGGACGTAACCGCTTCTACGACTTGATGAACAAACAACACCTGACACTCAAGCCTATCAACAAACGCCACACGACAAATTCCAACCACAACTATCGTAAATACAAGAACCAAATCAAGGGATTCAAGCCAACCATGCCTAATCAGCTTTGGGTGGCTGACATCACATATATTATGACGGAAGACAAAGTGTGTTACGGCCATTTCATTACAGACGCATTCACGCATGAGATAATCGGCTATGTTATTTCAGACACGCTAGCGTCCACATGTACAATAGAGGCCTTGCGGCAAGCAATACTTGCAGCAGGTGACATTGATTTGTCTGGTACAATACATCATTCAGACAGAGGGTCACAGTACTGTTGCAACAACTATGTAGCACTACTGAACGATATGCACATGACGATAAGCATGACCGAAGATTACAAGCCTACAGACAACGCCATTGCAGAACGTGTCAATGGCATTATCAAACAAGAATGGCTGTACAAGATGAAGCTTCCCAAGGATTTGGAAGATGCCAAAAGATTACTTGACGGCATCGTGTATTTCTATAATAACAAACGACCACATATGAGTATCGGTATGAGAACACCTGTGCAAATGAGAAAGGAGTTTTATGCGAACAAACACTCTTTGTGGGCTTCGTGCCTCAAGCCGTAAGGCAAACCACTGTAGTGTTTTTTATGGTTTTTGTTTGGAGACTAGAGATAATATTGGTAACTTTGAACTCTCGAATGACCACATAAGTGGTATATGTAAATAAAAATTATAATGTAAAGCAAAAAGGGAAGGTATATAGAATTGTGTAAAGCAACCCGGGAATTCTTTACACAATCTGTAAAGTGATTAGGTAACAAGTATTAATTAGTGTATACCAAAATCGGTCCAAGTCATTAAAATCAGTATAAAGGCTGTATACTCGTTGTCTTTATGCTTAATACTCGCTGT
>CAYSSU010000025.1:0-49055 GCA_964433895.1 uncultured Prevotella sp.
AGCCGTTTGCCATGGACAGACGCAAACTTTTCAAGATAGGTGTTAACTTCTCACTTGAAAAGAGATGCATAGACGGCTGGAAAATAAAATAACAAAAATATAACGATTTATAATATAATGCAGGCTTACCTACATTCTCAATATGTATGTTCTTCTTTATCCAATTCTTCTGTTGTAATCTGTTTCCTATCCATAACTCGCCATGCAAAAAAGATGTAGACAAGAACAAATGGAACAAATAATGACACATAGAACATGGTGCGCAGGGTGAACTCGCTTGACGAACTGTTTGCTATAGTGAGTGAATCTTGCATGTTATCAATAGAAGGATAATATGAGGTGTTGTTATAGCCCACGCAGAGTAACAGCATGAGTACCGTCAATACGGTGCCAGCTCCGGTAGCCCATATCCCATGTTTATATCGCTTTGTGAATGCTCCTACTATAATACCATAAAGCACGGCTATTACTCCGATTAGAAACATTATTAATGTAAGTGGCATGTCAAGCATATTTGTAAGATACTTGTACTGTTGCATGAAAACTTCGCCTGTTGTCGGATTAACAGCATAACCTTCGATTATAAATGTTCTGATTATAAATGTAAGGAAGAATAATAGGAATACAATTGCATCTATCTTTATCTGTTTTCTACATGCTGTTACCAGTTTGTCATTATTAATATTATTTATAAGGTATAGTGACCCTAATACACGTGATAGAAATAGTAATGCCAATCCTAAGACTATGTTCCAAGGATTGAACAGTGCGTCTATTCCATGCCATGAGTTTGACCATCCACTTATAATAGGCATTAATGTATTACCAATATTTGATTTGTTGACAAAGAAATCAGAACCATTAAAAAATGTGGCAACTGCGCATCCAAGAAAAAATGGTGAAACTATGCCGTTGATTACAAGGAACCACTGGTATGTGCGTATACCAAGTAAATTGCCTATTTTTGATTGAAACTCATACGATACAGCCTGTAATACAAATGTAAACAATATAATCATCCATAACCAGTATGCCCCTCCGAAACTTGTAGAATAAAATAGGGGGAAGGAGGCAAAGAATGCTCCACCAAATGTTACAAGGGTGGTAAAGGTAAACTCCCATTTTCGCCCTGTTGAATTGATTATTAACTTGCGTGAAGCATCGTCGTGACCCAAAGTGAACAATAACGAATTTGCTCCTTGAACGAAAAGCATAAAGACTAGTAAAGCACCTAATAAAGAGACTACAAGCCACCAGTATTGTTGTAAAAATGTATAATCCATGATTTAATTTATATTTTATAATTAATAATGTTCATATTTCTAAGTTTAATTATTTCTCCGGTCCTTTAGCTATTGCCTTTATCATTATACCAATTTCTGTTATTAGCAAAGTGGTGAAAATGATAAGGAAGATATAAAATGTGGTTTGTACAGTATCTGTATGCAAATTGGAAACGGATGCACCAACAGGTAGAAGATCTTGTATGGCCCATGGCTGTCGGCCAACCTCTGCAACAATCCAACCTGCTTGGCTGGCGATATATCCGAGTGGTATGCTGCAAATGGTTATGAACTGAAGCCATGTGGTGTTTTGTATGGAACCTTTATAATGAAACCATAGAATGCCAGCAAACAGCAATATAAAGAACATACCTAAGAATACCATTATTCTGAACGACCAAAACACCATGTTTACAGGTGGCACAAGGGAAGCTTTGTCTTTAATGAATCCATATCCGAAATACTTAATGTTGGCATGGAGTGTTCTCTCATACTTCGATGCTTTTATAATATTATTGGCTTTTTTAGCCATACGAAATGAGTCTAAGGCTGTTATGGCGATGTTGCCTCTATGCATCTTTTCTTTGGCTGACAAGGCTGTCTCTCCGTTTGGTGTTACGTATCCACCATCAAGAATGTTGTTTATACCGGGTACATATCCATTGAAATTGTGAGTAGAAAGGAAAGAAAGCATCTTGGGTACTTTTATCTCTCCGATAATGGTGAAAGGCATTCCTGTTCCACCATCATACAGTCCCTCTGCAACTGCGAGTTTCATAGGTTGATGCTTTGCCATTTGAACGCCGGATATATCACCAGAAAATGCTGTAGTTATTGTTGCTGTAAGTCCCCAGACTGCAGCTACCAACAGACTGGCTTTGGCAAACTTGATGTTCCTCTTTTTGATAAGATACCAACAACTGATACCTGCGACAAACAGAGCTCCAAGTATCCATGAACTGAGAACTGTATGCATGAATTTAGCAACGGCTGCGGGTGACAAGGCAACAGCAGCAAAACTGTCCATCTCATTTCTTACTGTTTCAGGATTAAACTTCATGCCAACTGGATATTGCATCCAGGCGTTGGCAACAAGAATCCACCATGCCGATAGTGTTGCCCCAAAGCCGGTGAGCCATGTGGCAGCTAGATGCCATCCTTGGCTTACTTTGTTCCATCCAAAAAACATAATGGCAATGAATGTTGCTTCCATGAAAAAGGCAAAGATACCTTCTATGGCAAGAGGTGCTCCAAAAATATCACCTACAAACCATGAATAGTTACTCCAGTTGGTACCGAATTCGAATTCGAGAATTAATCCGGTGGCAATGCCTATGGCAAAGTTTATTCCAAAGAGTTTCATCCAAAACTTTACCGTGGTTTTCCAAAATTCGTTCTTTGTATATACATAAATTGATTCCATGATACCTATAATCATGGTTAGACCAAGTGTTAAAGGAACAAACAACCAGTGGTACATAGCGGTTAATGCAAATTGAGCGCGTGACCAGTCAATTAGGGAGGTGTCTATTGTTTCAATCATGTTTCTATTATTAAGAGTTGTTTTAAATATGTACGCTTTAATGTGTGCGTTTTACGAATTCTGTAGAAATAAAATCTTGTTTTTCTTGTATATTTTTACCTCTAAAAAATGGTTTGAAGAAGAATAGTTTCAATATAAAAAATATAATAAAGAGTTTGATAAATATTATCAACCATAGTGTTTTGCCCCAAGTCATACTTCGAAAACCAGAGGTGTAGAAATCTAATATATTTCGTAATGCCCTAATCATAATGAATTCTGTTAATATTGCAAATTTAGAATGTGTTATTTTACATAACAAGGATCATATATATATAAATATATTATTTGGTATCAAAAATATCCATAATATCTTATTAATGGTTCTAAATAAGATAATTTTTAAATAGATTTTTTATATATATACATACTTTTACATATTAGAGATTAGATTGCTGTATGAATATTATAATGAAGTTATGTCTCTTTAGATGCACAAAGTTTTGCGAGTTTGGATTTTTTTTATAACTTTGCAATAAAGAAAATAGACAGATGTTGATATTTAGAAGACTTATATATATATTCTCTATGATTATGCTGGCATGTCTGCCTGATATATGGCTGTGGCATATAGGGATTGGAGAATGGGCATGGCCGCTACGGGCTTTGTGGCTATTGCCATCAGCTGTGCTTATTGTGGCAGAACTGGGACTGCAGATGGGGGTGAAGCATAAGTTGGCGGTGCGCGTGTTGTTCACTATGGTTCTATTGGCTGTTATGCCTAAGATTGTATTCATCGTGTTTGACATGATGTTGCCGTGGTACATAGCTCTGTTGCCGGCTTTGGCAGTCATGGGGTGGTTTGTATATGGTTTCGCACGTGGCTGGAAACGACTGGTGGTGAAGCAGGAAACATTCAGATTCTATGACTTTCCGGCTTATCTTGACGGATACAAGATTGTGCAACTAAGTGATTTTCATTTGGGAAGCTACTCTGCTGACACTGATTTTGTGAAGAGGGTGGTGGATGCTGTCAATGAACAGTGTGCGGATATGATGGTGTTTACCGGTGATTTGGTGAATAATTCTGCTGATGAGGTGGAACCATTCTTTAATGATTTGAAGAGGTTGCATGCCCCTGATGGCATATTTTCTATATGGGGCAATCATGATTATTGTGAATATGGCGACAGTCACAGGTTAAGATATATTTTGAAAAATCAGCGTAAGTTGGCTGAGTATCAGCGAAATCTAGGATGGACTCAACTGATGAATGCCCATCAGACGGTGGGGCACGGAATGGCTGAATTTGATATAATTGGTGTGGAGAATTCCGGGATTCCACCATTCAATAACCGAGGAAATCTGGATAAAGCTATGAAGGGTATTGCTCCAGGTGCTTTTAAAATTCTGCTGACACATGACCCGCACCATTGGAAGCGCGAGGTATTGGAAAAGGGCATACAGTTGACGTTGTCAGGACATACTCATGCAGGACAACTGAAGATTGGAAGTATCACTCCGGCACGATTAGCTTTCAGAGAGTGGGGCGGAGTGTACAGAAAGGATAATGAAGTGCTGAATGTGTCTGCCGGCATAGGCGGGTCGTTCCCTTTCAGACTTGGAGCATGGCCGGAAATAACGGTAATCACGTTGAAAGTGAAACATCACGGATAAAAAAACAAGGAGCTATAATATGTTTCTTTATAAGAAAACATCATATAGCTCCTTAGTTTTAGTGGGTGCAAAATATCTTTTGCTTATTTTAAATTCTGAACAGTTTCTTGATGAATTTCTTTAATCCACCTTCTTTTTTTACCGGCTGCTGTGCTGCGGTGCTATGCTGTGGCTTTGCACCGATGTTGCTGTGCTGCGGTTTCTGACCGGTACGTTTCTTGTAGTTGCATTCCACATTTCCACGGCGGCGTTGCTGCTGCTGTTTGTTGTTCTTAGGGTTTTGTGCAGTTTGTGAATTCTGTGCTGTTGCATTTGGATTCTTCTGGTCTGCACGTTGATTCTGCTTGTTTTCAGAATTATTGTCGTGATTATAATTATTGTTTCTTTTTTTCTGATAATTCTGTTTTCTGTCAGCATACTGTCTGCCCTCACCGCCGTTGTCACGGTTGTTGTTGCGTTCATCTCTCTGGGTGTTGTCACGCTGTGGCTTTCTGCCCTGTTTCTTGTCTCGGTGTGCAGTTTCGTTGCGGTCGTTACGACGGCGATTCTTTGCGCTGACGTTTTTCTTCGGTTTGCCCTGATGAATGTATTCCGGACCTTTGAGCTCTTCAGGCAACGGAGTTTTGTCTACAGTCTTTTCAAGGAATTTTTCAATCTGCTGGAAATAGAACATATCTTCCTCAGAAACCAACGTTATGGCTACACCGTCACGCTCGGCACGTGCAGTACGACCTATGCGGTGAACATAGTCTTCGGCATCATGAGGCACATCATAGTTTATCACCATTGCAATGTCGTCTATGTCAATGCCGCGAGCTACGATGTCTGTGGCAACGAGTACGTCAATTTGGTCGCTCTTGAACTTGAACATCACCTCGTCACGCTGAGCCTGATCCAAGTCGGAATGCATTTCGCCGCAGTTGATATGTTTACGCTGTAGTGCGCCTGCAACTTGTTTCACTTTGAACTTACTGCCGCAGAATATTATTACGCGCTTCAGGTCACCACTCTTGAAGATGTCTTTTATCACAGCCATCTTCTGAGTTTCGTAACATACGTAGGCACTCTGCTTGATTTTTTCTGCAGGTTTGCTCACAGCCAGTTTTATTTCTACCGGGTTCTTGAGCAGAGACTTTGCCAAGTCTTCTATTTTGTCGGGCATTGTGGCAGAGAACATTATAGTCTGGCATGTCTTAGGCAGTTTCTTTGCAATCTTTATGATGTCTTCAGAGAAACCCATGTCGAGCATACGGTCTGCTTCATCAAGGATGAAGAAACTAACTTTGCCCAGATCAACATTGCCCATGCTGATGTGTGAGATAAGGCGTCCTGGAGTAGCTATTACTACATCGGCACCGAGTTGCAGACTTTTCAGTTCCTGGTCGTAACGGTTGCCGTCGTTGCCACCATATACGGCAACGCTGCTCACTCCGTTTAGATAATATCCGAATCCCTGCATCGCCTGGTCAATCTGCTGTGCCAGTTCGCGTGTAGGACTCATGATGAGACAGTTTATCGCTTTATCGGGATAGCCCCCGTCGTCAAGTTTGCTTAATACAGGCAGCAGATAAGCTGCAGTTTTCCCCGTTCCTGTCTGTGCTACGCCCAGCACGTCGTTACCCTTCAGAATTTCCGGAATACACTTCTCCTGAACAGGCGTACATTTGTCGAAATGCATGTCGTAGAGAGAGTCCAGAACATTGTTGTTTAAATCTAATTCGTCAAAATACATAATTTCTTTTTTTTAATTTGGTGCCTGTTTGTAGCAGAAATACGCTACGAAGGCAAATAATATATTAGGTATCCATGCTGCCAGAACAGGAGGGGTGTTGGCATTTATCGCAAACGTGGAAGATACAGTCTGCAGCATGATATACAGAAAACTCAGCGTAAGACCTATTCCCAGATATAGTCCCATTCCTCCCTTGCGCTTCTTTGCTGAGAGCGAAAGACCGATTATGGTGAGGATGAATGATGCAAAACTGGAGGCTATGCGCTTGTGATATTCCACTTCATATTGTGCCACGTTGCTGGAACCGCGGTCTATCTGCTTTGAGATGTAATTCTTTAGCTCCGGCGATGTGAACGTTTCCTGCTGACCTTTGGAATATATAAGGTCGGTAGGTTCCATCTGTATAAGGGTGTCTTTTTTTGCTCCAGTGGTAATCTCTTCTTTCAGACCTCTTAGTTTCCTTATCTTGTAATTGCTTACTTTCCAATGATATTTGGTGTCTGAGATAGTGTCGTACTGGATGTCCATTGCCGTCATGTGGCTTATGAGTTTCTTATTCTCAAACTTATCCAGAGAGAAACCGTAGCCCTTTTTCATGTTGTCGTCATAGTGCTGGATATAGGCAATGGTTCCTCGGTCAACTTGCAGCATCACGTTGTCGGCAGAAGTGTTTTTGCGACTGTTCTTATACATGCTTTCAAAGTTCTGTCTTATCACGTTGCCGTGGGGTATCACGTAGGCACTGAGATAGAAAGACAAGGAAGAAATGAGAATGCATGATATCATGTAAGGGCGCATGAGCCGCTTGAATGATATTCCCGTGGCAAGCATGGATATGATTTCTGAATTGCCGGCAAGCTTTGATGTGAAGAATATCACGGCAATGAATACGAACAGAGGACTGAACAGATTGGCAAAATAAGGTACGAAATTCATGTAGTAATCAAACACTATGGCTCTTAGCGGTGCATGATACTGAGTGAACTTTGGCAAATTCTCGTTTACGTCGAATACTATTGATATTGAGATAATGAGAAGGATGGAATAGATATATGTGCCGATAAATTTCTTTATGATATACCAGTCTATCCGTTTTATGTATCTGAATGGATTAAGATATTTCATCCATCGCAGATATTTACATAGCCATTTCATAGCTTTGCGCAGCCATGCCGTGTGGCAATACAGCCAATGGAAAAAACGATGCAACCATGCCGGATGTTTGCTCAGCCAGCGGCGCATGCGTAAAATGCGGTGATATTTCCTAAATTTCTTAATTTCTGCCATCTTTTAATTTTCCACTTTATAGTCGTTGACCGAGACGGTCGATAACCGAGCGTTTCCAACTTACAAAGTCACCTTGTTCTATATGTGCGCGCGCGTCACCAACCAGACGCAGATAGAAAGCCAAATTGTGAATGCTGCCTATCTGCATGGCAAGCAGTTCTTTTGCCTTGAACAGATGATGCAGATAAGCCTTTGTATAGATACGGTCTGTATCACAGCCGTCAGGGTCTATAGGCGTGAAATCATCTTCCCATTTTTTATTGCGCATGTTCATTGTTCCGTTGTATGTGAACAACAATGCATTGCGACCATTTCGGGTTGGCATCACGCAGTCGAACATATCCACTCCACGTTCTATTCCCTCAAGAATGTTTTGCGGGGTACCAACACCCATTAGATATCGGGGCTTGTCTTTAGGCAGAATCTCGTTCACGACTTCTATCATCTCATACATCACATCGGTAGGCTCGCCAACAGCAAGTCCGCCTATGGCGTTGCCGTCTGCTCCTTTATCGGCTATGTATTTTGCCGCTTCCTGGCGCAAATCTTTGTATGTGCATCCCTGAACGATGGGGAAGAGACTCTGGTTATAACCATACAATGGTTCGGTTTCATTGAATCTCTTTATGCAGCGTTCCAACCAACGTTGAGTCATGCCAAGACTCTTTTTGGCATACTGATAGTCGCTCTTGCCCGGAGGACACTCGTCAAGAGCCATCATTATGTCAGCTCCGATAATGCGTTCCGTGTCCATAACATTTTCGGGAGTGAACATGTGTCGGCTGCCATCTATGTGGCTTTGGAACTGACAGCCTTCTTCGGTGAGTTTACGTATTCCTGTTAGGGAAAAGACCTGAAAGCCTCCACTGTCGGTGAGAATGGGACGTTCCCAACCATTGAATCCGTGCAGTCCGCCTGCACGTTTTAGTATGTCTAGTCCCGGACGGAGATAGAGGTGATAGGTGTTGCCCAGAATTATCTGAGCCTTGACCTGTTCTCTGAGTTCACTGAAATGGACACCCTTGACGGTGCCGACAGTGCCCACGGGCATAAAGATTGGTGTCTTTATCTGTCCGTTGTCGGTAGTGATGATGCCTGTACGGGCATCAGACGCGTTGTCGGTATGCTGAACCTCAAATGTCATTTTTTGTTTTCTTTTTTCTCGTCTTCAAATGTCAATTCTATGGCATCGTTTACCTTTTCGTCGGTAAGAGCAAACTTCCATACATCTTCTACATTTTCCACATAGTGGAATTCTACTCCTTCAAGATATTTCTGAGGTATCTCTTCTATGTCTTTTCTATTGTCCTGGCACATCACGATGTCTGTGATGCCGGCACGTTTTGCGGCTAGAATTTTTTCTTTGATTCCGCCTACAGGAAGAACCTTTCCGCGGAGTGTTATCTCTCCGGTCATAGCTGTGTTCTTGCGTACCTTTTTCTGTGTTATGGCAGATGCTATTGATGTGGCAATGGTTATACCTGCCGAAGGACCGTCTTTAGGGGTGGCTCCCTCAGGAACGTGTATATGGATGTTCCAGTTGTCGAAGATGCGATAGTCTACTCCCAGTAAGTCTACGTGTGCCTTTACGTATTGTAGGGCTATCATGGCAGACTCTTTCATCACATCACCGAGATTTCCGGTCAGTGTGAGTTTACCGCCTTTACCTTTGTTTAGTGAAGTTTCAATAAACAGTATTTCGCCTCCAACACTTGTCCATGCCAATCCGGTTACCACTCCGGCATATTCGTTGCCTTGGTATATATCGCGATAGAAAGGTGGTTTGCCCAACAGGTCTTCTATCTTTGCAGGAGTTATCTTGCTGTCAGTTTCTTCGTCCATAGCCTTTTTGTAGGCAATTTTGCGAAGAGCCTTGTTTATCTGTTTCTCAAGTTGGCGCACTCCACTTTCACGTGTGTACTGCTCTATGATTTTTTCCAGAGCCAGCTTGTTGAACTTTATGGCAGGGGTATGTTTGTCCAGACCGGTGTTTTCAAGTTCGCGAGGCACAAGGTGTCGCTTGGCAATTTCTATTTTCTCTTCTGTGATATATCCGCTCACCTCAATGATTTCCATACGGTCGAGAAGTGGACGTGGAATGGTGTTCAGGTCATTGGCGGTGGCAATGAACAACACCTTAGATAGGTCATAGTCCACGTCAAGATAATTGTCATGGAAAGCATTGTTCTGTTCCGGGTCCAGCACTTCAAGCAGGGCAGAAGACGGGTCTCCGTTTATTGTATCCTGCGAAACCTTGTCAATCTCGTCAAGGATGAATACAGGATTACTGCTGCCGGCTTTCTGTATGCTTTTTATTATACGGCCCGGCATGGCTCCGATATAGGTGCGGCGATGACCGCGTATTTCTGATTCATCATGCAGACCGCCAAGGGAAACTCTCATATATTTGCGCCCCATGGCTGTGGCTATACTTTTACCGAGACTGGTTTTTCCCACTCCCGGTGGACCATAGAGACATAGAATTGGAGACTTGAGGTCACCGCGCAACTTCAGTACTGATATATATTCCAGAATACGCTCCTTAACCTTTTCCATGCCATAATGGTCTTTGTCCAGCACATCCTGAGCGTGTTTCAGGTCCAAGTTGTCTTCGGTGTATTCTCCCCATGGCAGATTTACCATGTTTTCCAGATAATTTATCTGTACACTGTATTCCGGACTTTGTGGATTATATAAATCCAACTTTTCGATTTCTTTCTGGAAAGTCTTTTTTATATCATCATTCCATTTCTTGTCTTTGGCTTTCTTCAGAAGTTCTTTTTTCTCAGGAGAACCATCTCCGTTGCCTAGTTCTTCTTTAATATTCTTTATCTGCTGCTGCAGAAAATACTCTTTCTGCTGTTCGTCTATGTTCTGTCGTGTTTTAGATCTGATGTCCTGCTTTATTTTAAGCAGTTGAATTTCTTTGTTCAAATTCCGCAGTGTAGAGTAAGCACGCTCTATCATAGAACTATTTTCGAGCATAGTCACCTTGTCGTCTACAGAGAACGGAGTGTTGGTGCAGATGAAATTGGTGGCTATCACATCGTTAGAAATATTGTCTATGGCAAATGTAGATTCGTCAGGAATGTCTTCATTGAGATTGATATATTCCTTGGCTTTGTTGCGCAGGTCTTCTATAAGCAAGTGAGAATCTTCTTTATAGTCCATATTCTCAGGATTGCATGAAATGCCTCCTGTGAAGTAAGACCGACGTTTGTTCAGAGTTCCGAAGTCAAGGGAACATCTGTCAAGTCCCTGGATTATGGCAGTGATATTGCTGTTTTCGCCATTGGGTCCTGGCATATCTATAACTTTAATCAGACGTGCGAATACACCCGTGTGATATATCATCTTCTCGTTAGGATTGTCAAGGTTCTGGTCTTTCTGGCTGAACACGGCAAAGACGGCGTCTTCTTTCTGGGCTTTCTTTATGAGGCTCAGACTTGCTTTTCTACCTATGAGAATCGGCAATATAACCCCTGGGAACAAAACAAGGTTTCTTGTTATAAGAATAGGATATGTTCCATTCTCGTTATGCCCGAAAATTTTGCTGATGTCACCATCATAATCTGCAATCATTTGTATTTGTGTATTTTGATTTTTACTCATTTTAACCTTAATTCATTTTGGTGTGCAAAGTTACGCATTTAAATTAGAAATAACAAAAAATGATTATCAAAAAAACATATTATAATGTGTAATTACGTAAAATATATAAAATAATCTGTAGTTTCTTACGTTGTCTTATCCGTATGGCTAAAGATATATTCAAGTTTAAGTATTTTTCGGTGAAACAAGATGTGGCTGCCATGAAGGTGGGCACGGATGGTGTGTTATTGGGAGCCTGGGCTGCCGGTGGTGATAGAATTCTGGATGTCGGCACAGGCACCGGACTGATTGCCATGATGATTTCACAGCGTTTTCCCAATGCTTTGGTAGATGCTGTTGACATTACCGAAGAGGCTTGTGCTCAAGCTGTGGAAAATGTGTCAGTAAATGATTTCAATAACATAAATGTAGAGTGCGTGGCTTTGCAGAATTTCTTTCCTGAAGTTTTGTATAATTCGATAATAAGCAATCCTCCATATTTTATAGATTCGCTGAAAAGCCCCGACCTTTTGCGCCAGTCTGCACGTCATACAGATACTCTCTCTTATAGAGAACTTTTTGATGGAGTGGTGAGACTTCTTGAAGATGATGGAGAATTTTCTGCTATAATTCCGGCTGATTATGCTGAGCGTTTTATTGCTGAATCCGCACTTCACGGAATGTTTATAAAAAGGAGAATTGACGTTAAAACAGTGGAGCGTAAACAGCCTAAGCGCGTGCTGCTTTCTTTTAGTAAACAACAACCTTGCGAATTTGAAAATAGTGTGCAGGTAATGCAGACCAACGATGGAAAATATTCCTGTTGGTACGAGAATCTTACTTCTGAATTTTATTTATAAATTCAACTTTCTCTGAATCACTTTGTTCAATGCCTGGATATGCCGTCCC
The DNA here is from genome assembly GCA_964433895.1 of uncultured Prevotella sp. Classification (GTDB taxonomy): domain Bacteria; phylum Bacteroidota; class Bacteroidia; order Bacteroidales; family Bacteroidaceae; genus Prevotella. The sequence goes on from CAYSSU010000025.1 coordinate 12,002, forward strand.
TGTTTAGTGATGTCGCTTCTCATGGAATTGAATTCATTGAAAAGTTCAGCTGCTGCATTCTGAATCATATTTGGTTTGCGCAGTTTTTTGTCGGCATTTGAATTAACTATTATTTTTATGCCTTTTTCCTTTAGGCAAATCTGAATGTCGTTTCCAGTCATCACGGGGTCTCCATCATAATGTATGAATCCCGGTTTGCTTCGGTGAATGTGCAGTTGTTTGCATCTGAAAGTTTTTATTTTGGAATTTTTATCAAGTGTTTTGTTGAACATGTCAATGCTTATCTGTGAAGCTTCAATAACGTCAAATGGTTCCATAACAATGATGTCCATAAGACCGTCGCTCATAGAAGCCTGTGGAGCAATATATGCGTTGTTGCCATATTGTGAAGCATTGGCGCATGATATCAGAAAAGCCTTGAGGCAAGTTGTTCCATTATCATCCCTGATTTCATAAGTCTCAGGCTTATATTTTAATCCTTCACGCAGCACATTTTCCACGTAAGTGATTGGACCACGCTTTCCTGCTTCTGCAAATTTGTGACTTACGAAAGCATCAAAGCCCATGCCGCATGTGCAGAAGAATGGATATTCGTTTATAATACCGTAATCAAGATTGTGGATTTCGCACTTGTTTATTATCTCTATGGCTTTTTTCTTGTTTAGTGGTATCATAAGATGACGTGCCAGGCCGTTGCCTGAACCGCACGGTATTATGCCAAGGGCAGTGTCAGACTGCACAATGGAGCGCGCCACTTCGTTTATTGTGCCGTCTCCACCAACAGCCACTGCAATATCAATACCATTTTCCTTTGCTTCCTTTGCTATTTCAGAGGCATGACCGGCATATTTGGTAAACTTGATTTCATAATCAAATTTATCGTGGTCAATATACTTGTCTATCAAATCCGGTATTCCAGCTTTGCTGACCGTTCCGGAAATGGGATTCATGATAAAAAATATCTTCTTCTTCATATTAATTGATTTCCATTTGCAAAAGTAATTATTTTAACTCTACTTACTGCTTATTTAATGGATAAATTTCACAAAAACGACATTTTCTTAGAAAAAAGTCTTTTTTATTAGTTCTTTTTTGTATCTTTGCAGCCTAATTTAGTATAAAAACGTAGTTTTAACTACACCTATTAAAAATGGGACAATTACAAGAAAGATACAAGAATTATCGTGAACCGCAGAAATACATGGAGGCCGGTGTGTATCCTTATTTCCGTGAGATTACAAGTAAGCAGAGTACAGAGGTAACTGACATTAATGGTCATAAAGTCCTCATGTTCGGTTCTAATGCATATCAGGGTCTGACTAATGACCAACGCGTTATTGATGCAGCTAAAGCTGCTCTTGATAAATATGGTTCTGGCTGTGCCGGTAGCAGATTCCTTAATGGAACACTGGACTTGCACGTACAACTTGAAAAAGAACTTGCTGAATTTGTAGGCAAGGATGAAACACTGTGTTTCTCTACTGGCTTTTCTGTAAATCAGGGAGTACTGGCTATGGTTGTTGGACGTAATGACTATATTATCTGTGATGACCGTGATCACGCCAGTATTGTGGACGGACGTCGCCTGTCATTTGCTACGCAGTTGCATTATAAGCATAATGATATGGAAGATTTGGAGCGTGTGCTTGAAAAACTTCCTAAAGAGGCTGTTAAACTTATCGTTATAGACGGGGTGTTCTCTATGGAGGGCGACCTTGCTAAGTTGCCTGAAATAGTGGAACTTAAGCATAAGTATAATTGCTCTATTATGGTTGATGAAGCTCATGGTCTTGGTGTTTTCGGTAAGCAGGGGCGTGGTGTATGTAATCATTTCGGTCTTACTGATGAAGTGGATCTAGTTATGGGAACGTTCTCAAAGAGTTTGGCTTCTATCGGTGGTTTCATAGCTTCTGATAAGGACACTATAAACTATTTGCGCCATACATGCCGTACATATATATTCAGTGCTTCCAATACTCCTGCTGCTACAGCTGCTGCTCTGGAATCTCTGCATATTATTCAGGAAGAACCTCAGAGATTTGAAAATCTTTGGGATGTAACACGTTACGCCTTAAAACGTTTCCGCGAAGAGGGTTTTGAGATTGGTGATACAGAGAGTCCTATTATTCCGCTTTATGTGCGTGATATAGATAAGACTTTTATGGTTACCAAGTTAGCTTATGATGCAGGTGTTTTCATTAATCCTGTAATCCCGCCGGCATGTGCGCCTCAAGACACATTGGTTCGCTTTGCTTTAATGGCTACTCATACCAAAGAGCAGGTTGAACGTGGTGTTGAAATATTAAAGAAGGTTTTCCAAGAGGAAGGAATTCTTAAATAAAATATAGATTATTATAAATAAAAAGTGAAGAATTCATTTGCTAATTGCATTTGTAATTCTTCACTTTTTATTTATAAGTTCCTTTGTTATTTTTATTTGATAAAATGTAGAAAAAAGTTGCCGAAATATTTGGTAGAGTCAGATAAAACTGCTACCTTTGCACTCGCAATTAAGAAATAATATGTAAGCGGGGTGTAGCGCAGCCCGGTAGCGCTCCTGGTTTGGGACCAGGCGGCCGCAGGTTCGAATCCTGTCGCCCCGACTTATTTTAATTATTCTAATGGCAATTTCTTTTCGGGGTGTAGCGCAGCCCGGTAGCGCTCCTGGTTTGGGACCAGGCGGCCGCAGGTTCGAATCCTGTCGCCCCGACATAAAAAAATCGTTTAACAAATTGATTCAATCAATGAGTTAAACGATTTTTTTTATTTAATAATCTCTTTATTCAGCCCCCGGAATTTCGGGTTCAGTTATTTAAATTTCCGAGTTCTTTGGGACGTTTCTAGAGATATAGCTTATAGATGCTTTATTAAATTATCAGCTTCCAAGTATAGCTATTTCTCTAGATTTTTAAGATATCATTTCTTTTTCATGAAGTGCCTTGCAGCAAAAAATATAATTGCAATGACAACGAGAGCGATGATTATATATTTTATATAATCTCCATATTCCATGATTTTATCATTCAACTGGTTTTCTGGTACTATCGTGTGAAGATACCATCCCAGACCAGCCAGAATACAATTCCAAACTCCGGCTCCAATGGTAGTGTAGAGTATAAACTTCCAGTAGTGCATCTTAGCCAAACCTGCCGGTATTGATATCAGATGCCGGATGCCAGGAATCAGCCTTCCGGTTATTGTGGCAACCATACCATGATTATCAAAGTACCGTTCACTGTTTTCTACCTTTTCCTGATTCATCAGACAGAGATGACCAAGATGACTGTTTGCAAAACGGTAAATGATGGGTCTGCCAAGATAATAACCTGCAAAGTAGTTTATTGTAGCTCCGAAGTCTGCTCCTATTGTAGCAAACAGGATAACCAGAAATATATTCAGGTTTCCGCTTGCTGCATGATATGCAGCTGGAGATACAACAAGTTCTGATGGGACAGGAATAACAGTACTTTCAAGTAACATTAGAAGGAAAATAGTTCCATAGTTTAAATTTCCTAGTAGTGTTGATATCAAATTCATTATTTGTAATTGTTTTTATGATTGATATAATAATTATAAAAGTCTTCGGGTTGCATGTCTTCAGGGAAGAAACTTCCCAAGACTAGTTTTGCTTCTGATGGGTTCACCTGGCAGGCTTTCTTTAATGTAGACTCAAATTCTTTGTTTTTGCTAAGCCGATAACAGCATAATGCCAGGTGAGAAATTCCTTCCTTTAAGTCTGGTACAGTCTTGACCAATTTCTTAAGTATGTCGTAAGCTTGTTTTACATATCCGTTGTCATAAGTTGAAATCGCTATTTTGAAAGGAATTTTTGGATCATCTCCAGCAATATCAGTTGCAGTTTCAAATTCTTTCTGAGCTTTATCTAAAACACTGTTTTCGAGATATATATGTCCTTTTAAAACGTGCATTTCAGCTATGTCCACACCGGGGATTTTGGTAGTTGTGTCTATATATTTCAGGGCTTCTTTTATTTTTCCAAGTCTTGACATGACGAAAGCTATCTCATGATATATCTCCATAAGATGCGGTGAATCCTTTTGAGCGCTTTTTACAGCTTTTGTCAGGTGAACAGCCGCTTCTTCTATGCGGTTGAGATTTATCAGGGTGACACCTTGCAGCATCTCTCCGGTTTCATCTGTCGGTTCTATAGCAGAGTACTTGCTGTAGAAATTCAGAGCTTCCTCATAATTGCCAAGTGCAAAGAGAGCATTGGCCTTGGTGAGTAGTGCTTCTTCATCGTCAGGGTCTATAGCAAGAGAAAATTCACTACTAGATACACTTTCTGAAAGGTTGTTGTGCATAACCTGAGAGCTGGCAAGCATATTCCAGTAAGAATTACTATATGGGTTCTCGTCAATGAGAGAATTCAGCATTTGCTCACATTCTTCATATTTGCCGTTAGCCATATAAATCTTAGCTTTCAATTCCCGATAATCAGTGTCTTTGATTTCGCTTGATTTATCCAGCCACTCCTTAGCCTTGTCAAAAAGTTCATAGTCAGCAAATAGAGTAGCTACATCAATATAGTAATCTTCTAAATCATCTTCATTGACATCAGAAAGTTTCTTGTTCAGATACTTATCGGCTTCATCAGCTTTATTGTCTACAATAAGGATTTCGGCATATATATAATAATAATCCAAATCTGTCTTGTCGTCAATTAAAGAGATATAGTGTCGTGCTTTGTCAAGATCTCTGTCATATATGAATGCTAACCTGGAGCGGAATATCAATGGGGTTATGGCTCCAGGAAAGATACTGATAGCGTAATCAGTTACTTCAACGGCTTTTTTTGTATTCCCGGTAAACTGATAATACTGGGCAATATCTGTCAATTCGTCAGAATCCATGAAGATACTTTCACCTTTGGTTCTTGCATCTTCAAATGCCTTAAGTTTCTTGCGGAATTCAGCATTATCAAAGTACTGATCTTTCATATATCTTATTTCTTAGCATTTTGTTTAGCCCATGTATCTTTAAGTCCAACAGTCTTATTGAATACAGGCTTTTCATCAGTTGTATCAGAATCAGCCATGAAATATCCGGTACGCTGGAATTGCAGATATTCACCCGGTTTCTTTGTTGCTGCATAATCTTCTACGTAACAGTTGTTATAGAACTTTAGACTTTCTGGATTGAGAAGTTCACGGAAGTCACGCTCGTCAGCAGAAGGATTTTCCACATTGAAGAGACGGTCATATTCACGAACTTCAGCTTTTTTGCAATGGTCTACAGATACCCAGTGAAGAGTGCCCTTAACCTTGCGATTAGCACCTTCCATTCCGCTTTTGCTCATTGGGTCGTATTCTGCTTGAATTTCAGTGATATTGCCGCCGGCGTCTTTTGTGCATCCGGTGCATTTCACGATATATGCGTTTTTCAAGCGTACTTCTTTTCCAGGTGTCATACGGAAGAATTTCTTTGGAGCATCTTCCATAAAATCAGCACGTTCAATCCATAGATTCTTAGAGAATGCAATCTTATGATTTCCTGCAGTTTCATCTTCAGGATTGTTTATTGCATCCATATCTTCGACTTTATCTTCCGGATAGTTTGTTATGACTAGTTTCACAGGGTCTAGCACAGCGCTGACGCGTGTAGCCTTCTTGTTAAGGTCTTCGCGTACACTAGCTTCCAACAATGCCATATCGTTAAGAGCGTCGAATTTGGTATATCCAATAGAGTCTATAAACATGCGAATGCTCTCCGGACTATAGCCACGACGGCGCATACCGCATAGTGTCGGCATACGTGGGTCATCCCAACCATTAACTAAATTTTCATCTACCAGAGTATGTAACTTGCGCTTGCTCATTACAGTATATGTAAGATTCAGACGATTGAATTCAATCTGGCGTGGTCTGTTGTCATGAAGTCCCTTTTCGGCAGTGCTGTCATATTCTTTAAGAAAGTCAATGAACTTGTCGTATAGAGGACGATGAGGTACGAATTCAAGAGTACATATAGAGTGGGTGACACCCTCAAAGTAATCACTCTGTCCATGTGCAAAATCATACATTGGATAGCAATGCCATTTGGTTCCTGTACGGTGATGAGACGTCTGGATTATGCGGTACATGATAGGGTCACGGAAGTGCATGTTTGGATTTGCCATATCTAGTTTTGCGCGCAGCACCATACTGCCTTCAACAGCCTCCGGAGTATTCATTTTTTCAAAGAGAGAGAGACTCTCTTTTACCGGTCGGTTACGGAAAGGACTTGCAATACCGGGAGTGGTAGGAGTTCCCTTCTGTTCGGCAATCAGTTCTGCTGATTGTTCGTCAACGTAGGCATTGCCGTTTTTAATCATCCACACGGCAAAGTCCCATAATTTTTGAAAGTAGTCAGAAGCATAGTATATATTTCCCCATTTGAAGCCCAACCATTTTATATCGTTAAGGATATTTTCTACATATTCTGTATTTTCCTTACTAGGGTTGGTATCGTCAAAGCGGAGATTGCATACTCCATTATATTTTTCAGCTACACCGAAGTCCATGCAGATAGCTTTGGCATGGCCAATGTGAAGATACCCGTTAGGTTCTGGCGGAAAGCGAGTCTGAATGCGTCCGCCGTTTTTTCCTTCAGCCAGATCTTCCTCTACCAGCTGCTCTACGAAGCTAATGCTTTTCTTTTCTTCGTTAGTGTTTTCTTCGTTTATTGCCATAATGTATATACATGTTTTATTTTATGTGTGCAAAGATACAAATAAAATCCAATATATAGGTGAGGAATATTGAAAACATGTTGATAAACATAAAAAAATATTTGTTGATTTATTAAAAACTCTTTATCTTTGCAAACGTTATCCTGAATACAATCTTTTTACCTTAAAAAGCTAATACCTATTGAGATTAAAAAGCCCTCCTTTGTGAAAAGGAGGCTTTTTGTTTTTGGTGTTATATGTTATGTTTTATTTTTTATTTTATTCCTCTTTCATTCAGGGCCTTGGAATATTTTGCAGCATTCTGCTGATGTTCTTCGTATGTACGTGCAAAGTTGTGAGTGCCACTGAAGTCTTCTTTTGCACACATATACAGATAGTCATGGTGTATGCGGTTCAGTACTGCGTCTATGCCTGCAACTGTAGGAATTCTGATTGGGCCAGGAGGAAGTCCTGGATTTTTGTATGTATTGTACGGACTTTTTATATACAATAGATTGTTGTATATTCTTTTAAGTTCAAATTTCTTCCATGCGAACTTTATTGTCGGGTCAGCCTGCAGAGGCATTCCTTCCGGATATTCAGCATTGCGAAGCATAAGTCTGTTGTAGTACATTCCTGCAATCATTGGCTTTTCTTCATTGTTGGCAGTTTCCTCATCCACTATACTGGCAAGAGTTATGACTTGATTCGGGGTAAGTCCTTGCTGCTTAGCCTTTTCTGTGCGTTGGAAGTTCCAGAATTTTTTGCTTTCTTTCTGCATTCTGTCTAGAAAATTGTCTGTGGAAATATTCCAGTATATATCATAGGTGTTAGGTATGAACATACATATGACTGTTGTTGTGTCGTAGCCATATTTCTCACATACAGCCTCGTCAGTTAGCTTACGCAATAGTGAAGTGCTGTCAACCATCAGCTTTTTGGAAATTTCTCCGGCAAGCTTGTCTATGGTTCTTACACTTGGAATAGTAAGGTTTACAGAGGTCTGTAGCCCGTTCTTGAAGTGGCGGAACACTTTCAATGTTCCCTCTCCAGGACGGATGGCATACCTGCCGGTCTTAATGTGCTCGGCATAATGCAGATGGCGTGCCATTGTGCGGAATGCACACATACCGTGACCGGTAGCAAATGGTCTTACTTTAGCATATACAGAGTCCACGTTGTCGTCGTTGTCTATATATACATACTCCGTTTCGTTCTTATCAGAGAAACTGGCAAAGAAGTAATAGTACACGATTCCCAAAAGTACGATAGCGCAAATTGCAGCCGGAATGATATACTTCTTTTTAAGATCCTTGTTCATAATTTTATTTTGTAGTCGGCTGCAAAGGTAATGTAATTTTTTTAATCTGTGTATCATCTTTACCTGTTTTTTTCTTACCTTTGCGTTTGAAATGAAATACAATACTTATATATTTGATTTAGATGGAACGCTGCTTGATTCTCTACAAGATCTTGCGGCAAGTTGTAATTATGCTCTTCGCATTAATTCCATGCCGGAACATTCGCTGGATGAAGTGTGCATGATGGTAGGTAATGGAGTGAAGAAACTTATGGAAAGAGCTGTGCCAGACGGACTGGATAATCCGAAATTTGAAAAAGCCTATCATGATTTCCGCAGTCATTATCTTATTCATAGTCTGGATACAACAAGACCGTATCCGGGGATTACTGATATGCTGCATCGGTTAAATGATGCCGGATGCAGTATTGCGGTTGTAAGCAATAAGTTCTATACGGCTACACAGAATCTTGTAAATCATTTTTTCGGTGAGTATGTACAGGTTGCAATAGGGGAGCGTGACAGTATCAGAAAAAAACCGGCACCGGATACTGTTATGGAAGCTCTGCGTCAGCTTAATGTTTATAAGGATACTGCTGTGTATATTGGAGACAGTGATGTGGATATATTGACAGCCAAAAACTGTGGCATGCCATGTATAAGTGTATTATGGGGATTTAGAAAACGCCGGTTCCTCGTTGAACATGGAGCAACCACATTCGCAGAGAAACCGGCTAACATATTGGAAATATAGATAATTCTTATTTATTCATATCTTATTGCATCGATAGGGTCCAGTTGGGCTGCTTTCTTTGCCGGATACCAACCGAAGAATACTCCTGTCAGTGTACTTACGGCAAAACTCATGATTATGCTCCATGGCTGTATGTATATAGGCCAACTGGCAAGCATTTTCACTGCGTACGAAGCACCTACACCAAGCAGCACTCCGATAATACCTCCGGTGATGCTAAGCATTACGGCTTCTATTAGAAACTGATTCAGAATGTCAATGCCGCGTGCGCCTACACTCATGCGAAGTCCTATCTCACGTGTACGTTCCGTTACACTCACATACATTATATTCATGATGCCGATACCTCCTACTATAAGTGATATTCCGGCTACCGCACCCAGCAGTTTTGTCATCATGTCTGTAGTAGAGTTCATCATGCTGGAGAGTTCTTCCTGAGAACGGATATTGAAGTCGTCATCATCAGCTTCAGATGTGTCTGTGGCATCTTTCAACTTGTGATCCCTACGGAGTATTTCTGTAATTTGTGTCGTTGCCTGTGTGGTAACGTCTTCAGTTATGGCAGAAGCCACAATTCCTCCAAGATAAGTCTGGGCAAGAATTCTCTTCATCACGGTGGTATAAGGAGCCAGTACCAAATCGTCCTGGTCCATACCCATAGAATTGTATCCTTTCTTTTTCAGTACTCCAATTACACGAAACGGTATAGAGTTGAAGCGTACAACTTTGCCTACCGGGTCACTTCCGTCAGGGAACAGATAGTTTACAACAGTCTGTCCCAGAACACAAACCTTTGAAGATGTCTTGATGTCTGTGTCTGTGAACATTTCACCGTCTGAAACGCTCAATTGCCGAATGTCCAGATAGTCTCGGTTCACACCGTAAATACTACTCTGAGTGTTATTGTTACCATATATCCACTGACCGCTGCTGGTCACCGTAGGACTAATGCCTTTTATATAGTCACAATCATTCTTTATATTTTCATAGTCAGCTTGTTTCAGAGTTTCCATAGAGGAAGCATCCTGTCTTACACCGCCACGCATATCTGCTCCCGGACTAATCATAATCATGTTGCTGCCCATTTGTGAAATGTTTTCCTGAATACTCTTCTTGGAGCCTTGCCCAATGGCGAGCATACAAATCACAGAAGCCACACCTATTATAATTCCCAGTGCTGTAAGGAATGAGCGCATCTTGTTGGCGAAAATAGCCCTCAGTGCTATCTTAAATAAATTGGTATAGTTCATTATTCATCGCTGTTAACCGGCAGGGCAGCCAAACCTTCTGCCGCATTTTGCATGTTATTATTGTATTCATCGCGTATCAGCTTTCCGTCGCGCAGTTCAATGTTGCGGCAGGCATAATTGGCAATGTCAGGATTATGAGTTACGAATATGATTGTTCGCCCCTCAGAATAGAGTTTTTGGAATAGTACCAGAATTTCAAAACTGGTTCGTGTATCAAGATTACCTGTAGCCTCATCTGCAAGAATCACAGCCGGGTCGTTAACCAAAGCACGTGCTATAGCCACACGCTGCATCTGTCCTCCGGACATCTGGTTACTTTTATGATACAAGCGCTCTCCCAGTCCCACAGCCTTAAGGGCATTAACAGAACGTTCAAAACGCTCTTTGGCACCTACCGCATTGTTGTACATCAGTGGCAACTCAACATTTTCCACACTTGTAGTCTTCGGCAAAAGATTATAGTTTTGGAAAATAAATCCTATCTTTTTGTTTCGTAATGTTGCCCGCTGAGATTTAGACATAGTGCGCACGCTCACTCCGTCAAGCAGATATTCTCCGCTAGTAGGAGTGTCAAGACAACCAAGTTGGTTAAGCAGAGTGGATTTTCCCGACCCTGACTTACCCATGATTGTAACGAATTCGCCTTCATAGATTTTAAAACTTACACCTTTCAAGGCATGCACAGTTTCTTCACCCACAACGAAATCGCGTTTCACGTCTTGTAACTCTATTACGACTTTCTTGTTCTCGTTATCGCTCATAGACGTTATTTTTATTTCTTGTTACTCTTGTTATTGTGCGGACCTGGAGCAAAAGGACTTGTCTCTGTTGTTCCTGATGCGTCTTCATCATCGTTGGTTGTTGTTGCTGCAACTCCTGTAATGACGCTCTGTCCTTGTTTTATTCCGCTTAATACTTGAGTATGAGTACCGTCTGTAATGCCGATGTTGACTCTGTGAGCTACAAGAGTGTTGCCTTCAAGGGTCCATACTTTGTTTTTAGCATTGCTCACGTCTTTCATCTTGCGTTTGCCTATAGTTTGGCTTGTAGGTGTGTATCTCAATGCCTTGCTTGGTATGCAGAGTACATTTGGCTGCTCGTTGGTGAAAATAGTTACGTTAGCCGTAAGTCCCGGTTTCAGTTTCAGGTCGGCATTAGGCGTATTGATTACTACTTCATAAGTTACCACATTGTTGGTTGTCGTTGCTTCCTGGCGCACCTGTTTTACGGTTCCTTCAAAAGTGTCATCTGGATAGGCATCAACGGTGAAAGTTACCCTCTCTCCCTTTTTCACGTCACCGATATCGGCTTCATCCACATCAGCTACAACCTGCATATTTGTAAGGTCCTGTGCAATGGTGAAAAGTGTTGGCGTACTATAGCTTGCAGCAACGGTCTGTCCTTCTTCTACACTTTTTGAAAGAACCACACCATCAATAGGGGATGTAATAGTGGCATATCCCAGATTGGTCTGTGCACGCTGTACCTCTTCCTCTGCAGCAGCAACTTGTTCTTTAGCCTGTTTGTATGAAAGCATAGCACTCTCATAGTCATTGGCACTGACAAGTCCCTTTTTGTAAAGAGTCTGATAACGTTTGAAGTTTGCAGTCTGATAATTAAGATTGCTCTGGTTCTGAGCCAAAGTGGCTTTTGTAGAATTCAACTGGCTTATAAGGTTGGTCTTGTCGAGCTCGGCAATCACCTGACCTTTTTTTACCACACTGTTGTAATCAACATACAGTTTGCTCACAATACCAGAAACCTGAGTACCTACAGTGATACTTGTTACAGGTTCAATGGTACCTGTAGCAGTAATACTGTTTTGGATGGTAACCGGAGCCACTTTCTCAGTGGTGAAGTTTACTTCCTCCTTTTCTTTGTTGCCTGAGAGCAACCAGGCTGCCACGGCGATTACGATAATCACGCCTACGGCAACCCATACTTTGCTTATTTTCTTCATATCTCTCTATTTGTTTGTTGTCTTTTATTTTATTTCGCCATCCTGATAAAATTTCAGCATGTCAATATTCAATATTGCCAGATACTTACTTTGCAGTTCACTTTGCTGGGCTTTCAGCAGATTGTCTTTTCCAGTCATCAGTTCTACGATGTTTTTAAGTCCCAGATGAAATTGTTCACTAAGAAGTTTATAGCTTTCTTTTGCACTTTCAGTACTGACTTTTGCGCTCTTGAACATGCTCTGGTTGTTGTTGGCTTGTAACCAATAGTTTTCTATTGTAGAGTATAGTGTTGTCTGTTTGTCCTTCAAGTCAAGCATGTAATTCTCTTTTTGAATCATAGCCTTGTTCACTGCAGTTTTTGAAGTACGGTTATCGAATAAAGGAACACTGACAGTAAAGCCAGCTCCAACATTTAAGTTGTTTTTCAACTGTGTACCCCATGCATTGCTGCTCATTGATGTAGTGTTTGCGCTCAGTCCTGCACTCATTGAGATAGTAGGCAGTTTTTGTGCCTTTGCAATTTTTATGCTCAAGTCACTGCTTTCCAATCCCATTTTTGCGTTTTTGATTTCCGGTCTTGTTTCCACAGCCTGTGCATATACATTATTTAATGTAGGTATGGATTCCAAAGCCATTCCGTCTGTAGTTTCCGGAACCGTTATGTCAAATTCCTCATCACTTGTTATCTGGAGAATTTTTTTCAACTGTCGTTTATAGTCCTTTAGGTTGCTTTCTGCCTGTACTATATTGTATTCATCCTGTGCGCGCTGTGCTGTCAACTGTGCAAGATCAGCCTTGCTCATTTTGCCCACCTTATACATTTGTTCTCCACGAGCTTCATTCTTCTTGCTGGTTTCAAAACTTTCCTGATTCACTTTTATTGCTTCATTGGAATATAGAATCTGAACATACAGTTGTGCTATCTGTTCCATAAGGCTGTTGGCAGTTTCTGCAGAGTCAAGTTCAGACTTCTGTTCTGTAATTTTGTTCAGTTTCACCTGATTTCTGTTGCGGTTGCCGTTCCATACCGTCCAACTTCCTGTAAGACTATAAGAACCGTTGTAGTAAGTCTTGTCTACGTTTGTCTGCACTTTATCACCGGCTATAGTGTAGCTACCGGTTTCTGGCCATGGCTGGTATGTAAGATTCTGTGATGTGGAGAAGTTGAGAGAAGGCAAAAGCGCAGCCTGACTTTGTTTCACGTCTTCTGCAGCACTGAGCCTGCTGAGTGTGTTTTTCTGCAGCGTTATATTGTTCTGCAGAGCATAGTTTATACATTCTTGCAGAGTCCAACTGCGTGCTGTCATTGCTTCAGGAACGGCAAATAATGCCATGCCAAGCAAAAAAGTAGCTAATTTTTTATTCATATTATTATTAAAAAATAGTTTTCTTAAAAATCAAATATATTCGTTAGATGTTTTTCATTAAGAGAAAGTTTATTCAGTGGCTAAATTATTAACAGTTTTTTTCACAAATTCATAAAAAGCAAGATTGCAGTCATTTATAGTGACTGCAATCTTGCTATGTATTTACCGAGTATGTCAAATTCTATGTTTACCGTACTTCCTATTTGTATGTTACAGAAGTTGGTATTCTGTTTTGTATAAGGTATTATTGCCACTTCAAAACTGTTTGCTGTAGGGTTGCACACCGTGAGAGATACACCGTTTACGGTAACCGAGCCTTTGTCCACGGTGAAGTATCCTTTTTTCGCCATTACCGTGTCCTGCTTGTATTCAAATTTATAGTATGTACTCCCGTCGGCATCTCTCATTTCGGTACAGTCGGCAGTTTCGTCTACATGTCCCTGCACAATATGCCCGTCCAGTCTGCCATTCATCATCATAGAACGTTCCACGTTCACATAGTCACCGACTTTCAGCAGTCCCAGATTAGAACGGTCTAGAGTTTCTTTCATCGCCGTTACAGTATAATTGTCGTCTTTAATTTTTACGACAGTCAGGCATACTCCGTTGTGAGCTACACTCTGGTCTATTTTCAGTTCGTTTACAAACGAGCATCTTAGAGTGAAGTCAATGTTTTCCTTATCCCTTTCTATAGCCACTATAGTAGCCATTTCTTCTACAATTCCACTAAACATATTTTTTTATTATATATTAATCAGCATTAAAAAAGGCAGGGTATTAAAAATACGCCTGCCTTATAGAAAAAGGGGTTGCTCGATGATGTGATGAAACTCCGAGCATTTCAAGATTTGAGAGTCCTCCGCCTTTGTAATCCACTGACCTTTGCGGCTCGGATTATTAGTCCTGTGGCCCGCCATTAACAAGAGGAACATCCTCGGTTTTCGATATTATTTGATGAGTATCCCGATCAAACCGACACAACCCCGAATGTCTTTCCTTTCTATTTGCAAAGATAGAACTAATTATTTTATATTCCAAATATTTTGGCTAAAATCTTTTTATCTTAACACATCCCAACTTATGCTTTACGCCTTTGCTGTTCATGCTTATAATCTGATACATACCGTCTTGCAGTGTCTTTACGTCAAAATACATACCTTTTCTGGAAACGCTTTTTATCATGTTTCCCTGCATGCTTTCTGCTATCAGTATGCCTTCGGCATCGGTAGCCCAGTCTGGCAATATTCCTATAATGCCGTCGTTGCACAGTAGTTTTGTCTTTTCAGCCGATGTGTTGTCAGCACTTTGTGCAGCAATGCTTTCGTTGCCATATCTGTCCATGGCTGTTATTGCGTAATATCTGTTGTCATCATCAGGAATATTTATCCTGTCAGTTTGTTGTCTTGCCAGCATAAGGTTTTCAGCTTTCTGTATGTCTACCGGCCATGTTTTGCTGCTGTATATATTGTATACGGTGCCGTGTTTCTGTTTCCAGCTTAGTGTTCCGCCATCAGCTTTCACTTCTGCCGGTTTGGATGGAATTGTACTGCTTGCCCATGTCATAGCTGGTACCAGTGCCGGCGAACCGTCAAAAGTTTTGGCAAAGTCATATATCCCCTTTGTGTTGTCGGTAAAGAATTTACTGCGGAAGTATGTGTGCCCCATACCATAACTGCGGAGCACTTCCATTTCACGTGTTACGACATTCAGGTCCCAGTCTTTTTCTTTTGGTGACATAAAGTATATTCCCAGTCCAGGAGCTATTATCTTTCCTGCAGACTGCTCTTTCCAGTCTATGGCGAATGGATAAAAGTCATTTCCTTTGAAGTACATCATCGGAAACAGCTCGTCCATAAGCCCGCTTTTCAGCCATCCCTGTGCATCCTGCAACACTGTGGAGTAGGCATTCCATCCGTGAGCCCAGTAACGGCTCACGTCATCAGCCTTTCCTATTGGTGAACAGCTGAGTTTCACCCATGGCTTTATTCCTTTTACAGCATCGTGTATGGTTTGCACTATATTGGTGATGTATTGTCGTCCGCGCTCCGGACTCACCTTTATTTTCCACGTTTCAGGATAACGTATGTAGTCAAGATGAATACCGTCTATGTCATAGTTTTCTGTAATCTCACGACATATCTGTGCAAGATAAGAGGCTGTCTGCTGGCTTTCCGGATTCATATATCCTTCGTCACCGATTTTCCTTATAAGTCCCGGAAATCTTTGTCTCAGTTTCAGGCATCCCAGTTTGTTCCATTTACCGACAGGTATTGTCACTACCCAGGCATGCAGTTCCATACCGCGTTTGTGACATTCGTCTATGGCAAATTTCAGAGCATCATACCCCGGACTTTTCCTGGGAAAACCGCTAAGGCATCCGTCCCAAGGTTCATAAGTTGATGGGTAAATAGTGGTTCCGCGCACGCGTGTCTGTATCAATACTGTGTTTATTCCTGCCGTTTGCAGTTTGTCCAGAATTTCTCTTAATTCTTGCTGTTGCTTCAGCATGGAGCCTTCATGCTGAGAGTAGGAGTGAGGCCAGTCCAGTCCGCCTATGGTAGTAAGCCATACAGCTCTTACTTCTCTTTTAGGTTGGGCTGAAATTATCTGAGCTTGCAGAAGTAACAGGAAAATTATCAATTGACAATTGACAATTGACAATTGATAATTAAATATGCTTTTTAGTTTACTTGTTATGTTCACTATTTATGTTCACTATTTATGTTCGTTGTTTATGTTCGTTGTTTTTAATCATCTTTTATTATGCAATGGATAAAACTCATAAGTATACTATTGCTGTTAAAATTATCAATTATCAATTGTCAATTGTCAATTTTTCCGTTGTATGTATGACAATGCAGCTCCTATTGCGGTACAGAATTCACTGTATTTAGGTATTCTGAAGTGTACTCCATATAGCTTTTCCATTGCAGAATACACGTCTTTGCACTGTGGCAACAGAGTAAGATTGCCAATCATCACGAAGTCACGTATTCCGTGTCCCTGACTACTCAGAATGCTGCTTGAACCTATGGCCTGCAACACCATATATATAAGTCCTATGGCAATATCTTCCCTGGTGGCATTTGCCTTTGCGTTACTGAACAGGCTGGCAGTGGCGTTCATCGGCAGTCCCGGTAGAGGCTTTGAGCTTATGTCGCTTATCAGCAAGTTTATCTTGCTCACGTCACCCTCCATGGCCAGAGCCGATACTTGCTTAATATCGTCAGTTTTCAGCATTATCCGGCTCAGTCCCTGCAAAGTTCCTCCGCCTATGCCTATGCCACCGATATGCTTAATGTCATCACCATCACATTTCACGAGACTGGTACCAGTTCCCATGCTCACCACAATCATGCGTTCCTGCTTAGCTTCATATTTAGCTCCCAATCCGTCGGCTATGAATTCTTCAGCTTTTCCGGTTGGCAGATTATATATTCTTTCATCAATATATGCTGCTCCCACGCCTGTAAGCATCACCTGTTCAACGTCAGCGAGATGAATTTTGTTGTCATGTAGATATTTGCCGAAAGCACCATATAGAGAAGTTATTGGGTCGGTAGCTTTTATGCGGAAAGGATTTATCACGATTCCTTTTTCGTTTATACCTACGATTTTGGTGGTACTTATACCAACGTCTATGCCGATTACAATACCCATTTTGTCTTAGTGTAGTTTGGTTGTTTTAATGATGTTCTGCCACGAAAGCAATAAATACAACATCTTTGTCTGTGAGATTTTCAAAATAATGTCTGTGCCCCTTAGCGCAGTAATGAATCATACCGGCTTTGGCTGTTTCTGTGTTACCGTCACAATGGCAGGTCAGTTCACCTTCCAGCACATACATCATTTCACAGTTTGTTTCGTGTGCGTGTTCTCCGCTTGTTGCACCGGGCTTCAGTATATTCTTCATTATCTTCACCTTTTCATCGGCAAAGAGTTTCTGGTCCATTTCTCCATTGCCACCCTTGAATCCATGAATGGCAGTTTCGCTTATATTGTCAAAGTTTATAATCATAATATTCGACCTTTGTTTGTTTTATCCGGCAAAGATAAAGTATTTGTGTCAAACCGCCAAATTTAAGAAGGAAAAACGCTGGTTGGAAAATCTTTAATAAAATGTTGCTGTTCAATCGAAAATCCAATAGTATAGAGTATGATAATTTGATAAAAAAGGCTTATCTCTACTTGTAAAGTGGCTTATCTTGACTTGCAAAGTGGCATATAATGGCTGCTGATATGTGCTATAATGGAAAAGGTGGACTATTTTTGAAGCTCGATTTTCAATATTATTACTTCTATGTTTTTTTTAAAAAAAAATCTGTCAATCTGTTATAAATCTCTCAAAGTACCAGTGTTTACTGGCGTTAAGCGTATAACAGATGGTATAACAGATTGACAGATTAAGCCGGAAAAGTTGTTGCTTATATCTATAAACGCACCAAAATTCGTAATCTCTTCTGTAAAGTTAAAGTAGGTAGGGGGGCTTTATGCCCCGATATGAACTTATTTGCACATTTCTTCATACACTATTTTTGCACTACGTTTAACATAAATCAAATTTATATGTATAGTAGTAGTGATTTTGAACGCCTCTTTGTAAAATACAACTGTGAGGCAAAGCCATCAGGAATCTCGATTCAAAAGTTTTGTATGTCTAACAAGGTTCCTTACAATTTGTTTGAAAAATGGTATAAGTATATTCGTCATAAGGTGGTGCCTGTTCAAATAGAATAGGTGAAGAACAAATGCAACTGTCACGTCAAACATTGACGAATTGGCTTGAAAAAGGTTCTCTTCATGTTAAGGAACTGGTCAAGAGGCTAAAAGATATATGCCTTGTAAAGGATTGTATAATCAACTGTGATGAAACATGGTGCCGGGTTAAGGTAGAAGGTTGCTATCGCAAAAAATATATATGGTGCTTGGTTAACAAGAAAGAAAAGATTGTCATTTACAGCTATGAAGATGGTTCTCGTGGACGTGATGCCCTTAAACATATCCTTGGAGACTGTCAAGTTAAGGCTCTGCAGTCTGACGGATATAATGTTTACATGTATCTTGATGATCACATTGTTAATACAGAACACCTATGTTGCATGGCACATGCCAGAGCAAAATTCAAGTATGCAGAAGAACAGGGAGACAAGGATGCTCAGTTCTTCCTTGATTTAATAGGACAACTTTATGAACTTGAATCAGAATACGAAATAGCAGGTCTGAATCCTGAAGAGGTGAAGGTTAAGCGCAACGGTTTCAAGACTAAAGATATTATTATTCAGATACGCAGTAAACTTGACGCCTTGCTTGCCAGTAATCATCCTTATAGAGGAGAAATGATGGAAAAGGCATTACGTTATCTGGATACTTTTATTGCGGAAAGAGACTCTCTGGCTCAGTTTCTTAGATATGTGGTTACGAAGAGTGATTCTGTGAAAACACTTGTAATAAATGGTGACTTTCTTGATGAATTTACAGCTCCAATGGATGTTATGCCAATTGCAGACAAAAATGGAAAGGTATTATCAGAACAAGAATTCTTTGGTCAGATAGTAGAAGCTAATCAAATGATATTTGATGAACTTAAAGCTGTGAAATCTGCTGGTATCGAGATTGTATACGTACCTGGCAACCATGACATGCTGACCACTTCTGATGATTTCAGACATTATTTCGGAAATTTGTTTACCCAGGCCAGAGAGTCATTGGGAATGGGAAAATATGAGCCAATGTCAGATATAGTGATAGAGCATTCTCATCGTTATGATATTTTTAATGCTCCCGACCATATTTCTAACAATGGCATAGACAATGTTAGTGATGAATCTATACTTCCTGTTGGCTTTTTTTTATGCAAAATGGCTTCTAGTTTTTCTCAGAAACATGGAGGTTCGTCATTTGACAATACCACAAAAGAACAAGTAGAAAAGATGCTTGACGGTTTTCTGACTCAAAATACGATAATAGAACAGGAATATTTTAGAAATAAGCGACTTGCGCATTTTTCGCTAAAAGCGAGGTAATGACTTGGCAACGGTCATAAATTCTGCGATATGCAGTTCATTTCTGTCAAACAACTCTATGCAAAGGTAACATAATTTTCCGACAAACGAAGCACAATCAGTATTTTATTACTGTTTTCCTTCTAATTTTCCTAATCGCATTACTATTGAGGTTTGGCTTCTGCCCATTTTCTCGGCTATATATATTATACTTTTCCCCTCATGATAAAGGGTAAGCAGGAACTTATCCGCACTGCGTGTCCACTTTTTGTTGGCGTTTGGATGCTTGGCATAACTTTCTTCCGTGACTTTCTCAGGATGCAAGAACTCGTCCACAAAAACAGAAGGGAATCGCCTGTCATACAGCACATAAGTCTTGACTTTGGCTCTGGTAATGGCTACATAAAACAGCCTGCGTTCTTCTCCGTATGGATATTGGTCGCTTCTTGTCAAGACGTAATTAAGCACAGGGTCATCGCTTACAAGTGAGGGGAATCCGTATGTGTCCTTGTTGCATTGAAGAATTATCACATAGTCCGCTTCAAGTCCTTTTGATTTATGAACGGTCAGGAATTCTATCTTCCTATCTCCGATGATATAGAAAAAACGATTACCTTCTCTCACGGATTTATACATGAACGACAGGTAATAATTGTCAAAGGAATATCTACCTAACAAGAATACGGATTTTTCCATTGAAATTGACGCGACCAATTGTCCGATGACATTGCAATAATCACGCCTTTCATAATCGCAGAACTGTAATTCTGTTTTAACTTGTGGGTTAAAAGGATGAATGTTCTTTTTAATTTGGGCTTCGTTGCGCTGGATGAATTGCGAGGACAGGCTGATTAAAGGTTCTCCAAACCGATATGTCGTTTCAATCTTATTGACTTCCGTCTGACCGAAATAATTTGAAAACTGATTAAAAAGTGCCATGTCACTACCCGAAAAACGATAGATAGACTGCCAATCATCGCCCACACAATACAACCTTGCAGGCGGATTTCCCTCTCGCAATGCTTTCAAGAAGTTGTAACGGTCAACTGATATGTCTTGAAACTCATCCACAATGATATAATCAAACTTCACAGGATGGGAGGAACGACAAATGTCGGTAGCTTGCAGGATTGCATCCGTAAAATCTATTTGGTTGATGTTCGCCAATTCTTCAATATACCGTTCATAAACGGGTCGAAAGATATTCTTGATAATGAAAGTGCTGCGTTCATCCTCTGCGCTTTTAGTTTGCCTTAATACTTCATCTACAGATTTGCAGCTTGATTTTATCAATGTCACGAAAGTCACGACAAGACGGATAAAAGCCTTCTCATGCTTGCTGTTTGGGGGAAGAACCATATCGTATAATTCTGCATCTGTTTTCTTTTGGATGGGAACATCAGCCTTTTCCAATAAGGTTTTCAACTTCTCCCGAATATCAGAATAATGAAAGTCTGCACTTGAAGTTGTCAACAGCTTAGTGCCGAATTTCTCATGTGCCGCCTTTTTCCATGTTATGCCATCATTATACTTTTGGTTTGCTTCTTCATAAGTAATGCCTCTGTCTTTGGCAAACCATAAAGGAACAAGTCCATGCTCATCTACTCCAAAATGCTCTAAATATATTCGCCTTGTTTTTCCACCTTGTTCAAAATATATGGAAAAATCCGGTTTGTATTGAGAGTGCATCTCGTCTGCCAATGGATGCTCGTATGGTTCTTCATATCTGAATTTTACGCTAAGGGACGATAGCGCAAAGCATATTTTCTGCTCTTGTTCACTCCGTACATAAACAGTTTTTCCGTCCATATCGGGAAACGATGCTTTCAAACGCACATCTTTTTGCTCTGAAAGTTGTTGCCTACGCTCACTCTTCCGCTTTTCCCACTCCTTTTCGAACGATTGATAATCAATGAAGTATTCTATTACGCTTTTCTTGAATTTCTTGTCGTTCAATAATTCATGGTAGATTTTCACGAAGAGCGCGTCCGTATTTTCATATATTGATGGCTTTTGTCCTGTTGTCTGTCCGATAATGTCAAGGGCAAGTTTGTGAAAAGTGTACCCTCTCAAACCAGCAATACCCATTCTATCTGTTAATTCAGCGGCAGCCTTGTTTGTGTAGCTGATAAGGAGAATATTTTGAGGGTTGATTTTCTTTATTTCAATCAAATACTTTACCTTTCCTACGATGGACGAAGTCTTTCCACTTCCAGCACTACTGACTACTAAACAATTATCTTCTTCTGAAACGATTGAGCGTCTTTGTTGCTTGTCTAATGGATATTTTAGGCAATGGTCGAAAAACTCTTTATGCGTGTCAAGTAGAAATGTAATGATTCCCTCATTATGTTGTTTTACAAGTCTATTGATAGTCCCAAAGTCACTGATGAATTTGGATATGGTTTCAGATGGAGTGATATTAAAGGCTTCAAGTTTCTTAACAAGTGAATATGCTTCTTGAAAATGTGGCTTATAATGATTGACAAAATCTTTTTCTTGCGTTGCAGATATTATCTTCCCTGAAAAAGTGCTATTAAGGTCGGACGGAATATCAATAAATGCTCCGTTGTTTAATGCCGACAATCTTTCTCTTGCTTGCTCATAATTGGATTTATTGCTATAAGAAGATATGTGGTTTAACTTTTCTGAAAGTTCCTTGGACTTGTTTTTTAGGCGTATTCGTATTGTGACTACTGCAATAACAGAAATAGCAACAAGAGAAGCCGCAACTATAAATAAAACCAACTGCATATCAGAGAATAAAGGCTATTTAAATTTTTCAATCCACCTATAATCATCCCCTTGGGTACTCCATTGGAATTTCCACATGTCACCTGTTCTATCATTTATGAGATAGTATTGATACATGCTTGTCAATGGTTGAATAGAGAATATACATTTTTCGTTATCAGATACTAATTCGTACTTGTTTATAGGTATGCAAAATAGATTATCTAAATCTTGTGTACTATATTGGACTTGCCATAGTCGTCCATTATAAGAATCTAACAGTATGAAAGTCCACATATTTTGGGTAGCAAACATCTGAAACCTATTAGTCCAATTTGAAGTTGTTTCTGGATATGCAAGAGAGAATATATTGATTGGGGCAGCAAACATATAATCTTCACCTTTTACACTAAATTGAACTTGCCAATTTTTACCTGTATATGTATCAAGCATTATGAAAGTCCACATATTTTGCGTTTCATAAAGACAAAACCTGCTTTCCTTATCCCCTGATATTTCTCTTGCACTGCAAACAATCCAAGACTGACCATCATCCTGAATTTGCTGTACCTCACCTGTCATCGTATTTAAACGAAGCTGGTTATGATAGTTTCGCGTATTATACATTTTATAAACTTGAGCATATGATGCCAACGTAATAACCATCAATGCAAACAATGCTATAAATTTCTTCATAATCTATTGTATTATTGGCTGTTAATTGATTCTATTTTCAGGGAATAAACTTGACAATGCTCGTCTGATAGCTTGGCGAATATCATCAGCTTCTGTTTCTCCTTGCCCCTCTGCCGTACAAGAGCATATCATTTCATTGGTTTTTGCAGAACTAAATTGTATGGTTACTTCCATTGTATAGCCTAAACCTCTGTTACGCCTGCCACTCTCGCCATAATTGACGATTAAGGTTTCATTCGCTAATTCGGATTTGAGTTCAGGCAATATAATATACCCCTGTTTTATCAATATTCCTGCTATCACATCACTCGGATTAACGCTTTTAGTAGTTGAAGAGCCATAGATACCATATTGCCCTCCATATGTACCTCCTGTGCTTGATGTCAATTCCTTTGTCGGAGAAATGTATGCGTATTTATACATTTCAATAGGAGCATTCCTTACTATTACAGGCGTTCGAAGTGGCGCACATCCATTTGTTAATAGAATGGTGCAAATAACTAATAGCCAATTTTTAATTGCGTTCATACACTACACATTTATCCTCCAGCTTCCACAAAGGATGGTTTAAATCACGAAGCGTGGAACTGTATGCCACACTCTACTTGAAAGTCGTAGGAAACCTTGGATACGGATGTAACAATAGCAGCCCACGCTATAGCGTGAGAACCACTATGCTATCCTTGTATCCAATTTGAAAATTTCCTACGTTTTCAAGTACAAGACAAGCATAACGCTTCTTCTTTTTCTAATATGTCTTGGAAAGGGTTGCCCCAATCCAAATGCAAAAGTAACTAAAATCCTTGATAAATCCCTTTTATTGAATGATTTTCTTTACTTCTTGGGTGGAATTTATGCATATTCAGATTTTCATCCCGTTGCCTTGCTTTGGGGTAGTAATTCCCAAACCGTTTCTCCATTCGTGCGCTTTCTGACGGAACCATTGCACAAGCGGAATATCGTTCACGCATATTTGGAAATGCCCTATCCGGCCTTTGTCTTCTTCAAACGAGAAAGCCGCACCTTCTGCATGGAACTTGCGGTTGAATTCAGGTGAATAGAAATCGCCTTTCAAGCTCACTTTCTTCAACTTGCACAGTTCTTGGATAATCCGTTCGGAGAAGTGCAGCGTATTACGGCAGAAGTCAATCAAGGGCAGCAGTCTCTCCACATGGGGAAAGTATCGTTTTACCTTGTCCATATACTCGCTGAACTTGCCGCATTGGGCTTGGTGTTCACGTTCCATCTGTTTGATATGTTGTTCTAACTTCGCATTTTGGTCTTCAAGTTCTGCTATGCGCTGTTGGAACTTTTCCCTTTCCGCTTTCAGCTTTCCACTGCCCAAAAGGGAACCTACCTTTGCCACAAGTGCGGCTTTCGCCTCAGTCTTGGCAGCTTCCAGCTTCTCCGACTTGATTTCTTTCTTCACCTTGTCAAGTTTCTGTTCCTCCTGTTGCCTTTCTGTCTGCAACTGCCGCACGTCTGCTTCAAGTTCTCCCTTCTGCCGCTTCAAGTCACGGTAGTATTGGGCAGTGGTAGTGTGCCGTGCCTCTGAACCACGTATGCCACGCTGCATGCCGTATTTCGCCATCGCTTCCGCATAGCTGTCGTGATAGGCAGACAGCTTCTCACGTGTCAGCACGTCATCGGCGCACAGGCGGACAGTGTCGGCTTTCTTGCGGTAGGTGCGCTTGCCCTCCACCTGTTGCTTCTTCTTCGCTTTCCTGCGTTCACCCGTTACAATCGGTACGACCGTAGCGTGGATGTGCGGCGTATGCTCGTCCATGTGCAGGACTGCCGAAACGGTATTCTCCAGTCCGAACGTGCGGTGCAGCCATTGCAAGCTGTCAGCGCACCATTCGTCCAATCTCCCCTCGTCCTGCACTTTCATCATGTCCTCATGCGTACCCGAAAGCACGATGCGGATTGCCCTCACTTGGTCGGGCGTTATCTTCCTCTTGATGCCTGCCGTGCGGATGCGGTGGTTGATTGCCTCGGTACGGCTTGTCACGCCATCGGGGAAGTACACCAGCTCACGGTTGAAGTAGGTGCGTGCAGGGTCGGCGTTCTTGGGGATGGTCTTGCGTTCGATGTGGTCGGACGCGCCCGTGTCCGCCGAGCCTTTCGCCTTGTTGAATTGGATGCTTATGTATCCCATGTTTGTCTTTTGTTTTTATAGGTTCTACAAACTTGTTTGTTCATGTCCGTCCGTTGCGGTCGTGCCGCATGATTCAAACGGGGTTTCCAAAGGGGTGCAACCCCTTCGGCTCATTGTGGCGTTTTTAGCATTAGCGCAACGGTGCGTGAAGAAAACGCCCTAATGAGCTATGGCTTTTCCGTTTCAGAAAATCCGCTGTGCTGTCGGTGGTCGCCGGAAGCCTTTCCTCTTTCGCCAGCTTGAGGTGATACGTCATGTCGCCATGCCCGTTTGTCGGCATGATGTTATGTCGGCATACGTAATAAATGCTTGGGGCATCCTGCCGTTTCCCCACGGACTTGTTGAAGGGTGTAAAAGCGTTGAAGTGTTGAATATGACACATAACACATTGGTATATTGCTTGATACGTGCTCAACTTGTTCTCAACAAACGCATGATGCCCAACAAACGACAACGAAAAGAAGAAGTGAGGGCAGGATTGGATACTGCTGCGTTCCTTCTTCATCGTCCGTTGGGCGTTGTTGGCATTCTGTTGAGCCTGTATGTTGCTATATATCAACATTCTATTATATCTATTCAACAATTCAACAGAATATCAGAGGCTTTCCAGCAGTCCTTTGGCCACGGTGTAATACCTGCCCACTCCCTTGCGTGGCTGATACCGTCCCTCACCTCCATACACGTAGGTTGGATAGGTAAGCCCGTTTGGTGCAGGGGACAGCTTCCTGCATTCCTGCACCACTTTCCGCACTTGCGGTTTCTCCGCCTTGACCTGCGAACACAGCAGCAGGGGGATGATGTCGTTCAGGCAGAATGACACCGTTTCCACCTCCATCTTCACCATGATGTCGAGCAGCAAGTCCGCCAATTCTATTTCCAGACGGTTGCGGTTGCTGCGGATTATCTTCCGCAAGGCTTCCGTTTCTATTTGTTTCGGTGAAAACCACATCCGGCTTTCTTTTTTCGTTGCCATCTTCCTGTGCTGCAAGTGGTATAGAAAAGCCGGGATTTCATCTTTCAACTTTTGCAGGAAGTCGGTGTCGTCGCACTGTAACCGCTCAATCTTGCATACCCAATAGCGTGTTTCGCCTGCATCTATGATGACTGGCAGGTGCTCGTTGTTGGAACACAACACGAAATTGGCAAAGAAACCGATTTCGTTACGGTCTTTGCCTTTGGCTTCCACCTTATAGGACAATGTAGTGCTGAGGTTCTTCAACCGCTCGCTGTCCTCCCTGCGGTTGAGCAGCACCTCGTCCACCATGATGAGCAGTTTCCCTGCCCAATCGGAATTGAACTGGCTGCGGAAATCCTCGTTGGTGTTGAACGTCACGTTGTCTTGGAAGATGGCTTTCAGGAAGTTGAGGAACGTGCTTTTGCCCGTGTTGCGTTCTTCGGACACCAACAGCAGGATAGGCAGCTTCTGGACTGGTTGCAGGTAGAGCAGTTGCAGGTAGTCCATGCCCAACTCGTATTGCTCACCGAAGATATGCTCCACTAACGAGCGGATGCAGGGGAAGCCGCCCTCCTGCGGTCGGTGTCCTATCGGCTCGTAAAGGTTGAGGAACTTTCCGACAACGGGCTTGTAGCCCACATGGTCGGGCACGGTACAGAAACCGTCATACTTCGGCACGGTCGCCATGCGGTCTTTGCCGTAGTCCTGCCGCAAGGTCTCGGAGTTCCATGCGATGCGTTTCTTCACACAGCCCCCGTCAATCAGTGGCTGGTCAACAATCTTGTAAAGGGTTGTCCCCACGCGGATGAATTCGTCTTGTTCTGCCATAGGCTTTGCTTGGTTTTATGTCACCGACAGTAACATCGGCAACGGGTTAAACAATCGGGCGCAAAGTTATGATGCAACGCATAAAACACTGATACGCAAAACGAAGCGAAACGGTGCAATCGTAACAAGCAGACAAGAAAATGCAGAAAACCGCATAAGAAAATGTGTGGCGAAACAAAAAAAGAAAGCCCGAAAAAGCATTCCCCTCTCGCTTCTTCGGGCGGTTTGCGTAGGTACGTACCCACGCTCTAACACTCGCACACCGGTCTGTCAATTGACACCCATAGGACTTGCCTTTCTTTTCGCCCGTACAACCTTTCCAATAGGGCTTTGCGTACCCTTTCCGCGTATGGGGTGTTGATGCGGAAAGCGAGTGCCACTACCATAGGCAGAGCATACATGTCCATGCCGTACCCGTCGGACAAACGGATATACCTTTCTACCTCATGTCGTTTCAGCACTCCACTTTTATATACGGAGCGGATAGCGGCACGGAGTGTCGGGGCGGTTGCCCAGAACAACTCCACCAATTCCATTTCGCTCATCCATACACTTGCCGAAGTGGGTATAGTAACCTTACCGTACTCATCCATTGTAATAATGTTCCGTTTCATAATCAAACGTTATATGGCAAAACGACCGTTCACCTTGCTTTCAAAGGCGGAAATATCACTGTCAAGTTTAGTGTTCGTCACCTTTGCGTAAATCTGCGTGGTGGTAATTTTCGTGTGACCGAGAATCTTGCTCACGCTCTCTATCGGCATACCGTAATTGAGTGCCATGACGGCGAAGCTGTGGCGGCTGACGTGGAAGGAAATCGGTTTCTCAATGCCGCACTTCCTCGCTATGTTCTTTATGCGTCTGTTCACCATGTCAAGAGAGCCTATGTTGAACAGTTTCTTGTCTGCCCGAAACGGTTCATAACGTTTGATTATCCGCATCGGGATGTCCATCAGCTTGATTTGGAACGGGACACCTGTCTTTTGCCGTTTCGACACAATCCAGGGCGAACCGTTCATTTCCACGATATTGTCGGTCGTGAGGTTCTTGATGTCCACAAATGATATGCCCGTCCAGCATCCAAACAGGAACAAGTCCCTTGCCAGTGCAAAATTGGGATAGTCCAGCTTGATTGCACCCAATGCCAAAAGTTCTTCCTCCGTCAGAAAGCCACGTTCCTTGTGGTCGGGGTCAACGTGGAACATTGCAAACGGGTTTCTCGGTATCTTTCCGTTGTAGTGCGCCGTGGTAACGATATGTTTCAACGGTATGGAATATATCCACACGGAAGACTGTGCAAGTCCAACCTCGTTGCGCAGGTACAGGCAGTAGTCACGTATGAAGTCCTCCGTTAGCTCGTTCATGGAGATGTCGCTGCGCCTGTAATGTGACTTGATGAACTCGGCAACGTATTTACGGACGGTGAGATATTTCTGGTATGTCCGCTTGGCGCGGTCCTTGCCTACACGTTTGGCGAACGCCTCGTTCTCCTTATCAAAGGCACGGAGCAGCGTCTCGTATTCCGTACCGATGCCCTGATAGGCGTTGCGCACCATTTCGGCGGTCACGTATGCTTCCCTGTCGGAAAGCCGCTGGTAGTGTTTGGCTATCTGTGCCTTGATGTTTTCCAACGCGGAGTTTACCCCTTGCGCCTCCTTGCTCTTCCCTTTGGCTCGGTTGCCTTTCGCGTCCCAAAGCATCTTCGGGATGGTCTGCTTGCAACTGAACTGTGCAATAGTCCCGTTGATTGTCACTCGTCCCATGATGGGGACATTTCCGTTCTTCTCCTTGCTTGCGTTCACGTAGAACACGGTCTTGAATGTACTCCTCATAATCCTTGCTTTTTGTTTGGTGCAAAATTAGTTTACGGGAGTTGTAAAGGCAGAACGTAAACCTACGCAGAACGCAGAAATATAGACCGTTAGCGTTAAAAGTGCATCAGATTCCGGGTAATGGTTTGGAAGCGCATCCGTTTCCATATTCTTCCCAAAACCTGTCTTCATCACTTGTGCCACTTTGTGCCAATCTATGCCGAACTTCCTGACTTTCAGTAGAAATGCTCAAATTTGCCTAAATCTGCTTTTAACCTGTTCTTTCTGCCTGAAACAGATGAGAACAATAAATTAATATATAGTCAGGGATGGAATATGATTATTTATTCACTGGGCAAAGGAGAAAAGCTGGATGAATGTCAGATAAAGACAAATATAGATGGATATACTCAGAATTACAGTATTGATAACTTACTGATTTCTGAGAAAGATTTCAAGTTATACAATAACATCTGGCTTATTGCCAACAGAAAAGAGAATTCAAGTAAAAATAATAAACTTGTATATAGTCCTTTTCCAATAGAATTAGCTGCCGGTATTTATATGCCATATATAGACGATGCCGCAAATACTCAGTATTTTGCTAATCCGGAATCAAAAAAACGTATAGTTGTGTTTGGACATACTCATGTTCCAATGTTGAAAAACATGACAACAGTGAATGGACAACCTGCCATATATGCCAATAGTGGTTCCTGGGTGGATGGTAAATATGCCGGTCAATACCACAATAGGACATTTGTGAAAATAGCATGTAATGATTCTTGTTATGATGTAAGTGTTAATTTTTTCAATAATCCATCAGACATACGTGTACTGGAAGCTTCAAAAATAGAAAGATGAACCGATATGAATAATGAAGAAAAATTAAGTTTTCCTTTGATATTCCGATGCTTTATCGTAACTTTGCAGCTCAGAACAAAATATAATATTATATAAATGTACAGAACGAATACTTGTGGAGAGCTGCGCCTCTCTGATGCCGGTAAGCAGGTTACTCTTGCCGGATGGGTGCAGCGCTCAAGAAAGATGGGTGGTATGACATTCATCGATTTGCGCGACCGTTATGGTATTACTCAGCTGGTATTTAATGAGGCTGACGATAAAAATCTTTGTGAGGCTGCCAATAAACTTGGCCGTGAATACTGCATCCAGATTATGGGTGAGGTAAGCGAGCGACAGAGCAAAAACTCAAAGATGGATACTGGTGACATTGAGATTCTTGTGAAGACGCTTAATGTACTTTCTCCAAGTCTTACTCCTCCTTTCACTATCGAAGACAATACCGATGGCGGTGATGATTTGCGTATGAAGTATCGTTATCTGGACTTACGTCGTCCGGCTGTGCGCAAGAATCTTGAATTGCGTCATCGCATGACAATTCTAATACGTAACTTCCTTGAC
Organism: uncultured Prevotella sp.; assembly: GCA_964433895.1. GTDB lineage: Bacteria > Bacteroidota > Bacteroidia > Bacteroidales > Bacteroidaceae > Prevotella. The sequence continues at coordinate 41,909 of CAYSSU010000025.1, forward strand.
AGTCAGAAGTTCATGGAAGTGGAAACTCCAATTCTTATTGGCAGTACCCCTGAGGGAGCACGTGATTTCGTTGTTCCAAGCCGCATGAATCCTGGACAGTTTTATGCTCTGCCACAGAGTCCGCAGACATTGAAACAACTTCTTATGGTTGCAGGTTTCGACCGTTACTTCCAGATAGCTAAGTGTTTCCGTGATGAAGACTTGCGTGCCGACCGTCAGCCTGAGTTCACTCAGATAGACTGTGAAATGAGTTTTGTTGATCAGGACGATGTGATAAATCTGTTTGAGGAAATGGCACGCCATCTGTTCAAGGAAATTCGTGGCGTGGAAATCCCTAAGATGCAGCAAATGACTTGGCATGAGGCTATGCGCCGCTTTGGAAGTGACAAGCCGGATTTGCGTTTCGGAATGGAATTCGTAGAACTTATGGACACGTTGAAACTGGGCAAGTTCTCCGTGTTTGATGAGGCTGAATATATAGGTGGTATCTGTGTTCCAGGCTGTGCAAGTTACACGCGCAAGCAGATGGACCAGCTTACTGATTTCGTTAAGAGTCAGCAGGTGGGTGCCAAGGGACTTGTGTATGTGAAGTATAATGCTGACGGAACCACAAAGAGCAGTGTAGACAAGTTCTACAATGCCGATGATATTGCTACGCTGAAACAGAAGATGGGAGCCAAAGACGGTGACCTCGTTCTGATACTCAGTGGTGACAATGCCAATAAGACTCGTATCCAACTTTGCTCTGTACGTCTTGAGATGGCAGAACGTTTGGGACTGCGTGATAAAAACGTATTCAAATGCCTGTGGATTATCGACTTCCCTCTCTTTGAGTGGAGCGATGAGGAGCAGCGACTCATGGCTACTCACCATCCGTTCACAATGCCTAATCCTGATGATATTCCATTACTTGATGAGCATCCTGAGCAGGTACGTGCCAAGGCATACGACTTTGTATGTAACGGTATTGAAGTTGGTGGTGGAAGTCTGCGTATCCATGACACCAAGTTGCAAGAGAAAATGTTTGAGGTTCTCGGTTTCACTCCAGAGCGTGCTGAGGCACAGTTCGGCTTCCTTATGAATGCATTCAAGTATGGAGCACCTCCTCATGCAGGACTTGCTTTCGGTTTGGACCGTTTTGTGAGCATTCTTGCCGGTCTCGACAGTATTCGTGATTGTATAGCATTCCCTAAAAACAACAGTGGGCGTGACGTTATGCTTGATGCCCCTTCACGGATAGATTCCAAGCAGCTTGATGAACTGGAGATAAAGTTGGACTTGAAAGATTGATATCAGAGCTAAGTGATTGATTTATATCAAAAAACAGAGTGGTAATCTTTTAAAAATGCATATAATAGCATAAAAACTTCTTAAAATGAAAAATAAATGCTATTTTTGCAGCATAACAATTTAAAAAACAACCACTTGTAGGTTTTTAAAGATTTAATTTATTTACTAGTTATGGCAGAAAATAAAACAACAAAGAATGTAGCAGTAAAAACTGCAACAGCAAAGAAGGCTACTTCTAAGAAGGCAGCCGCAAAGAAAATTTACGTTAACGCTGAAACTGCAGGTTTCCGCGCAGGTGATATCTATCAGGCACTTGCAGCCGCTGCAAAGCCTCTGAGTGTTGCTGAGATTACTAAGGTCGCTAAAATTACTGCTGAAGAAGCATATCTTGGAATTGGTTGGCTCTTCAAAGAGGGTAAAATCAAGGATGAGGATGAAAAAGTAGCATTGGCTTAATTTATCCCGTTAAGGATAAAACCATAAAAGAGGGGGGGACTGATATCTTTAAGGCAGTCCCCCTTTTTATTTGAAAATAATTATCAATTGACGATTATCAATTGCTAATTGTCAATTAATAAAAATGGAGTACGACAAGGATATATTGCAGGTCTTGGCAGAAGCCGGACAGTCCGGACTTACGGTCAAGAAGATTACGCATCATGTATTTAATGCGTGTAACGGCTTGTTCTGTACAGTCTGTTACGATGATGTTTATCAGTATGTCAGGCAGTATCTTGCTCGCAATTCCAAAAGTTCTAATTCCGTAATAGAGAAAACCGGGGAGTGGGGCACGTATCGCATAAATCTTAATTCAGGGGAGTCAGAACAGCTTATGCTGAAATTTACAGATGTAGCTGTTGATGAGAATGAAACATCTCAATTAGAAGAAGACCAGTCTTTGAACTTATTTTAGTTTGTTTTTTCTAGAGGTTATCAGAAAAGAGTGTCAATTCTGTGTCATTGATTGTGGTAAAGGCAAGGTGATTCTTCAAGCTATGAACGGAGCTGGTTTCGTGAGTATTGTTGGTGAAAAACTTTCTGGAGACGTGCGTTTGAAGAAAGACAGAAAGAATGCAACAGAACTTATCAAGATATGTTACATCATGAGTGCATGCTGATGTGGACTGTAAATCATTGTTATATCGGCGCAGATCTTACTTACGTATTTCTGAAGCTTGTACCCGAAAAGCCATTTTTCACTGTCAATGCTACCTTGTTCATTCACCAGATTATTCGAAAATCAGCGATATGCGCAACTTTTTACACATCTTTTTTTAATCAATTTAATTCCGTCAATTGGTATCATGACCTGACTTATTACCTGCTTGTAAGTGTACATACCGAGAAATTGAAGTAAGTGTCAGGATAAGGCTCATTCTTTAGTGTGAATCTGTGATCTGTTTTCTGCATTAAGATACTTAATTTTCAAACACTACAGGAACGACATACTCTGTACGTGTAGGCTTGCCCTTTTCTATTCCTGGTTTCCATTTAGGCATCATATTGAGCACACGCAGTACCTCAGCATCACAATCATCGTTTAAAGACTTTACTATTTTAAGATCTGAGATAGTGCCATTCTTGTTTACGATGAACTGTGCCACCACTTTTACTCCATCACCTTTTTTAATTGATTTTGGATATTCCAGGCGGTGGGTCAGCCACGTCATAAATGCAGATGCACCACCCGGAAACTCCGGCAGTTGTTCTATGACTCTGAACGTCTTATAATCTAAGTTCGCATTTACAGCATTATGAGTCACCTTCTTATCGTTAAAACCTGTAGTGTCAGCAGGCGCCATCAATACATCTGCAACACCAGACTGTTCTCCATGCGCCGCCGATGGCTCATCCACGACATCCTTATCCGGCCTAATGCATACTTCTGCTGACGTTTTCACTGCTTTCTTATTAATTCCCCTAGAAGAGCTCAACGTCTGTTGGGGCTTTTTCTCAATAAGCCGATGTTTGTTCTCAGCCGGCTTCAGATTTGAAATTTCCGTAACGTCTGTGTATTTGACATCGTTCCTATGTAACAACCATGTTGCGACAGAGAAATAAAGCAATGGAAGTAACAGCACAATCATTATACCAGCAAGAGCAATAACGTTGCGTCTGCCTGACTCTTGACGTATCTTGTATGCTCCATAATCTCTGTTTTTTCCCTTAAAGACTATATCGCACCATTCCTTTGAAATTAAATCAATCTTACCCATTATTGAAATCTAAAAGTGTACAAAGGTAATGATATTGTACGGGCAAATACAACATATTTGGTTTCATATTTTTTATTTTCAATAGAATTAACCTTTGAGGCAGCTTCCTTGCCCAATTCTTAAAAATATTGCATAATCCGAGTATAATTCTGTGGCACAACTTCACTTTATGAAGAAAGTCTGTTAGCTCCATTAACTAATAAGACTTTCATAACCAGTTGGCGAAATTAATTTAGTGCGTACTTGATTCTACCGATAGGTTTCCCATTGATGTAATTCATATATTGTGAAACGGTTAGTGCAATTATTTTGCTGATTATTCAGGTAAACAAGCCGTGTTTTATTTTCACATAGTTTCTGATAACCATGAAATGGTTTGTTAGCTGTGAGAACAGGGTATCAATCCTTTTTCTGACCTTGGCAAAAGGGATGAATGTGTGGTTCCAGTCTTTTTGGTTAAGGCGGTAGGGACATTCAAGTATGATATGTGTGTCATATAATTCAAGTCATGCACACTCGCCTTGGATAAATCATAAGAATGGATTACACCGTTTCCCCCTGGCTACATTGCAAACTTCTATTGGCTTTGAATCCCACAATAAAGAGGTCCTCTCCGTTATCCATCTTGTGCAAGCAAGTCTCTTACAGATTTTTTCACATAGTCCTGGGGTCATTGAATTGCCTGTGAGATATAAGGTTGGGAATCTTGCTTCTGTATTTTTAATCAATTTAATTCCGACAACGGGTTATTATAATATATTAATACTGTCGCCACAAGACATATATTCGATTCTTTTTGTCATTATGTTTTTCAGTTGAATATATTGTGATGTCCCCGTGCAGTGCATGGTGTAATACATGCATGATGGGTAAGCTGCAAGTTCGTGAGCAAGTGCAGAAATAAAATGTGCTTCGTCAGATGCAGCAAGCCCACTCTTTACGAGATGCATTCCTGCTAACACATGGGTGGGAGTCTTTCCTGTGATTTCTATGCATTTTCGTATTATATTCACTATTCCCGCATGAGCGCAGCCTGCAAGTAAAACTACGTTTTGATTTTCTTTTATCACGATATTTTGCTCATGACTAAAGGTGTCGTTTCTGGTTTCTGATTCAAAAAGAAGTTTGTTGCCTATAGGATTGCAACATCTGCCATGTACTCCTGCAAAGAGAGTAATATCATTATTGATATGTGTGACATCATTGCACATAATAATTCTTTTATTATTTTTCAAGTCAACATCCAGACCTATATATTTCAATCCTGTATCTTTAAGAGAGTAGTGGGGATTGAAAGCATCACGTTGAATATAAACATTTGCCTTTTTATTTATATTCAAAAAAGTTCTTAGTCCGCCCCCGTGATCATAGTGCCCATGAGAGATAATAGCTGCGTCTACATCGTTAATACTGAGATGTAATCTGTCAGCATTATCGGTAAACAGTCGTCGCTGTCCCATATCAAACAATATATTCTTACCATTGTCTAATTGTATGTATAGGCTTAGTCCGTGTTCCACGGGCAGTCCTAATTTGCTGGTATTCTCTACTATGGAGGTTATATTCATAAGACTATAGATAGTTTCTTTCTGCAAAGGTATAAAAATATAGTGTCATAAGGTGATATGATTTAAACAATCTTCTTTTATATATAGAAAATAGTTTTATGTTTGTTTTCCTATTTATAGAAAATAAGTATCTTTGCAATTGAAACCGGTATGAAAGATGGAGAGCGAAAAACGTAACATTATCTGTATAGATTTAAAGAGCTTTTATGCTTCTGTGGAATGTGCAGAGAGAAAGTTGGATCCGCTGACAACTAATTTGGTTGTGGCTGATGTAAGCAGGACAGAAAAAACTATCTGTCTTGCTGTTTCCCCGTCACTGAAATCCTATGGTATTGCCGGAAGAGCCAGATTGTTTGAGGTGGTACAGAAAGTCAGGGAGATAAATAATTACAGGCTGAGTAGAATTGCTGATGGTTGCTTTAAGGGAAAATCATGTAATGATACAGATTTGAAAGGGCATACAGATTGGCAACTGGACTATGTCACGGCTACACCGCGCATGGCTCTATATATAAAATACAGTGCGCACATATATAGTATCTATTTGAAATATATTGCGCCGGAGGATATTCATGTGTATTCTATTGATGAGGTGTTCATGGATGTAACAGATTATCTGAAATCTTATAAGATGTCTTCGCATGAATTGGCTATGACTATAATTCACGATATTCTTAATGAAACCGGTATCACGGCAACTGCCGGCATAGGTTCTAATTTGTATCTCGGTAAGGTGGCTATGGATGTGGTGGCAAAACATGTACATGCTGATAAGGATGGTGTGAGAATTGCAGAACTTGACGAGATGTCTTACAGAAAGGAACTTTGGAATCATGAACCACTTACTGATTTCTGGAGAGTGGGGCGTGGTATTGCAGAAAAACTGACCTTATATGGCATTACAACAATGGGACAGATAGCACGAATGTCTATAGAACATGAGGAATTGTTTTATAGGCTTTTCGGGGTGAATGCTGAACTCCTGATAGATCATGCTTGGGGATGGGAACCTTGTACAATGAAAGAAGTGAAGGCTTACAAACCTTTGGTTAACTCATTGAGCAGTGGACAAGTGTTGCAATGTGCCTATACGTTTCAAAAGGGGCGTGTTGTGATGAAAGAGATGGCTGAGGCTATGGCTATGGACTTGTTTGACAGGCATCTTGTAACCAATCAGCTTGTAATTGTAGTTGGATTTGATGCTGAAAGTCTGAAAAACAAAGATGTATGTGCTGAATATCATGGACCAATCACTAAAGACTGGTATGGCAGACAGGTGCCTAAACATGTTCACAGTTCTGCTAATATGAGTAAGTTCACTTCTTCGATAAAACTCATCACCGAAGCTATAGTTTCTTTATATGACAACATTGTGAATCCAAATCTTCTTATAAGAAGAATACATATTATAGCTAATCACGTGGTGAATGAGGAACAGGCAAAACTTAAAAGTCAGGTTCCTGTGGAACTAGACCTTTTTACAGACTATAAGGCTTTGGCTGATAAAAAAAGGTCTGAAGAGAATACTCTTGCAAAGGAACGCCGGATGCAGGAGACTTTATTGAGTATAAAGAAAAAGTTCGGTAAGAATTCTATTCTCAGAGGTTTGAACTATGAGGATGGTTCCACCGCTGCTGAACGTAATAATCAGATTGGAGGACATAAGGCATGAGAAATGATAATTATTATGACATAATAAATATGAAGCACCATGAATCTAAAAATCATAACCGTATGGCTATGAAAGACCGTGCCGCACAGTTTGCTCCTTTTGCAGCTCTTACTGGATATGAAGAGGCCATAAAAGATATGATTAACAAGGTGGAACAACAATTTTTATAAATAGTTTATGCTTTTATAATTAATGAAAAGAAATCAGTTACAAATTGAAAATGAAATAGTTGCTTACGGATAATGTCCGGATACAGTTTAAATTTAGTTTTCTCTTTTTGCTTTCACCATAAAACACTATATATCAGCGCTTTATGGTGAAAGAATCAAGCACGCTCTGATATAGGCTGTAAGCGTATCCGCGATGCAGCCTTTTGATTCCGTAAAAGTATGTTTACCTTT
>CAYSSU010000026.1:0-48420 GCA_964433895.1 uncultured Prevotella sp.
AAATAGCCAACATAAATTGTAGATATACACAGAAAAATAATTCTTCATAAATCTTGCTCCATTCAATCCTTTTTGCTATTTTTGCAAATAATATTTACAAGGAAAAAGATATGATAAAAATGTATGTAATGAGAACTTGTCCCGACTGCGAATATGTGGAGCGACAGGTGGAAGGAAACAAACAATTCAAGATTATAGACATTGGCATGCACGTGCGTAATCTGAAAGAATTTCTGAAATTGCGAGATACTAATCCTGCATTTAATGAAGCACGTGAAATTGGTGACGTTGGTATACCTTGTTATGTACTTGAAGATGGAACGGTTTCTCTGTCTTCAAAAGATGTGGGACTGAAACCAAGACCTCATGATACTGCAGAAGGAGCTACGTGCAGAATAGACGGAACTGGATGCTGATGAATCGAGCCTAGACTCGAAATTTGAACAGCAGACACTTAATAATAAAAATATGAACAATAAAAAGGAATATATTGAAGTCAATAGAATATGGCTTGAAAACAAAGCTAAGGAAAATGACGTGAAAGCCCTTCCCAAAGGTATATATTATAAAATACTGAAAAGCGGAAACTCTGACGGACAACAGCCTTCAAAACGAAGCATCGTGACTGCACATTATACAGGATGGACCATAAATGGAAAGAAATTTGACTCCAGCCGTGGAGGTGCTCCATTTGCCATAAGACTGAATGAACTTATCGACGGTTGGATTGTGGCTATGCAGCAAATGCATGTAGGAGACCAATGGGAACTGTACATTCCGGCAGAAATGGGATACGGCAAGTATTCACAACCTGGAATACCAGCCGGTTCAACTCTCATTTTCGAAATTGAACTTCTGGGAGTGGCATAACGAAAACTATCATGAATAAAAAAATATATATTTTCACGTTATTAATGCTTCTCACGGGAAGCATTTCTGTTATGGCTCAGAACTTGAGATTTCACGACGGAGAATTCAAGATAGTACAGTTCACCGACTTGCACTATAAATTAGGTGATCCTGCATCCAGACAAGCTTCAGAATGTATATATGAAGTTGTAAAAGATGAAGATCCTGACTTGATTGTACTGTCCGGTGACATCATTTATTCCAAACCAGGAGATGCCTGTCTTCAGCAGGTATTGAACATTGTGAATGATACAAAGAAACCTTTCTGCTATATGTTGGGCAACCATGACCCAGAACAGGGAATAGCGGTAAACACACTTTATGACATAGCACAGAAGAACCAATATTGCGTGCAACCGGCAAGAAAGGGAAATACGCTGGACTACACTCTGCCGATAAAGTCTGCTGACGGAAGCAAGACAGAAGCCCTGATATACTGCATGGACACTCACGACAAATGTAAAGTAAGCGGTGTCGGCGGATACCAGTGGCTCACGTCAAACCAGATAAATTCATACCGCAAAGTTCATAATGAATACAAGAAACTAAATGGAAACAAAGCTCTTCCTGCAATAATGTTCATGCACTACCCTCTTCCGGAATACAATGATGCCGTGGAGAATACACAGGTGGTGATGTATGGCACAAGAATGGAGAAAGCATACGCTCCAAATCTAAACAGCGGAATGTTTTCTGCTATTAAAGAGTGTGGTGATGTGATGGGGGTTTTCTGCGGACATGACCATGACAATGATTATTCTCTTATGTATTACAAGGTGATGCTGGCTCATGGAAGATACTCAGGTGGCAACACAGAATACAATCATCTGAGAAATGGAGCGAGGGTGATTGTGCTTCATGAAAATGAACGCATATTTGACACATGGATTCATGAACGTGGGGGAAACATTCTTTACAAGACTAATTATCCTGAAAGTTACACTAAAGATAATTGGAAAGACAGAACTTCAACAAGATAAAAAAATATATTTATGCAAACAAATAATTGCGACTTAGATGACAGAGTAAAACGTGCAGTAGACATATTCATGCAGGGATATGGCTGCTGCCAAAGTGTTGTGGCAGCTTTTGCCGACTTATACGGACTTGATGACAACACAGCAAAACGCATTGCTGCCGGTTTCGGCGGTGGCGTGGGCAGAATGAGAATGATGTGTGGTGCCGTGTCTGGAATAGTGATGCTTGTGGGACTTGACTGCGGACAGACTGAAGGAAGTGACAGGCAGGGCAAGTCTGCCTGCTATAAAGTTGTACAGAATTTGTTGGCTAAATCAAAAGAAGAAAACGGTTCCATTATATGCGCAGAAATATTGGGCATTAACGGAAACCAAAAAGCAACATCAAACTATGTGGCCTCTGAACGTACAGCAGAGTATTACAAGACGCGTCCGTGCGCAGCCAAAGTGGAAAGCGCAGCACGCATCTTTGCCGAATACCTTAAAAACAAGGCTAAAATTAAAGACGGCGAATAACACGACATGGATTTCCGGCAGCAACACTGTTGTCGGGAATATCCTTCACAACAACAGAACCGGCACCAATAGTAACATTATTCCCTATTGTTACACCCGGAACCACAGTGACGCTGCCACCTATCCATACATTATTGCCAACACTGATAGGTTTGGCATACTCCAGTCCTTCGTTGCGTTGCTGAGGGTCTATGGGGTGTCCGGCTGTATAAAAAGAACAGTTTGGCGCAATGAAAACATTGTCGCCAAACGTAACCTTAGCCTCGTCCAGAATTACCATATTCACATTGGCAAAAAAATGATTGCCAACTTCTATGTTGTAACCATAATCACAGAAAAAGGGAGTTATGATATTCAAATCGTCGCCCGACTTACCGAGCAATCGACGCAGCCTGGCATAACGTTCCTCTCTATTAACGGGAGGTATTTGATTTATCTCAAAACACTCTTGCTCACAATGATGCAAACCGTCTAGAATGTCCTTATCGAATTTTGCATCATAAAGCATACCGCTCTGCTGCTTTTCTCGTTCTGTCATAATTGTTCGTTTTTCTTAAGAGCCTCAGCACAACTGAAACTGCTCCCATCAAAACAATGAGTACAGACCTTGCACTTAGGCATTCCGATAGATTTAATAAGAGTTTCTATCTTATTGAATTTAAGAGTGGTAAGTCCCAGTCTACGCGCTATTTCATCAACCATGCGAGTGTACTCAGGAGAATCTGTCGTGGCATATTCTTTGAGTTTGGCATTCTCATCACCCTCAAAATCCTTTATTATGCGACGCGTTATAAGTTCCAGATTGCTTTTGCTGCTTGTGAAACCGATAAAAGGACAACCATATACAAGAGGCGGACATGATATGCGCGCATGAACTTCTTTGGCACCATAGTCATAGAAAGTACGCACATTGTCACGAAGTTGAGTGCCACGCACAATACTGTCATCGCAAAAGACCACTCGCTTACCTCCGAGAATAGCCCCGTTTGGAATAAGTTTCATCTTTGCCACAAGATTACGTCGAGACTGATTGCCCGGAGTGAAAGAACGTGGCCATGTAGGAGTATATTTTAAAACAGCACGCTTATATGGAATACGATGCCCCTCAGCATAGCCAAGGGCTGTGCCTACACCCGAATCAGGAATACCACATACAAGGTCAGCCTCTGTGGAATCTTCTTCTCCCATAGTCTTGCCGTTTTCTTCACGCACATATTCTGTATTTATGCCTTCATAGTCACTTGTAGGAAATCCATAATAAACCCACAGAAAAGAACAAATCTGTTCCTGATTGAACGGTTGCTGTAGAACTTCCATGGAATCAGGTTTGAGTTTTACGATTTCTCCAGGTCCCAAATCACGCACTGTCTTATAATCAAGATTAGGAAAAGAAGTGGTTTCACTAGTAACAGCATAAGCATCATCTTTCTTTCCTATAACGACAGGAGTGCGTCCTAACAAATCACGGGCAGCAATAATGCCATCTTCAGTGAGAATGAGCATGGAACATGACCCGTCTATCTTTCTGAACACATTATTTATACCCTCAGCAAAGGTGTTGCCCATATTAATAAGCAAAGCCACCATCTCAGTCTGGTTGATATTGTTTGCCGACATCTCACTGAGATGCATACGATGCGCAAGAAGTTCATCTGCTATTTCACGAAGATTATTGATGTGAGCAACAGTAACGACAGCATAGCGCCCTAAATGAGAATTTATTATTATCGGCTGCGGATCAGTATCACTGATTACTCCCATACCGGCATTGCCGCTGAAATCATCAAGTTCATCTTCAAACTTTGAACGGAAATAATTACGTTCAAGACTATGAATACTCCGGGTAAAACCCTTCTCCTTATCGTATGTTACCAAACCGGCACGTTTAGTGCCCAAATGAGAATTATAATCAGTGCCATAGAATACATCATTGACACAACTCCTTACTGAAATGGTTCCAAAAAAGCCGCCCATTGTGAAGTGAATTATTATTGTTTATATTTTTCTACTTAATTAATCCTTGTGCCCGGAATTCCTCATAAAGAGGCATTGCCAAAATCTTTGCATCAGGATGAGGAGCACCGGTAGTACCAAGAGCACGAAGATTGAAGAAATGAATCCAATCTGAAACAAAAGCCGTATGAACTAACTCGGTATTGCAGTCCAGAGGAAGTATCACACGGGCTTCCTGAGGTTTCCTGCCCATACTTATAAGATTCATATAAGCCAATTCGGCAGCCAAATTGGCAAAAAGCCAATTGTTTACGGCACTCCACTCTGCACTTTTATCATCAACGACATCACGGCATAGATTTATGAGAAGAGTCTTATAATCGCCTGATATTGATTCACCGGTCTGCTCTGATTCTTCTCTTATCCACTCCGGCAGATTGACACTTATCTCACTGCCAAATTTATCTTTGCTGTAATTACAGTAACGTGTGGACTGCTCTGCCATAGAATTAGAACGGTGACGGTTATATTCGCGGGTTATAGCCACCTGAGTAGTGAAATGTACCGTGACACGAAGTTCATGGTGTTCTGTCGGTACAGATATATATTTCAAATCATCATCCCATTTGTTTTGTACTATTACTCGCAAGTTTGTTGTTACAAACGCATCTGTTCCATCAATATTGACTTTAGAGAATTTATTGTTACAATATCTGTCACCCAATACAGCCTCAGGACCAGTGAGATAAACAGTGCCATGTTCCAGCATTGCAGTATGCTCTGACTGAATCATACGCCCTACAAACGGACGTGCAGAATCAGATGTAGTATTTTTCTCACTCTTATAGCACACGCGCCCTGCACGTTCTATCTGCCGATATACTCCGTCAAGTCCATCGCCCTGATGCCATATTTCAAATTGAGGTCTTAATATTTTCATATTGTCTGATTATATATTACTTTTTCTGTGCACGACGAATAAAATCCATCAAAGAAGCCTTTGGAACTCCAAGTGTCTGAAGATATTTGATATCGGCAAGAGCCTCTTCTTTTTTACCTTGCAGCAACAAAACATCCGTACGGTTAATCAAATAATCGGTATTTGTTCTGTCGCGCTTTATAGCCTCCGTAAAATCAAATTCAGCAAGTTCATACATCTTGCGCTCTTTTTCTATGCCTGCACGTGCCGCATAAGCAACAGCGCTGTCAGGGAACTGAGCCACCAGACGGTTTATCCCATCAAAAGCTTCAGTATAATGCTTATCTTTCTGATTAAGAAGAGCCAATCCCAACTGTGCTTCAAAATTTCCTGGAACAAGATAAAGAAGATTCTGATAGTCAAGGCGCGCAAACTTAAACCTGTTAAGCTTTTCATTCACAAAAGCACGATAATATAGTCCGGCTGCATTTGTGGGTTCCATCTGCAACACTTTGTCATATTCATTCTTGGCATACTGCCACTCATTAAGTTGCATATTCCACGAAGCCTTCTTCAATATTAAATCCACGCTGTCAGGATGAAAATCAAGTTCTCTCTGTGCCACTGCCAGACTGTCTCGCAGCGGATTGCTATTCTGAGCATGCATTGAACCGCAAACCCCTAATGCCACAAATACTATAATGTGCAATTTATTCATATACTTCATCTATATTGTCAATACCATTACCTGTATCTGATTTTAGACAAGGATTAAAATCTTCAGGCAATTCAAAAGACGTTATGTCATCATAAGGAAGAGAATGATCACGATATATCTTTTTCATAAAATAAGCCCATATCGGCAGAGCCATAGTTGCCCCCTGCCCCATGCGCATATTGTCAAAATGAATATCTCTATCTTCACCACCAACCCAGCAACCGCTTACCAACTGAGGGGTAAATCCAATGAACCAAGCATCACTGTTACGGTTGGTTGTACCGGTCTTTCCACCAATCTCGCCTTCCAGATTATACTTATAGCGTATCCGTCCGGCAGTACCTCCATCGACAACTCCTTGAAGCAAAACCAGCATTTTATTGGCACTCTCAGCACTGATTACTTCGTTCATCCGCGGCTGGAACTGAGCAATGACATTGCCCTCGTTATCTTCTATGCGGCTTACAAACATTGGGGATGTGCGGATGCCATGATTTGCAAACGTGGTATATGCGCTCACCATCTCTGCCACACTCACATCACAAGGTCCCAGACAAAGAGACATTGATGGATGAATATTCGGATTGATAATTCCAAAATCATAAAGTATGGAAACAAATTGCTGAGGATTAAGCTTACTCATAAGGTAAGCAGATATCCAGTTGTTACTTTGTGCCAACCCCCATTTTAAGGTAACCATCTGGCCATAACGACTATGCGAAGCATTTCGCGGAGTCCAAGGACGCCCAGCCACCATATAAGTTTGCTGTCTATTAGGAGCTTTATCACAAGGAGAGAAACCATTTTCCATAGCCAGAGCATACAAAAACGGTTTGATTGTAGAACCAACCTGGCGACGCCCACCTGTAACCATATCATACATAAAATGGTTATAATCAAGCCCGCCGACATAGGCCTTCACAGCTCCGGTCTTTGGCTCCATGCTCATAAATCCGGCACGAAGGAAACTCTTATAATACCTTATAGAATCTATAGGGCTCATAATAGTATCAATCTCACCACGATAAGTAAACACAGTCATCTCTGTAGGATGGCGGAACGCAGCCTGAATTTCATCTTCGCTGCTTCCGGTGGCCTTCATCATCCGATAACGCTCACTCTGATGGATATTGCGGTTTAGAATCTGGCGGAGTTGCTTAGAAGACAGGTCTTCTGTAAAAGGAGCATTAGCTTTATGTCTGTTTTCCTTGTTGAATTCAGGTTGAAGGAAACGTGCCACATGTCCCCACACCGACTCCTCTGCATATCTCTGCATACGACTGTCTATAGTGGTATATACCTTAAGACCATCTGTATAGACATTATAAGGCTTACCGTCTTTTTTAAAGTTTTTATTGCACCAGCCATACAGAGGGTCTGAAACCCAGGCTATTGAATCATAAACATACTGTGATTGATTCCATGAAGGGTAATTAAGTTTATCAGGGCGTTCAGCCATCATATATTGACGAAGGAATTCACGGAAATATGTAGCTTCGCCATCTTTATGGTCATTACGATGAAAATTCAATTTAAGCGGCTCGTCTGCATACATATTATATTCTGCATGTGAAAGGTATCCGGCTTTCTGCATCTGCGCAAGAACCACGTTGCGACGTTCCGTACAACGTTCCGGATAACGTACAGGATTAAAAAAAGAAGGGTTTTTACACAAACCGATAAGAGTTGCACTCTCTATAACACTCAAGTCTTTAGCTTCCTTGTTGAAATAAGTATTGGCAGCCGTCTTGATGCCAACAGCATTATGAAGGAAATCAAAATAATTAAGATATAATGCAATTATCTCTTCCTTGGTATAATTACGTTCCAACTTTACTGCTATAACCCACTCTATTGGTTTCTGAAGCATACGCTCCAAAGAAGAGTGAGCCTGCTCTGAATAGAGTTGTTTTGCCAACTGCTGGGTAATAGTGCTGCCACCGCCGGCAGAAGCCTGTCCCATGACACCTCTTTTAATAACAGCACGCCCAAGAGCAATGAAGTCTATACCGCTATGATTATAAAAACGCTCATCCTCAGTAGCCACAAGAGCATGAACAAGATGCGGAGAAATCTTGCTGTAAGGAATGACAATACGGTTTTCCTTATTGAAATTCCATGTACCCATAACCTTACCGTCAGCAGAATACACCTGAGTGGCAAAACGGTTAATCGGATTCTGCAAATCCTCAATAGGCGGCATATACCCTATCCAGCCATTCCAGACAGCAGTAAAAGCCAGTGCAGACAGCAGCACCAGAAGTATAAGTATTCCCCAAAGAAAGTGAACGAAAGTACGTCTCATATCCGAAATTTTCAGCAAAAATACAATTTTTCTTTGAATTATAGCACATAAATTAAAAATTATGCTTAACTTTGAACTCGAATTAGGAAATATCAATCAATTTTACAGATGGAAAAACATAATTTTGTAACTATTGCCGATTTGCCAAAGGATAAACTTATGTACTTGATACAGATGGCGCAAGAGTTCGAAAAACATCCAAACAGAGAGCTTCTGAAAGGAAAAATCGTTGCCACTCTCTTCTTTGAGCCTTCCACTCGAACAAGACTCAGTTTTGAAACAGCTGCCAACAGATTAGGCGCAAAAGTCATTGGCTTCAGTGACGCAAAAGCTTCAAGCGTAACCAAGGGTGAAACCTTAAAAGATACTATTCTTATGGTGAGCAATTATGCTGACGTGATTGCTATGAGACATTATATTGAAGGAGCCGCACAATATGCTTCAGAAGTAGCACCTGTTCCAATTATCAATGCCGGCGATGGAGCCCACATGCACCCATCACAATGTCTGCTTGACCTTTACTCAATATATAAGACCCAGGGGACTTTGGAAAACTTGAATATTTATCTTGTCGGTGACTTGAAATACGGTCGCACAGTCCACTCCCTTATTATGGCAATGCGCCATTTCAACCCAACATTCCATTTCATTGCTCCAAAAGAGTTGGCAATGCCTCAAGAATACAAATTATACTGCAATGAACATAATATTAAATTTCAGGAGCACACTGCTTTCAATGAAAATGTGATAGCCAATGCCGACATCCTCTATATGACACGTGTACAGAAAGAACGTTTTTCTGACCTTATGGAATACGAGCGTGTCAAGAATGTGTATATTCTGAAAAGAGAAATGCTGACCAAAGCAAAAGACAACATGAAGATATTGCATCCTCTGCCAAGAGTCAACGAAATAGCATACGATGTGGATGATGACCCACATGCCTACTATATCCAACAGGCACAAAACGGGCTATATGCACGTGAAGCCATATTCTCTTACTGTTTGGGGATAACTTTGGATGACATTAAAAATGACAAGACTATTATTAATTCTAAGTTCTGATAAATAATGGGAAAGAAAGAAATGCTGGTGTCGGCAATTGAAAACGGCACCGTTATTGATCATATACCGGCAGAGAAGACCTATCAGGTGGCTACTCTTCTTGGATTGCAAGACCTGCTTGTACCAGTTACCATTGGATATAACCTTCCTTCTAAGCGACTTGGCAAAAAGGGCATTATAAAGATTACAGATAAATTTTTCACAGACGAAGAAGTCAGCAGACTCAGCGTTGTAGCACCGAAAATAGTATTGAACCAGATTAAAGACTATGAAGTGGTGGAGAAAAAAACGGTGGAAACACCAGACGAACTTCGCGGCATAGTGAAATGCAATAATCCTAAATGCATCACCAATAATGAGCCAATGCAAACCGTGTTCAATGTAGTGGACAAGAAAAACGGCATTTTAAAATGCCGCTATTGCGATAAAGAACAAGACATCAATAATGTAGAGCTCTGCTAGAATTAAGCAATAAATAATTTGGCAGTGTAAAAAGAAAGTGCTATTTTTGCAAAATAATTAAGAAAACTAGGCTTTTTAATAATAAAATTACAATTTTAAGATGGAAAGAGATCAGGAGATTTTCGACCTTATCGAGCAAGAACATCAGCGCCAGCTTAGAGGCATGGAGTTGATTGCTTCGGAAAATTTCGTAAGTGACGAGGTTATGCAGGCTATGGGCTCATACCTTACAAACAAGTATGCTGAAGGCCTGCCAGGCAAACGTTATTACGGTGGTTGCTATGTTGTAGACCAGGTAGAAACACTGGCTATAGAAAGAGTAAAAAAGCTCTTCGGTGCTGAATTTGCCAACGTGCAGCCTCACTCAGGAGCACAAGCTAATCAGGCTGTATTGCTAGCTGTGCTTAAACCTGGTGACACCTTTATGGGACTTGACCTTGATCAGGGCGGACATCTTTCTCACGGAAGCGAAGTCAACACATCCGGTATTCTTTACAATCATATAGGATATACCCTAAACAAGGAAACCGGTCGCATTGATTACGACAAGATGGAAGAACTTGCACTCGCAAACAAGCCTAAACTAATTATAGGTGGTGGCAGTGCCTACAGTCGTGAATGGGATTATGCCCTTATGCGCAAAATAGCTGATGAGGTTGGTGCTCTGTTAATGATAGACATGGCTCATCCTGCAGGTCTTATTGCAGCCGGTCTACTTGACAATCCTGTAAAATATGCTCACATTGTAACAACTACAACACACAAGACTCTTCGTGGTCCTCGTGGCGGTATCATACTTTTAGGCAAGGACTTTGACAATCCATGGGGTTATACAACTAAGAAAGGTGTTGTAAAAAAGATGTCTCAGCTTATCAATTCAGCTGTATTCCCAGGAAACCAAGGTGGTCCTTTGGAGCATGTTATTGCTGCTAAAGCTGTTGGTTTCGGAGAAAACCTTAAGCCAGAATGGAAAGTTTACGCAACTCAGGTAAAGAAAAATGCAGCTGTTTTGGCACAGGCACTTATCGACAATGGTTTTGGTATTGTAAGCGGTGGCACAGACAACCATTCTATGTTGCTTGACCTTCGCCAGAAATATCCTGATTTGACAGGTAAGGTTGCTGAGAACGCTCTGGTTGCAGCAGATATCACAGTGAACAAAAATAAAGTCCCATACGATGAGCGCAGTGCTTTCCAGACAAGCGGTATCCGTCTTGGTACAGCCGCAATGACAACACGCGGAGCCAAGGAAGACACAATGCAACTGATAGCAGACCTTATTGACGAAGTCTTAAAAGACCCGGAAAACGACAAGGTTATTGCAAGCGTCAAGGAAAAAGTAAATGCAACAATGAAGGATTTCCCTCTGTTTGCATGGTAATACAAAATATCATAATAGGAATTATCATAGCGGGCGCAGTATTAGCTGCTGCCCGCTATTTCTATAATGAAGTAAACCAAAACATCAAATGTAAAAACTACGGATGTGCAGGATGTGCATTATATGACAAATGTAAAAAGAATAAGAAAAAAGTCACAAAATAATTTGGCAGAATAAAATATTTGTATTACCTTTGCACTCGCTAATAAGAACTATGGTACCTTGGCCGATCGGTTAGGTAACGGTCTGCAAAACCGTGGAGAGCAGTTCGACTCTGCTAGGTACCTCTAAAAAGCAAGAAGATATTTTTCTTCTTGCTTTTTTTGTTTAAATTACTTCATTAATTTTCTCTGTTTAGTTTTTTTTCTTACCTTTGTAAGCAGAACAAATAAAGGAATACATACTAAATATAATGAGAATTATTAAAATCATAATACTTTTTCTCATGGTTGCAATTAAGTCGGTTGCCCAAGAGCCTCAAGCTATACTTGAGCACTACTCTACTTCTGACGGACTTATCAGTAACGCTATAAGTGACATCATTCAGGACAAATGGGGATTTATATGGATTTCCACATGGAATGGACTGAACAGATTTGATGGTTTTAATTTTACTAATTATAATACAGGAAAAGCAAGTGGAATAAAAAATCTACATAACAGAATTCTAAATCTGCAAACAGACACACAAGGAAATATATGGATGCTAATGTATGACAACAGAGTGTTCGTGTTGAACAGACATACTGATAAAATATCAAATGCCTTTGATAATATAGAAGGTGGAGAATCTTTCCATACGGCAGAAGCTCCAACAGAAGACAAATATAGACAAGTTGATGCCATAACTATATCAAATGATGGATATGTATACATCAACATCCCTGAAAGAGGACTTTACCAATTATATATAGACGGCAAACATAACAGTTGCCGCAAAATTGTAGACAGCAATATCAAAACATATAATGTATCATGTGATACAGACGGCAATCCATGGATAGCAACAAAACCGTATACAATCAAAGTAATAGATAAAAATACAGGCATTGTAAAAGGTAACTATATTATCAAAGGAGAAACTGTTAATTGTATTAAATTTACCAATAACAGCCTGTATATTGGAACTGAAAGCGGAAAAATAATAATACTTAATATAAAAACAAAGAGGACCAGATATCTGGACATAAGAAACGAAGAAAAGAAACCAATAACATCTTTGTATATAGACCAATACAATCTGGTATGGTTTTCTACAACAGATAAAGGTATAAGCAGATATAATCCCAAAGATAAAAGCGTCAAGAGTTTTAGACAAGAAGTCAGAATTCCTGAAAATGACATAAATGGCTGCAAAATCACTGAAACCGGAAACATGCTATGGGCAAGAATGAACCATGGAGGATTCGGACTCTACAATCGGCTGACAGATGAAATGCAATATTTTCACAACAATCCAGACAACTCATGGAACCTAAGCAACACTGTTACAACCTATATTGCTCTTAATGAAGGAATAATATGGATGTCTACAATTAGAAGAGGACTAGAGAAACTGTCTCTGATAAACAGCAGAATAAAATACATAATTCCACAACCAGGCACAGACGAATATGGCATAAATGAAATAAGAGCCATGTTATATGACAATATTGGTAAAAGAATTCTTATCAGCAACAAGGCCGGTCAACTGATTGCGCTCGACAAGAACTCACTTGAAACAAAAGATTCTCATGTAATATTGAATGTAAAAGGAAGAATTTATGGATTGAATGAAGATCATGAAGGAAATATTTGGATAAGTACCAAAGGCGATGGCATATATATTCTGAAAAAGAATAAAAACACTGCCGAAAAACTTAATATGAAATTCAGCAGTAACAACATCTATAATGTTGTTACTGACAATTACGGCAATATTTGGGTAGCTACATACGACGGAGGCGTAAATGTAATTCTCAAAAAGGGTAATAAACTGATAGTATCGAAATCCATAAAGGGTTATCCCCAAAACTCATATTTGAAAGTAAGAGATTTAGAAATCGACAATAATGGAAATATATGGGCTGGAACATCTGACGGTATACTAATATTGAAATATAATAAATACAGCAACAGCATTGAAGCCAAGCCTATCGAACAGACTGAAAATGAAGATGAACAAATAGCGAACTGTGACATTATCCAAATAGAAAAAGCACATGACGGCAGTATGTGGATAGCCACAAATGGTGGCGGACTTGCACATTGTATCGGACAAGATGACGAAAACAAATGGAAATTTGAAAATATCGGAGAAGTTGACGGTATTCCAAGTGGAGAAATAAAAGGAATCACGATTTCCGACAATAGCAACATCTGGTTTTCATGTGATCAGATAATTTGTGCTTATGACCCGGTAAAGAAACTTCTGACAACTCTTTCAAGTTTGGACGGTATAGAAAATGTGGCTTGTTCAGAATGCTCAGCCATAACCCTGCCTGACGGAAGAATGCTGTTTGGAACACTAAGCGGATACTATATTATAGACAAGGACAAACTCACAACAAGCAGCGGAGCACAATTGAGGCTTGCAATAACAGACTTTTATATTGATGACAAGTTGATGACACCACGCAGTGACAATACATACAACTATTATGTCCCTGACAGTGATTACGTTGAATTACCATCCAGAACCAGTGTCTTCGCATTCAAATTCGCTTCGCTTAATTATCAGATGCAGCATCGCGTACATTATCAGTATATCCTTGAAGGATATGACGATAACTGGCACAATGCTGAAGATAAATTCAGAATGGTGAGCTACAGTAATGTACCTGCAGGAAAATATAAATTCAAAGTCAAAGCTTTTCTGCTTGAAAGCCCGGAGAAATACAATATACAAGAAATGACAATAGTTGTACCACCATATATGTTGGCTTCACCTTTGGCTTTATGGATATACGCATTTTCATTCATTGGTTCTGTTATCATTTTCATAAGATGGAGAAAAAAAGTAAACCGTGACACTGTGAAAAAAATGAGAGTATTGAAAGTTGGACCTGACGAAATAGCATTTCAGGACAACAATGACTTTGATTTTGTGAAAAATATACAGATATGGTTGGAAACACACTATGCTGAACCAAATCTGAAAATAGACAATATGGTAAAAATAACAAATATGTCAAGAACTGCGTTCTACACCCAATTGAAAACACTGACGGGCATGTCTCCAAAAGAATTCATTAGTGACTTCAGATTAAAGAAGGCATGCATGTATCTTAAAATGGACAACAGCAACATTGCTGAGGTTGCATATAAGACCGGATTCAATGACCCGGTGTATTTCACCAGACTATTTAAACAGAAAATTGGCATTACACCAACACAATACAGAAATCAATAATATTAAATCAACAAATAAGTATGAAACTATCAGAGCAAGACATTAATCAGATCAGTTCTCACGGAATAAGTGAAGAACAGGTAAACCATCAGCTAGAACAAATCAAAGAAGGCTTTCCTTTCTTGAAATTGGAAGGAGCTGCCGAAATTGGCAAAGGTATTGTTGCACCTGATGACAAAGAAAGAAATAAATATATAAAAGAATGGAATGAATACAAAGCCGAGGGACATAAAATAGTAAAATTTGTTCCTGCAAGTGGAGCAGCAAGCAGAATGTTCAAGAATATGTTTGGCTTTCTTAATGCCGACTATGATGCACCTTCTACAGATTTTGAAAAATGTTTCTTTGATAATATAAAGAAATTTGCTTTCCGCAAAGCTTTGTGTGACAAGTGCAAAAAGAACACCGGTAAGGATATAATGCAACTTATAAGTGAAGGAAATTACAAAGCTGTAGTCGCCAATATGCTTAATGCAAATGGTCTAAACTATGGTAGCCTGCCAAAAGGTCTATTACTGTTCCATAATTATGAAGACGGGGCACGCACTCCTATGGAAGAACATCTTGTTGAAGCAGCTTTATATGCCAGCAGTAATGGTGAGGCTAATATCCATTTCACAGTAAGCCATAGCCATCTTGACCTATTCAAAGCCAAGGTAACTGAAAAACTTGACAAATATACAAATAAATATGGAGTAAAATACAACATATCGTTCTCTGAGCAGAAACCTAGTACTGACACAATTGCTGCCAACACAGATAATACTCCGTTCAGAAATGAAGACGGTTCGCTATTGTTCCGTCCAGGAGGCCATGGAGCTTTGATAGAAAACCTTAATGAAATTAATGCAGATATTGTTTTCATTAAAAATATAGACAACGTAGTTCCTGACAGACTAAAGGATGAAACCGTAACCTACAAGCAATTAATTGCAGGTATCCTTGTGGCATTACAGAAGAAGACCTTTGAATATATGAAACAGTTGGAATCCGGCAAATATAATCACGAAAAACTTGAAGAAATTATAAGATTTGTACAGCGTGACCTATGCTGTCGCAAAACAGACATAAAAGAACTGGAAGATGCAGAACTGGTAATATACTTGAAGAATAAACTTAACCGTCCGATGCGTGTATGCGGAGTTGTTAAAAATGTAGGTGAACCGGGAGGTGGACCATTCCTCACTTACAATCAGGACGGAACAGTAAGTCTTCAGATTCTGGAAAGCAGTCAAATTGATACAAGTAATGAAGAATATGTAAAGATGTTCCAAAACGGCACTCACTTTAATCCTGTTGATTTAGTTTGTGCAATAAAAGACTACAATGGAAAACCATTCAATTTACCAGAATATGTAGATAAATCTACAGGTTTCATAAGTAGCAAAAGTAAGAACGGCAAAGAACTAAAAGCATTGGAATTGCCTGGTCTATGGAATGGAGCAATGAGCAATTGGAATACAATATTTGTAGAGGTACCATTGGGAACTTTCAACCCCGTTAAGACAATCAACGATTTGTTGAGAGAGCAGCATCAGTAAAAAATTTAAAGTAATAATTGACAATTAATGGATAAATTTGAATTTACAAAATCTGAGTTAGACGAAACGAAGGTGCTTTTGCAGCACCTTCGCGAGGCAATAGGTGAGTCTATACAAAAAGACGATGAAGATAAAGTGAGGGCTTTAATTGTCAAGGCTATAGACAACCATCAAATGCAGCGTGATGTATTTGGACTTAATCCAATATTACAGGCTTTAAAAACCGCATGCATAGCTGTAGATGAAATAGGCATGAAACGTGATGGTGTCCTGGCTGTCATGCTGTATTATCTTGTTGTCAACGGACTTACCTCACTTGATGAAATGCAAAAAGCATTTGGCGACAGTGTTGCTCATATAATAAGAGGACTTGTTAGAATTCAAGATTTATACAAGAAGAATCCTGTTATAGAAAGCGAGAACTTCAAGAATTTACTAATTTCCTTCTCTGAAGACATGCGTGTCATTCTAATCATGATTGCCGATCGTGTTAACTTGATGAGACAAATCAGAGATACGGATGCCTTGGAAGCCAAACATGAAGTAAGTGAAGAAGCCAGTTATCTATATGCACCATTAGCACACAAACTGGGATTATATAAACTGAAAAGTGAACTTGAAGACCTAAGTTTAAAGTATCTTGAGCATGATGCCTATTACATGATTAAAGACAAGCTGAATGCTACCAAAAAAAGTCGTGATGCGTATATAGAAAGCTTTATAGGGCCTATTGATGAAAAGCTCAAGTCTGCCGGTTTAAAGTTTCACATGAAGGGGCGTACAAAGAGCATTCATTCTATATGGCAGAAGATGAAGAAACAGAAATGTGGATTTGAAGGTATATACGACCTCTTTGCCATAAGAATCATACTTGACTCACCTATCGAGAAAGAGAAGATGCAATGCTGGCAGACATACTCTATTATCACTGATATGTATCAGCCTAACCCAAAGAGATTGCGTGACTGGTTGTCTGTTCCAAAAAGCAATGGATATGAAAGTCTGCACATAACTGTGCTGGGTCCGGAAAACAAATGGGTGGAAGTTCAGATTCGTACAGAACGAATGGACGAAGTTGCCGAACATGGATTCGCTGCACACTGGAGATATAAAGGCATAAAGAGTGAAGGCGGAATAGACGATTGGCTGGCAAACATCCGTTCGGCATTGGAAAATAATGATGACCTTCAGCTTATGGACCAGTTCAAAATGGACCTTTATGAAGATGAAGTTTACGTCTTTACTCCAAAGGGAGACCTGCTTAAATTTCCAAAAGGAGCAACAATTCTCGATTTTGCCTATCATATTCATTCCAACATCGGAAATACCTGCGTTGGAGGACGCATAAACGGAAAAGCTGTAACTTTCCGTCAAGAATTACATTCTGGCGATACTATAGAGGTACTTACACAATCCAACCAAAAACCAAAACGTGACTGGTTGAATATAGTAAAAAGCAGTAAGGCTAAAGCCAAGATTCGTCTGGCTCTTAAGGAAACCCAGGCGAAAGAAGGAAAAATGGCAAAAGAACTGCTTGAACGTAGATTCAAAAATCGCAAGATAGATATAGAAGAAGGTATTATGGCTCACGTAATCAAAAAGATGGGCTATAAGGAAAATTCCGACTTTTATAAAGACATTGCAAATGAGAAACTTGATCCCAATACGGTAATAGACAAATATGTGGAAGTCAGAGACCACGACCTAAAACTGTATAATGACAAAAAGACCATTGAAAGCGCAGAAAATTTTGAATACGAAAGTCCAAATGAGGAAATAACAAACCAGAATGATGATGTTTTGGTTATAGACCGAAATTTAAAGGGGATAGACTACAAATTGGCTCAATGCTGTCGACCTATATATGGTGATAAGGTATTTGGATTCGTAACCGTCAATGGTGGCATCACCATACATCGCGAAAATTGTCCCAATGCCCCGGAACTTAAGAAACGTTTCGGATATCGTGTTGTGAAAGCTAAATGGAGTGGCAAAGGCGGAAGTCAATATGGCATAACCCTTAGAATAATAGGCAATGATGATATTGGAATCGTAAGCAATATAACCAATATCATAGCCAAAGAAGATAAACTCACAATGCGCTCTATAAATATTGATAGTCACGATGGACTGTTCAGCGGTAATCTTGTACTTATGATTGAAGATACAAGCAAACTGAATAGCCTCATCAAGAAACTCAAGACTGTAAAAGGAGTAAAACAAATTATCAGAATATGAGAAAAATATTTTTGTTGGCTTTATTGTGCATCAGTGTAACAACTTATGCACAAAAGCCGCAATATACAAAAGCTGACAGTATAAAAGTAATCAACCTGCTGAAAAGTGGAAAAAAGCAGAATGCCAACACTAATATGATGATTTTCTTTGCCCGCCAATTAAAGAATATACCATACGTAGCTCAAACATTGGAGGTAAATAACCATGAGCAGTTAATTATAAATCTACGGCAGCTAGACTGTACCACTTATGTTGAAAATGTTCTGGCTCTGACACTATGCGAGAATAACCATAAATATGATTTTAAAGATTTCTGTTATTATCTGAAGATGATAAGATATGAAGGAGGTAACGTCAGCTACACTAAAAGACTGCATTATTTTTCCAACTGGATATCGGACAATACAAAATTAGGATTCGTCAAAGAGCGGGTATCAGAAAAAGCTCCATTCACTGCCATACAGCAACTGAATATAAATTATATGAGCAAGAACTGGCAAAATTACCCTATGCTGAAACAACATTCTTCATGGATAAAAGAAATTTCAAGCATGGAGAATAAGCTAAACGGTAAATGCTTCAGATATATACCCAAATCAGATATAAGCAATACAAGTTTAATTAAAAACAATATTAAAAGCGGAGATATTATTGCTATAATCACAAACAAGAAAGGACTGGATACAAGCCATATAGGAATAGCTACATGGCATAAAGACGGTCTGCATTTACTCAATGCTAGTCAAATTCATAAGAAAGTGGTTGAAGAACCAATGCTTTTAAGAACATACATGCAGAAACATCCTTCGCAAATAGGCATAAGGGTTATTTGCGTCGTCCGAAATTAAAACCTATATATAAATTCAGACTGCCAAACAGATTATTGGTACTAAACTCTTTCTGTTTATAGTTATAGGCATGAATTATTGCACTTGCTCCTGCAAACCACCGTGTATTGTTCCATACTAGTCCAAAACGCCCTACTCCGTTAACAGTCAGATGGTCTTCCTTGCTTTTGTTCTCTCCTCCAAATGTAAGCACGGAAGTTCCACCTGTATGTAGGTAGGCCAACGAAGCTGACAAAGAAGCATTGAATAGCCAGTTCCTTGCAAATACCCAGTTATACGCATACCCCATCAAAGCAGAATATTCATTATATTCTAAATGAGTAGAAGAGAAACTATTATTGTCTAAATCAGAATTTTGTGTTCCTTTCACCGGACCAAGGTAATCAACTATAGTCTGCCGCATTTTAGCCCAATCCATATCCAGAGAATGATAAGTATAACCAATGCCGAAAAGTGGAGACCCTGCGCTGAGTTTCTGGCAAGTACTCTGACTATAAGCAGCCGGATATGAGAACTTATGATGATTTGTTATATAATAAAGATTAAAGCCTTTAATGCTGGCATGAAATCCGTCAAATTCAACATTTCTCACAGGACTTGTGTCAACATCATTCATATTTATCTTCCTTATCTTATAATCATCACCACTTGTACGCCAAAACAAGTCCACTCCCAACTGATTACTATAAAGACTTATATCAAGTTCCTTTCTAGTATTATTACTCCCAAGATGAGTTACATCAATGGTGTATCCCAGAAAAATCCAACGCCATCCAAAATACGGTCCTACTTTATAACTCGGTTCAGGAGACAAATCTACAGAAAGTTTTTCATTGTTCACTATTCTATACATTTCATACGTATTCGTATTCTGAATCATAAATGCATAGTTAAAATGCTGAGGCTCTATATAAGCAGTGTCTATATATGAAAAACTCTTTGCCAAATCATATAGCCTATCCATAAATTTATTCTTCAAATGCCTACCGGAACGTTCGGATTTCTGTATACTGTCCAAACGCTGAATTTCCTCTATTCTGGCAAAGATACTTGAAGATATAGAGAACAAGATTATAAATAGTAATATTTTTTTCAAACCTGTTTTTTATAATTTTCCCAATATTCTGTCCATAACCCAGTTTACAGGAGTTGCACTGATACTCGTACATGAGCATTTGCCAAATCCCTGCAAATCTTCAATTACAGATTTTATTATAGGCAACTGCACATAAGGAGGATTTGGTACAACAATATTTCGAGTTCCCTCACTGGTCACTAGTCTTATAGGATCATAATTGTAAACCGAGAAAGACAAAGAACCTTTTTCCCCGATAATTTCTATAAGGTCTTCCTTTGCACTCTGATGCCCCACAAAACACCAAGAGCCACTAGCTGGCAATCCATTTTCAAAAAGGAAACAAGCACTTATACTGTCTTCTGCCTTATATAGATGAGCCATATTTGCACAATATCCATGAGCACGGGTTATCACTCCAAAATATTCCTGTAATATATCCAATTGATGAGGAGCAAGGTCATAAAAATATCCACCACCGGCTATATCCGGCTGTAGCCGCCACGGAAGATTCTGCACACTATTATAATCCAAATCACGCGGAGGTACAGAAAACTTTATCTGCACATTTATTATCTTGCCTATTATTTTATCATTCAGAATATGCTTCACCTTCTGGAAATAAGGCAAATAGCGTCTGTAATATGCTACGAAACAAGGAACACCTGTCTGTTGGCTTATTCTGTTTATTCTGGCACAATCTTCATAACTTGCTGCCAGAGGTTTCTCCACATACACAGGCTTGCCGGCCTTCATTGCCATAATGGCAAATGTGGCATGGCTGGAAGGTGGAGTTGCTATATAAATGGCATTCACTCCCGGATCATCTATGAGTTCCTGAGCATCAGTATACCATTTACGAACATGATGACGTTCAGCATACGAGCGTGCCTTACTCTCATTTCTGCTCATCACGGCCTCTACATGCGACCCTTCTATTTCATTAAAAGCAGGTCCTGATTTTTTCTCTGTGACTTCACCACAACCTATAAATCCCCAACTTATTAATTTCATAATATTACAGTATTTACGTGCAAAGATAATATTTTTTTCTCATCTGCACTCCATAATAATAAAATAAAATCATTACTTAAGAAAAAAATATATACAATACAAAAAAGGAACCTGTCTCACGACAAATTCCTTTCAAATACTTACTAAAACTAAATTAACCACTAAAAAAACTAATCTTATTTAAAGTTATTGCTTTAATCAATTTCTTAATCCATAAAGGCTTTTCTTCCTAAATGGGTTGCAAAAATACTACATTTATCTAAGACACCCAAATAAATTGGAATATTTTTGCTATTATTAAACAGTAATTAACGGTATATCTAGTTATATTAATGAGAATAAACACCTCCGGAAGCAGTACTTGGATTATAGTCTTCTCCCTCTTTTGGAAAAGAAGGAATATATCTCATATTCTGCATTATCTGGCGTTCACGCTTCAACACGTATGTATCCGGATTCTTACTGTTGAATTTAAGTGGATTTGGAAGCGTGGCAGCTATCAGCGCACAGTCACTTCTACCTAAATCTTTTGCAGTAGTTCCAAAATGATATTCAGCAACAGCGTCAGCTCCATATATGCCGTCTCCCATTTCTATAGAGTTCAGATATACTTCCATAATGCGTTGCTTATTCCAAAGCAACTCTATTAGTGCCGTAAAATACACCTCAAATCCTTTTCTTATCCATGACCGTCCTGGCCATAGAAATACATTTTTTGCAGTCTGCTGACTTATCGTACTTGCTCCCAGTTTTTTCTTACTACCTTTAAGATTTCGCTTTGCAGCCTTCTCTATTGCATCATAATCAAAACCATGATGCAACAAAAAACGTTGATCTTCACTCGCCATTACAGCAACAGGCAGATGTTGGGAAATTTCTTCCATGGGAACCCAATGATGATGCAGCATCATCGTCTTCCCGTCTCCCACTTGCTGAAAACAGCGTATAAACATAAGCGGTGTGAAATATACAGGCAGAAAACGATATATCACAACAGTAAAGATAGTAGATGCCAGAAAAATGGCAACTGCCCATCTGATTATTTTCCAAAACAATCTTTTCATCTTAAACACAAAATTTGGGAGGAAGTCAACTCATGCGACTCCTCCCAAATATAATAATATAAATGTTATTATTCCGTTAACGTACCGTTATTTGCGGCTTTCACCATTTCTTCGCTTGCATAGATATAAACTTCTACACGGCGGTTAGCTGCAGATACGGTTTTATTTTCCACTTCATTCTGACTTCCATATCCTTGTACATTCTTGAACTGACTTGAAAGTACACCATCTTTTTCCAAATAACTTGCCACAGCATCTGCACGTTTCTGGCTCAATGGGATATTTATATTATCACCACCTGAACGGTCGGTATATCCTTGAACATCCACAGCAAGCTTGTTGTCACCTTTCAATACACCGGCAAACTGTGTAAGGTCTTTCTGCGAAGAAGCTGTAAGAACAGATTTATTAAGAGCAAACAGAAGACCACTGTCAAATGTCACTTTTACGGCTTTCAAACCTTTGGCATCTGTAACTTCCTCAACTTTGGCATTTTCAACCTGTTTTGCCTTTTCTGCCACCTTATCCATGTGACGGCCTATAATTGCACCGGTACCGGCGCCTACAGCACCACCAATAGCAGCTCCAACAGCAGTATTACCAGCAATTTTTCCAATAATTGCACCAAGCACAGCTCCACCTCCGGTACCGATTAAAGCACCAGTACCTTGTTTTGTTGCACAACTACAAATAGCAAGCATACACATTCCAAGTGTAGCAATTTTCAATTTTTTCATAATCTCTTGTATTTTAATTAATTTATTATTTTCTGCAAAGATAGTTGTTTTTTCGGCATTATATACCGATTACAATATTTTTTTTGTATTTTTGCAAGCAAAATTAGCGTTTTATCCGGCAATCAAGTTAGGATAATCCCTATTTTGTTATGGGTATTTCCCTATTTAGAAATTTAAGAACAAACAATATAACAATGGCAAAAGAACTGAAAGAACTTACCAAGCGAGCTGACAATTACAGTCAGTGGTACAACGACTTGGTAATGAAAGCCGACCTTGCAGAACAGGCTCCGGTACGTGGCTGTATGATAATAAAGCCTTATGGCTTTGCTATCTGGGAAAAGATGAAAGAACAACTTGACAAAATGTTCAAGCAGACAGGTGCAAAAAATGCTTATTTTCCACTTCTTATACCTAAGAGTTTTCTTTCTCGCGAAGCTGAACATGTCAAAGGATTTGCCAAAGAATGTGCTGTTGTCACTCATTATCGTCTCAAAGCAAGCGAAGATGGCAACAGCGTAGAGGTAGACCCGGCTGCAAAACTTGATGAAGAGCTTATTATCCGCCCTACTTCTGAAACTATTATCTGGAACACCTACAAAGGTTGGATTCATTCATGGCGCGATTTACCTATAATGTGTAACCAGTGGTGTAACGTGATGCGTTGGGAAATGCGCACCCGTCCTTTTCTCCGTACATCAGAATTTCTATGGCAAGAGGGACACACAGCTCATGCAACACGCGAAGAGGCTGAAGCTGAAGCTCAGAAGATGCTTAAGGTATATGCTGAATTTGCAGAACAATACATGGCTGTTCCTGTACTTCAAGGTGTAAAGAGCGAAACCGAGCGTTTCGCCGGAGCTCTCGATACTTACACCATTGAAGCTATGATGCAGGATGGTAAAGCCTTGCAGAGTGGAACGAGTCACTTCCTCGGTCAGAATTTTGCAAAGAGTTTCAATGTCACATATCTGAACAAAGAGAACAAGCCTGAATATGTATGGGCTACATCTTGGGGCGTAAGCACCAGATTAATGGGTGCGTTAATCATGGTTCACAGTGATGATAATGGATTGGTCTTGCCTCCTAAATTGGCTCCTGTTCAAGTAGTTATTATTCCTATATGGAAAAATGATGAACAACTTAAAGCCATTTCAGACAAGTTGCAACCTGTAATAAATAAACTTCAGGAACTTGGCATCACTGTTAAATATGATGACAGTGAGAACAAACGTCCTGGATTCAAATTTGCAGATTATGAGCTCAAGGGAGTCCCAGTACGTCTTGTTATGGGAGGACGTGATCTTGAAAACAACACTATTGAAATTATGCGCCGTGATACTTTGGAAAAAGAAAACGTCAGTTTCGATGGTATTGTTGAACGTGTAGAAAATCTTCTTGATAACATTCAAAGCAATATCTTCGAAAAGGCACGTAAGTTCCGTGATGCCAATGTCTATGAATGTGACAACTATGATGAGTTTAAGGAACGCGTCAAAGATGGCGGATTCTTCCTTTGCCATTGGGACGGCACAGCCGAAACTGAAGCAAAGATTAAAGAAGATACTCAAGCCACAATCCGCTGCGTACCTTTTGCTTACGAACAGACTCCGGGAGTTGACATGGTTAGTGGCAAACCAGCCAAAAGCCGTGTTATCATTGCACGAAGTTATTAATATAAATAAATTTAGTGGATGGTTAAGACTAAAGCCATCCACTTTAATCTTTTCTCAGACCTTTTACAGTAAACACTCATAAACTTTCATAATGAAAAAAGCACTTATACTGTTGTTTGCGACAGCATTAATGCCCGTGAAAGCATTTTCGCAGATAACACTGAACACGACCTACGTCAATGATGCAAAATTTCACAACAAAGGAAACACGGCTGAAGGCAATGCCAATATATCGTTAACAAAGGCAGCAGCAAACATTTCTCTATCCAAACAGGTTTCTCCAGATTACAAATCTATAAGAACCTGGAATTATTTTATCACCGGCAGTTATCTGAATGTAAATACTACAAACGGCTACAATTTTCCTACAGACAGAATTGTAAACATATACACCGGTTTAGCCCATTACCGCACATTAAGTTCTCGCTGGGGACTGATATGCTATGGAGGTATTGGAATAACTCAGGATGACAGTAGATTTTCTGAATTCAGAAGCAGTGATATTATGGGATTCGCCATTGCTACGGCTGTATACAAAGTAAACAGAAATTTCCAAATAGGAGGAGGACTTATATTCACCAATGTATATAAAGATCTATTGGTTATTCCTACTCTTTATGTAAAATGGGAAAACAAAAATAAATATTTTGTAGACATCCAAACACGCACATTTGATTTTAATGGTGAAGCAGGTGTCAACTTAAACAACTGCGTGGCGTTGTCATTGCATAGTGAATACAACCGCATCGGAACCTCAGTTGATAAAGAGAATGAAAAGGACCAATATTTCAATTATAACTATTTGAACAGTGGTCTGAAAGCCAATTTCAACATTAGCAAACACTTATCAACATCAGTTGAAGCAGGTGTTTCTGCAGCAGGAAATGCTACATATAAAAAGCGTGCACTGAAATATATATTCAAGGAGAGTCTTGAAAGCTATTCTATGAAAGCAGCTCCTTATTGCTCTATATGAATAAAATACGACTTGTAAATCAAGTTCGTATTTTTATTTCACAGTCATGTGAAAACACCCTTGGTTAATCTCATACTTAATGAAGCAGCGATTGGTTTTTCTCATATCATTCAACACTTCACTAAGAACCCATTTTAAGGTATCATTCCTTACCTGGCGGCGATTCTCCCCCGGAGCCTCAACTGTCTTGTATCTATTATAACACACATCAAATGTTGTACCATATAGATGACAACTGTTTGTTTTGGCATTTCCATTATGATTTCTGAGTTTCTCCACGTCAGCTTTTGTGCGCAACACGCTGGTTACAATAATTTTATGCAATGGAATACCTTTAACTTGCAGACTGTCAAAGAAGTTATGCCCTATATCTTGAAGTAATACAGAAGCCCTTGGAACCAGATAAGGTATACTGTTCTTCAGTTTATCTATATGCACGTAAGGATTGCTCCCCACGTATACAAGTTCTTTCTTTCTACTTTCAGCGTCATCACGATTTTCCACCGGTCCCACTCCCCATTTCTGTGCAGCCAACAACTGCACATCATTCTGATCAGGAAAAGCATTGCCGAAATTCGGAACACTGAATATACGATGCTTTGCCAAAGTTCCGTCAGCATTATAAAAAATCGAATTACCTTTGTTTGTACAAGAATAGTTTTCTATGGAAGAATCTTCCATCAGACTACCGTCAGCAACAGCAATCGGCATAGCAGAATCCACGGCTGTTGTATCCGATTTGCCGCCATTGTCTTTATTCTTCTGCACTTTATAACTAGAAGCACATCTGACAATTCCCAAAGCAACAAC
Source organism: uncultured Prevotella sp. (assembly GCA_964433895.1). Lineage (GTDB taxonomy): Bacteria > Bacteroidota > Bacteroidia > Bacteroidales > Bacteroidaceae > Prevotella. The sequence goes on from CAYSSU010000026.1 coordinate 26,576, forward strand.
TATTATTCCAAAAAGCTGTATATATCTATTTTTTGAAAACTTCATATTATTTTTTACTTTAGATGTGCAAAGATAGACTAAATATTTGGTAAATTCAAAGATTTTCCATAATTTTGCACACATAAATTTAAATTTAAGTAATAGATTTCAATTTGATAGAGAAGCATATAATTCTTGAAGATATAGATCCCGTAGTTTTTTATGGGATAAACAACAGTCACCTCCAGATTATCAAATCACTGTTTCCAAAGTTGAGAATAGTTGCCCGCGATAATATTGTAAGGCTGCTGGGGGATGAGGAAGAAATGGCGCAAGCTGAAGAGGATATAGAAAAGATTAGACTCCACGTACTTAAATTCAATTCTATTTCCGATGAAGATATTTTAGACATAATAAAAGGCAAACAGACAAAGGCTGACGCAGTGAAAGGCGTATTGGTATACAGCATATCTGGCAGACCGATAAAAAGCCGTTCTGAAAACCAGCAGAAACTCATAGATGCTTTCGACAAAAGTGACATGATATTTGCGGTAGGTCCGGCAGGAACTGGAAAAACTTACCTGAGCATTGCGCTTGCCGTGAAAGCCCTGAAAGAAAAAACCACCAAGAAGATTATTCTCAGTCGCCCCGCAGTGGAAGCAGGAGAAAAATTAGGTTTCCTACCTGGTGACATGAAGGACAAGATAGACCCTTATCTTCAACCACTATATGATGCTTTGGAAGATATGCTGCCGGCTGTAAAGTTGCAAGACATGATGGACAAACACATTATTCAGATTGCTCCGTTGGCTTTTATGCGAGGAAGAACGTTAAGTGACGCAGTGGTGATTTTGGATGAAGCGCAGAACACGACTCCACAACAGATTCGCATGTTCCTTACACGTATGGGGTGGAATTCAAAAATGATAATCACGGGTGACATGACACAGATAGACCTGCCGCATGAACAGAAAAGCGGATTGAAGGAAGCACTGAAGATACTTGGTAACGTTGAGGGTATAAGTGTGGTGAATCTTACGCAAAAAGACATTGTACGACACAAATTGGTTACTAGAATTGTAAATGCCTACGATGCTTTTGACAAGCGCGCTGAAAAAGAACGGGAAGAGCGCAAAACAGAGAGGAAGAAAGTTTCCGACAAAGGAAACGACACACAGATACCTATCATAGAAATAGACAACGATTTAAATTGAAATATTTCAAAAATAATGAAAGCTTTAACTGAAACAGATTTCCATTTTAATGGACAGAAGAGTGTTTTTCACGGAAAAGTACGTGACGTTTACAACATCAATGATGACCTTATGGTCATGGTAGCTACAGACAGAATCTCAGCCTTTGATGTAGTTCTTCCTAAGGGTATCCCTTTCAAAGGACAAGTATTAAACCAGATTGCCGCCAAATTCCTTGATGCAACAAGTGACATCTGCCCTAACTGGAAACTTGCCACACCGGACCCTATGGTAACCGTAGGTTTGAAGTGTGAAGGATTTCGCGTAGAAATGATTATCCGTTCTATCCTTACCGGCAGTGCATGGCGTGCATACAAAGATGGTTGCCGCGAACTTTGCGGAGTTCAATTACCTGAAGGCATGAAGGAGAACCAGCGTTTTCCTGAACCAATCATCACTCCTACTACAAAGGCTGATGAAGGTCATGACATGAACATTTCTAAAGAAGAAATCATCAGTCAGGGCATAGTTTCAGCAGAAGACTATGCTATCGTAGAAGACTATACTCGCAAACTTTTTGCACGTGGTCAGGAAATAGCAAACAAACAGGGACTTATCCTTGTTGATACTAAATATGAATTCGGCAAGCGTGACGGAAAAGTTTATCTGATTGATGAAATTCACACTCCTGACTCTAGCCGTTACTTCTATGCTGAAGGCTACGAAGAGAAATTTGCAAATGGTGAGCCGCAGAAACAACTTTCAAAAGAATTCTTGCGCCAGTGGCTTATTGAGCATAACTTCATGAACGAGCCTGGACAGAAGATGCCTGAGATTACAGACGAATATGCTGAAAGCGTTTCAGAACGTTATATAGAACTGTATGAGCACATAACAGGTGAAAAGTTCGACAAAGCTGTAGAATCCGGTGATATTGCTACTCGCATAGAGAAAAATGTTTCCGCTTATCTGGCAATTAAAAAATAAGATAACAATATGACTTACGGGCAGGAGAAGATAAAACCATACGGAATGGATGGTGAAAAGGGCAAGCTGGTGGAGCAGATGTTTGATGACATTGCTCCTACCTATGACACCTTGAATCACCGCTTATCATGGGATATAGATAAAGGTTGGCGAAAGAAAGCAATAAGACAGTTGGCTCCTTTCAAGCCTCAGTCTATACTTGACATCGCCACCGGAACCGGTGATTTTGCCATTCTGTCGGCTAAAATGCTGAATCCTGCCAAACTCATAGGGGCTGACATATCTGACGGTATGATGAAGATTGGACGCAAAAAGGTTGAGCATGAAAAGCTAGACGATATTATAAGTTTCGAAAAACAAGACTGTCTTGCTCTCTCCTATTCCGACAATACCTTTGATGCCGTCACTGCCGCTTTCGGCATACGAAATTTTCAAGACTTAGACAAGGGTCTGCAAGAAATGTTTCGTGTGCTAAAACCTGGCGGACATCTGAGCATAGTGGAACTTACAGAACCTATGAGTTTTCCAATGCATCAGTTGTTTAGAATATACAGTCATATATTCTTGCCTGCCTATGCCAAGATGATATCCAGAGACCGTGGAGCGTATGAATATCTCACAGCCACAATTGAAGCATTTCCGCAAGGAGAGCAGATGATAGATATTCTGCACAGAGCCGGATTTTCTCAAGCTAAGTTTAAACGGCTGACTTATGGTATCTGCACTATGTATTTTGCAACAAAATAACTATTTAAATATAACACTATGGACAAATATGGATTAATAGGATTTCCTCTGGGACACTCTTTCTCGGTAAGTTATTTCAATGAGAAGTTCCAAAACGAAGACATCAATGCCAAGTATATTAACTTTGAAATACCTTCTATTGAAAACCTGCCTGAGATTATCACTACTAATCCGGAATTGAAAGGATTCAATGTCACAATACCATACAAGGAAAAAGTAATGAGTTATCTGGACTCCATTAGTCCTGAGGCAAGATCCATAGGAGCCGTGAATGTAGTGAAAGTTATTCACAATGGAAAGAAGGTAATTCTTAAGGGATTCAACAGTGACGTCATTGGTTTTACCCGCAGCATAGAACCTTTATTGGAAAAATGCCATAAAAAAGCATTGATTCTGGGTACAGGTGGAGCAAGTAAGGCAATCAATTACGGACTGAAATCACTTGGACTTGAAACTGTTTTCGTCAGCAGATATGAGCGTCCTGACACCATTCAGTACAAAGATGTCACTGCTGATGTCATCAAAGAATACAATGTAATCGTAAACTGCACTCCATGCGGTATGTACCCACATACAGAGGTTTGCCCCGATTTACCATACGAAGCCATGGACACTCACACATTATTATATGATCTTATTTATAATCCTGATGAAACTCTTTTCATGAATAGGGGCAGAGAACATGGAGCAACAGTAAAGAACGGATTGGAAATGTTATTGCTGCAAGCATTTGCCAGTTGGGAATTCTGGAATGGAGAAAGAAAATAAAAACTATATATACAAATATATAAAATAAAAAATAGACTATGAACAATCGATATATGATGCGCGGTGTCAGTGCCGCAAAGGAAGATGTGCACAATGCCATCAAGAATATAGATAAGGGTGTTTTCCCTCAGGCCTTTTGCAAGATTATTCCTGATGTTCTAGGAGGTGATCCTGAATATTGCAACATAATGCATGCCGATGGAGCCGGGACAAAATCTTCTTTGGCTTATATGTACTGGAAAGAAACCGGTGATATCAATGTATGGAAAGGCATTGCACAGGATGCTGTGGTAATGAATACAGATGATTTGCTTTGTGTCGGTGCTGTGGACAATATACTCGTGTCTTCTACGATAGGACGAAACAAAATGCTTGTTCCGGGAGAGGTTATATCCGCAATTATCAATGGTACTGATGATTTGCTTGCCGAAATGCGCGAAATGGGCATAGGCATCTATCCTACAGGTGGTGAAACTGCTGATGTGGGCGACCTTGTTCGTACAATAATAGTAGACTCTACCGTAACCTGCCGTATGAAGCGCAGTGACGTCATAGATAATGCCAATATCAGACCTGGTGATGTTATCGTCGGCTTGAGTTCCACAGGACAGAGCACATACGAAAAAAGATACAATGGTGGTATGGGCAGCAATGGTCTTACCAGTGCACGCCATGATGTATTTGCCAAATATCTGGCAAAGAATTATCCTGAGAGCTATGATCATAATGTGCCAGAAGAACTTGTTTACAGTGGCAAATATAAGTTGACGGATGAAGTAGAAGGCAGTCCTGTAAATGCAGGTCAGCTGGTACTATCTCCTACCCGCACATACGCCCCGGTAATCAAGAGACTTCTTGATGAACTTCGTCCTGAAATTCATGGCATGGTGCACTGCACAGGTGGCGCACAGACAAAAGTTCTTCATTTTGTAGGTGACAACTGCAAGGTTGTTAAAGACAACATGTTCCCTGTGCCTCCTCTCTTCAAAGCCATACATGACTGCAGTGGCACAGACTGGAAAGAGATGTATCAGGTGTTCAATATGGGTCATCGCATGGAAATATATGTACGCCCTGAAGTTGCCGACAAAGTAATTGCCATAAGCAAGAGTTTCAATATAGACGCTCAGATTGTTGGTCATATAGAAGAAGGACAGCGTTCTCTTACCATAAAGAGCGAATTCGGAACATTTGAATATTGATTATATGCCGGAAAATAATAGCATACTGGATAAATTAGAAGGTCTTGAGAGTAGATTCGAAGAGGTTTCTACGCTCATAACAGACCCTGAGGTTATAACCAACCAACCCAGATACGTCAAGTTGACAAAAGAATATAAGGAACTTGGCGACATCATGGATGCCCGAAAACGCTACATTGCCTGTATTGACGCCATAAAAGAGGCTAAAGATATACTTGCCAATGAAAGCGACCCGGACATGAAGGATATGGCAAGGGAAGAACTGCAGGAAAATGAAGAGTTACAACCAAAACTGGAAGAAGAAATAAAAATAGCTCTGGTACCAAAAGACCCTGAGGACGCAAAGAATGTACAAATGGAGATTCGCGCCGGTGCAGGTGGCGATGAAGCAGCTCTCTTTGCAGGAGATTTGTTCAATATGTACAAGAAATTCTGTGATTCCAAAGGATGGTCTGTCAGCATTACAAGTGTTTCTGAAGGAGCTGTAGGAGGATTTAAGGAAATTGACTTTGCTGTTAGCGGAGCCGATGTTTATGGCACTCTGAAATATGAATCAGGCGTTCACCGTGTTCAGCGTGTTCCGGCAACAGAAACTCAGGGACGAATGCATACCAGTGCTGCCACTGTAGCCGTATTGCCTGAAGCTGATAAATTTGAAGTAAACATCAACGAGGGTGACATTAAATGGGATACGTTCCGAAGCAGTGGTGCCGGTGGACAGAATGTAAACAAGGTTGAATCAGGAGTGCGTCTGAGATATCCGTGGAAGAATCCTAATACAAATGAAGTTGAGGAAATTCTGATAGAATGTACTGAGACGCGAGACCAGCCGAAGAATAAAGAACGTGCTTTAAGTCGTCTTTATACATTTATCCACGACCGTGAACACCAGAAGTATGTTGACGACATTGCCAATCGTCGCAAGAGCCTTGTTTCTACAGGCGACCGCTCTGCCAAAATTCGTACATACAACTTTCCACAGGGGCGCGTCACCGACCACCGTATAGGATACACCACTCATGATTTGAACGGTTTTCTATCAGGCAACATTCAGGATATGATAGATGCACTTACGGTAGCTGAGAATGCAGAGAAACTTAAAGAAAACGAACTTTAAAATATCAAGATTATGGGATTGCTTTATACAAAAAAGAAAGACGATGACAAAGATGAAACTACTGTTCAGGCAGATGAATTCATCAACCGTCTGATCTCCTGCAAAAGAGATCCTGAGAAAACAAAAGAGTTACCAAAAACTGAAATTCAGAAATAGGAAAATGAATAGAAAAGAACTTGTAAATCAGATATTCACAAAGAAAAGTTTTCTCTGTGTAGGATTGGATACTGACTTGAATAAAGTGCCGGAGCATCTGCTTAAGGAAGATGACCCGATATTCTCTTTTAATAAGGCTATTATTGATGCCACCGCACCTTTCTGTGTGGCATATAAGCCGAATCTTGCATTCTATGAATGTTATGGTCTTAAGGGCATGGCTGCTTTTGAACGCACGATAGATTATCTTAAGAAATTCTATCCGTCTCATTTCATCATAGCTGATGCAAAGCGTGGAGACATCGGCAACACCAGCAGTATGTATGCAAAAACTTTCTTCGATGAATATGCTTTAGACGCTCTGACGGTAGCTCCATATATGGGTGAAGACAGTGTGAAACCATTCCTGGAATATGAAGGCAAATGGGTAATACTTCTTGCCCTGACCAGCAACAAAGGCAGCAACGACTTCCAACTTACAGAAGACCGTAACGGAGTACGCCTGTTCGAAAAAGTATTGACGAAAAGTCAGGAATGGGGAAATGACGAGAACATGATGTATGTTGTGGGTGCCACACAGGGCAAGATGTTTGAGGATATCCGCAATGTAGCCCCTAATCATTTTCTGCTTGTTCCGGGTGTAGGAGCTCAGGGTGGCAGTCTCGAAGAAGTGTGCAAATACGGCATTATAAAAGACTGCGGCCTTATAGTGAATTCATCACGCGGTATCATCTATGCCGGCAAAGGCACTGATTTTGCAGATGCTGCAGCCGATAAGGCACATGCCATGCAAGTGCAGATGCAGGCAGAACTGGAAAAACTATAATATTGAACGACTGCAAGATTATCAATGATCCGGTTTTCGGATTTATAAAGATACCTAAGGGGTTGCTTTACAATATAGTAAAGCATCCTCTTATGCAACGCCTTACGAGAATCAAGCAACTAGGGCTTGCGTCTGTGGTATACCCCGGTGCGCAGCACACTCGTTTTCAACATTCTCTTGGTGCGTTTCATCTTATGAGCGAAGCCATATTGTCATTGCAGCAAAAGGGTATTTTTATTTTCGACAGCGAAGCAGAAGCTGTTGAGGCTGCAATACTTATGCACGACATTGGTCATGGACCGTTTTCACATGTTCTGGAAAATACTCTTATCAGTGATATTTCACATGAAGAGATTTCACTGATGATGATGGAACAGATAAACATGGAAGTAAATGGAGAGCTCAACCTTGCCTTGAAAATATTCAAGGACGAATATTCCAAACGCTTTCTTCATCAGCTTATCAGTTCCCAACTGGATATGGACAGACTTGACTATCTGCGCCGAGACAGTTTCTTTACCGGTGTTACAGAAGGCAACATCGGTTCTGCGCGTATAATAAAAATGCTTGATGTCGTTGATGACCGGCTTGTGGTGGAATCAAAGGGTATTTATTCCATAGAAAACTATCTCACATCACGAAGACTGATGTATTGGCAGGTATATCTGCACAAGACAACAGTGGCTTATGAAAAAGTACTTGTAAATCTGCTTACACGGGCAAAATTGTTGGCAACGCAGGGCAAGGACATCTTTGCCCCACCCCAATTGCGATACTTTCTGTATAACAACGTGAATGCTGAATTTTTCAATTCACATCCAGAAGCCCTTCACATGTATGAACTTCTGGATGACAATGATATATGGAGCAGCATAAAAGTGTGGGCAGACAGTGATGACAAGATTCTGGCTATGCTTGCTACAGACATGATAAACCGCAATATCTTCAAGGTTGAAATACACGACAGTCCCATTTCAGATGAAGAAATACATAATGTAAGACATAGTATTTCCGGACATTTCAACATATCAGATGAAGATGCCGGGTATCTCATGAGTGTGAATACAGTAGAAAAAGACATGTACGACATAAACGATGACCACATATCCATACTGTATAAAGACGGCAGTATAAAAGATATTGCTGAGGCTTCTGATTTGCTTAATGTTTCACTGCTTTCTAAAAAAATTCGCAAATATTATCTATGTTATCAACGTTTCTAAATATTTTTTGCTATATTTGCAGAAATATTCAGAATCTAAATTTTAATATGGAATTTACAGCTATACAAATTGCCCAGTTCATTCAGGGTAAAGTTGAAGGCAACGAAAATGCAGTTGTCAACACATTTGCGAAAATAGAGGAAGGCATACCGGGAGCTATTTCTTTCCTTGCCAATCCAAAATATATTCATTATATATATGAAACCAAATCATCTGTAGTACTCGTTGACGAGCATATTGAATTAGAAAAACCTGTTTCTGCTACTTTGATTAGAGTTAAGAACGCACGTGACTGCGTGGCTAAACTTCTTCAGATGTACGAGGCTTCAAAACCAAAGAAAACCGGTGTCAGTGAGCAGGCATTCATCTCTCCTACAGCAAAAATAGGAAAGAACTGTTATATTGCTCCATTCACATACGTGGGTGACAATGCTGAAATCGGTGACGACTGCACCATATATCCAAACGTTACAATATATAACGACTGTAAAATCGGCAACCGTTGTATCATTCATGCCGGCGCTGTCATTGGTGCCGACGGTTTTGGCTTTGCGCCGAATAATGATAAGACCGGATATGACAAGATTCCACAGATTGGTAATGTCACCATAGAAGATGATGTAGAAATTGGTGCTAACACCTGTGTAGACCGGTCTACTATGGGTTCCACTGTTATACATAAGGGAGTCAAGTTAGACAATCTGATACAGATTGCGCACAATGTTAAAATTGGAGCCAATACCGTTATGTCTTCTCAGGTAGGCATTGCCGGAAGCACAAAGGTTGGTCAATGGTGTATGTTTGGTGGTCAGGTTGGCATTAGCGGTCATATATCAATAGGAGACCAGGTTTTTCTAGGTGCCAAGAGCGGTGTCTTGGGTAACTTAAAATCAGGGCAGATGCTATTAGGTAATCCTACTATGGAAAAAATACCTTATTTTAAATCACAGGCTTTATTTAAAAAGTTACCTGAAATTTATCAAGAGCTGAATGATTTGAAGAAAGAAGTTGAAGAACTTAAAAACAAGAAATAAAAATATAAGGAAATGGAAACTACAAAGCAGACGACACTGAAAGGCAGCTTTTCTCTTTATGGTAAGGGACTGCACACAGGTTTAAACTTAACAGTTACATTTAATCCAGCTCCAGAAAACACTGGATATAAAATACAGAGAATAGACGTTGATGGTGAACCGATAATAGAGGCTGTTGCCGAAAATGTTGTTGACACACAGCGTGGAACTGTCTTAGCTAAAGGAGACGTTCGGATTTCTACCGTTGAACACGGAATGGCAGCTCTTTATGCTTCTGGCATAGACAACTGTCTCATTCAGGTCAACGGACCGGAATTTCCTATTTTGGATGGCTCTGCAGCAATGTATATTGACAAGATTGAAGAAATAGGACTCGTAGAGCAGAATGCTCCTAAAGACTATTACATCATCCGCAAGAAAATTGAAGTGAAAGATGAGGTCAGTGGTTCTGTGATAACAATTCTTCCTGATGAGGAATTCAGCATCACTGCCATGTGCTCATTTCAATCCAAGTTCATCAACAGTCAGTTTGCCACATTGGACAACATGAAGGACTTTGGTCAGGAAATAGCTCCGGCACGTACTTTCGTGTTTGTGCGTGACATTGTTCCTTTGCTTGAAGCCAATCTGATAAAAGGTGGAGACTTGGACAATGCCATCGTCATTTACGAGCAGATTGTTCCTCAGGAAAAACTAGACAAACTAGCCGACCTGCTTAAGGTTTCCCACATGGATGCCTCTGCACCTGGTTATATTCAGCACAAACCACTGATGTGGGAAAATGAATGCACCCGACACAAGTTATTGGATATTATTGGTGATATGGCACTTATCGGCAAACCAATAAAAGGCAGAATTGTTGCCACACGCCCTGGACATACCATTAACAATAGGTTTGCACGCCAGATGCGCAAGGAGATACGCAAGCATGAAGTCCAGGCTCCAATCTACGATCCTAATGAAGAACCGGTTATGGATAACAACCGCATTCGCGAACTTCTTCCTCACCGCTACCCTATGCAGTTGGTAGACAAAATCACAGCTATAGGGCCAACCGTAATTGTGGGTGTAAAGAATGTAACAGCCAACGAACCGTTTTTTCAGGGACACTTCCCTAACGAACCTGTAATGCCTGGTGTACTTCAGGTTGAGGCTATGGCACAGTGCGGTGGTCTGCTTGTGCTCAGCCAGTTGAAGGACCCTAGTAACTGGTCTACATATTTTCTTAAGATTGATGACGTTAAATTCCGTCGAAAAGTTGTTCCCGGTGACACATTGTTGTTCCGTGTAGAGCTTCTTCATCCGGTTCGCCATGGCATCAGCAGCATGAAGGGATATATGTTCGTAGGCGACGAAGTGGTGTCTGAAGCCACCTTTACGGCTCAGATAGTAAAGAATAAATAATATAAAAACAGACTATGAATCAAATAAGTCCCATGGCCTTTGTTCATCCGGAGGCTAAAATTGGAGATAATAATATAATAGGTCCCTTCTGTTACATAGACAAGAATACCGTCATCGGCAACAATAATGTTCTTCAGAACAGCGTCACCATTAATTATGGTGCTCGCATAGGTGACGGTAATGAGATTTTTCCGGGAGCAAGTATTTCTACTAAACCACAAGACCTCAAATTTCACGGTGAGGATACAATCTGTGAAATTGGCAACAATAATTCCATACGCGAGAATGTCACCATTTCACGTGGCACGGCATCAAAGGAGCTCACAAAGGTAGGCAACAACAATCTACTTATGGAAAATATGCACGTAGCCCATGACTGTATTGTAGGTAACAACTGTATAATAGGCAATTCCACAAAATTTGCCGGTGAAGTTACTGTAGACGACAATGCTATTATAAGCGCAACCGTATTATGTCATCAGTTTTGCAAGATAGGCAGTTATGTCATGATTCAGGGCGGATGCAGATTTTCTCAGGACATTCCTCCATACATCGTTGCAGGCAAAGAACCTACAAAGTATTCAGGAATAAATCTGGTAGGATTGCGCCGTCACGGTTTCAGCAACGAGAAGATAGAACTTATCCATGACGCTTATCGCCTTCTTTATTCCCAGGGAATCCTCAAGGAAGGCATTGAGGAAATAAAGAAGAACATGGAGATTATACCTGAAATTCAGTATATCATTGATTTTGTATCTACTTCCAAGAGAGGCATTATCAGATAATTGAAATATCAATCCATTTAAGGTGAAAACATTAATAGTCATCTTAGGACCAACTGGTGTGGGCAAAACTGAGTTATGCATAAGTATAGCTGAGCATTTGTCCACACCAATTGTTAATGCCGACAGCCGGCAGATTTTCACGGAACTTCCCATCGGCACTGCTGCTCCAACCCAATCACAGCAACAGCGTGTTCATCATTATTTCGTGGGCAACAGACACATTTCTGATTATTACAGTGCTTCCATGTATGAAAAGGAGGCATTGCATGTCATCAATGACATATTCCGGTCACACGACACGGCTTTGATGACAGGTGGAAGCATGATGTATATAGATGCGGTATGCAATGGCATTGATGACATTCCCACCGTTGACAGTTCCACCAGAGAGATGATGAAGCAACGGTTGAATGATGAGGGCTTACCAGCTCTTGTTGAAGAACTTAAGGTCTTGGACCCTGAGCATTGGAAGATTGTAGACCGCAATAATCCGCGCCGTGTGGTTCACGCTCTGGAGATTTGTCATCTCACCGGCAAGACATATACTTCGTTCCGCACAAACACAAAACAACAGCGTCCGTTCAGAATTGTGAAAATAGGTCTTAACCGTGACCGTGAAGAACTATACAACCGTATAAATCAGAGAGTGCTCAACATGATAGACAGCGGACTTATACAGGAAGCCCTGTCCGTCTGCCAATACAGGCATCTCAATTCCCTTAACACTGTGGGCTACAAGGAAATGTTCAATTACCTTGACGGTCTGCTCACCGAAGAAGAAGCCATAAGGCAAATTCAGAGCAACACCCGACAATACATGCGCAAACAGTTGACCTGGTTCAAAAAGGACACTTCCATACACTGGTTCAACCCCGATAACATTGAAGAAATTATAAAATATATCGACTTAGAGTTGTAAATTTTAATATATTTACTACTTTTGCAAATATTCTACGTCGTATAATATTGAATTATGAATAAGATAAAAAGGTTTTTCAGTTGGTGCCGGCGACTCATTCGCGGTTTCTGGCCATGGTACAAGACACTCTATAAGGGGCGTGCCTGGTATACCAAAACAATAGTTAGCTTTGCTTCATTGCTTGTTGCTCTGCTGTTATATCTTGGCGCAGTGGACATCAACTTCCTCTGGCTTTTCGGAAAATCACCTGGTTATTTCTCCGGCATATTGGACCCTCAGACCTCCCAGGCTTCTGAAATTTACAGTGCCGACGGAAAGCTCATCGGAAAATACTTCAATGAAAACAGAACTCCTGTAAAGTACGACGAGGTGAATCCTGACTTTTTCAAGGCTCTCATCGATACAGAGGACGAGCGTTTCTACAAGCATTTCGGTATAGACCCAATAGGATTGTTCGGAGCCGTAAAGGATGCCGTGTTGCGTCATGACGGTCGTGGTGCTTCTACCATCACCCAGCAGTTGGCAAAGAATATGTTCCGCGTGCGCTCTCAGTATTCCACCGGACTACTCGGTAAGATTCCGGGACTGAAGATTCTTATTGTAAAGAGTAAGGAATGGATTATTGCCACCAAACTGGAAAGCGTATATTCCAAGAAAGAAATTATCACCATGTATGCCAATACCGTGGACTTCGGTTCCAATTCTTACGGCATCAAGACTGCGGCAAAGACTTATTTCAACACAACTCCGAAGGAACTTGCCACAGAACAGGCTGCCGTACTTGTAGGTATGCTCAAGGCGACAACATTCTATAATCCAAAGACTAATCCTGAGAATAGTTTGAAGCGTCGCAATCAGGTGCTCAGCAATATGGTTTCACATGGTGATTTAAGTCGTGACAGATGCGACTCTCTGAAACAGATTCCAATCAAGTTGGACTTCAAGGTTGAAGAAAACTATGACGGACAGGCTAAATATTTCCGTGAAGCCATTGCCGATTATCTGAAGGGCTGGTGTGACGAAAACGGATACGATTTGTATTCCAGTGGTCTTAAGATTTATACCACCATAGATACACGTATGCAGAAATACGCTGAGGATGCTGCCAGAAAACAGATGAAGCAGATTCAGCAAAACTTCAATAATCACTGGGGCATATACCGCAATCAGAATTCCAACTGGCTGCATCAGGACCCGTGGCAGGATGAAAACCATCAGAAAATTCCTAATTTCATACAGGGCATTGCTCAGAAACAGCCTTTCTATAAAGCCCTGCTTGCCAGATTCCCGAATAATGCCGACTCCGTGAACTATTATTACAAGGAATGGAAACATCCGGTGAAGCTCTTTGATTATGATAAGGGAATCGTAACTAAAGAAATGACGTCTGAAGATTCCATCAAGTATATGACCACCTTCATGCATTGCGCCATGGTGGCTATGGAGCCACAGAGCGGAGCTGTAAAGGCATGGGTTGGTGACATTGACTTCAATTCATGGAAATATGACAAGGTAACGGCAGAGCGTCAGCCGGGTTCCACATTCAAACTGTTTGTATATACAGAGGCAATGAATCAGGGACTGACCCCTTGCGACAAACGCCGCGATGAATATATCTCCATGCAGGTGTATGACAAGATACAACATAAAGAGGTAACGTGGACTCCTACCAATGCAAACGGTTCTTTCTCAGGAGACTCTATGCCTCTGAAGAGTGCTTTCGCAAAGAGTATCAACTCTGTTGCCGTGCGACTGGGTCAGGAAATGGGAATAAAGCGCATTATAGAGACAGCCCAGAAGATGGGTATTGTCAGTCCGCTAGACGATACCCCTTCTCTGGCTTTGGGTTCCAGCGATGTCACACTTCTGGAAATGGTTAATGCCTATTGTGTAATTGCCGATAACGGCAAGCATCACGACCCGGTATTGGTAACAAAGATTCTCGATAAAGATGGCAACGAAGTGTACACCGGTCCTACAAGTTCAGAACAGGTAATTCCTTACAAGAGCGCGTTCCTTATGCAGCAGATGCTCCAGGGCGGTATGCGCGAACCTGGAGGAACCTCACAGAGTCTCTGGCAATATGTAGGCGATTATCGTGACACTGAGTTTGGCGGCAAGACCGGAACATCCAATAATCACTCTGATGCATGGTTCATGGGCGTTAGTCCTAAACTTGTGGTTGGAGCATGGGTTGGTGGCGAATACCGTTGCATCCACTTCCGCACGGGGGCACTTGGGCAAGGCTCGCGCACCGCATTGCCTATTTGCGGTTACTTCCTGCAAGCCGTGTTCAGAGATCCGGCATTCAGGCAGTATCACGGCAAGTTTGAAAAACCTAAGGATGCTGACATCACGCGAGATATGTATATATGTGAAAGTTATCGTCCTAAGGCAAAAGTTGATACTGTCAGAAGAGATTCCATCATCACCGATGAAGAAATTGTACTCGATGAAAATGGCAATCCTGTAGTTAAAGCTATAGAGGGCGAGAACGCTTCATCTTCAGAAGCTTCTGCGTCAGTAAGCTCATCTAAATCAGAAAGTCAGAAAGCCACAGAGCCTAAGAAGAAAGAAAAGAAGCGCAAGCCGTCAGAACAGCAAGTGAATCTTGATGACCTGTAAAAAGAATTTGGACAAAGAAGAAAACAAGATAGATCTTGAAAATCCGGAGTTGCAGAATGCGCTTCAGATTATACAGTTTACCCGCCGCTCGCTTTTCCTAACCGGAAAAGCAGGGACGGGTAAATCTACTTTTCTCCGCTACATAGCGGCCACCACGAAAAAGAAGCATATCATTCTTGCTCCCACCGGCATAGCTGCCATCAACGCAGGCGGCTCTACCATACACAGTTTTTTCAAACTTCCTTTTTATCCTCTGTTACCTGACGACAGCAGATTCTCGGTACGCAACCTTCGCAAGACATTAAAGTATAATGCCGAGAAGATTAAGGTTATCAATGATGTAGAACTTATCATCATTGACGAGATAAGCATGGTGCGTTCAGACATCATTGATTTTCTGGATAAAATTCTCCGTGTATATTGTCATCGCATGCGTGAACCTTTCGGAGGAAAGCAGATGCTTTTTGTAGGAGACATTTATCAGTTGGAGCCGGTGCTGAAAGAAGATGAATGGCAACTTCTGCGCCCTTATTATCCGTCTAAGTTTTTCTTTGACGCGCATGTGTTCCGCAATTTCCAGTTAGTTTCCATAGAACTGGAAAAAGTATACAGGCAGAATGATGCCATGTTCATAGACATCCTCGACCATATACGCACATCCCATGTGTCAGCTTTGGACCTCTCGATGCTGAACAGGCGAGTAGGTGCTAAATTGAATGACGAAGCCTCCACTCTTGCCATCACCCTTTCTACACGCCGCGACACGGTAGACTTCATCAATAATGAGCAACTTTCCAAATTACCCGACTCCCCTACTATATTCTATGGCATCATAGAAGGTGAATTTCCCGAAAGCAGTCTACCTACACCAATAGAACTGGAAGTGAAACTTGGAGCGCAGATTCTCTTCATTAAGAACGACCGTGAAAAACGCTGGGTCAATGGAACACTGGGAACAGTAACCGGACTTGGCGATGCAGAAGACGGACATATATACGTAAGAACAGAAAACGGAGAGGATGTTGATGTTAAGCAGGAAATATGGAGCAATGTGCGCTATACATATAATGCCACGGAAAAGAAAATCGAAGAAGAAGAAATTGGCACTTATCGCCAGTTCCCCATTCGTCTGGCATGGGCAATAACAGTACACAAGAGTCAGGGACTTACTTTCTCCAACGTAAAGATAGATTTCACCGGCGGTGTATTTGCCGGCGGACAGACTTACGTGGCTCTATCTCGCTGCACGTCTCTGGACGGCATAAGTCTGGAAAAGCCCATACGTCGCGAAGAAGTCTTTGTGCGCAATGAGGTAACGACCTTCGCTAACAGCTACAACGACCCCAATATTATAAACTCAGCCTTGCATCAGAGCAAGGCAGACATGCAGTATTATGAGTCATCAAGAGCATTCGACAATGGCGACATGCAGAAAGCCCTTGATAATTTTTTCCTAGCCATTCATAGTCGCTATGACATAGAGCGTCCGGCAGCACGCCGTCTGTTACGTCGCAAGCTCAACGTCGTAAACGATTTACGTTCAGAGAATATCGCTTTGCGGAACAAGATAAAGGAACGCGAGGATTTCCTAAAACGGTTGGCTGTAGAATATGTCATAATGGGCAAAGAGTGTGAAAAAGAAGGCATGTCAGATGCAGCCCTGCGCAACTATGAAAAAGCACTGAATGTATATCCCGACTTACCGGAAGCAAAAAGAAGAATTAATGCGCTGAAAGCGAGATTAAAGATTAAGAATTAAGGATTAATAATTAAAAATTAATTGTCAATTGTCAATTGTCAATTCTTACCGTCAATTGTCAATTATTTATGCGCAGAAAGCGCTATTAAAAATTAAGGATTAAGGATTAATAATTAATTGTCAACTGTCAATTGTCAATTATCAATTCTTACCGTCAATTGTCAATTAAAAAAAAAAGCCTGTTGTATAATACGAAGCAAGCATTTTCCGTAAATACTTCTAAATAAGCAAAATATGTAATGTATAGATTATAATTTGGTAAACAAAAAGGCTTTTTTCCGGTAAAAGCATAAATTTTATAGGCTTTTTGTTTGATTTTAAGTTTTTTTTCCTACCTTTGCATTTGAAATGCTTGCTTCGTATTATGTAGCATGCGTAAAAAGCCCTCATAAATGGCGGGCTTTACCGATTAATAAACAAGAATGTGGTATGTATACAAATATAATTAATCAACCACATAACAACGACAGATATTCTATGCTGAGGACACTCCGTGATGCTGACGTTACACCCGAAAAAGGTACATCTGTAGCTATCATGCGATTGACATGAGAGGAGCCTAGAGAATATCCAATACAAATTATCGTGATTCACAAGATTAACAGTGTAGACTATCATTGGTTCATCATCCGTACACTGCCGCATCAGGAGAAAAAACTTCAAGACCTTCTTCTGCTGCATCAGCCGAAGATGAAGAACATCCTTGAAGTCTATTGCCCCACCCATACCACCGTAAAAAAGGTAAGTAATGGTAAAGAGATAGATGCTCCCCTGTTTGCAGGCGAAGTGTTTGTGCTTGCCACACATCATGTTCTTGTAGAATTTGTCAGCAAGTATTATCCCAAGGGCATCGTTATGTACGACAGACATACCGGAGACAAACCTCAGGTGTGGACAATTCCGGAACCTCAGATGCGTTTCTTCATGGATTTCAACAACAATTACGCTGAACACGTTGTTGTTCTTGAACGACCATACTCGGACTATGCCTTCAATCCAAAGACCAACGAGCCTAATGAAGTAATCAAAGTTCTGGACGGACCTCTTGCCGGGCGCACAGGATACCTGACGCGATTCCGCAAAAACCGTCGTCTGGTATTCAATATGGAGGGATTTGATTCAAATTCTCATATAACAGTGGCTATTCCCGACATCTGGAACTTTCACGTAGTGCGTCTGCACAATGCCGACTGTGACCGTCAGACCATAGCCACCAAGAAAGCACGTGCCGTAGACCTATTGGAAGACATACTGCAGGGACTGGGATATGGCGAAGAAACCATAACCATGTTGCATGACATGGTGAGGTTGCTCTCCGTGAAGCCATCACTTATAAGTCTGTGCCAGACACTCTATCATAACCACAAGGCATTGAGCCAAGCCATCACCCGGTTCACATCCGAAGAGGCAGAACTCATAATGTATCTTATACGCTATGAACAGGAAAATCCGGGATACGTACAGTCCACATGGCAACAACTAATACTCCGCCCTTTCCTGACTCCCACATCTGTGATAGTCGGAGAAGACGAGAAAGACCATGCCGTGCTTCAGCATCCCGACTTCACGGAAATTATCTGCCGTAAAACAATCACCGAGCAGACATATTATCCCAAAAGCGGAAAAGAGATACAACTAAGCACCCCCTATTACGCACATATCGGCATAATAAAAGATGAAGACAAAGGCTACACGTTATTTGCCAACTGGGACACATTCTTAGGAGAATATTTCATGACGGCAGGCAATGCCAATAAGAAGCTGCTGAATGCAACCATGCAACCGTCTGCAGAAAACACGTCTGTAGACAGTCGCCTAGACTCATTCATCAACTATGCCCCTACCCTTTACCAAATCCTCACAAATAAGGCATCCGTAAAAGCCATACAGGCATTCCGGATAGGTGACAGAAATATTAATGTACTTGCCATCCACGTGAATGATGTAACCATATCAGAAGACACTCCGTTTATGGAAAATCCGGAAATAGCAAAAGCTGCCGACGACCTTATTTCCATCGGCATCAAAGTATGTCAGGAAATCAGCACCACCACTCACTTAGCAGTATGGCGCAGATATCTACGCAGCGTATGGCTGCACCGATAACGCTACATTAGCACTTGCAAAACAGCATATTCCATGTTGCAATATGCATAGTTTCGTCTTGTAAAATGCACAATAACGGAGGCTAAAGTAGTCCATTTTGCAGGAAAAACTGCTGAAAACAGAATTTTTAAAATAAAAAACTCATTCACGTTTCACCGTAACTTACTGATATATCCGCTTTTACTGTGAAAGGCTCTGTCTCGCTACCGTCATGAGCATAATTCATCAAACTCCACAAATGAGCAATAAATATAGACTAAGAACAAGTCTTTCATGAATTTCAGCCACCATAATTCGGCAAAAAATATCCGATTACACCGTGCCAACCACATTTCACGGTAAACCGCTGATAATCAGCCAAATGCAGTAAAACAGGAAAAGAACAAACTAAAAAACATAGTCATTATGGGCGATGAAATCGCCATTTTTCACAAAAAACGATTTTCAGTTTCACAAAGATGCACATTAATCCACAATATCCAATTCTTTCCGGTGGAATTGTAGGTTTGGGCTTTATGCCCAGACATGAGTTTATTAGCATATAAATTCAGAACAACATTTCTCAAGAGATAACCAAAAGCGCAAGCACTTAATTCTTAATCAGCGCCTCCGGCGCATAAAGCACTTAATTCTTAATCCTTAATTATTAATCAGCAAAAGTATGGATATATCAAGAAAAGAACTTTCGATGATGGTTTCTGAACTCATGCGTTTACGTAAGGAGGATCAAAAGAGTATGGCTGCAAAAGACGAGCAGGTGAGTCAACTGCTGAATCAGAATAATCAACTACTGAATCAGAATAGACAACTACTTGCCGGGCAATCGGAATCCCGTCAACAGATTGCAAATATGCAAAAGCAGATTGCAAATCTTAATGAGCAGCTGTCTAAAGCCATCGAGCTCCTGTCTAAAAAAGAGGCTCAGCTTAAGGTAGAACAGAGGAATATGTAATTGTGTATCGCATTTCTATTTGTAAGCGTATCCGCGATGCTAGTTAATTGTTAGCGTCCAATTTTTACATATTGTCTTGATACTCCAAAATTACTACTTTTGCACTACGTTTAACATAAATCAAATTTATATGTATAGTAGTAGTGATTTTGAACGTCTCTTTGTAAAATACAACTGTGAGGCAAAGCCATCAGGAATCTCGATTCAAAAGTTTTGTATGTCTAACAAGGTTCCTTACAATTTGTTTGAAAAATGGTATAAGGATACTCGTCATAAGGTGGTGCCTGTTCAAATAGAAAATGCTCCCTCGGCTGATGTTTCTAAAAGTATAATTGGAGAAGTGCCGACACCTGGTGGTACCATGTGGTCCATCGTATACCTGAGCATTACGAGGAGGATTTCTATGAAGTGGCAAAGGTTATCATGCCCGGTCCTGATGGTGGAAGCGTGACCTGTAACACGATGGAAAATCCCTATTATCTTGGCGTAAGCCGCTTTGATACGGAGATGCTGTCCTTCATCCTGACACAGAAGTTCTGTTACAACAACTCACTGAACGAGATAGCCGGCATGCTTTCCCATAGAGGCTGCACTGTAAGTGTAAAGACCATCGGCAGTGTGGTAAATAAGATTATCGGGAAGATCCGCAGGGCTATGTCTGAAATGTGGAAATCGACCACGTTTAATACGGAAAACCTTATGATAGACGAAACCACAGGCATGGTCGGAATCGATAATGAGGAAACAGGCAAACGGGAATATAAGAACCGTTACTTCTGGGGCTTCAAGGCAAATCTGAAGAAGATGGTCTGGTTCATCTATGAGCACGGAAGCCGTGCGGCGAAGGTTCTCAGACCGATACTCGATGAGTTCATCGGTTTCTTTACCTCCGACGGATACATCGTTTATAAGATCTATGACAAAGAAGACCATCCTAATCAGAGGCGGAGTGCATGTCTCACCCACATAAGACGAAATTTTATAGACAGCCTTATAGAGAATCATGAAGGCTCGATGTGGTTCATAGAAGAGTTTGGAAAATTGTTTGGAGTTGAGTATGAGTGCAGGAAGCTCAATCTCTCTCCGGAAGACAGACTTAACTATCGGAAGAAGCACTCCGTATCCATCATGGACAGGATAAAGAAGAAACTGGAAGAATACTTTTCTTCCGGTTATGCGGGATGTGGAGAACTGTTCACGAAGGCGCTGAAATATGCCCGGGGGGAATGGAGCGCCATGGAAACGGTGCTGGAGAATGGAGGCCTGGAACTCAGCAACAACCTTTCCGAGCAGATGATGCGCCACTTCAAACGTACATTGAAGAACTGTTTGAACATCGGCAGCGAGCGTTCAGCAAAGAACGTAGCTTTTATGTTCTCTGTTGTTGAAAGCTGCGCGATGAATGCAATCTCACCGGTAGTTTACATCAAAGATCTTCTGGTGAAGTTTGCAGACGAGAATATCTCAAATCAAACACTTTTGCCCTGTTATTACGCAAAAGTTTGTTAATAACAAAAGTTTAACATTTATGAGTAAAGTCTGGGGACGTCCATAAACAGGGCGCTTCCGGATAGCTCATGGAATAATAGACGTTTACGTCCGGTCAGGCTTGAGGTGGTTCCGGACGAGTCCCTGCCCGGTGGCGGTCAGCCAACTATTAAGTCAGATCAAAAAATACAGCGTTTCAGTGTCAGGTTTGATAACGGGACTTTTTTAAAACCTTATGATAGACGAAATTTTATGTTGTTGAAAGCTGAGCAATGAATGCCATCTCACTGTTAGTTTACATCAAGGATCTTCTGGTGAAGTTTACAGACGAGAATATCCCAAATCAAACACTTTTGCCCTGTTATTACGCAAAAGTTTGTTAATAACAAAAGTTTAACATTTATGAGTAAAGTCTGGGGACGTCCATAAACAGGGCGCTTCCGGATAGCTCATGGAATAATAGACGTTTACCCGACGTGAGTTTGACCACCTGTTCGACATTCCTACAGAAGAATTCTGCGCTGATGAAGAACAGCTAATCCTTTGGGAGCTTGGCAAGCAATGGGGCAAAAGTG
>CAYSSU010000027.1:0-1181 GCA_964433895.1 uncultured Prevotella sp.
CATACGGTGGATTACCAATCACGATGTCGAAGCCCTCTTTTGACGGTCAATGGTAAATGCCATGTTCAAGCCATCCTTTTTGATGACAGCAAATAGGGGTGTGTAATCCTGAATATACAAGGTATCTGTATAGTGTTGTCTTTGAAACTTTCAATCTGCAAGCGATTTTCTTTTTCTCCATTCCTTTTGCCAAGACTTTCTCTATCCATTCATGTTTAGCTGCGCATTTAGGATTAAGTCGGCAACGAAAGCCAACAGCATGACCCAATACCACTCCCTCTGCTTTCTTTCTTGCCAATGCCTCTTTTGTCCGTTGGCTGATAAGGTTTCGTTCAATCTCCGCCGACAGTCCGAAGGCGAAAGCAAGTACCTTGCTCTGGATGTCCTCGCCAAGGCGGTAATTGTCCTTTATCGTCCACACCCGGCACTCCTTGTTCATACAAATGTTTAGTATCTCCATAATCATAAACAGACTTCGCCCCAAACGCGACAGTTCGGCGCAGATGATCAGGTCATCTTTCCGCACTTTGTTGAGCAACTTGCCTAATTCCCGTTTGGTGTAAGACTTTGTGCCGCTGATGGTTTCTTCTATCCACCCGTTTATTACTAAATCTTGTTTGTCGCAAAAATTATTAATCTCAAAACGTTGGTTCTCAACTGTCTGTTTGTCGCTACTCACTCTAATATATCCGTAAATCATATTGTCATTTAATTCTCTGTTTGCGGTATTCTAACCAGTTTTTATTTAAATCTATTGTCGTATTCTTATCAAAGAATTTAGTCTGTAATGTATTGCTGTATGGACTCCAGTTGCCGCATATTACACCGTCATGTGCTATTATCGGATAAAATATGCCATTGTCGCTGTGGGCACGATGGCGGTGCTCATAAGCAAGAACTACATCACGGCTCTTATACCCGATAAGATATTCGTCGAATGGGGGAAGAAACAGCGTGCTGCCCTTGCGGAAACCACGTGTGCGACATCCGTCAAGCAGATAGAACTGTCTGCCTTTCCATGACTCAACGTATAATTTGTTTCCTAATATCTGAATTCCTTTTTTGTAGTCTCTGGTATTAAGTCCCGACCACCATGTAAAGTCTTCTAACGTGGCAGGACTGTGACTCTGGAAGTATTTGGTTGTAAGCAGTGCGAGTGCTTCGTCTTTTTTTATCGGTGC
>CAYSSU010000027.1:1281-43256 GCA_964433895.1 uncultured Prevotella sp.
ATGCAGCATATAAGGCTGTTTGGATTATAAAGTGCAAAGGTAATAAAATCTCGACTTAATTCTTTATTTATATACTTATATTTCTTTGGCAACTACCGAACTTTGATTCTGATTTGTAAATAAAGTGTTAAAAATAATGGCTCGAAAGTAATTCTTATTGGTGTAACTTATCGTGAAATGAATAAAAAGGGCTATATTTGCATTGATAATTTTAACAAATATGTTGGAACACATTGCGGATTTTACAGCATGGCCTATATTGACAGGTATCTTAATAGGCTACATAGCAAACAGAATTATGAGCGGTGAGGGCAAAGGATGCTGCATGAACCTGATAGTAGGTATAATTGGCAGCTATGCAGGAACTTTTATAAGTCATTTGCTTAACATAGAACTGTTTGGGAGGGGATATCTCACAAATCTCATATTCTGCGTTCTTGGCGCGGTGGCTGTGTTGTGGATTTGGAAGAAGGTCTTTGACTGAAAATATTGGAGAGACTTTTAGCAATAAACAAACTGATATAAAAAATGGCAGAAAGAGATTGGAAAAGTGCATTGGCTGCTCTTGGAGCTTCTGGTGATGAAGATAATAATAATGAGGACGAGAAGATAGGCGTTGACAAACGTGTTGGCATAGTTTATTCTACGAATCCAGACTTTGAATATTCTGAGGGTGCAAAAGATGAAATAGTTACGCTTCCGAAGAATCAACAGAGATTGCGACTGAACATGGAACGTGCCGGACGTGGTGGAAAGACTGTGACTCTGGTGAAAGGTTTTTCGGGTACAGTTGAGGATATGAATGCTCTCTGCAAACTGTTGAAGCAGAAATGTGGAGTGGGTGGCTCTGTGAAGGATGGAGAGTTGGTAATTCAGGGAGACCACAGGCAG
The DNA here is from genome assembly GCA_964433895.1 of uncultured Prevotella sp. Taxonomy (GTDB): domain Bacteria; phylum Bacteroidota; class Bacteroidia; order Bacteroidales; family Bacteroidaceae; genus Prevotella. Next base: position 2,173 of record CAYSSU010000027.1, read on the forward strand.
CGACTGGTGGAGATATTGAAGAAAGAAGGTTATTCACAGACAAAATAACGACATAATGATAACATGTGAGAGGCTAAAAGGTGCATATAGCGAAGGGGAGGCCCTGGCGATATACAATGAGGTGAAGCTGGAGAATGATTTTATTGGTTTTGCAAGGCGTTTTATGCACAATGAGGACTATCATGTGGCTCGCAATGCGCTATGGGGACTGACAAAGGCCAGTAATAAGGAGTTGGCGGGACTGCAGGGGATGCTGGATGAATTTATCGACCTTGCCATGCAAAGTGATAATTCTTCGGTGAGGCGGTTGTCGCTGAGTATTGTGGAACGACTGAAAATGGATGAAGAGGATTTAAGAACCGACTTTCTGGATTTCTGTCTGGAACACATGGTAAGCATTGAAGAGTACCCCGGTATTCAGTCGTTTTGCATGAAACTGGCTTTCCGTATGTGCAAATTCTATCCTGAACTTATGGATGAATTGAAGCGTACTGTTGAGGCAATGGAGATAGACTATTATAAGCCAGCTGTGAAGAGTGTAAGAAACAGAATACTGAGCGGCAAAATGAAATAATCAATATACTAAATTATTAAATTATTGTGTGATTATGAAACGACATGATTATCTGCTCATAGCATTGTTGCTGCTGGTATTGGCATTAAGATTCATTCCCGGTGGGGGGGCATTATATGCTAATCGGATTTACCCTATTATTGGTGGTGTGTTGGGCTGGTGCTCATCGTGGATATTCTTCAGTATATCTGACGTGTTCTATGTTGTGGGTATCGCATTTCTGATAGTTTATCCGTTTTTGGCTGTAAGAAAATATCATCGCACCAAAAAGGAGGCTGCTGTATGGGAGGTGAGGATGATAGTATGGCTCTATGTGTGGTTTAATCTGGCATGGGGTATCAATTATATGGCTCCTGATTTATATAAGCGAACTTCCACATCTCCGGTAAAATATGATGTAAGGAAATTAAAGACATTTGCCTATGATTATCTGAATAAGCTGAATGATTCGTATTGCGATATTGATACTATCGACGAAGCCAAAGTAAGTAGGGAGACCGTTGCTGCCTATCGCAGATTGAGCAAGGGTTTAGGTATTCATGAACCATTTAGCTCAAATCCTCGTTCAAAGACAATGCTCCTGACTCCACTTTATTCCAAGGTGGGGGTATTGGGTTCTATGGGACCATTCTTTGGAGAGTTTACTCTAAATGGAGATTTGCTGCCTTCGCAATATCCTGCGTGTTGGGCGCATGAATATGCCCACAGTTTGGGAATAGCACGCGAAGGAGAGGCTGAATTCTATTCTTTTCTTGCCTGTTCGTTAAGTACTGATTCGCAGATTAGGTTCAGTGGTTATATGTCGATATTATCGTATGTATTGAGAGCATTGTATAACATAGACGAAAGGACGGGCGATGAATTCTTTGCTCATATACGTCCTGAAATTAGGCAACTCTACATTGAAAGGCGCACTTATTGGCAAGCCAGATACAGTAGCGTTATTGGCAATATCCAGAATGTTTTGCTCGATAGTTATCTAAAATCTAACAGTGTGAAGGGTGGCATTCAGAACTATTCTGAAGTAGTGGGACTATTGATGACATTAAATTATCAAAAATAATAATATATGAAAGACATACTTATAGCAACAGAACATGATATCCCTGAGCTTCTTAAAGTTCAGAAGACTGCTTGCGAAAGTAGCTTGTCAGCACAAGGCATAACTAAGCAGTGAAAGACACTTCAGCAAAGGACTCGAACATGAAACGCTTCCTGCGAAAGCCATTCATCTGGTAGTTCGAGTCTGACAGTTATACCATTCTTGGCTTTCCCATCCCTTTCTATTTTTTAAGCAAATGAATTTGATTATCGCTTTTTAAATGCTAATGCAAGTTGTAACAGTAGGGAAGAGGTAATTACCTTGTTTCTTTGTGTGCCTGATTCCATTTTCAAGCACCAAGAAACAGGTTAGCGATTGCGTCTGTAATCACTTTCACCAAACCAAGCGAAGATACCCTTCAATATTGGTTTCAAAACCAATGCCACCATGAAGATGACAACGAGTGTGTTAAATCGTCCATAGTAAAATTGCAGCAATGATATGACATCTACTGCTATACAAAGATACTCTTTTTTAGTGAGAAAAGCAAGTGTTGGAAGCAAAATTATCAGCTGAAAATATCATTTTATGCCCAATATTAAAGCTTTAATGTTAAAAATCGGTTTGAAACTATAATTATTTATCGTAACCTATCATAAAATGAATAAAAATAGCTATATTTGCACTCGTAATAATATGTTGAGTTATGGTTAAAACTACAATGGGAACGAAACTTCCCCGCAAATTAGAGCAGAAAATGCAGACTGTAGGTGAGCAGATCAGGTTTGCTCGTTTGCGTCGTAATCTGAGTATCGCTCAGGTTGCGGAACGTGCTACCTGTTCTCCTGTAACCATCAATAGGGTAGAGAAGGGTGCACCAACTGTTGCCATCGGCATCTATCTTCGTGTGCTGTATGCTTTGCAGTTGGATGATGACATCTTGCTATTGGCACAGAAAGATGAGATGGGACGTGCTCTTCAGGATCTTGCTCTCGATAAGCGTCGCAAACGTGCTTCAAAAAAGGTATAATCTATGAATAGACTTTATATATACGGAGATTTCGACTGGTTGGAAAGTCCAATGCTTATCGGAGAACTCGGCTACGAATCCCTTCGTGGCTCGGACTCTTATTCTTTCAAGTTTGATAAAGACTGGCTTGTAAAGTATGGAAGCATATTCTTGAGTGCCGACATCAATAACTATCCCGGTCAGCAGTACACGCAACCAGGGAAGGATATCTTTGGTTGCTTCAGTGATTCTCTGCCTGATCGTTGGGGACGCACCTTGCTGAATCGTCGAGAACAGATAGAGGCAGCTGAAGAGAAACGACCTATCAGACGACTGTCGTCATTCGATTATCTGATTGGTATTGATGACTTCTCACGTATGGGTGGTTTTCGATTCAAAGAAGAACCAGAGGGTGAGTTCATCAACTGCGAGGAATATCTTCGTATTCCTCCGATTACCGACCTTCGTACATTGGTACAGGCAAGTTTAGAGATTGAACAAAGTGAGGAGAAGAATCAGTTGCCTGAAAAGAAATGGATTCAGCAGTTGGTTCATCCTGGAACCAGTCTTGGTGGTGCCCGTCCTAAAGCTGGTGTTGTTGATGAGGATGGCAAACTTTGTGTTGCAAAGTTCCCTTCGCGAAAAGATGATTATGATGTGGCTCTATGGGAGCATCATAGTCATTTATTAGCTAAAGAAGTGGGTATCGTGGCTGCAGAAACACGAGTAATCAACTCTGGCGATAAATATCATGCACTTCTCTCGAAGCGTTTTGATCGTACAGAAAAGGGTAGGAGAATCCATTTCGCATCAGCAATGACTCTGCTAGGACTTACAGATGGATGTGATGCTAAGAGTGGAAACGGCTATCTTGATATCGTGGACTTTATTATTCAGAATTGTTGTGATGTAAATGAGAACCTTCGTCAGCTCTATCGTCGAGTGGCTTTTAACATAGCTATTGGAAATAGTGATGATCATTTCCGTAATCATGGATTTTTGCTTACTCCAAGAGGATGGACATTGGCTCCTGCATACGACATGAATCCAACTTTGAGTGAATACCAGAGTCTGCTTATCAATAGTTCAACCAATGAGTCAAACCTGCAGATTTTACTTGACTCATCTGAGGAGTATATGATTAGTAAGGAAGAAGCCCAAGCAATCATTAGTGACGTAATGAAGGGTGTCGGTAAATGGCAGACAATTGCCGTTGGTCTTGGCATCAGCAAGCGTGAAATCGATATGTTTCGCCATGTTTACTCTAAAGAACTTCTTTAAATAGAATCAACAATATAAAAGCACATTCTAAATGAGATAGGTAGGGATTGTCACTAAACTTTTTCACATCCATAATGGATTTTAAGTTTATGAAGCTTTATTTTCCGATGCAGAAGTGTTTGAATATATTGTTCAACGTTTCCTGGCTGCTTATCTGTCCACCGGTAATTTCCCCAAGGTCAATGAGTACCTGTCTTAAGTCTTCTGCCAGAAGGTCTCCGCTTAAATCCATATCCATTCCCTCCAGCACACGGGTGAGATCGTCTCCGGCTTTAAGCAGTGCTTCGTAATGGCGGGCTGATGTTACTATTACGGAGTTCTCTGTTATCTCCGGAATGTCGGCTGCTTTTACCAAAGACTGTTCTAGTTCTGTGATGCCTTTGCCGTATTTGGCACTTATCTGCATGCTGCCTGCCGGTGATGAGGCTGCAATGTCGGTGTCTTTATCAATCTTGTTTTTTATTATAATCAGATGCTTGTCTGCAGTTTTATGCTGCATTTCTTCTATTTCCGATGTAGTAGGTGTCTCATCGATGAGCCAAAGTACGATAGTGGCTTCTTCCAGTTTTTGCCATGTGCGCTCTATTCCCAAATTCTCCACTACGTCTGTGGTATTGCGTATTCCGGCTGTATCTATGAAACGGAAGGTGATGCCGTCTATTTCGGTGGTGTCTTCAATTACATCACGGGTGGTTCCGTGAATGTCGCTCACTATGGCTTTGTCTTCGTGGAGCAGTTGGTTCAGAAGAGTGCTCTTGCCTACATTCGTCTTGCCGACTATTGCCACAGGTATGCCTTTTTTAAGGGCATTGCCGGTTTCAAAAGAGTGGGCGAGAGTGGTAATCTTATGCATTATGGATTCTGCAAGTGCACGGAGTTCACTGCGGTCGGCAAACTCTAGTTCTTCATGGTCGCTGAAATCCAGTTCCAATTCAAGAAGTGAGTTCATTTTCAGTAGTTTGTCGCGAAGTATGGACAGTTCACTACTGAAGTGCCCCTTCAGTTGACTGAGTGCCATTTTATGAGTGGCACGGTTGGTGGCAGAAACAAGGTCGGCTACGGCTTCAGCCTGCGAGAGATCCAGCTTTCCGTTTAGATAGGCACGGCGCGTATATTCTCCCGGTTCTGCCTGACGGGCTCCATTGGATATGAGAGTCTGCAAAACCTGCTGAAGGATGTATCGGCTGCCATGACATGAAATCTCAGTGGAGTCTTCACCTGTATAACTGTGAGGAGCACGGTATATGCTAACCAGAACATCGTCGATTACATTGCCTGAAGCATCTTTTATTTCTCCATAATGCAAAGTGTTGGCACGTGCGGCAGAAATGTCGCGCGAAAATATCTTATTTGTAATGCTGATGGCATTATTGCCACTCAGTCGTATTATGCCTATGGCTCCTCCAGCAGGAGTAGCCAAGGCACATATTGTATCGTTTGATTTCATCAATTGATTTTAGATTCTTTCTACTACCTTTTCTACAAGTGAGTCTATGCTGTTCTTATAATTGGCATTGGCACGCTTGGCAAGTCGGTTGGCTATTACCATACAACAGGTCATTGCCTTATGACCCATGAGTGATGAAAGTCCGGCGAGGGCACTGCTTTCCATTTCGAAATTGGTGATTCGCATACCTTTATATTCAAACTTCTCTATCTTTTCATTCAGTTGTGGATCCATTAGCGGAAGACGCAATTCTCGTCCCTGGGGACCGAAGAACCCTCCGCATGCTATGGTTATGCCACGTACCATATCTTCTTTAGCAATACAGTCTATTAATTCAGGATTGGCTGTTGCTATGTATGGATTGCCCATAGCCGGATTCCATTTTACCTGATGCTTGAATTCTTGTTCAAAATCAAGATCGCTGGCTTTGTCTCTGTCGGCATAGAAGTTGAGCAGACCATCGAAGCCTATGCTCTTGACGCTGGCAACGAATGTGCCTTCAGGCGTATCGGGCTGCAGACCTCCACATGTTCCGACACGCACAAGGGTAAGCGTGCGGTGTTCTGGTTTTTCGGTGCGAGTGTTGAAATCAATGTTGGAAAGTGCGTCAAGTTCGTTCATCACGATGTCTATATTATCGCAGCCGATTCCTGTGCTGAGGGTGGTGATGCGCTTGCCTTTTACAGAACCAGTGATTGTATGGAATTCGCGACTCTGTATTTCGCATTCTATTTGGTCGAAGTGGCTTGCCACAAGACTTACTCTGCCAGGGTCACCAACAAGGATGATTTTGTCGGCTAATTGTTCAGGCTTTACATGTAAATGAAAAATGCTTCCGTCAGGGTTGATAATGAGCTCTGATTCAGCGAAATATTTTTTCTCGTTCATGGTTTTAATATTTTATTGTTTGTTTATGAGGTTTTCTGCATTTCGAATTTCTTTTTCCAGATTTTTCACATTAGCTTCTTCTTTCTCTACGTTCTTTTCTGCACGTAGAATCGGCTGGCGCATTTTCTGTTTGCCGGCTATCGAACTTTCATGGAAAGCTTCGCGCATCTGTTGCAGTTCGGCTTGATGTCTGGTCAGAGACCGATACATATCTTGCAGTTGACTGAACTTTTTTGCTGCGTTAGGAGAACGAAAATCGTTGATGGAGTGGAAGATAGTTTGGTCATTGATTACAAAGGCTATGTTTTCTCCGTTTGAATTATTGGTTCTTTTCCTATTTTCCATTGCATTAAGACGTTTTATAGCTGCGTCACGATTTCCGTTTTTCCATGTATCACGTATGCTGATAATACGGGCCTTGTCTGTCAGCTTTGATGTGGACAGGTTGTCGGTTTCATAGCTTTGCCGTTCTTGCGTAGGGACGAAAGTATAGATACAAACTTTACCTTTAGGTTGTCGACGGTCGGTGACCAACCACCCCAACTGATCAAAATCATCAATTGCAAGAAGATAGTCATTAGCTGTTGAATTATATGGCAAACCTATATTCTCAGGCTCATAGAACTCGTTTTTATCACTGTTGAATCTTGTCATGAAAATGTCATATCCTCCCATACTCTTTTCTCCTTTGGCTCCGAAATAAAGAGTGATACCGTCTGAGCAAAGAAAAGGATAGTTGGCTTGCACATATTCATTGCCTATACCTTTTGCCATATAAGGTGTTCCCCACTTGTCTCCCAGTTTATCCACTGCGTAAATTTCAGTATTGATGCTGTCGCCATGTGAGAAAATGGCATGATTGTCAAATTCATTTTCATATACCGTTTTTTCTTCTTTACCGGTTGTATTGAAGAAATCATTATAATAGGAGAGTGTGCCGGATTCTGAAGGGAGCGGAAGATGACGTATGAAACCGTCATAGTCTACAACTATGCTGTCTATAATCATTATCTTGGCTGTTGAAGGCACAAGGTCGTTGAACATAGTTATGTTGGCATCATTCTTACCTTTCAATTTTGCAGTGCTGCTACCTGCTTTTACCTTTGGTTTTGCTTTTTGGGCATAACTACATGAGAAAGAGAATGTTAACGCTAATATAAAAGTAGCTATCCTATACATATTCATTATCTTTTCTATTTTGAGTAATTGTTATTTCATGAAAACAAAGTAAACGGCTGCTATCAGACAGGCAAATGCCGCAAGGTGATTCCAATGGAACTGTTGTCCCTGAAAAAGTATCTGCGCAATGACAGTAAATACAATCAGGGAGACTACTTCCTGAATGACTTTCAATTGCACTAAACTGTATGGCCCGCCATTACTTTGAAAACCTATGCGGTTGGCTGGAACCTGACAGCAATATTCAAAAAAAGCTATTGCCCATGAAAAAGCTATCACAGCAATCAAGGGCCAATCTCTTATGACCCCTGACTGCTGTAGTTTTAAATGTCCATACCAGGCAAACGTCATGAAGACATTGCTGGCTATCAATAGTAGAATTGTATATAATACATTCATTAATTTGTAAGTTTATTTGCCATATTGGCTGCTGCACGTCTTCCGTCTCCCATTGCAAGAATTACGGTGGCTCCTCCACGCACGATATCACCTCCGGCATATATCTCAGGTCGGGAACTCTGCATTTCATCATTTACCATGATAGTATCTTTTCTGCCAAGTTCCAAACCTTTGATACTCTTTGGTACAAGTGGGTTAGGAGATACTCCTATAGCTACAATGACCTGGTCGCAGTCCAAGGTGATAGTTTCACCTGTAGATTCCGGGCGACGTCGCCCGCTCTGGTCTGGTTCGCCCAGTTTCATTACGTCCAGAACAACAGACTTTACATTTCCGTTTTCATCAGCGTGATATTCTTTTGGGTTATGAAGAGTCATGAATCTGATACCTTCTTCTTTGGCATGTTTTACCTCTTCAAGTCTTGCCGGCATTTCTGCTTCAGACCTGCGATATACCAGAGTGACATCGGCACCGAGACGTTTGGCGGTGCGGCAAGAGTCCATGGCTGTGTTGCCTCCGCCAACGACAACAACCTTCTTGCCTATATTAAGAGGTGTGTCTGTATGGGGGTTGGCTGCATCCATGAGGTTTACACGAGTGAGATATTCATTTGAACTCATTATGTTTATGAAGTTCTCACCCGGGATATTCATGAAATTTGGCAGTCCGGCTCCGGAACCTACAAAGATACCCTTGAAGCCACGTTCTTCCAGTTCGCTGATGCTGATGGTTTTGCCCACGATAACATCAGTTTGGAAATGTACTCCCATATTTCTGAGGTTGTCTATTTCTACGTCTACTATATGATTTGGCAAGCGGAATTCAGGAATACCATATTTCAAAACTCCTCCTATTTCGTGCAATGCTTCAAATACATAAACGTCAAAGCCGCGTTTTACCATGTCTCCGGCAAAGCTGAGTCCTGAAGGGCCACTACCTACGACACCAACTTTAATGCCGTTGCCGGGAGCTATATCTGGTAGAGACGCATTGCCATTTTCGCGTTCATAATCTGCCGCGAAGCGCTCAAGATATCCTATTGCTACAGCTTTTTCTCCCATCTTAAGGTGAACACATTTGCTCTCGCACTGTTTTTCCTGTGGGCAGACACGACCACATACGGCAGGAAGGGCAGACGTATTTTTAAGGACTTTGGCAGCGGCAAGGAATTGTCCCCGCTCTATATTCTTAATGAAAGACGGAATATTTATATTTACAGGACATCCTTCCACGCATTGTGGATTTGCACAATCCAGGCAGCGTTTGGCTTCTGTCAATGCCATTTCTTTGGTTAATCCTTTATTGACTTCTTCCAATCTTGTTGTAGCGCGGTATGCAGGTTCCAGTTCCGGCATTATCACTCGTTCTATGGATGTGCGTTCTTTGGGTTTCATACTTTTGCGCAGAGACTGTCGCCATTCTGCATTGCGGTCGGTGAGAATTTCAATTGGGTCATTTACCGGTACATCATCCATAATCACATCTGTGTGTTCAGCGTCTGTCTTTTCGCAGATGCCGGTCAAGTGGTCCTGAAAATGCTCCATTTCCTCTTTTTCAGCATTTTTGAAAGTACCCATGCGCTTGAACATTTCGTCCCAGTCTACAAGGGCTCCGTCAAATTCAGGTCCGTCTATGCATACAAATTTCGTCTTGCCACCAATTGTGAGCCGACATGCGCCACACATACCCGTACCGTCTACCATGATTGTATTAAGTGACACATCCGTAGGAATATTGTATTTCTGAGTCAACATGCAGCAAAATTTCATCATTATCGGAGGGCCAATGGCAAACACTTTGTCTATGTGCTCCTGATTGATAAGTTTTTCCATGCCCACGGTTACCACACCCTTTTCTCCGGCGCTGCCGTCATCGGTCATGATGATTGTAGCATCTGAAGACGAGCGAACCTCATCTTCCATTATGATAAGGTCTTTGTTTCTACCTGCAAGAACACTAAGGACACGATTTCCGGCTGCTTTCAGCGCACGTATTATAGGTAGCATTGGGGCTACGCCAACACCTCCGCCTGCACAGATTACAGTTCCGAATTTTTCAATATGAGTGGGATTGCCAAGAGGGCCTACTATATCCGCAACAGAATCTCCTTCTCCTAGATTACATAGTTTGGTAGAAGATAGTCCTACTTTCTGTACAACCAGAGTTATAGTTCCCTTTACTGTGTCAGAATCGGCTATGGTGAGAGGCATTCGCTCTCCGTTTTTGTCTACTCTCACAATTACAAAGTTTCCGGCTTTGCGGCTTTGTGCAATGAGAGGTGCTTCGATATCGAAACGGAATACTTTCTCTGAAAATTGTGTCTTCTTAATAATCTTGTTCATGGTAAATGTTTTTGTATAACCGGAAAATGCATCCTTTTATAGGGGTGCATTTCCGGTGGGTAGTTGTTATTGATTAGTCAAAGTTCTTGTCATCAAGCATCTCGAATCCACAGTAAGGAACGAGTACCTTCGGCACGCGTATACCTTCTGGAGTCTGGTTGTCCTCAATGATGCTTGCCACGATACGAGGCAAGGCCAGGGCAGAACCGTTAAGGGTGTGGCAAAGCTCTATCTTCTTGTCATCGTTATGGCGATAACGGCATTTCAGACGGTTTGCCTGATAGCTTTCGAAGTTTGAAACAGAAGAAACTTCCAACCAGCGATTCTGGGCTGCGCTCCATGTTTCAAAGTCGTAGCAGATTGATGACGTGAAACTCATGTCACCACCGCACAGGCGAAGTATGTGATAAGGCAATTCCAATTTCTGGAGCAATCCTTCTACATGTTTCAACATCTCTTTAAGAGATTCGTAAGAATGCTCCGGAGTGTCGATTCTGACAATTTCTACCTTGTCAAACTGGTGCAAGCGGTTCAGTCCACGCACGTCCTTGCCGTAACTGCCAGCCTCACGACGGAAGCATGCAGAATAAGCGCAACGCTTCACAGGAAGATCTTTCTCGTCAAGTATTACGTCGCGGAATATATTTGTTACAGGAACTTCTGCGGTAGGAATAAGGTATAGATTGTCCATATTGGCATGATACATCTGACCTTCTTTGTCTGGAAGCTGACCTGTACCATAACCTGAAGCCTCGTTTACAACGTATGGAGGTTGAACTTCCAAATAACCTGCCTTGCGGGCTTCGTCAAGGAAGAAAGCTTCTAGGGCGCGCTGAAAACGTGCCATTTTGCCAAGGTAAATAGGGAAGCCTGCGCCTGTAATCTTTACACCGAGGTCGAAATCTACCAGATTATATTTTTTCAGCAAATCCCAATGGCACATAGCATCTTTACCGAGGTTTGGCTTTACGCCGCCTTCTTTTACAACAACGTTGTCATTGGCATCTTTGCCTTCAGGAACATCATCATTTGGAATGTTTGGAATCTGAAGCAATTGCTCTGTCATGTCAGCCTGGGCCTTGTCCATTATCTCCTCCAGAGCTTTGGCATCAGCCTTCAGGTCAGCCACCTGAGTCTTTATCTTGTCAGCTTCGTCCTTTTTGCCTTCTTTCATGAATCCACCAATCTGTTTTGCCAGTTTGTTGGCCTGCTGTTTGTTGGAGTCAAGTTTCTGCTGGGCTTCACGACGAATTTTATCGTATTCCAACACCTTTTCTATAGCCTCGCGAGCACCTTCGAAGTGTTTCTTCTCCAGTCCCTTAATTACACGTTCAGTTTCCTCACTGATGAGTTTAAGTGTAAGCATATAAATTTTATATTTTAAATTATTGATATTTTGAAGGCAAAAATACAAAGAAAAAATGAGAATAGAGAAAAAAAAGTCAATAAAATGAAGAAAGCCAACTCCCGAGAGGGAATTGGCTTCCTATTGTTTGTTTGGAATAAGTTTTGAATTTATTTTTTAAGCTTCAGCCTTTGTTTTAGCTGCGTAAGCTTCTGGTGAAAGCACAGATACAGTGCTCTTGTCTTTACGTCCCTTGTGGAAGTAAACTACACCATCAGTAAGAGCATACAATGTGTCGTCCTTACCCTGAGCAACATTCTCACCAGCGAAATGCTTGTTGCCACGCTGACGAATAATGATGTTACCGGCGATAACACTCTGTCCACCCCAAATCTTTACGCCTAATCGCTGAGCTGCGGATTCACGTCCGTTCTTAGAACTACCTACACCTTTCTTGTGTGCCATGTTTCTGTCCTCCTTTAAGCGTTTATTGATTTAACTTCTACTTCTGTGAACTGTGCACGATGACCGTTTCTCTTGCGCTCATCCTTGCGACGTTTCATCTTGAAAACGATGACTTTGTCACCTTTTACAAGAGGGTTCACAACTTCTACTACTACTTTCGCACCATCTACTGTAGGTGCACCGACAGTAACTGCTCCTTCGTTGTCTACGAGCAGTACTTTGTCGAATTCAACAGTCTTGCCAGCCTCAACGTCCTTGATGTGATGAACGAAGAGCTTTTTGCCTTGTTCAGCCTTAAACTGCTGACCGTTAATTTCTACAATTGCGTACATTAATATAATTATTAAACGGGTTTTTCCGCAAGGCGACTGGCTTATGCCAATACTTTTTAGAGCCTCCACGGACTAAATCGGGCACAAAGTTACTTAATATTGTTGATATAAAAAGCGTATCGAAGTGTTGTTTTGCTCTTTTTAAGAAACATTAATATTATAGCATACCTTTGGTGCTTGGTAGTTCAAAGTGATATATGTCTCTTTTTACAGCCATTTTCAGTGATCGTGCCAATGCTTTGAATATACCTTCTATCTTATGATGTTCGTTGGTTCCTTCTGCCTTGATGTTCAGATTCATCTTTGCAGAGTCGCTCAGACTCTTAAAGAAGTGCAGAAACATCTCAGTAGGCATTTCTCCAATCTTTTCCCGTTTGAACTCTGCGTCCCATACGAGCCAAGGTCGTCCACCGAAATCAAGGGCCACCTGGCAGAGGCAATCGTCCATAGGAAGGCAATATCCATAGCGCTCGATACCGCGCTTGTCGCCGAGAGCCTGCAATATACATTCACCTAGGGCTATGGCTGTGTCTTCTATTGTGTGGTGCTCGTCAACATATAGGTCACCTTTTGTGTGAATTGTGAGGTCTGTCATTCCGTGCTTGCCAATCTGTTCAAGCATGTGGTCGAAGAATCCCAGTCCGGTGGATATGTCGCATTTGCCTGTACCGTCTAGATTTATCTTTACGTATATATCTGTTTCCTTAGTAGTTCTCTTTACTTCAGCGATGCGTTCTCCTGCAAAAAGAAGTTCGGCGATTTTGTCCCATGTCATACCGTCTTTTCCCAGAATCATAGCTTTGCATCCTATATTTTCTGCCAATTGCGCATCACTGTCTCTGTCGCCTATTACGTAACTATTTTCAAGGTCGTATTCTGGATTGTTCAAATATTTCTTCAACATTCCGGTGCCAGGCTTACGCATGGGTGAATTGTCTTCAGGGAAGTGTCGGTCTATCAGTTGTTCGTCGAAAGTTATCCCTTCGCTTTCAAGTGTCTGCAAGATGAAATTGTGTACGGGCCAAAATGTTTCTTCGGGGAAAGAATCTGTACCAAGCCCGTCCTGATTACTCACCATTACGAACTTGAAGTCCAGATGCTGTTTTATGAATCCTAGATTGCGGAATACTCCATTTGTGAATTTTAGTTTTTCAAAGCTGTCTATCTGTTCGTCTTCCGGTTCTTCAATAAGTGTTCCGTCACGGTCGATAAAGAGCAGTCGTTGTTGTTTCATCTCTATTTATTTTTGTTTTGTTTTTCAATTTCGTGCTGTTCTATGCTGCCATAGATGTAATAGCTCAGAATATTAATATATACTATTATGTATGATTCCAGAATACAGGATATCCATAGCGTAATAAACAATAAGGCGAATAGTCCTCCCGGTGTGCCGTCAGGATCACCGTTCAGCATGCCCAACTGGTTCAATGAGCTTGCTGTTATGATTATTATGGCAGGAGTCATCATTACAATACAAATCACAAAGAGTATCAGTGATGCAAGGAAGCTGGTGGTGAAGATATATCCCCAATGCTTTAGTCCTCGTTTATAGTCTTTGCGAAATATGTCGGATATCTGAGTATTGTGGTCGGCTATGTATTTAGTAGCAGAGAATACAAATGGAATGCAGAATATGAACAATAATATCAGTATTGCACCTGTTCCCAGATATGATGCCTGCAAAGCATGAGCTGCAGATGTTGCTTTTGATGAAATCAAAAAACTGGCAATGAATCCTTTTCCGAAGCCGGTGATGAAAAATACCACTGCAAATATTATTATCTGTACGCCGGTAAGCATGCAGCTTCTGAATAGATTGCTTTTCTGTGGTTTTCCGTTCAGCAGAGTGTATGTGTTTGCTGTGAGCCATATACTGGCACAAAACATCAAAATGTAAGCAAATCCAAACAGTATTGCTGTTGCCATTGGATGTTGCATGCCGAAGTCAGATAGTGATTTATACGGTAGACCAGTAAGACTACCGATAGCTGTAAACAGAGCAAGCAATATGGCTGGCAACCAAGTGTGGCGTATGATAGCCGCAATGTTATTGCTCATCAGGTTATATGCAGCTTTAATGCATCCGGAGTAGCTGCGGCTCTTCATAATATCGTTTTCCATATTCAAATAAATCTTCTTCTAAATTCCGCACATGTTATGGCTGTGGCTATTGCCACGTTTAGGCTGTCGGCTGTTTCTCTACCTTCAGGATAGTTCGGTATCAGTAGTCCGTGGTTTATTCTGTTTCTTATTTCAGGTGAAATACCGTTGCCTTCATTGCCCATTATTATAAGTCCCTCGGCAGAGAGTTGCTCTTCGTATATATTGTTGCCTTCGAGCAGAGTGCCGTAGACTGGGAAACTTTCTGGCAGCGAGTCCAATAGAATGTTCAGGTCAGTGTAAACTATGTTTACTCTTGCCAGACTCCCCATTGTGGCTTGTACCACTTTCGGATTATATACGTCAGCTGTGGTCTGACTGCAATATATGTCTTCTATGCCGAACCAGTCGGCTATGCGTATAATAGTGCCGAGATTTCCGGGGTCCTGAACTCCGTCCAAAGCTAATGACAACTTGCCTTTGGCAGATGATACGCTGCGATTAAGCATCGGGAATATAGCGAGTACATCCTGTGGATGCTGCATAAAACTCACCTTTTGCAGTTCTTCATCTGTAACTTCTATTATTTCATCGGCAGCAGCATAGGGGTTGCTTTTTATCCAAGAACTTAGAGCTACAATGAGCCGGGCACGGTGAAACTTCAGAAAGTCACCAACTACTTTGTGTCCTTCTGCCACAAACACACTGTCTGCATTTCTGTTTTTCTTCTGCAGCAGCGATTTGATGTATTTGCTTTTAGCTTTGCTTATCATTGTAACTGCAAAGGTAATAAAAAATATTTGAATGTGATGAATTTGCGGCATGAATTAAACCTTTTTTTATTATATATTGCGTGGTATTATTTTGCATGTCTGAAAAAAAAGACGTATCTTTGTGCTCGTTAATGAAAACTATTTTTAAATATATATGTCTGACTATAGTCTGCGTTCTTGAATCATGCAGCGCGTCTAAGTTTATTCCCGACAACGAATATCTACTGGAGAGCGTTACCGTGAAGAGCGATGATAAGACTCTTGATACGTCCACTCTACAGAACTATATCCGCCAGAAAGGTAATTCCAAGTGGTTTTCTATTTTCAAGATACCTTTGGGCACATACGCTCTTGCCGGCAGAGACTCTACAAAATGGATTAATCGTACGCTGAAGAATATAGGCGAGGAACCTGTGGTGTATGACACTCTGCAGGCGCGGCTTTCGGTAGACGATTTGCGGGGAGCTCTTAGAAATATGGGATATATGCACGCTACCGTAAATGTGGAAACCCGCATTCATGGAAAAAAACTCAAGGCCGTGTACAGTTTGCATCCAGGGAAACCTTATTATATTAATAGTGTAAGATATCAGATTGAAGACTCTGTGATAGACAGTCTGCTTTTTGGTAGAGAAGAACGTGTCCCGTTTGTGAGGAGTCTCAGGTCGGGCAGTCGCTTTACGGTAGATGCCTTGAATGCTGAAAGGAAAAATATCACAGCTTATCTTATGAACCGTGGTTATTATCGTTTCCATAAGGACTTCATTCAGTTTGATGCCGATTCTGCCCGCAACAGTAATGATATAAACGTAGTGGTGCATCTGCTGCCGTATCGGGCTAATAATGAAGACTCTGTGCATCTGCATCCCAGATATTACATCAGCAAGATAAATTACACAGGAGGTGATTCTGCCGGTTTGCATCTTCGTAAAAGCGTGCTTGAGAATACTTCTGTTATGGAAGTGGGACAGCCTTACAGTAGCAGGGATTTGCAGCGCACATACAACCGTTTTGCTCGTCTTCAGGCTGTGAGATATACCAATATAAATTTCAAGGAACATCCGGATTCTGCTCTGCTGGATTGTGATATACAGATAAGTACCAATAAGCCTAACACGTTGTCTTTTCAACCTGAGGGAACAAATACAGCCGGTGATTTGGGAGCTGCAGCCACTCTGACATGGGAAAACCGAAATTTCTTCCGTGGGTCTGAACTCTTCAGCCTGCAGTTGCGTGGTGCTTTTGAAGCCATAACCGGATTGGAAGGTTATCAGGATCAGAACTATCAGGAGTATAATATAGAAGGAAAACTACAGTTTCCGCGTTTTGTGGCTCCCTTTCTTTCACGTACATTCAAGCACCAGAGCAATGCTACGTCAGAACTAGCTGTAAGTTATAATCTGCAGAATCGTCCTGAATTTCATCGTCGTGTGTTCTCTGCAGCATGGAGATACCGATGGAGTGAGCCACGCCATAATCTCAGTTATCGTATTGACTTGCTTGACCTCAACTATATCTATATGCCATGGATAAGTGAGACTTTTAAGCATGATTATCTTGACAGCGTGAGCAATCGCAATGCAATCCTGAGATATAACTACGAAGACCTGTTTATAATGAAGACTGGTGCCGGAATAACATATAATGACGGTGTAGACGCTGTCAAGGCTAACTTTGAGACCGCAGGTAATCTGCTGAGTGGATTGGCTCATGCTTTCGATATGCATAAGAATGATGATAATCAGTACACTCTTTTCAATATTGCTTTTGCACAGTATGTGAAGTTCGATTTCGATTATACTCATCTTCTGCAGTTCGATAAACGCAATGCTCTTGCCATGCATGTCGGATTCGGCATAGCTTGGCCTTACGGCAACAGTGATGTGCTGCCATTTGAAAAGAGATATTTCTCTGGTGGAGCAAACAGTGTAAGAGGATGGGGCGTTAGAGAATTGGGACCGGGCAGTTTCAAGGGTACCGACGGGCGAATAGACTTTATAAACCAGACTGGTGACATGAAGTTGGATCTTAATGTTGAATACCGCACTTCTTTATTCTGGAAGTTTGATGGGGCTGTGTTTGTGGACGCCGGCAATATATGGACTCTTCGAAATTACGAGGAACAACCCGGTGGACAGTTCAAGTTGAATGAGTTCTATAAGCAGATTGCTGTAGCTTATGGACTGGGATTGCGTCTTAATTTCGGTTATTTCATATTGCGTTTTGATGCCGGTATGAAAGCCGTGAATCCTGCTTATGAAAGTAGTCATGAGCATTATGCCGTTTTCCATCCTAACTTGAGCCGTGACCTTTCATTCCACTTTGCGGTGGGACTGCCTTTCTGATTTTTGATTTCAGGGTTTAACGTTTGTAACTTATCTGGTTGGCAGACCGTTAAGTATTACTTTCCATTTTTCGTTTTCCTGTTTCAGGTGCATAGTGTATTCAGCTTCATCTACCATGTGTGCGGCTTTGCCGATGGTATCCATTCCAAGATAGTTTTTTACTTTTATGTTCACCGTAACCATAGAGTCATTTGCTATGTTGGCTTCTTCGGTTTCAATGGTAGCGCCATCGGTCATAGTTCTCAATGCATCCACGTCAGCCTGATGCACCTGCGATGCCGCATACCGCAGCCATATAGCAGAACTGTCAGTTACGTATGGCAATGCCTTGTCAAATTGCCAATTAAAATAATGCAGTGCAAATGAGTCTGCCACTTCTTCTGCAGCGTATTCATGCCCTTTGCGGTTGCAATATGTTGCAATTATGGGAACAAATGCTGCTACCACAGATAATTGAATAAGCAGTAATGTCTTTCTCTTAAATTTCATATTAAAAATATTAAATTACAACAAAGGTAGGCAAATTCTTTGGTATATTCACTACTTTTTAATATTTTTGTAGAAAAGAAAACAAAACATGCTGAAGTTTATATCGTTTGGAAGCGGAAGTAGCGGCAATTGCTACTATCTGTATACTGAAACTGATGGACTGATGATAGATGCAGGCATAGGCTTAAGAACGTTGAAAAAATATTTCAAAAACTATGGTCTGTCATTATCTGATGTTCATCATCTTCTTGTTACACATGATCATGCTGATCATGTGAAATCTGTGGGTTCACTTAGCAATGAATATGGTCTCGATGTCTATACAACCGGTAAGGTGCATTCCGGCATAGAGAGAAATTATTGTGTACGCAAGAAGGTGGAAGGCGGACATGTTAAGAGAATAGAAAAGGGTATAAGCTTTAAAGTCGGAGAGTTCACTGTCACTCCATTTGGCGTGCCGCATGATAGTTCTGACAATGTGGGATATAAGGTGGAATGTGAAGGGATTGTATTTGTGCTTATGACGGATATAGGTCATGTCACAGACGAGATGAAACCATTCATAGGCGAAGCCAATTATCTGGTAATAGAAGCAAATCATGATGTCGAAATGCTTAAAAATGGGCATTATCCGGAATATCTCAAGACTCGTATTTTGGGACCAGACGGGCATTTAAGCAATAATGATTGTGCCGAAGCTTTGGCAGGTAATGCCTCAGATGCCTTGCATCATGTGTGGCTGTGTCATTTGAGCGAGGAAAACAATCATCCTATATTGGCACTTAAAAGCGTAGAGCAGGTTCTTCGTTCCTATGGGCTCATCGCCGGTAAGGACTTCATTGTAGAAGTCCTTAAGCGAAAAGTTCCAAGCGAGATATTTGATTTAAGCGTGTCGCTTTAAGTATATACTATGGTCGATGCACGCAGGAAGTTCTTCCTTGTAGTGTGTCACCATAATCATAGTTTTGTTTCGGCGTTTGCAGAAACTTTCAATTACGTCTTTTACCAGTCGACGGTTAGTATTGTCAAGACCGTGTAGAGGTTCGTCCAGAATTAGCAGTTCCGGGTCTTTTACGAAAGCCCGTGCCAACAGCACTAGTCGTTGCTGTCCGCTAGACAGTTTAAGAAAAGTTTTTTCTTCCAGTCCTTCCAGTCCGAATACTCCCATCCAGAATCTGCATATACCATATTCGCCATCGTCAGGTTTTACATACAGACCAACGGAATCTTTCAGTCCACTGGCTACAATTCTTATTGCCGGCATGTCACGCTGATAGGCTCTGTGCATTTCCGGTGAAACATAGCCTATATGCTTCTTTATATCCCAGATGCTTTCACCGCTGCCGCGTGTATGGTCAAACAGAGTTATGTCGCAGGCATAGCTTTGTGGATTGTCAGCGCATACCAGACTTAGCAAAGTACTTTTTCCGGCTCCATTCTGTCCACTCAAAGCCCATCTTTCACCGTTTTTCACAGTCCAGTCCAATTCGCTGAGTATAGTTCGTTTGCCATATACAATGCTCACCTTATTCATTCTTACTACCTCTTTGGTATGATATTCGTCATTTTTGTAAGGCATATTAATAATGGCATTGGCTTTTTCCTCGTTTAATACATGTGGCGGTACTGGTTTTCTGCCGGCAATATATTCCTGTAGAGTTGTTTTGGGTTGTACCTTCATATTGTTCACTTCAACAATGTGGGTAATGAAGTCAGGAATGTCATCACTCTTGCTCAGTACAAGTATAATCTGCAGAGCTCTTTCTGTTGAAATAGTCTTTAGCAATTCTTTCAGTTGGTCACGTGTCTCGGCATCAAGTCCAATGAAAGGATTGTCCATAATCAGCACTCTTGGTTCTGCGAATAGGGTAGAGGCTAGTTTGAATTTGCGCAGTTCTCCACTTGACAGCAGAATTATATATTTGTCAAGCAAATGTTCAATATGGAACATCTCATATATGTGTTTCTGCATGTTGCGCCTTTCAGGAGTGTCTTCTCCTGCCATATTGAAAGCCTCTTCCAGTTTGCTGCCCACGGTAGGTGTTTCTGCGTCAATCTCCTGTTGGTTCCAACGCTGTTGCAGATAGTAAGTGCGGTCGTTGTCTCCACCATAGCTGTCGCGGAAAGTAATGTATTTGATATTGTCAGAAACAAGTTCTTTCTTACTTGGAGCAAAGTTGTATTCCGGGTCGTGCATCAGCAGAGGGTGTCTGCCAACGATAATGTCTACTAACATACTTTTTCCGCCCCCATTGGGACCTACTATTGCAATGTGTTCGCCGTCACAGGCTGTAAAGTTCACCGGTTCTGCCATACGCCAATCCGGCATTCTTGTCACTCCATTTTTAATGGTTATAATATTCATAGTCTCTTATTTTTTAACTCTCTCAGAGTTTTTGTTTGCAAAGTCTTTCCAATTACTGTAGTGTCGTGCGTCAGTTTCAGGTCTTCCTGATTGCATGAAATGGCAGTATGCAGCCCCTAGGGCATCCGTGGCATCCATAAATTTTGGCATTTCGCTGTTGTCAAGGTTCAGTAGTCGCTTAAGCATACCTGCCACCTGTTCTTTTGAAGCCTGTCCCTGACCTGTTATTGCCATCTTTATTTTCAGTGGAGCATATTCATGTATCGGCACATCATGATGAATGGCAGCAGCAATGGCAACGCCCTGTGCTCTGCCTAGTTTCAGCATGCTCTGTACGTTTTTTCCGAAGAAAGGCGCTTCTATAGCCATTTCATCAGGCAGATATTCATCAATGATTCCTGTTACCCGCTCAAATATTCTGCCGAGTCTCAGATATGGGTCGTGCATTTTGCGCAGGTCTATAACACCCATTGCTACCATTTGAGCCTTGTTGCCAATCACTTTTATAATCCCATATCCCATAACGTTGGTACCGGGGTCTATTCCTAGAATTATCTTTTCCTTCATTTATCTGTCCAGATACGGGTTGCTCGACAGTTCATATCCGATGGTTGTCTCCTCACCGTGTCCGGGCAGAATGCGGGTGTTGTCTGGCAATTGGCAAATGGTTCTCAAACTCATTATTATCTGGAATTTGGAACCACCTTCAAAATCAGTTCTTCCTATGCTGTTGCGGAAAAGAGTGTCGCCACTGAAGGCTATATTCTCTTCTTTGCAGTAGAAAATCACGGAACCTCGTGAGTGTCCTGGAGTTTCTATTATCTTAATGATGTGTGAGCCGAATTTTATTTCTTCATCTTCTTCAAAGAAGTGGTCTATTGGTGGAAAGTCATAGTCCAGTTCTATTTGATAGAAGTTCTTAGCCTGTTTCTTCAGATTCTGCATCAAGTGCTCATCTTTGAAAGACACTTCTGGCTTTAGTCCAAAAGCCTCGTATACGGTATTGTTGCCAAAGTTATGGTCCAAATGTCCGTGAGTTACGATTAGATGGACCGGTTTCAATTTGTTTTCTTTTATATAGTCCACTATAGCCTTTCGCTCATCAGCATAGTATGCTCCGCAGTCCACAATGATACATTCTTTAGTTTCATCGCTTGCCACGTAACAGTTTTCTTGCAGCATATTGCATTGGAATCTCTGAATATCAAGCATATATTAATCTCCCTTATTTAAGTTACATTGGTATGTAAATCAGTTTTTTGTTTTCTTTGAACCAGTCTTCGTCAAACATAGTGTCAAGTGGTGTCACTTCTGCAATTTTGTCGAAAGGCTTCAATTCTTCTTTCAGTTCTCCGCCTTTTAAGCATAGCAAACCGTTAGGTAGTGCGTTTTTCTGTTTCCCGGATATGTTTTTGCGTATAATTTTCATCAAGTCAGGAAGTTGCATCACTGCCCGGCTTACAATGAAGTCATATTTGCCTTTTTCATCTTCTCCACGCAGATGTTCGGCACATACATTCTTCAGTCCTATGGCTGAAGCTACTTCTGTAGCTACTCTGACTTTCTTTCCTGTTCCGTCAATAAGCTTGAACTTACATTCCGGAAACATAATTGCAAGTGGTATGCCAGGGAAGCCTCCGCCGGTGCCGAAGTCAAGAACATTTGTTCCCGGCTTGAAACGTATGGTCTTTGCTATTGCAAGAGAGTGGAGCACGTGATGTTCATACAAGTTGTCTATGTCCTTGCGTGAAATTACATTTATCTTAGAGTTCCAGTCGCGATACAAGGAATCAAGTTCTTCATATTGCCGCTTCTGTTCATCCGAAATTTCAGGGAAGTATTTCTCTATTATGTTCATTTGAAAAACCAATTTATTCAATATAGGCGCAAAGTTACAAAGAAAATTTGTAACTTTGCACATTGTATATAATAAAATGTGTAGAAGATGAAGGATAATAAATACAAAGCAGCTCTGTTTGATTTGGATGGGGTAGTGTTGGATACAGAGACTCAGTATACAGATTTTTGGGGCTCACAGTGTCGGTTGTATCATCCGGAATTACCCGGATTGGAGCATAAAATAAAGGGACAGACTTTGACGGAAATTCTTGACAAGTATTTTGATGTAGTTCAGCGTGTGTCTATAGTGAAAAAACTTGATGATTTTGAATCTCAAATGCAGTTGAACTATATTCCTGGTTTTCTGAAATTCATAATATATCTTCGTAATAAGGGAATAAAAACTGCTGTTGTTACCAGTAGCAATGTGGTAAAAATGAATGTAGTGTATTGTCAGCATCCTGAATTCAAAATGCTTTTTGACAGAATTCTAACAAGTGAAGATTTTGAAAAAAGCAAGCCAGACCCTGACTGTTATCTCAAGGCGGCGGCTGTGTTTGGAGTATCTCCGGAAGAATGTATCGGATTTGAGGATAGTTTCAATGGACTCAAAGCTGTGCGTGCGTCAGGTGCTTATACTGTTGGACTTGCCACAACAAATCCTGCGGAAAGCATCGCTCCTTTAGCCGATGAGGTAATAGATGATTTTATTGGATATGAAATATAAAAAAAAGACTTCCGCAATTCTTGCAATTGCGGAAGTCTTGATTTTATAATAATCTTAGACTATTATTTCTTGTTGATAGCAAGGTCTACAGCAACTGCAATAGCAACTGTTGCACCTACCATTGGGTTGTTACCCATACCCAGGTAACCCATCATCTCTACGTGTGCAGGAACTGAAGAAGAACCGGCAAACTGAGCGTCTGAGTGCATACGACCCATAGTGTCGGTCATACCGTATGATGCAGGACCGGCTGCCATGTTGTCTGGGTGAAGTGTACGACCGGTACCGCCACCTGAAGCTACAGAGAAATAAGGCTTACCTGCAGCAAGACGCTCCTTCTTGTAAGTTCCGGCAACAGGGTGCTGGAAACGTGTAGGGTTTGTAGAGTTACCGGTGATGGATACATCAACGTTCTCTCTCCAAAGAATAGCTACACCTTCACGAACATCGTCAGCGCCATAGCACTTAACCTTTGCACGTGCACCGTCAGAGTAAGCAATTTCGCGAACTACATTAACCTTACCGGTATAGTAGTCAAACTTAGTCTGAACGTATGTGAAACCGTTTACACGGCTGATAATCTGTGCAGCGTCCTTGCCAAGACCGTTAAGGATAACGCGCAATGGTTTTACACGAACCTTATTAGCCATTTCAGCAATCTTGATGGCACCTTCAGCAGCAGCGAAACTCTCGTGACCAGCGAGGAATGCGAAGCATTCTGTCTCTTCACGGAGCAGACGGGCTGCAAGGTTACCATGGCCGATACCAACCTTACGGTCATCAGCAACAGAACCAGGAATACAGAAGCTCTGCAGACCGATACCGATAGCCTCAGCAGCTTCAGCAGCAGTCTTTGCACCCTTCTTTATAGCGATGGCTGCACCACATACGTATGCCCATTTTGCATTTTCAAAGCAGATGCGCTGAGTGTCTTCGCACATCTGATAAGGATCAACACCAGCATTTTCGCAGATCTGGTTAGCCTCTTCAATGCTCTTGATACCATTGGCATTAAGAGCTGCAAGAACCTGCTTATCGCGACGTTCCTGACTTTCGTAGTTTACCTTTCTAATCATATCTTGTGTCCTCCTTATTCGTTACGTGGGTCAATAGTTTTAACAATACCCTGCTCAGCTGTTGTACGACCATAGCGACCAGTGAATTTCTTCACAGCTTCGTTTGCATCCATACCGCCTTTGATGGCTTCCATCATTTTGCCCAGGTTTACATACTCATAGCCACAAACCTCAGAGTCCTTGTCCAGGAACATCTTTGTGATGTAACCTTCTGTAAGTTCCAGATAACGTGTACCCTTAGCAACTGTACCGTAAAGAGTACCTGTCTGAGAACGAAGACCTTTACCAAGATCTTCAAGACCAGCACCGATTACCAGTCCGTCTTCAGAGAATGCACTCTGTGAACGACCGTATACAATCTGAAGGAAGAGCTCACGCATTGCTGTGTTGATAGCATCACAAACAAGGTCAGTGTTAAGTGCTTCAAGAATGGTCTTTCCAGGAAGAATTTCACTTGCCATGGCAGCAGAGTGAGTCATACCTGTACAGCCGATAGTCTCAACCAAGCACTCTTGAATAATACCTTCCTTGATGTTAAGAGAAAGCTTGCAAGCACCCTGTTGAGGAGCACACCAACCCACACCGTGAGTATAACCGGAGATATCTTTAATCTCCTTAGCTTGAATCCATTTTCCTTCTTCAGGAATTGGAGCTGGTCCATGGTTAGGACCTTTAGCGACAACGCACATGTTGTCAACTTCTTTTGAATAGATCATATTCGCTAAATTAATTATTAAATATGTATTTAATGTTATTTTGTATCTTGTGCCGCAAAATTACAAAAAAAAAGGGAAAAATACTACTTGTAAATAAGTATTTTTCCCAATCTGATTATTTTTTTTAATCAATGATGATGATTAAAGTTCTTTTTTGCATGCTTTGTAATGTGCAGTTTGCAATAAAATCATAAGTATGATATTATTTATGGTTGCGCACGCTGAATTTAAGTTGTTGTTCTTGTCCGGCAGAATTTATGCCTACGCTTATCGTATCGCCTTCTTTCACATCACCGCCAAGTATTTTCTCGCATACTCCGTCTTCTATATATGTTTGTATGGCACGTTTCAGCGGGCGTGCTCCAAACTGTACGTCATATCCTTTCGTCGCCACCAGTTCTTTGGCTTTTTCTGTGAGAGTCAGATGGTATCCCAAGCCTTCAATGCGCTTTGTGAGTCCTGCAAGTTCTATGTCTATAATCTTTTTTATAGCTTCAATATCCAGTTGGTCGAAAGTTATTATTTCGTCAAGACGGTTCAGAAATTCCGGAGCAAACTGCTTGCTCAGACTCTTCTGTATTATGTTTCTTGCATATTCTTTGTCTTTCTCGTTGTGGCTCAGCCCGTTTACGCCTCCTGCGTTGAAACCAACACCCTTTCCGAATTCCTTAAGTTGTCTGGTTCCGGCATTACTGGTCATTATTATAACGGTATTACGGAAATCTACCAGACGTCCGTTTCCGTCTGTCAGACGTCCTTCGTCAAGCACTTGCAGCAACATATTGAATACGTTGCCATGAGCCTTTTCTATCTCGTCCAGTAATATTATGGAATATGGCTTTCTGCGCACCTGCTCTGTCAGTTGTCCGCCTTCTTCATATCCCACGTATCCCGGTGGAGCACCTATCAGTCGTGATGTGTTGAAACTTTCCGTGTATTCGCTCATATCTATGCGGATAAGAGCATCGTCAGAGCCGAACATATATCCGGCAAGTTTCTTTGCCAGATAGGTTTTTCCCACGCCGGTAGGACCCAGAAACATGAATACGCCGATAGGGTGGTTAGGGTCTTTCAGTCCCACTCGGTTACGCTGTATAGCTTTCACCATTTTTTCAATGGCGTTGTCTTGTGCTATTACTTCAGCCTTCAGTTCATTGCCCATATTCTTGAGCCTTGTACCTTCGGCTTCCGCCATGCGCTGTACGGGAACTCCGCTCATCATGCTCACCACGTCGGCAACATCATTATCGGTCACGGTTTCCTTTTTTCCGCAATCTCCGTTTTCCCATTTATTGTTCATTTCAGCCAGTTCGTTCTCCAGTTCAGTCTGTTTGTCGCGATATCCGGCAGCCAATTCGAAATTCTGGTCTCTTACGGCAATCTGCTTTTTGGTCTTTACGCTTTCTATTTCTTTTTCTTTCAGCGTTATTTCCTCAGGCACTTCAGCGTGTGCAAGGTGTACTCTGGAGCCCACCTCGTCCAATGCGTCTATTGCCTTGTCTGGGAAGAACCGGTCTGTAATATATCTGTCTGTCAGTTTGACACAAGCATGCAGAGCTTCATCCGTATATTTCACGTGGTGATGCTCTTCATATCTTTCCTTGATATTCTCAAGTATATGCTCGGTCTGTTCTGCCGTGGTAGGCTCTACTATTACCTTTTGGAAACGTCGTTCCAACGCACCGTCTTTCTCTATACTGTTGCGGTATTCGTCTAGAGTTGTGGCACCAATACACTGTATCACACCTCTGGCCAAAGCCGGTTTCATCATGTTGGCAGCATCCATAGAGCCGGAAGCGTTCCCGGCACCAATGATAGTATGGATTTCATCCATGAATACTATTATTTCCGGATTCTGTTCAAGTTCTTTCAGAAGAGCCTTTATTCGCTCTTCAAATTGACCACGATATTTTGTACCGGCCACAATGGCAGACATATCAAGACTTACAACCCGCCTGTTAAACAGAACAGGTGAGGTATGGCGCTTGACTATTAATTGTGCCAATCCCTCCACGATAGCACTTTTTCCGACTCCTGGTTCGCCTATAAGTATAGGATTATTCTTTTTGCGTCGGCACAGTATTTCGGTAACTCTTTGGATTTCTTTTTCTCTTCCCACCACCGGGTCAAGTTTTCCTTCTGCTGCGGCAGCGGTAAAGTCGGTAGAAAAGTTGTCCAGCACAGGAGTTTTTCCATTTCCCTTAACGGTGGTTTTTGTGCTTTTTCCTACGGAACTTTCGTCTCCGGGGCTTTGCATCATAGTGTCATCGTCATCTTCAGACATATCTATGGAATTACTTGTTGTATTATTAGATGTAGGACTTTTCTTGACTTGCAGATATGTCAATACATCATCGTAATTCACGTTATTCAGTTCCAGCACAGCTTTGGCTCCGTTTTCCACGTTGTCATGCAGCATGGCTAACAGCAGATGCTGTACATCTACGGTCTGTGTATGTTGCAGTCGTGCCTCCAGTACAGCAAGTTTCAGAATGTTGCTTGCCTGTTCGTTCAGCACTAGTTCTGATGTTATTATCGGCTGCATTATTTCATCTTCCCGAACTCGGTTCTCCAGTTCTGTCTTTAAGCTCAATTCGTTTATGTTCAGCTTTCTGAATAGCTCTTTCACCGGGCTTTCTTTCTCTCTTAGTATGCCGAGCAATAGATGTTCCGGTCCGACTGACCGACTGGCCAGACGGGTAGCTTCCTCCCGGCTGAATGCCAGGATTTCTGAAACTTTGGGTGAAAACTGACTAGTCATAATTTTGTTCTCCTTATTTTATTTGTTATCAATTTCATTGTTAATGCAAATATAGTGTAATCTGTTGAAACTGCAAAATAAAAGCACTATTTTTTATTTTTCCTGTTTTTAAGTTGGCAAACGTTGTGCCAAAAAAGTTTTTCAGTTTATTTGTTTTGCGGTATGTAGTCTTTTCATTACTTTTGTGTCCAAATTTCAATAAGTATAAGATTATGTATAAAAGTGATGTTAGTACCGATGGTAAAATAAGGTTGTTGTTTATTTGTCTTGGCAATATATGCAGGTCTCCGGCTGCACATGGCGTAATGCAGCAGATGGTAGACGAAGGTGGCATTGCAGACCGTTTTTATATTGATTCGGCTGGAATCGGAGATTGGCATGTAGGACAGTTGCCTGATTTGCGTATGCGCAGGCATGGAGCTCGTCGGGGATATGATTTTAATCATCATGCACGTCAGTTCAAAAAGTCTGATTTTGGCAAATTTGATTATATTGTGGTCATGGATGAAAGTAATTACAGTGCCATAATGTCTATGACTGACAGTGAGGCAGACCGGCGAAAGGTTATAAGAATGGTTGACTATATAAGTCATTTTCCTGATGCAACATCAGTTCCAGACCCTTATTATGGTGAATCTGAGGCATTTGATTTGGCACTGGATTTGATAGAGGATGGTTGCCGCGGAATCATGGATAAGTGCCGTGATTTATTAAAGTAGTTGTCGGTTGTCAATGAATAAAAAAAAGCGGATGCCCGTAAAGAGTCATCCGCTATTATCTTGTCTGTTATATTTCTGATTTATTCAGAAACCTTGATAACCTTATAGTCTTTCTTTCCTGTAGGCCATATACCCTTTACTATCAGCACAGGGTCTTTGCTTGTAGAAGCAGCTTTCACAGCTTCCTGCAGGTCACTCATACTTTTCATAGGAACATCGTTCGCGTAAAGAATTACGAAACCTCTGTCTATTCCGGCATCCTTAACTGAACCCTTGTTGATTTTGGTTACTTCAAGACCGAAAGTAATATTCAGGTCTTTCTTGGTCTGTTCTGTTACAGGACGGAAACTGGCACCTAGAACATCAATATCGGCAGTCTTTACAACCTTCGTGTTACCCTGTGCGTTTTTCAGAGTCACAGTCTTACTCTTTTTGTTCTTGTTGCGCAAGAATGTAATGCTTAGCTTGTCTCCAGGGCGTTTCTTTGCAATAATCTCCTGCAGTTCAGCCATCTTTGTAACCTTGTTACCGTCTGCGGCAATAATCACGTCACCTTTTTGCAGTCCGGCTTCAGAAGCAGCACTTTCTTCAGTTACTTTGTCTACATATATTCCGGAATTTGTGCCCAGGTCAACATCTTTTCCGCTTTCTTTCTGAGAGTTTATGTAGTTCAGAGCGTCTCCACCTTGAATACCGAGCATAGCCCGCTGTACAGTTCCATATTGTTTAATGTCAGAAACAACCTTGTTCATAATGGCTGTTGGTATAGCAAAACCGTAACCGGAGTAAGAGCCTGTTTCAGAATATAGCATGGCGTTTATACCGACCAGTTCGCCCTGAGCATTTACCAAGGCACCTCCAGAGTTTCCTCTGTTAATGGCAGCATCTGTCTGTATGAAACTTTCTACACCGTTTTGTCCTAGTGACCGTGCTTTTGCACTCACGATGCCTGCTGTTACAGTATTGGTAAGACCAAAAGGATTGCCAACGGCAATAACCCATTCGCCAACTTTAAGTTTGTCAGAATCGCCAATAGGTAGTGTTGGCAGATTGTTACCGTTTATTTTTATCAGTGCAAGGTCTGTAGTAGGGTCAGTACCTATTATTCTTGCAGAGAACTCGCGGTTGTCATTCAATGTCACAGTAAGTTCGTCTGCGCCATTCACAACGTGGTTGTTGGTTACTATATATCCGTCAGAACTTATTATCACGCCACTTCCAGTAGCTTCTTTCTTAGGAGTCTGAACCTTGCGTTTCTGTGTTCCGTCATTTCCCTGACCTTGTCCTTGTCCGAAGAATCCGAATGGGTCGAAGAAATCACCGAAAGGGTCACTTTGTACATCCACGGTCTGCACTTTTGAGTTTTGCACGTATTTGATGTGTACCACTGCCGGAAGAGCTTTTTCTGATGCGTAGGTTAGGTCTATCGGCTGTCCAGGGGCTGCTGCCTCTATTGCCGGAGCTGCGTTAGCCTCAATGAAAGCTCCTGCAGAAAGTCCTAGCGATGCTACGCAAAGGGCTCCAAAAAC
The DNA here is from genome assembly GCA_964433895.1 of uncultured Prevotella sp. Taxonomy (GTDB): domain Bacteria; phylum Bacteroidota; class Bacteroidia; order Bacteroidales; family Bacteroidaceae; genus Prevotella. Next base: position 31,915 of record CAYSSU010000027.1, read on the forward strand.
ATATTTACTGTACTGTTTCATGTTTTTATGTGTTTATTATGTTTGTAATTCTTTTATATCTAAACCGGTTGCAAATATAGATGCAAAAATTCGTAATTGGTTAAAATAGTGCTGTTCTTTATTCGATTTTAACAAATGAATTTAACACTTTAACGGCTATTAAACATGGAAATATCATTTTTTACACTTTTAAATTAATGTACTGCCGGAATGTGACTTTTTTATAGTTTTATATTTGAAATTATAACAACGTAAATTTTAAAAATAAGTAAACTGTTGCGTATTTCAGAAAAAAGTGGTAATATTGCAGCACAATTATGAAGAAAAGCATTTTATATTTAATAGGTGGTCTGTTGCTGTTGCCGTGTTCGGTTATGGCTAGGCAGATGAAAGATATCTGGATTAGTATGCCGGATAGCATGATAGCTTATTTGGATAAGAATAAGCGCATGGAGTTTATTGATTATGCAGATATGCATATCAAGATGGATGTAGATAATCTGTTGCATGGCAAGAGCATCGTTGATACGCTGACGGCTGATTTCATGAAAGTGAGACTGAGTGAAGCTTCTACTATTGAGATTAAGCGGTTGCCATACGGCAATGACAGCATAATATGTGTGGTGAAGACTCTTAAAAGCGGAAATGTGGGCGAGAGCGAAATAAACTTTTATAATCAGAACTGGAAACCTATAGACATAAAGGTCAATATGCCTTATGCTTCCGAAGAGGATAAGTTTATTATGGCAGAGTTAAATCCTGCAAACTCTGATATGGTGCTAATACAATCTTTACTTTGGCCTTCAGAAGAGGAAAAGAAGAAGAAAATCACAGAAAAAGTGCAAACAACTATTAAATGGCAAAAAGATATCGTTAACTATTGTTATAGATAGGTAGATTTTCATGCAAAACATTTGCAGGATTCAAAATAATGAATACCTTTGCATCGTGTTTTTCATGGTATTAGATTATTAAGGTTAAGAAAAGATTGGTTGTCGTGAGACAATCAATTTTTTTTTGTCTAAAATTAAAGGCCATGAAAATAATTCACGACCTTGTTGGGAAGAAAAATATCAAACAGGATTTTCTTTTGGGGTGTCTGCAAATATGTCTTTGGTGACGTCTTTGATTTCATCTTCGTCAAACCATTTTGACAATTTATCCTTAGCTTTGGTCTTTACGTCTTCATTTACCTGTCCCCATACCTTTTTCAGAACCATTATAAGAACTCCCAGGTCATCAGCTAGTCCTGCTATTGGAATAGCGTCAGGCACCACGTCTAGTGGACTTATCAGGTAGCCTAAGGCACCTATGATGATAGCCTTGTCCTTGATGCTCACTTTGTCGCTCTGCAGAGTATAATATAATACCATTGCCGCATACACTAATTTACTTCCTGCTCTCTTGGCTATTTTGGCTATTTTGTCAATAAAGCTGGTTTGTGAGAATTTGTCTTTGTAAGATAAAAGTTCGTTTATTTCCATATTTAATAGTTTATTACCTCATTGATATAGTTTTCGATATTTGCATCATTGTGCTTTTTCAGTTTGCCTTTGATATATATCCACATTATGAGTCTGTATATTCCGAATAGCATCAGTCCTATGCCTATTCCTACGAAGATGGTATTTTCTCCCCATGGCATTTTGTCTTGCGGGTAGAGGGAAAGTGCTATGATAGGAAGAAACACAAGCATAAGAGCCAGAGTATATTGAAACTTTTCGCTTCCTGCGCTGTCAAGTATCACCTGTTTGTCAAAAAGGTAACTGAAGAGAGTTTCTCGTGTGATATTATATTTTGCCATATCGGGAAAATCATTCCGGTCGCCAAAAGTATCTATCTTTCTTGTCACAGTCTGCTGAAAATCATCAGCGGTGCGGTCTGTTTCTTTGGTCTTGAACATAGCTTTTTTTGTTAGTATGTGAACTTAAGAAAATTTTTTAGTAAAAAAAAGAGGAAAGCAGTGCCCTGGTAAGCCGGGTTCTGTATCCTGTGCCGAAACACGGGAGCTTTGTCATTTATCTAGTCTATGAGTTGCCCCATAGCTCAAGCATTCTACCCTCCGCAGCAAACTCAAGGTTATTTGGGCGGGCAGCCCTCAATCTGCGGTTTACGTGAACTTGCAGTCTCCAGATAGCACAGCCCGGCGATCACCCGTCGGCTGGTGGTCTCTTACACCACCTTCTCACCCTTACCTGCGACTTAACCGGCTAGAATCCAGCCAGTATCATCAGGCGGTCATTCTCTTCTGCTTGCACCTACTATCACTAATAGCTTCTATTTTCGGAAGTGGAGTGCCCTGCACTGCCCGGACTTTCCTCTCGCACCATAAAGATGCCAGCGACAAAGCCGGGACACTGTTTTCCGTATGCAAAAGTAATGGAAAATATGGAAAAAACAAAATTATTAGAATCTTTTTTGATATTTCACTCATATTGATAAATTCTTCAAATTGTGAAATGCAAAGAAAAATAGATTTTCCTTTGATATTTCGCTCTTTTACATTATCTTTGCACATATTTATAATAAAGACGAATATGGAAATAAAGATAAAAGATGATGTGTTGCAGAAGGCTGCTGTTGAAGGCATGGACGAATTCGTTGCTGTTTTCGTTTCAGCTACGCTTGATGCCATAGGCGGTGAACTTAATGCTGATAACATGGCAGGGCTGAATAGCGACCAGGTAACTCTTCTGGCTTGGCACTATCTGCACGAAGAGGTCATGGACGGAGGTTTTATTGAACTGATACATGATGGCTACGGTCCGTTTATATATCTCAATCCCACAGACAAGGCTTTCCGCCAGTGGGGAATAAGTGAACTATATAAGATAATAAACAAAAGTCACAGGTTTTATAATATCAATCATGATGATATAGAGAAAGACTGTACCGATGAGGAGTTTATGGCTCTATATGAGAAGTATCCGGAGTTTGATGATTTCGATGATGCCTTTGTGTTGGGAGAAATGGATATGACCCGTCTTGTGGCTCAATATATCGATAATCACATAGATAATTTTGCAATAATAGAGAAATGAGTAAAGAAGAACAGGAACTTAGAAAGAAAAGTCCGGTGCAGATAAGAAACAAGAAGGCGGGATTTGAGTATTTCTTCATAGATACATATACTGCCGGTATTGTTCTCACCGGAACTGAGATAAAAAGCATACGCATGGGAAAGGCTTCTCTTGTAGATTCTTTCTGCTATATATATAAGGGCGAAATGTGGGTTAAGGGCATGAATATAAGTCCTTATTTCTATGGTTCGTTCAGTAATCATGAGGCAAAGCGTGACCGCAAGTTGCTGCTTACAAAGCGTGAACTTCATAAGTTGGAGGAGGCTAGCAAGGCTGTTGGTTTCACCATTGTGCCTACGCTGGTGTTTATAGATAATCACGGTAGGGCTAAGATGGATATAGCTTTGGCAAAGGGTAAACAGGAATTTGACAAGCGGCAGACGCTTAAGGAGAAAGAGGATAAACGGGAAATGGCGCGTGCTATGAAGCACTATTAATGTTTTAAAGAGCTTTTTATAGAGAATGGAGACTTTACAGGAACTTGCTAAAAAGAAAATATTGATTCTTGACGGTGCCATGGGAACCATGGTGCAGACTTATAATCTTACGGATGATGATTTCCGTGGAGACAGGTTTAGAGATGTGCCCGGACAGATGAAGGGCAATAATGATGTGCTTAATATTACACGTCCTGATGTCATTGTCGATATTCACCGTAAATATCTTAAGGCTGGAGCTGACATCATTGAAACTAATACGTTTTCTGCCCAGAGAATATCTCAGGCTGATTATCATCTGGAAAGCTTCTGTTATGAAATAGCTTTTAATGGAGCCAGAATAGCAAGAGCAGCGGTTGATGAGTTCAGTACAGAAGATAAACCGAGATTTGTTGCCGGCAGCATAGGACCTACAAACAAAACGTGTTCCATGAGCCCGGATGTTAGCAATCCCGCAATACGTGACCTTACTTACGACCAGTTGTATGATGCTTACAGAGAGCAGATAGAAGGACTTATAGACGGTGGGGCTGACGCTCTAATCATTGAAACCATATTCGATACTCTTAATGCCAAGGTTGCCATAGACGTGGCTCAGACTGTTATGGCAGAAAAAGGCAAGAAGTTGCCTGTAATGCTCAGTGCCACGGTGAGTGACCTTGCCGGCAGAACTCTCAGCGGTCAGACTCTGGATGCTTTTCTTGGCAGTATTTCTTCGTATGACATATTTTCTGTAGGACTGAACTGTTCGTTTGGTGCCGACCAGATGAAGCCTTATATAGAGAGTCTGGGCAAGAAGGCGCCTTATTATATTTCTGCTTATCCTAATGCCGGACTGCCTAATTCCATGGGGCTATATGATGAAACGGCAGAGAGCATGGCGCCCAAAATAGCTGAATTTATAGACGAGGGACTTGTTAACATCATCGGCGGATGCTGTGGCACCACAGATGAGTTCATTGCCAGGTACAATGATATTGCTGTGGGCAAGAAGCCGCATGTGCCGGTGGTTAAACCTAAAACGCTGTGGCTTAGTGGACTGGAGTTGCTTGATGTTACGCCCGAAGTGAAGTTTGTCAATGTTGGCGAGCGTTGTAATGTGGCAGGTAGCAGAAAGTTTCTTAGACTTGTAAAGGAGAAAAAATATGATGAGGCTCTCAGTATAGCCCGTAAGCAGGTCAGCGATGGTGCGTTGGTCATAGATGTAAATATGGACGACGGACTGCTGGATGCCGAGGCAGAGATGGTTAACTTCCTTAATCTCATGATGTCAGACCCTGATGTGTCGCGCGTTCCGGTTATGATAGATTCCAGCAAGTGGGATGTGATAATGTCAGGACTGAAATGTGTGCAGGGCAAGTGTATTGTTAATTCCATATCCCTTAAGAATGGTGAGGCAGAGTTCATTGCCCATGCCAAAGATGTGATGAGGTTTGGTGCCGCTGTGGTGGTGATGTGTTTTGACGAAGAGGGACAGGCTACTACATACGAGCGCAAGATTGAAATTGCAGGCAGGGCGTATGCTATTCTCACGGAAAAAGTGGGCATGAATCCGCAAGATATTATCTTCGACCCAAATATATTGAGCATAGCTACTGGTATTGATGAACACGACAATTATGCCGTAGACTTTATTAATGCCACAGAGTGGATACACCGTAATCTGCCGGGGGCTCATGTCAGTGGCGGAGTAAGCAATCTTTCTTTTTCTTTCCGTGGTAATAATTATATCCGTGAGGCTATGCACGCTGTGTTTCTGTATCATAACATTCAGCATGGCATGGACTTCGGTATTGTCAATCCAGCCACTAGAGTGGCTTATGCTGATATTCCGTCAGACCGACTCAAGGTAATAGAAGATGTGGTGCTCAACAGAAGAAAAAATGCTGCTGAAGACCTCATTGAACTTGCTGATGAGATAAAGGCAAAACTGGATGCTGAGAAAGCTGCTGCAGGCAGTGGTGGAACTTCTGTATCGGCAAAACCGGCAGAGGCTGAAGCTTGGCGCAGGGAAGATGTGGAACATCGACTGATGTATGCTCTCCGAAAAGGAATAAGTGATTATCTTGATGCTGATATACATGAAGCATTGTTGAAATATCCTCATGCGGTGAACATCATAGAAGGTCCGCTTATGAACGGCATGAATGTGGTGGGACAGCTCTTCGGTGAGGGCAAGATGTTTCTGCCGCAGGTGGTAAAGACGGCACGCACCATGAAACAGGCAGCGTCTGTGCTTCAGCCTTATATAGAAGCAGAGAAGACCGAAGGTTCTACAAGTGCCGGAAAGGTGCTTATGGCTACGGTAAAGGGTGACGTGCATGATATTGGCAAGAATATTGTCAGTGTGGTGCTTTCATGCAACAATTATGATGTTACCGACCTTGGTGTCATGGTGCCTGCCGAACAGATAGTGAAGAAGGCAAAAGAAATACATGCCGACATAATCGGGCTCAGCGGTCTCATCACCCCTTCATTGGAAGAAATGGTTAATGTGGCTAAAGAGATGCAGAAGGCAGGACTCGACATTCCTATAATGATAGGTGGTGCCACAACCAGCGAACTGCATGTGGCTTTGAAGATTGCGCCTGTTTATGGCGGTCCGGTGGTCTGGGTAAGAGATGCTTCGGTTAATGCATCTATTGCTTCTCATCTGCTCAATAAAAATGAGAAAGCGCAGTTTGTAAGTAAACTTGATGAGAAATACGAGCAGTTGCGCAATGATTATGCCGAGGAGCAGCAGAAAATAGTTCCTATAGAAGAGGCACGCAAAAACAAGTTGGATTTGTTTTAAACGTGCATCAGTTCGCTCATTATAGAGTCTGATATATAAAGTCCCTTTCCGGATAGAGATATGTTGTCGCCCACGGATTTCATAAGTCCCTGGGCGATAAATTTTTGTGAGCCTGTAATAAAGTAATCATAAAGCCCACTTCCGTATTCCCTTTTCAGTCTTGTCAGATTTACGCCTTCGCTTGTGCGCAGCGCCGTTGTCATAAGGTCATCATATCTGGTGTTTATGTCAAGCAATTCCGATTCAGCCGTAAGTCTGCCGTGTTCAATGCTGTCAATATATTTTCTTATGTCAGCCACATTCCAAGACCGCCTGTAGTTATCCTTCTCTATATGGTAAGAGTGTGCAGCAGCTCCAATTCCCATGTATGGTATTTCGTGCCAGTAACTGCTGTTGTGCCTGCTTCTGAATCCCGGTTTGGCAAAGTTGCTTATCTCATAGTGTTCATATCCGGCTGTGGTTAGCATGTCTATAAGAGTGGAATACATATTAAGACTCTGCTCCTCATCTATTTCATGAATATCCCCGCGTTGCAGCATCTTGTATAATAAGGTGCCCTCTTCATACATCAGACTGTAGGCTGATATATGTTGCACGTTCAGACTTAAGGCGTGATTTATGTCATTCTTCCAGTCTTCGATGGTTTCATCCGGAAAGCCGAACATCAAATCTATGCTTATGTTGTTTATGCCGTGCCTGTGAAGAATATCTGTCGCCCTGTCCACTTCCTCGGCATTATGCCTTCTGTGAATGAATTTCAGTCTACTGTCAGAGAAAGTCTGTGCGCCCATGCTTATTCTGTTTATAGGCAGAGATTCTATCACGGACGCATACTCCTCAGTAATGTCGTCAGGATTACATTCCATTGTGAATTCTATATGCTCAGAACTCTGGATGTCAAATAGAGTATTGATTTCTTCTAGCAGCCGTTTTAGATTTTTTGTGCTCAACTGTGACGGAGTTCCACCACCTATATATATAGTCCTTATCTGCGAAACTTCATCTTTGCGAAGTCTCATTTCTTGGCATAGAGCCTCCGTGTATCTGTCCTGCAGGTCAGACAGCGTGGTGCTGTAGAAGCCACAGTAAATGCAGCGACTGGCACAAAACGGAATATGTATGTATAGTCCTGATTTCATATAATATTGCGCAAAATTACTAATTTTCTTAAAATATTCTTGGAAGTATTCGATTTTTTTTCTAATTTAGAGCCCAATATTACTTAACACTTAAAAAATCTTTTGATATGAGAGTTTATCAGACCAATGAAATTAAGAACATCGCATTGCTTGGCAGTGCGGGCTGCGGCAAGACAACGCTTGCCGAGAGTATGCTTTTTGAAGCCGGTATCATCAAGCGTCGTGGAAGTGTGGAAAACAAAAACACCGTAAGCGACTATTTTCCGGTAGAGTTGGAATATGGCTACTCTGTATTTCCTACTGTTTTTCATGTAGAGTGGAATAATAAGAAACTTAATATTATAGATTGTCCTGGCAGCGATGATTTTGTAGGTGGTGCCATAACGTCTCTCAATGTAACTGACGAGGCGGTGATTCTCATCAATGGTCAGTATGGTCCTGAAGTAGGCACCCAGAACAATTTCCGTTATACCGAGAAGTTGAATAAGCCTGTTATCTTTCTTGTAAATCAACTTGATAGTGATAAGTGCGATTTCGACAGTATCATTTCTTCAATGAAAGAAATATACGGTGATAAATGCGTTCAGATTCAGTATCCAGTACAGACAGGTCCGGGTTTTAATTCCCTTATTGATGTTCTTCTGATGAAGAAATACAGTTGGAAACCTGAAGGCGGTGTTCCTGTCATAGAAGATATTCCGGCTGAAGAGATGGATAAGGCTATGGAACTGCACAAGACTCTTGTTGAGGCTGCTGCCGAGAATGACGAAGGTTTGATGGAGAAATTCTTCGACAGTGAGACTCTTTCTGAGGACGAGATGCGCGAGGGTATTCGCAAGGGACTTGTCACCCGTTCTATATTTCCTGTGTTCTGCGTCTGTGCCGGTAAAGATATGGGTGTGCGCCGTCTGATGGAATTTCTTGGTAATGTGGTTCCGTTTGTCAGTGAGATGCCTAAGTTGTATGACACCCGCGGAGAAGAGATAACTCCCGACAGTAATGGTCCTGAGAGTCTTTATTTCTTCAAGACAGGTATGGAGCCGCATATTGGAGAAGTGAGTTATTTCAAGGTGATGAGCGGCAGTGTGAAGACCGGTGACGACCTTTCCAATGCCGACCGTGGCAGTAAGGAACGCATAGGGCAGATATTCGCGTGTGCCGGAGCTAACCGTATTCCTGTAGACGGACTTAATGCCGGAGATATTGGCTGCACGGTGAAACTCAAGGATGTAAAGACCGGCAATACTCTTAATGGAAAAGGTGCTGAATGGAAGTTTAATTTCATAAAATATCCTAACTCCAAGTATTCGCGTGCCATAAAGGCTGTAAACAGTCAGGACACAGAGAAACTTATGGCTGCTATTCTTAAGATGCGTCAGGAAGACCCTACGTGGGTGGTGGAGCAGAGCAAGGAACTGCGCCAGACTATAGTGCATGGACAGGGAGAATTTCATCTGCGCACGTTGAAGTGGCGTCTTGAAAATAATGAGAAGCTACAGGTTAAGTTTGGCGAACCAAGGATTCCTTATCGTGAAACTATCACCAGAAAAGCCAAGGCGGAATATCGGCATAAAAAGCAGAGTGGCGGTGCCGGACAGTTTGGTGAGGTGCATCTCATCATTGAACCGTATGCAGATGGAATGCCCGACCCGGCAAGCTACAACTTCAATGGTCAGGAATTCAAGATGAATATTAAGGGTAAGGAAGTCGTTGAATTGGAGTGGGGCGGCAAGTTGGTATTTATCAACTCTGTTGTCGGCGGAGCCATAGATGCCCGTTTCATGCCGGCAATACTCAAGGGAGTGATGGACTGCATGGAGCATGGTCCCCTCACCGGAAGTTATGCCCGCGATGTACGCGTCATAGTCTATGATGGCAAGATGCATCCTGTAGACAGCAACGAACTTTCGTTCATGCTTGCAGCGCGCCATGCTTTCTCTGATGCTTTCAAGAATGCCGGACCTAAGATATTGGAACCTATTTATGACCTGGAAGTTTATGTTCCTGCCGATTTCATGGGCGATGTAATGAGCGACCTTCAGGGACGCCGTGCCCTGATCATGGGCATGGATTCTGAGGCAGGTTATCAGAAGTTGCAGGCAAAGATACCTCTTAAGGAACTTGCCAATTACAGTATTTCTCTGAGCAGCATCACCGGTGGCAGGGCTAGTTTCACCACTAAGTTTGCCAGTTATGAACTTGTTCCTAATGACATTCAGACCAAGCTCATAGCAGAACATGAAGCTGATGCGGCTGAAGAGACTGAGGAATAATATTTGTAAAAGTCACTATAAAATAAGGAGAAAACAAAAAGTTTTCTCCTTATTTTGTAGTATGGCAACATTAAAATTAAAATATCGTCCGTCTTCTGTCCAGGGCAGAGAGGGCACACTTTTTTATCAGATAGTTCACCATAGAGTGGTGCGGAGTGTATATACCGGTTATCATATATTTCCTGAAGAGTGGAATGCGTCCCTCTCCATAGTTAATGTATGTGGAACCCATGAACGGCAGGCGCAGCTCCGTCTTATACGTTCCAAAGTTTGTTGGGAATTAAGACAGATGACGACTGTTATCATGGAAAAGGAACACACAATGGTCTGTTATTCTGCTGATGATTTGATATCAGCATATTCCCAATTGCCGCATTACCAGACTCTTTTTACTTTTATCCGTAAGCAAATAGTAATCAAGAAAAAGGTAGGCAGAACAGGCACAGCCCGGACTTATATGAATGCTCTTGGCAGTTTTTCAATTTTCAGGGATGGTGAGGATATAGCTTTTGATTCCCTTAATTGGGAAATCATTGATATGTATGAGGCATGGATGAAAAACCGCGGATTGAAGCGCAACTCCAGTTCTTGCTATCTGCGCACATTGCGCACTCTATATCGTAAAGCTGTGGAACAGAACCTGACTGAGAATAATGATATTTTCCGCCATGTGTTTACCGGTTTTGCTAAAACTCCCAAGCGTGCAATACCGGTGTCTTGTCTGAAAGCTATCAAGCTACTGGATTTACCATTGGCTTCGTCTCTTAAATTTGCCCGTGATATATTTCTTTTCAGTTTTTATATGCGTGGTATGTCGTTTGTAGATATAGCTTATCTCAGAAAGACTGATTTAAAAAATGGAGTGGTGATTTATAACCGCAAGAAAACTCAGCAGACACTCACCATAGAATGGGGGTGTCACATGCAGGAAATCGTTGATAGCTATGCAGCTTTTACAAAAGACAGTCCGTATCTTCTGCCCATAATTACACGGTTTGATGGAACAGAGCGCAGACAGTATGAGATGATGGAACAGAAGATAAATCGCAGACTTAAGAAAATTGCAGAAATGGTAAACTTGCATATACCGCTCACCACTTATGTGGCACGCCACACATGGGCAAGTACTGCTCGTGACATTGGCTGCCCGGTGTCTGTTATCAGCAAAGGCATGGGACATGAAAGTTTGAAAACCACCGAAATATACCTTTCTACTGTTGACAGTATGGATGTAGATGAGGCAAATCGGAAAATATTGGGCAACTTAATGCATAAATAGATTGCGTGAAATTTACATGCGGCATAATATGATGCAGACATTTCAGGAAAATACTTCTAAATAAGCAGAATATGCAATGTATAGGTTATAACTTGTTAAGCAAAAAGGCTTTTTTTAGGTGAAAGAATAAATTTTACAAGTATTTTGTTTGATTTTAAGCTTTTTTTTCTACCTTTGCATGTGAAATGCTTGCTTCGTATTATGCAGCGAGCATTAGAAAGGTTCTTAAAACAGACCTTTTAACGTTAAATTATAGAATAGTGTGGTATGTATATAAATACAATAAAGGTGGGTTCTAATAATTATATTTTTTGAGATACTTATTCCGCCAGAGCCCTTT
>CAYSSU010000028.1:0-41950 GCA_964433895.1 uncultured Prevotella sp.
GTTGTATATCTTTAGTTTCCTACATCAAACCGCAACTTCATATGGTAGAAGCCCTATATACAAAGGGATTATCTAATATTTTACCATAGAAAAAACGGAAGTATAGGAATATCTTCATTGCAAAAGTACTAAAAAAATTCTAACTGAATAGGTGCTTGACCTATTATTTTCTTTTTATTTTTATCTTTAATAGTTGTTTCACCTATAAAATTATATATATCACCAAATTGTTTATCTGTAACACTTAAAACACTTACTTTTCCAGACTGCGGAATAAAGCTCTTAACTCGCTTAATATGTACCTGCATACTCTCGTAAGATCCGCAATGCCTTATATATACAGAGAACTGCATCATAGAGAATCCATCCTTCTCCAGATTCTTTCTGAACAAGGTTGCAGCCTTACGTTCTTTTTTAGTCATAACAGGTAGATCAAAGAAACAAAACAACCACATAATATGATAAGCATTAAGTCTGATTTCTGTCATTTGAAATGCGGTAAAGTCAAAGTCTTAATTTCACCTTTATAATACTTTACGAGAGATGCCGCAGAGATAGTTAATGCCAATTGCAATGGGCGCACCACATTTCCAATATTTACATCAGTAAACAAAAGCCTTAGTATCCGTGCTTTTGTTTCTTTATTTATCTCTGTGTAGTTTTCTTCCATAGCATAATATGCTATTTCATCCACATATTGTCGGAAAGGTTCCATTAGGTCATCTGCCAAAGGAAAAGAATTATATCTATTACGATGGAACACACCTAATGCCGGAAGTAATCCTGATCCTAAAATTGCACGGGTGGTAGCTGCTCGCAATATGGCATAACCATAATTCAACAAACAGTTTGGAGCTTCGCCTTCTCTTTCTCTCTTAAAGTCTTTACCAAATAGCATTGGCCAATACTGCCGGGCAGCAAGTCCTTCACGGTTTGTAGTATCACCACTCTTTACATTCGTATACAGATGTTTAAGTAGTCCTCCACTCTCTCCTACTTTATCTAATAAAGCAGCCTGATTTTTAATTTTTTGCTCTATGATCTGCTTCCATACCTGTTTCTTTGTTGGTTCAGAAACTGCAACTTGTTGTTTAATATTCTCTGCTTGTATAGCATTATTTTCTAAACCTTGCACAATAGAAGACGGCATGCCCTTTTCATTACAGATAATAATACAGACATTATTTTTAACCAGTTCGTTAATCAGAGGTAAGCTTATAGAAATCATCTGACACTCTAAAACAACGAATCCGATATCTTCTATTGGTCTACTGACAATATCGTTACTGTCTTTCCAAGAAATAATCAGTTGCTGATTTTTCAAAGACAGTTTTGCTGCCGAACTGAAAAATAATGTCTGCTTTAACATAGGCTATCCTTTCATTTTAACTTCTCCTAAATCATTGATTGTAAAATCATAACCCTCAACAAGAGCTCGTATTTGACCATGCAGCATAATAATTTTTGGACGGAATTCTTCTCCTTGTTTATAGGCGCCATTCTTACCCTTTACCTCACCACTAGGACGGGCTTCTTGATGATGCAATAAATTAACAACTCCGTATACACGAGTTGTAAAGTCCATCAATGATAATCCAGAAACTTTATAAAGTCTCTTAACCAACTCCAGTTTACTACAATCATACAATTCTTCAGGCGAGTTCTCATATAACAATACTCTAGTACCTATCTTTAGAATGTAAGCTAATGGCAAGTCATTCTTGATAAGAGGGAAATAATTGTAATCTACTAAGATCTTATCATTACTCTTCTTAAAGTATTCTGCGGCCTGCAGATTGGTAAGTCTTTCAAAAGTACGTTTCTCTTTTCCTTTCTTATCCTTACCTATATATATAGCCATGGCATAATTGGAGTCATTAGCAACATGGAACTGCTGCTTATATTCTTTTGGAGATACATCTCTATGATGGCGTATATTTAGAGGACGAGTTACAGAAGGGGTAAAGCATCTTACTTTCTTAATTGCTATGCCCTTCTCTTTGTTCATCCAAATTGTATCAGCAATAGCATTCTTAAGACCACCAGCTTCTTTTATTGCTGCTTCTACTTTTTCTCTAACAGTATCGTCTACAATATTCTTAACATCACTCTCCTTGAAGTTTGCATCAAGAGTTTTTCTTACAACGTATTTGATATCACCATTCTGCTCTATTGCACCATAATATGTATCTAAGTGTAGAGAAGCTCTTGCTGCGTCACCACAAGCAAGTACTTTCTTGCCATTAATACGTATTCTTCTACGACCCTGTTTAGCCATATTATCAGAACTGCTATGAGCTATAAGAACTTCGTCTTGAACATTCTTGATATCTTCAGTAAAGGTAGGCCAAGGTTTTATAAATTTAGCTTTTGTACTGCCATACCACTCATGCTGCTCCTCATCATGATAGTATTGTGCCAGTTTTGCATACTCACCAGGACCCATACATGCTATTACTATAGCATCTATACAATGGTGAATGTGGTTAACACGTGCCTTCTTGGTATAGATATCCTGTATGCCCCAAATCTTACGGAAGTCGGATGTTGCAAGACCTTTAACAACAAATACTCTGTTAAAGAACGATTTAAGGAATAGTCGCCCATACTTGGAAATAACACTGATATCAGCACCTTGTCGGCGGCTGAATCCTTCAGGTACATCGGTCATTTCGAAACGATGATATTTGCCATACCAGTAATCGCTCTGCATTTGCAGATAATGACGCTTCTGGATAATTCTATCTTTTGCATTCTTATCCATAGAAGGATTTGTCTTAAGCCTGCGTACTTGCTTACTTAAGTCCTCATACTTTTCTTTCCAGCCGGAAATACGCTCCAATATCTCTTCACCATTAGATAGGTTTGCTGGCAGTGAAGTCTTCTTTATATCTCTATTAAAACGACTCTCGCAAAGCGTAAGATTCATTTTTGTACTATCACCACCAACACTTCTTGGAATAGTATGCTCTATATCAAATTCAGGATTATCACCAATGAATTGAGATACAGATATATTTCTACCTGTATAAATACATTTATGGTCTTGTTCTTCCCATAATTGATACTTCAAAATATCTCTATCTGTAGCTTCGTATATTATGCCCTTATCTTCCTTGATAGTTGCTTCGATTTCAGCCTTACACTTATTACGTTCTTTCTCATTATCTCGCGCAATATGAGCCAGAGCCTGGCGCTTGTTAGCATCATTCAACTCTCGGGCAAACTCTATATGGATAGTAGTATTACGGTCTATCTTATTCTCTGCCAACAATGTATTTATTACATGACGCATTCTGAACATAGAACGCATTGCCATTGGATTGCGTACACTGTTAATACGTGGTGATCCAAGTTTATTAACTCCTTCCGGTACATGCACATACGACTCTAACATTGAAGGATGATAGAGTTTTGCAATCTCTTTGTCACTCAAATTAAATCGATATTGTAAATGGTCAGATATACACTGTGCTAATGTTCGCGTCTCAGCCGCACTCGTTTCCTGTCCTTCTATAACACTACATAATTCGTCTATAAGATTATTTCTTGACTCTTCATTATTCCACACATCTTTAGGTACTATGTCACATAGTTTACCAAAGAACACAGCATGAGAATACTTCATACCCATACGCAAGTATGGAAGTATATTGTTTATTGCTTTCAAACTTAAAGCAGCATAACCGGAAGGTACCTTTATGGCAGAGAACTTTTCTGCATCTGCAGCATCCAACTGAAGATGATTTATTGCAAATTCTTTCAACTTAGACTTATCAGAGAAGTCAAACAACACATGCCATATATCATTTAATATCTGAACAGACGTTTTACCAGAAGCCTTATCATAAACTTCAGATACAGCCTCTAACCAGTTATCTCCAAATATATTTCTAAGACATGCTGTTACAGGACATCCAGAAACAGTTGTATCCATATAGTAATTAAACAGATATGGCTTACCTTCAGGTTTCTTGTAATAGGCATATTTCTTTTTGCCAGCTAACTCTTCTGCAATTTCTTTAAATTCAAAGTCAGATTTTGACTTTCTATAGAATTTACCTGATATCTTTTGACGTTCTTCTTCGTTTAGCGGACGTAATTCAATATCACTTGGTGTCTGAATCTTTATATTGTTTATAAAAGACAACATTCTGAATTCCTCAAATGCAGGATGCGAAACTGGGCATTTTGCCTTCTTGGGTTCAAAAAGACAATGACCAACAACACCCTTCTGTGACTTTAATGGGCGTTGGAAGAATATAGCTTTCTTCAGTTTGTTAACCAACTCATCATCTAACTCTTGCTTTACACAAATGGCATTAAACTCATTAAGATAATGTTCTTCACGTGCTGTATAATGGTTTCTTATCTTTTCGCCTTTAAGATAAAGTTTATAGAAGTATTCGCCTAGATATTTACATCCAGCCAGCTCCATCTCTTTGCTAAGATCGCTAATGCCCAACTTTACTACGCCGTCATCACTTTCTTCTTTGCTCTTTCTATTGCTTAAGAAACCTCTGCGCTGAATAATATGATATAATGCACGACCTAGCATGTAACGCTGAGTTAAATCTGAAAGATCTAACTTTTCGTTAACGCATTTATATCTATAGTAATAAGGATTATCATTTAAATTATCATCTGTAGATTCCCAAGACAATAACAATTCATTTTCAGGATATATCTTCTTTAAACGCCATTTAGAAAGTTCCTCATTCGACACAGGAGGACATAAATGATTTTCGCTTAGAAGTCTAAGCAACTCAATTTTACGGAGTCTTAGTCTATAATATCTAACGCGAGACGCACGATGCTCTGTACGCTCAGCCGCTTTAGAGGACTCAATTCCTTTTTCAATTTTTACTCCTTCGGTAAAGATGTTTGAACCTTTATCTAATAGATTATAACTACCTTCATCGTACTTCTCAACAATAGCCCAACCAAGGCTATTAGTACCGGTATCTATACCTAGAATCTTTTCCATTTATATTAGTTAATTATTAATTTTTTGTAAAATTATAAAATATATAAACAACTTCCAAATATTTATATATATATTTGCATCAGAATAAGATTTTTCCTACATCTTATCGCAATAAGGCAGAAATGCCGAAGGATGTAATCCTATACTCCCGCTTCGGTGGGAGTTTTTTTTGCATTTTATATCTACATTATTATCTTTCTGTAATTTTACAAGGTCATCGTATTGTTTACTAAAGTTTCCCACTTGGCTTAATTGCTAGCCTTATAGGAACAGATTGACAGATGTTTTTAAAAAAACATAGATAGTGATTTTCTGTTTTGCAGACTTACCAACATTCATATTCTCATGCAGGATAAAACCCAAAAGAAACTCGCCCTTTTAAGAGCGAGTCTATTATCTCAGAATGTTTTATCCAACAAAGCAATGAGTTGCCTAACACCTTCACTTGCACCTTTCTGTATATGAGTGATATTGCGACTTAAAGCATTTGTAGATACCGCATTGGGGTCTATAAGATAAACAGGAACGTCCCGGCGAGTGTATTGCACAAGTCCGGCAGCCGGATACACATTAAGCGACGTACCTATAATGACGAAGATATCTGCTTTCTGAACCTCTTCTGCTGCAGGCTCTATCATTGGCACACTTTCTCCAAAGAAAACAATGAAAGGACGCAGCAGACTGCCGTCTCCGGCTTTTGTTCCCGGAACAATATCAGAATCGTCGGGAGTGAGTTCACGGATGTATTTACTGTTATAAGGATTTATGCTGGAACACACCTTGGTGAGTTCACCGTGCAAATGGATTACGTTTGCAGAACCAGCCTTCTCGTGCAGATTGTCCACATTCTGAGTAATCACGGTGACATCATAATCTCTTTCCAGATTTTTTATCATCTTGTGTCCCTCATTAGGTTGCGCATTCCAAAGTTTCCTGCGCAACATATTATAAAAATCAGTAACAAGTTTAGGGTCAGCCTCCCATCCCTCATGACTTGCAACCTTCTCAACGGGATAATTCTCCCAAAGTCCGTCGTTGCCGCGAAAAGTTTTGAATCCACTTTCAACAGACATTCCGGCACCGGTAAGAAAAACAATTTTCTTCATAAGCTATTAATATTAACAATGCACAAATTTAGTAATTTTTTCGCAAATGTGGTTGCCATAATAAATAAAAACATTACCTTTGTCATCGTTTAAACAAAATTATTATTAATAATAAAACATTTTATGGACAAAGTTAGTTACGCTCTGGGCGTCGGCATAGGTCGTCAGTTGGCTCAGATGGGCGCATCAAATTTGAATATTGATGATTTCGCACAGGCTATAAAGGACGCTATGGCAGGTAAATTGCAGATTAGCGACCAAGAAGCTCAGGAGCTGGTACAGAATTTCTTTGCAGAGCAGGAAGCTAAACAGAATGCAGCTGCAGCCGAGAAAGGTAAAGTGGCAAAGAAAGCCGGAGAAGATTTTCTTGTAGAAAACGGCAAAAAAGACGGTATAATAACTCTTCCTTCTGGGCTTCAATATCAGGTGCTCAGCGATGGAAACGGAAAGAAACCTAAGGCTACAGACCAGGTGGAATGTCACTATGAAGGCACTCTTATAGACGGCACAAAGTTTGATTCTTCTTACGACCGCGGTCAGACAGCAACATTCGGCCTTAATCAGGTTATTGCAGGATGGACAGAGGGTCTTCAGCTAATGCAGGAAGGCGCAAAATACCGTTTCTTCATTCCTTATCAGTTGGGCTATGGCGAACGTGGTGCAGGAGCATCAATACCACCGTTCTCAGCACTGATTTTTGATGTGGAACTGGTTGCAGTGAAATAAAAATTAGAAATTAAAGATAAAACTAAAAACATGAAAAAATTAGCATTTTTAGCCGCTTTGGCTATTGCAGCCGCAACATTCACAGGTTGTGGCAATTCAACTCCAAAAGCAGACCTCAAGAGCGATGTAGACTCTATGAGCTACGCTATGGGTATGAGCCAGACTCAGGGTCTGAAAGAATTCTTGGTAGGTCGTATGCAGATTGATACCACTTACATGGACGAATTCATCAAGGGTCTTAACGATGGTGCCAATGCCGGTGACGACAAGAAGAAGGCTGCTTACTATGCAGGTATTCAGATTGGTCAACAGATTAGCAATCAGATGATAAAAGGTATTAACTCTGAAGTTTTCGGTTCTGACTCTACAAAGAGCATTTCTCTGAAGAATTTCATGGCTGGTTTCATTGCCGGTACAACTGGCAAAGAGGGCAGCGTAAAGATGACTATGCAGCAGGCTCAGGCAATGGCACAGGCCAAGATGATGCAGATTAAGTCTAAGAACATGGAGAAGCAGTATGGCGAAAACAAAGCTGCCGGAGAAAAATTCCTTGCAGCTAACAAGAACAAAGCCGGTGTGAAGACTCTCCCTTCTGGCGTTCAATATAAAGTTATCAAGGTCGGCAACGGTGCTATGCCTGCTGATACCTCTATGGTAAAAGTAAACTATGAGGGCAAGACTATCGATGGTAAGGTGTTTGACAGCAGCTACAAACGCGGTCAGCCTCTTCAGCTTCGTGCCAATCAAGTTATCAAGGGATGGACAGAGGCTTTGGTTCACATGCCTGTAGGTTCTGTTTGGGAAGTTTACATTCCTCAGCAGCTTGCATACGGTGATCGTGAGCAGGGTCAGATAAAGCCATTCTCTGCACTTGTATTCAAGATTGAATTACTATCTGTTGAAAAATAAAAAGTCAACTGATAATTGACAATGCAAATTGACAATTATATGAAAAGATACATTATGATTGCGCTCGTCCTTTTGGCGGGCGCTTCTTTTAGCACTCAAGTGAATGCAAAAGATAAAAAAGACAAGAAGAAAACTGCAAAGACTGAACAGAAAGTTGAAGCCTTGAAACTTGTTTCTTCTTCTGATTCAGTGAGCTATGCAGCCGGCATGGCAGTAACAGAAGGACTTGTGCCTTATCTTAAACAGTCTCTGAATGTAGACACTGCCTACATGGCTGACTTCATCAGCGGTTTCAAAGAGTCTGTAAGCAAGGGTGATGACCCTCATGTAAAGGCTCGTGCAGCCGGAGCGCAGATTGCAAGTATGGTGAACGAGCGTATGTTGCCACAAGTAAAAGGTGACTTGGTAGGAACAGCCGATTCTCTGAACAGCAACTTGTTTGTAAATGGTTTCATTGCTGCACTTGAAGGAGATACCACTCTATACAAGCAGCCTGAAGCACAGAAATTTTTCCGTGGACGCATACAGGCTCTGAAAGATGCCAAGGACGCTGAAAACAAAAAGGAAAACGAAGACTGGCTGAAGAACAATGCAAAGAAAGAGGGCTTCAAGACAACAGCCAGCGGACTGCAATATAAAGTATTGCGCGAGGGCAAAGGGGCTACTCCTAAGAAAACAGACAAGGTAAAAGTGAAATACGAAGGTCGCATGATAGACGGAACTGTTTTTGACAGCAGTTACAAACGTAATCCACCAACAAGTGAATTCCGCTGTGATGAAGTTATAAAGGGATGGACAGAAGCTCTTACGATGATGCCGGTGGGCAGTAAGTGGGAAATAGTAATACCTCAGGAACTCGCATACGGCAACAGACAGGCTGGTAAGATTAAGCCTTATTCTACTCTTGTTTTCACCGTAGAACTGGATAGTATAGAAGCAGCTAAGAAATAATTAAAATACTTAAAAATAATAACGAAATGCGCTTAAATCTAAAGATTTTTGCGCATTTTGTTGTTTGTGTCATTTATTTTATCTACATTTGCTATCAGAATGGAGACCTTTTGAATAAAACATAATAGAAAATATAAATAAACAAAAATGGATAAAATAGACAATCTAGACAAAAAGATTCTTGGTATTCTGTCAAAGAATGCACGCATTCCTTTCAAAGATGTGGCAGCCGAATGTGGCGTTTCACGTGCCGCCATTCACCAGCGTGTGCAGCATCTAATGGAGAACGGTGTTATCACCGGAAGCGGTTTCGATGTCAATCCTAAAAGTCTGGGCTATTCCACATGTACTTATGTGGGACTAAACCTGGAGCGTGGAAGCATGTATAAAAACGTTGTGGAACGCCTTGTGAATATACCTGAAATTGTGGAATGTCATTTCACAACCGGTCCTTACACTATGCTCGTAAAACTGTATGCACGCGACAATGAACAGCTTATGGACCTTCTGAATGGTAAATTGCAGGGTATTCCCGGTGTTGTATCTACAGAAACTCTTATATCACTTGAGCAAAGTATAAAACGTGAAATACCTGTAAATATAGAAACAGTAGAAAAGTAAATGAAGAAATTCAATTTGCAGTCGCATCTTGACAATATATATACGACATTTCCTGAGGCCAATCATCATCCGATAATTGGTCTCACTGCTAATTATAGCGATATAGATGCCACTATACGCAGTGCTTATTATCGGCAGGTGGTAAAGGCGGGAGGTATTCCCGTGATTATTCCTCCTGTGGCAGACAAAGATGTAATCATAGGTACTCTGGACAATATAGACGGACTGATTCTCACCGGAGGCGCAGACTATAATCCTTTATGGTGTGGAGAAGAACCTGTAGAGCAACTCGGTCATATAAACAGTGAACGTGACCTTCCCGAACTTCTGATTACCCGATTGGCTTTCAACCGCCAGATTCCTATGATGGGAACATGTCGTGGCATTCAGACTCTGGCTATGGCTCTGGGGGGCAGTGTGGAGCAGAACATCACAACATATATCAAACATGACCAGAATGCCGACAGAACAGAACCTACGCATACCGTAAACATAAAGAAAGAAAGCATTCTTGCAGAAATATACGGAGATGACGGAGATGTTGAAATTATAGAAGCAGTGAACTCGTTTCATCATCAGGCTGTTGCTAAACCGGGTCCTCACTTCACGGTTACTGCCACATCACAAGACGGCATTATAGAGGCTATAGAAAGCAAAGAACATAAATCAGTAATAGGTGTACAATGGCATCCGGAATGGCTTGAAGAAGAAGGACTGAAACTGTTTTCATGGCTTGTAGACAGGGCTGAGGAATTTAATCATGCCAAAAGACTTCACCGCAACATACTGACACTGGACAGTCATTGTGATACACCAATGTTCTTTCCTCAGAATGTAGACTTTCTGAAGCGTGATTCCCGCATACTCTATGATTTGCACAAGATGACAGAAGGTCGCACAGACGCTGTTACAATGGTGGCTTATCTGCCGCAGAAACCTAAACCAGGAGAAATTCCTGCAGGTATGTCGCCACGCCAATATGCCGACAGCATTTTTGATAAAATAGAGGATATTGTAAACTCAAAAAAAGATTATCTTGCTTTTGCCCATAATGAAAATGAGCTGTGGATGAACAAACATATGGGCAAGAAAAGCATAATGATTGGCATAGAAAACGGACTTGCCATTGAAGACGATATAAACAACGTGAAGCATTTTGCCGACCGCGGTATCGTTTACATTACTCTTTGCCATAATGGTGACAATGCCATCTGCGACAGTGCTCGTGGTGAAAACACTCATGGCGGAGTAAGCGAATTCGGTGAGAATGTTATCCGTGAGATGAACCGACTTGGCATTATGGTGGACCTGAGTCACGGTGGAGAAAAGAGCTTCTATGACGCACTTGAAATAAGTAATACTCCAATTGTTTGCAGCCACAGTAACTGCAAAGCACTATGTGATGTTCCGCGCAACCTCACAGACGATCAGCTCAGGGCTATAGCACGTAACGGCGGAGTTGCTCAAATAACAATGTATCATGGTTTCCTTCAGAAAGATGGAGAAGCAAGTATTATGGACGCAATAACGCACCTGGAACATGCCATAGACATTATGGGCATTGACCATGTGGGAGTTGGAACCGATTTTGACGGTGACGGTGGAGTTTCTGGCATGGCAGACGCAAGCGAACTCATAAACTTCACAGTGCATTTGCTGAGACGTAAATACAGCGAGAAAGATATACAGAAAATATGGGGTCAAAACTGGCTCCGCGTAATGAAACAGGTTCAATCATGCAGAAAATGAAATTAGTAATAGGCATAGCTGCCATTGCGGTTATTGCTGCAGGCACATACATGTATAAATCTCATAACAATGAATCTGCCGGCGTTGAAGAAACAGAAGAAGTTGAAAAACTTGCTCCCGTAGGTCCAGCTTTCAATGCTGACAGTGCCTACTTATTTACCAAGGCACAATGTGACTTTGGTACTCGCGACATGAATTCAGAAGGACATGAGAAGTGCGGTGAATGGATTATACAGAAATTCAGACAATATGGTTGTAAGATTCAGACACAGAAAGCCGACCTTAAAGGATATGACGGTACAAATTTGAAGAGTACAAACATCATTGCAAGCGTAAATCCGGAAGCCACTACCCGCATATTGCTATGTGCCCACTGGGACAGTCGTCCATGGGCAGACAATGACCCAGACAGCAGTAATCATCACAAGCCGATACTTGCTGCCAATGACGGGGCAAGTGGCGTGGCTGTAATGATAGAATTGGCACGTGTATTGCAAAGTTCAAAGTTTAACAGTAAAAATCCAAATCTCGGAATAGACTTCGTTTGCTTTGACGCTGAAGACTGGGGTACTCCACAATGGGAAAACGTTGCTGATGACGGTAACAGTTGGGCTTTAGGCGCACAGTATTTCAGCAAGAATCTGCCTCAGGGATATGAAGCCCGTTACGGTATTCTTCTGGATATGGTAGGAGGTCAGGACGCAAAATTCTATAGGGAAGGCATGTCCATGCAATACGCTCCGGAAATTGTAAAGAAGGTATGGCGTGCAGCCCGCCAGGCAGGATATGGAAATTATTTTCCAAAGAGCGACGGAGGCATGATAACCGATGACCATATTCCCGTTAATGACAATGCAAAAATTCCTACAATAGACATTATTCCATATTATCCGGATTGCCAACAAAGCAGTTTCGGCCCTACTTGGCACACTCTGGCAGACAACATGGAGAATATAGACAAAAATACACTGAAAGCCGTAGGGCAGACAATTATTCAAGTTATATATTCAGAAAAATAAGAAAAGAATACATGCAGGACTATAATTGTCCTGCTTCAACCATAAGTACGATTCTCTCGGTAAGTTTATCAACACCGTTAGGATCGTATTTTTTTGTAAGACTGGCACCGAAAGCCCAGGCGAAAGCTTGATAGAAACCGGCACGTATAGGTCCCAAGAATGCCTGAATAAGCTGATAAGAAGAGGAGTTACATTCCCTATATACAAGTTTTATAAGAAGTTTTCCCTGCGCATAACTGAGTTTCTTCATACGTGGACCATACTCCTCTTTTATACTTTTTTCCACAAGTTTCATGTGTCTGTCTTTAGCTTTCTTGTTAGGCAGAGTTTCAAGATATTCACCTGTTTCAATAATAATTCTGTTTACCTCCTTGGCTATAGGCAACACTCTTTTCACATTCATCACAAGTCTGTTGAAAGCCATACGCTGCTTGGCATCATTGAAAACAGGCTTGGGAAAAACCCATACGTTGTTTAATTCTACATATTGAATAGAATCTTTGCCCTGCAACACCTTACCAACTTTAACCATAGGCACAAAAGTAGGATTGTCCATATCAACCTCTAAATCTTCTGGATTGACATGTCCTGGACGGTCATTGTTATTCTGTGCATTTATTGCGGTCACACTAAACACCAGAAAATAAATCAATATATAGAATTTAACTTTCATATATGCGGCAAAATTACAGTTATTTTTGGATATTGTGAAATATTTTCTATTTAATTTGGTTAATATGTATAATTGATGTAACTTTGTGTGTAAATGTAAACATAATGTGGAAATTGATTATAGCCGGCATATTATCGGCATTGTGCTTTTCGGGTAAGGCGCAGGAAAATCATAATTGGGAAAAGTATTACGAAGAACTCTACAATATAGACGAAATCAGCTCCGAATCCAAAGAACAGACTTATGATATACTAAGTGATTTGGCTCAGAACAAAATAAATCTAAACACTGCTACTAAAGAGGATATTGAACGAATACCGTTTTTAAATGAACAGCAAGTTCAGGATATTATGGAATATCTGTACAAATATCATCCGATAAGAAGTCTGGGTGAATTGGCAATGATTGAATCTATGGATTATCTGTATATGCGCCTTATGCCTTATTTTGTATATGCCGGACCGGAAGTAGACAAAGGATATCCAACCTTAAAGGATATTATCAAATATGGGCGAAACGAAGTCGTTGCTACTGTAAGTTTACCAACCTATAAACGTGAGGGATTCAAAAAAGGCTACCTTTACAACAGCGTTAAAAACTGGTGGCGATATACATTTACTTTCGGACAATGGCTGAAAGCCGGTATTGTTGCTTCTGAGGATGCCGGAGAACCCTTTTTTAATGGTCGCAATAATATTGGATATGACTATTATTCATTTTATCTGCTCATACATAAACTTAGCAGAATAAAATCGCTGGCAGTAGGAAGATACCGACTGAATTTCGGGCTCGGACTTGTACTTAACAATGACTTCGGCTTCGGAAAAATCGGAGCCTTACAAAATCTCACGCGCAGTGCTAATAACATCCGTGCACACACATCACGTTCATCAGGCAATTATCTACAGGGAGCAGCCGCAACAGTGAACATATTTAAAGGTATGGACATAACCGGATTTCTTTCTTATCGCGCTATAGATGCCACTCTCAGTGATACTGGCACAATCTCTTCTATCATCAAAACCGGATATCACCGCACAAAAAGTGAAATGTCACATAAAAATAATACCGACCAATTTCTTGGAGGAGGAAACTTACATTATTTTAATAATGGATTCCATGTCGGTACCACAGCTCTATATACATCTTTAAATCATCCACTGGCTCCAAAAATATCTCAGACTTACCGTTACTGGAACGCATCAGGTTCTACGTTCTGGAATGCCAGTATTGATTATGGCTATATCTCCCACAAACTTACCGTGAATGGAGAAACAGCTACAGGTAATTGCCATGCTGTGGCTACCCTAAACAGCATCAGTTACATGCTACGGAATAATCTTACAATAATGGCTGTACATCGTTATTATTCATATAAATATTACTCACTTTTCTCAGAGAGTTTTTGTGACGGAAGCAATGTCCAGAATGAAAACGGAGCATATCTGGGATTCAACTGGCAGACATCACGGTATATCACAATGACAGGATATTCAGACTATGCCTATTTGAAATGGCCACGTTATCAGCAGTCATTGCCCGGCGCACATTCATACGATGAAATGCTGCAGGTGTCATATCACAGAGAAAACGGTTTCTCTATTTTAGCCAGATATCGTTTGCGAATGCGCCAATATGACAACAAAGACAAAACTGCATTGATAAATAGAAATGAACACCATGGCAGACTACAGGCTGATTACTCTTGGTCTGGATTAAGTATGCATACTCAGGCAGACATATCATATACTAAAGAATCTGACAAAAGTATTGGCTGGATGTTGTCACAGAATATAGGATATAATCATAAACGCCTTAAAATGACAGCAGGATTTGGATATTTCGACACTGACGATTATCAGAGTCGTGTCTATGCATACGAACAAGGGGTGATGTATAATTTTTCTTTTCCTGAATTTTATGGTAACGGCATAAGATATTTTCTGAATATACGGACTGATATCAATAAGAATGTCATGCTGATTGCGAAAATAGGGACCACAGACTATTTTGACCGCAACCATATATCAAGCAGTTATCAGCAGATAAACCATTCATCACAAACAGACATAGACATGCAGCTACGTTGGAAATTCTGAAGTCTTTATTTACCGGTAAGTATTTTCTTTATTTCGTTTAATTTATTCAACGCATCCACAGGCGTAAGATTGTTTACGTCAAGCCCAAGTATTTCATCTCTTATCTGCGTAAGCACCGGATCATCAAGTTGGAAGAAACTCAACTGCATATCATCTTTATGCTCTGTTATTTTCTGAGTATTCGGACGTCCTGAACTTCCCACTCCGGAATTATCAGTCTCCAATTCCTTAAGTATTATATTTGCACGGCTTACTATTGAACGCGGCATACCTGCAATTTCAGCCACATGAATACCAAAAGAATGTTCACTTCCACCACGTACAAGTTTTCTAAGAAATATCACCTTTCCATCCAACTCTTTTACACTGACATTATAATTCTTTATGCGACTGAAATTCTTCTCCATCTCATTAAGTTCATGATAATGAGTCGCAAACAGAGTACGCGCCTTTGCCTTGGTATGTTCATGCAGATATTCCACTATTGCCCAAGCTATCGAAATACCATCATACGTACTTGTACCTCTTCCTAACTCATCAAACAGAACAAGGCTCTTTGGAGAAACATTGTTAAGTATGTTTGCAGCCTCTGTCATCTCTACCATAAAAGTAGATTCACCAAGAGAAATATTGTCACTGGCTCCCACACGTGTGAATATTTTATCCACAAGACCTATTCTTGCACTGTCTGCCGGAACAAAACATCCTATCTGAGACAAGAGTACTATCAAAGCAGTCTGGCGCAATAGAGCAGACTTACCAGCCATATTAGGTCCGGTTATCATCATTATCTGCTGATGCTCTGTATCAAGATAAACATCATTAGGTACATATTTCTCACCGAGAGGCAACTGAGTTTCTATAACAGCATGTCTGCCCTGCTTAATGTCTATTACATCACTATCGTCTACTACCGGACGCACATATCTGTTTTCTTCTGATGTTTTCGCAAAACTCAGCAGACAGTCTATGTGAGCCAACAGATTGGCATTAATCTGTATCTGAGGTATAAACTCCTGCATGGCAACTATAAGTTCATTGAAAAGCTGCGCCTCAAGCGCAAGAATCTTCTCATCGGCACCGAGTATTTTCTCTTCATACTCCTTTAGTTCCTGAGTTATATACCGTTCAGCCTGAGCAAGAGTCTGTTTTCTTATCCAGTCGGCAGGTACTTTGTCCTTATATGTATTGCGTACCTCAAGATAATATCCAAACACATTGTTGTATCCTACTTTCAAAGAAGAAATACCGGTCTTTTCTGTTTCGTTTTCCTGTATCTTCAGCAAATAATCCTTGCCGTTATGGCTTATAGAGCGTAATTCATCCAACTCCTTACAATAACCATCGGCTATCACATCACCCTTGTTCACCAACTGAGGTGGGTCTGGCTGTATTTCCTTCTCTATACGATCTTTCAGACTCTCACAGAGATTCAACTGTTCGCCTACTCTTCTAAGAGCATCATTCTTAGCATATAGACATGCCGACTTTATAGGTCGGATAGCATCAAGGGCATTTTTAAGTTGAACAACCTCTCTAGGTGAAACTCTTCCCACAGCCACCTTGGATATTATTCTCTCCAAATCACCTATTCTGTGAAGTTCCTCATCTATAAGATTACGGAATTCAGGTTCTTTGAAAAAATATTCCACAATATCAAGACGCTCTGTGATGTGCCCCACATCCTTAAGTGGGAACACCAACCATCGACGAAGCATTCTGCCTCCCATAGGAGTAACAGAACGGTCGATGACATCAAGCAAACTGCTGCCATCATCCTGCATTGGAGCAACAAGTTCCAAAGAGCGGATAGTAAATCTGTCAAGACGTACAAATTTCTCTTCTTCTATACGTGAAAGAGATGTTATATGATTGATATGAGTATGCTGCGTAATCTCTAAATACTGCATTATTGCTCCACTGGCAATAATACCATTCTTAAGATGTTCCACACCAAATCCTTTAAGATTCTTGGTGCCGAAATGCTTCAGTAGCTTCTGCCTTGCGCTTTGTTCGGTAAAAACCCAGTCATCAAGTTCAAATACACAGTATCTGTTTCCAAAATATCTTTCAAATTCCTGTTTTCGCGTTCTGTCATAGAGCACCTCTTTAGGTGAAAAATTACCAAGAAGTTTTTCCACATAATCGTATGTACCCTCACCGGTAAGAAACTCTCCGGTAGATATATCAAGAAAACTGACTCCACATGCTGATTTTCCGAAATGAACAGCCGCAAGAAAATTGTTTTCCTTATAGTTGAGCACATTGTCACTCATGGCAACACCCGGCGTAACAAGTTCTGTTATACCACGCTTTACCATCTTGTCCATATCAGAAAGTCCCTTTTTACCTTTAATAGCCTCACGCTTTTTCTTTGGGTCTTCCAACTGGTCACAAATGGCTACACGTTTGCCGGCACGTATCAGTTTAGGCAAATAAGTATCAAGGGCATGATGAGGAAATCCTGCCATTGCAGCCGCTGCACTATCGGTTCCACCATTATTACGTTTCGTAAGAGTGATACCAAGTATTTTGCTGGCCTCAACAGCATCATCACAATATGTCTCATAAAAATCTCCACAACGGAACAGCATCAAAGCGTCAGGGTTTTTTGCCTTGAGCGAGAAAAACTGTTTCATCATCGGAGTCAATCCCTTATCTTCCTTTGCCATATTATATATATAAAATTCGTCCGAATTACAAAATTACTATAATTCGGACGAATTGCAAAATAATTAATTTTATTTATAATTTTCTACTCTGAGAAAGCTTCAGACTCTGCAGCAGATATTATATCTTCTGCACTCTGTAGTTTGGCACTGATGTCACTCAGGTCAAATTCACTGTCATTTTCTTCATTACGATATACAGGAGAACGGCGGTCTGAACTTTTCCTATCTTCAAACACTTCTTCCTTGAAAGCTGTTTCATGCTTTTCTTCAGAACATTCATCCGTACCATTATTAGATATTATGAAATCTGATGCCACAACCTCTGTGTTCGGAACATCCTCAACAGGCTCTTCTTCCATTTTGGTTCGTTCTGTTTTTGCCGCAAACACGGCATCAATGAACTGAGGTTCTTTCTTAAGGCGTTCCAGAGTAAGTTTACTTGCCTTTTGCTGACTTTCCTTCTTACTGAATCCTTCACCTGAACAACCTTCTATGCCCTCGATAACAACCATGAATCCAAACATAGGACTGCCAGTTTTATCAGCTTTCTGATCTAACATTGTAAAGTCTACTTTTACACGGTTCTTCTGTCCCCATTCAATAAGTTTACTCTTAAAATTAACTTCTTTATAAGCAACCTTATCTATATTTATCATCTGATTAAGGATACGATGGTTCATGAATTTCATACATGCGTCATAACCACGATCGAGATAAAGAGCTCCAACTAAAGCTTCAAAAGCATTTCCTCCCATATAACTGTTATGAGAAGAACTGCGTCCGTTACTCAAGATAAGCTGATTTATGCCCATTTCCTGAGCCAACTTATTAAGAGTATCACGCTGTACAAGTTTGGAGCGGGTATTGGTAAGAAAACCTTCACGCTTACCGGGAAAATGTTGATATACTATATCACCTACAATAGCATCAAGTATTGCATCACCAAGAAATTCAAGTCGTTCATTATTCACAGGCTTACCCTTAGCACTTCTACGCATAACGCTCTTATGCATCAGTGCCAGTTTATAATAGCTTATATTATGTGGATAAAAACCTATTATCTGGCGTAAAGACAAATAAAGCTCCTTGTCCTTACGGAAAGGGAGCTTTATTTTATCAATTATATTATTCAGCATACTTCTTGAATACTACACAGCAGTTGTGACCACCGAATCCGAATGTATTACTCAAAGCAGCTCTAACTTCACGTTTCTGAGCCTTATTGAATGTGAAATTCAAATTATAATCAAGTTCAGGATCATCATCACCTTCAACATGATTTATAGTTGGAGGAATAATATCATTTTTCACGCTCAATACACATACCATTGCTTCTATGGCACCAGCTGCACCAAGAAGGTGACCTGTCATACTCTTTGTAGAAGATATGTTAAGTTTGTAAGCCTGTTCGCCGAATACTTCCTTGATAGCTTTAGCCTCAGAAAGGTCACCTACATGGGTAGATGTTCCATGAACATTGATATAGTCAATGTCATCTGCGCTCATTTCGGCATCATCAAGTGCACTCTGCATAACAAGTTTGGCACCTAGACCTTCAGGATGAGAAGCTGTGATATGATAAGCATCAGCACTTTCACCTTCACCAACCATCTCTGCATAGATTTTTGCGCCACGAGCCTTAGCGTGTTCATACTCTTCAAGGATAAGACAACCTGCACCTTCACCCATAATGAAACCATCACGGCTGCCACTGAATGGACGTGAAGCATGTTCAGGATCATCATTGCGGGTAGAAAGAGCTTTCATGGCATTAAAACCACCTACACCTGTCTCACAGATAGCAGCTTCTGCACCACCACTTACAATAATGTTGGCTTTACCCAAACGGATAATATTAAACGCATCTGCAAGAGCATTACTTGAAGAAGCACATGCACTTGTAGTGGCAAAATTTGGTCCATGAAAACCAAAGTGGATACTTATCTGACCTGCAGCAATATCAGAAATCATCTTAGGGATGAAGAATGGATTGAATTTAGGACCATCTTCAAGATGCTGACCATAATAGCAAACTTCCTCTTGGAAAGTCTTTATGCCACCGATACCAACACCATAGACAACACCGATACGGTTTTTATCCTCTTTTTCAAGATCGATACCACAATCCTTAACACCCTGCATGGCACTTATCATTGCCAACTGGCAATAACGATCCATTTTACGAGCTTCCTTACGATCAAGAAAATCATTCACATCGAGGTTTTTAACTTCACACGCAAACTGAGTCTTGAATTTAGAAGCATCAAAACTTGTAATAGGAGCTGCACCACTTTTACCGGCAAGTAAATTAGCCCAAGTTTCCTCAGGAGTATTACCTACAGGAGTGACAGCGCCAAGACCTGTTACAACTACTCTTTTTAATTCCATATTATATAAAATTGACAAGGGATTAGTGATTAGTGATTAGCCTTCCAACAAAAGGAAGTTTCTAATCCTTAATCACTAATCCCTAATCTTATAAATAGCAAGAGCTATTATTTACTTTGCGTTTTCTTCAATATACTTGATAGCATCACCTACTGTCTGAATAGTTTCAGCCTTGTCATCAGGAATAGAGATACCAAACTCTTTTTCGAATTCCATGATAAGCTCTACTGTATCCAGAGAGTCTGCACCAAGATCGTTTGTGAAGCTTGCTTCTGGCTTAACTTCAGCCTCGTCAACACCAAGTTTGTCTACAATAATAGCCTTAACCTTGCTTTCAATTTCTGACATAATTTTAAAAATTTAAAGTGTTTATAATTATTTTCGAATTTCAAATCGGATGCAAAGGAACAAATTATTTTTCAATTTTGCAAATTATTTTAGCAAAAAAGCACTTCTATATGCACAAACACCCCTCTAGTGTGCAAGAAACTATTCTTTTTATAACATAAGTTACAAAATATCAGTCACTTTCAAACTTTCTGCAAAATCTTTTCAATATGCTTTACTACAATCTCTGGTGATATGTTATGAAGGCATGCCCAGTCTCCACGCGCACATTGTTTATTACCGTAAATACTACATGGACGGCATGGCATATCTATTTGTATGGCATTCTCTATACTTTGATTCCAGCCCATAAAACCGGAACATGGATGAGTAGCTCCCCAGATACTCACAACAGGGGTGGCTGTAAGTGATGCAAGATGCATATTTGCACTGTCCATACTCAGCATAACATCAAGATGACTCATCAGTATAAGTTCCTGAGATATACCGTCAAGAAGTCTAGATACATTCAAAATTTGATTGCATGAAGCAGCTATTTCATCAAGTTGTGACTTTTCATGTTCACCCCCTCCAAAAAGAAATATTCTAGAAGATGGATAATCGTGGATAATTGTGTTGATAACTTTTTTCAAAAGTGATAAAGGATACATCTTTCCTTTATGGGCAGCAAATGGAGCTATACCTATCCATTGCTGAAATCTACGCTTTTCTCCTATTTTGTCAGACAGAAGTCTTAGATTTCCACCAGTTGTGGAAAACATTGACTTAAATTCCAACTTTACCGGATATCCAAGCCTTTCAAGAACATCAGCATAATTCTGAAAAGAAGTAGGCTGCTGTTTCAACACCTTATTATTATTAGAGACAAGTGCATGTCTACCGGCACGATGCTTGTCAATATGTTCCACTCTGAACTTATCAAGATTAAATCTCATTCTCAAATAGTCAGAACGCAGAACATTATGGAAATCGGCTATTGCTGTAAAGTTTTTCGCCGTAAGCCGCCGGTATAAAGAATTAAGCCCCTTAACTCCTTTATATTCACTGCCTATATCTGCTCCCATGAAACCCACGTTTGGAGCCAGATTTTCAAACAATGGTCTGGCAAAGGGTTTACTGAGCATCGTGATACGTATATTGGGATATTGCCGCGCCAGTGAATAAACCACAGGTACTGTCATGGCAACATCCCCTAATGCTGAAAATCGTATTATCAAAAGATGTTCAGTCATCAAAATATTAAATGCTTATTTATTATTGTATAAAACAGGATTAGTGTCAGCATCATTATACATTTTCATCTGACGATAAACCTTCATATATTTTTTCCCAGCCTCTATATCTTCAAGCAACTGGTCTATTGCTGTACTTAAATCTTTCTGCTGTTCAAGCAGCACATTCAACTTGGCTCTGCATTTTGCAATATGCTCTTCGCCTGCATCTTTGCGGTCAGCCTGCTCCTGCATGTGATAAATCTTAAGTGAAAGAATACTTAGACGGTCTACTGCCCAGGCAGGACTCTCGGTATTTATACGTGCATCAGAAAGCACTTTCACATTTTTATATTTATCACGGAAATAAGAATCTATCTGCTCCACAAGGTCTGTACGATCCTGATTACTCTTGTCAATACGTCTTTTAAGTTTCAAGGCTTCAACAGGGTCAATCTGCGGGTCACGTATTATATCTTCAAAATGCCACTGAACTGTATCAATCCAGCATTTAAGATAAAGACAGTTTTCTATACTTCCTTTATCAAAAGGATTACTTATAGGAGTATCTATATTGTCCTTAACATGGTAATCAGAAATTGCCTTATTAAAAATTTCATTAGAATGTTGTGTAAATGACATTTCTTTGTTTTTATTAATTTATGGTGCAAAATTAGATAAATATTTTCAAAGTTACAAATAATTGTTTATAAACATGTTGAAAACTAGTGTAAAAGCTATGTAAAACAGTGTGGATAACTTTGTGGATATCCACACCACATTATACCGGACATCTAAATAGTGGATATCCACACTGTTATAAAGAACTTTTTATAAACTTTTCCACAGATTTATGGAAGAAAAAGATATAAACTTATTAACTTTGCACCGAAATCGGCAATTGTGGATAACTAATCTATCTTTCTGATTTTCAATAACTAAATAATATTGATAAGTGTGGATAATTGTGGATAAAATGTTTATTTCTAAATATCAAAATAATAAGGGTGTAAGTTTTAAACTTATCCACGGCATATCATCTTACTCTTATTTATTCTCTTTATTTAAAATAAAAAAAGAATATAATAATAAAGTTGTTGTTTAAAAAACAAAAGCGTTATGATAAAAGACAATTGGACAAAGAAGGGATTTATAGACGAACCTATAGATGACTCGCTTGATTTAAAAGCTGAGATTCGCAAACTATGCAAAGAGAAAGATGCTATTATTCTGGCTCACTATTATACTGTGGGTGACATTCAGGATATAGCTGATTTTGTAGGTGACTCTTTGGCACTGGCTCGCAAGGCTGCAGAAACAGAAGCTAAAACTATGGTTATGTGTGGCGTGCATTTTATGGCTGAAACATGCAAACTGCTTAGTCCTGATAAAACGGTTTTGTGTCCTGACCTTACTGCCGGATGCAGTCTGGCTGACAGTTGTAAGGCTGATGACTTGAAAATATATAAGAATGAGCATCCCGGTTATCAAGTGATAAGTTATGTAAACACAACTGCTGCTGTGAAAGCTATTACTGATTGTGTTGTGACCAGTGGAAATGCCGAGAAGGTTATCAGTAGTTTTCCTAAGGATGCCAAACTTATTTTTGGTCCCGACTATAATCTTGGTAATTATATAAACAGTGTTACTGGTAGAAATATGCTTTTGTGGAATGGTGGATGCCATGTGCATGAAAAATTCTCTGTAGATGGTATTGTGAAACTCAAGCATGAACATCCGTCAGCATTGGTAATGGCACATTTGGAATGTAAGGCTCCTGTGCTTGCCATAGCTGATATAAAGGGTAGTACGGCTACAATGCTAAAATATGCCCAGTCACATTCTGAAACCAAAGAATATATTGTAGCCACAGAAGCCGGTATTCTCCATGATTTGGAACGTACATGTCCTGATGTTACATTCTATCCTGTTCCACCTGAAATCAGCGAGGGTAGCATTGGATGCAGTTGTAATGAATGTGAATATATGAAGAAGAATACTCTAAGCAAGATTTACAACACTCTTAAATATGGTTGGCCTTCTATAGAGATAGATTCTGCAATAGCAGAGGATGCTGTTAAACCTATAGAGAAAATGCTAAGTTTGAGTTGAAAAAATTATGCACATACTTGAAATACCTTCATTCTTCACTCCATACGGTGGTGAGTTCTGCCTCAATCAGGCAAAAGCACTGCAGATGCAGGGAAATGAAGTTCGTATTCTGAGTAATGTGCAACTCTCTTTCTTAAAAACTCCAGTAAGCTGTTTTTTAGGTCCTGTAAGGCGATGGAACGATAATATTGGTGGAGTTGACTGCTATCGCTCATTTCAGCGCGGTATACCCAAGAATATAAGGTTTAATGTGATGCGTTGGATTTCCATAGTTG
The DNA here is from genome assembly GCA_964433895.1 of uncultured Prevotella sp. Classification (GTDB taxonomy): domain Bacteria; phylum Bacteroidota; class Bacteroidia; order Bacteroidales; family Bacteroidaceae; genus Prevotella. Next base: position 23,847 of record CAYSSU010000028.1, read on the forward strand.
TTTCAATGTATAATGATTACAAAGAAATATATGGAAATCCTGATATTCTTCATGCCCATTGTAACAAATGGGCGGGATATGCCGCAATGATTATAAGTGAAAAAGAGCACTTGCCTTATGTAATCACCGAGCATATTTCACGTCTTGCTTTTGAGCGAGAGTTCGGACCTGCACCTTCAGATGTCTGGCAGATACCTTTGTTGCGGCGTAGTTATGAGAAAGCTGATATGGTGATAACTGTATCAGACGAACTTTCTGACGACATATCATGTTACTTTGGAAAAAATTACCGCCATGTAACTATTTCTAATACTATAGACACAGATTTCTTTTCTTTCAGGAAACGGCAACCTTTAAGTGGCAGACCATTCAAACTTTGTTGTCTTGCTGATTCTGATTATAGAAAAGGTTATGATATATTAATTCCGGCATTCAAAAATATAAAGAATAGAAATGTAGAATTGCATATAGCAGGAAGAGATACTGATTGCAGAGAGTTAAGAAAAGCAGCTTCAGGTGCAAATATCTTTATACATGGAGAACTTGATAAATATGGTGTAAGGAATCTTCTTTATTCCTGTGATGCTTTGGTCTTGGCAAGCCGAAGTGAAGTTCAGCCATTGGTAATACTTGAAGCTATGAGCACCGGCATACCGGTAATATCAACTACAATTATTCCATTACAGTTGAAAATGTCTTCTGGTTGTTTTACTGTTCCAGTGAATAACATAGAAAAACTATCAGCGGCAATAGACAATTTGATAGACCGTTACAGAGATATCGATTTAAAGTCTATTGCCTGTTTTTCAAATGAAATATCTTCACCACAGAGTGTTGGAAAGAAAATAAATGAAGTGTTTAAAAATACCTTAATCTCCATTTAAAATTTTGTATTTTGCAAATTCCCATACCACGATACCAGTGGTTACCGATACGTTTAATGAATGTTTTGTACCGAACTGTGGTATTTCCAAGCATCCGTCACTCATGTCTACGATGTTTTGTTTCACGCCTTTCACCTCATTTCCGAAGATTACGGCATAACCTTTATTCGGTGCCAGATTAAGATTTTGGAGTTTGGTGCTTCCTTCTACCTGCTCAATACTGTAGATGAAATATCCATTCTGCTTCAGTTTCTCCACGGCTTCTTCCGTGGTCTTGAAGTATTCCCAATCAACACTGTCTTCTCCTCCGAGTGCAGTCTTATGTATTTCTGCATTTGGGGGAGTTGCTGTTATACCACAGAGATATACTGCTTCTACTCTAAAAGCGTCACATGAACGGAATACGCTTCCTACATTATATAATGAACGTATATCGTCGAGTACTACTATTAGAGGCAGTTTTCTAGCCTCCTTGAATTCTTCCACCGACAGGCGGTTCATTTCTACTGTGCGTAGTTTTCTCATTGTTCTCAGGCTTGTTCTTTCACCTTATATGCCAAGGCGTATGCTTTTATCTGCTTTACCATAGACAGCAGACCGTTGGAACGGGTAGGACTAAGATGTTCTTTCAATCCTATCTTGTCTATGAAATAAAGGTCGGCATCAAGTATCTCTGATGGTGTGTGGTCGGTCAATACCCGTATGAGCAGAGCAATTATACCTTTTGTTATAAGTGCGTCGCTGTCTGCTGTGAGATGCAGTTTGCCGTCTATATAGTCACATTGTACCCATACTCGGCTTTGACATCCGTCAATGAGATTACTTTCATTTTTGTATTTCTCATTAAGAACATCTAGTTCGTTACCTAAATCAATAAGCATTTGGTATTTGTCCATCCAGTCAGTGAAGTCTTCAAATTCCTCAACAACTTCATCTTGAATATCATTTATTGTAGCCATTTTATTTAATTTCCTTTATTTCGTTCACAGTAATCAGTTTATAGAGTTTGTCGTTGGGGCGTACTTTATCAGGCACAGGAATAGAAACTCTCCAGCCTTGTTCTGCTTTTTCTACAGGTTTAAGGTCATAGCGTATTTCTTCAGCATTCAGATACATCACTCCTGTGGTATTTCCTGTTATAAGAAGTTTTTCTCCTTTCTCTATTGGTGCAGCTTCTATTGAGACCTCTGCAACTCCAAGCTTTGAAAAGTATTTTCTTATTTTGCCTACTAGTACCTTTTTCTCCGTAGCCATACTGCCGTAATGCTTGTTCCATTCGCCAAGAGTTTGTCCTTGATAATACCCGTCCCAGAAACCACGATTGAATACAGTGGCAAGTTTTTCATCCCAAAGGTCTTTCTTCTCTTCTGTAAATGTACCATCTAGAACGCTCTGAATAGCTTCTTTATAACAACTCACCACAGTATGCACATATTCTGGTCCGCGGGCACGGCCTTCTATTTTGAATACTCTTACTCCGGAATCCATCATGCGGTCTATGAATCGTATGGTCTTCAGGTCCTTCGGACTCATCACATATTTGTTGTCTATCTCAAGTTGATTGCCAGTTTCATTGTCTGTAACAGTGTATGAGCGTCGGCATATCTGTACACATTCTCCGCGGTTGGCACTGCGGTTGGCATTATGCAGACTCATATAGCATTTGCCTGATACAGCCATGCACAAAGCTCCGTGACAAAACATTTCTATGCGAATCTGCTTGCCTAGTGGACCACATATATTCTGTTTCTCAATCTGCTCGTGTATAGCTTTCACCTGATCCATATTCAGTTCACGTGCCAACACAGATACGTCAGCAAAGTGAGAATAGAATTTAAGAGCTTCAGTGTTGGATATGTTCAGTTGGGTTGAAAGATGCACTTCTTCGCCAACTTCATTGCAATAGCTCATCACAGCCACATCGCTGGCAATAACAGCTGAAATTCCTGCCTCTTTTGCTGCATTGATAATCTCCTTCATAGTTGGAATATCGTCATCATAAATAACGGTATTCACGGTAAGATAAGTCTTTATGCCATGCTCATTGCATATAGAGGCAATCTCCTTTAAGTCATTGATGTCGAAGTGATTAGCCGAATGAGAACGCATGTTCAGTTTTCCTATGCCGAAGTAAACAGAATCAGCTCCGGCTTTTATGGCTGCTGCCAGACTCTCCCGAGAGCCAACAGGTGCCATTATTTCAAAATCAGATATTTTTCCCTTCATGGCTGCAAAGGTACGAAATATTTTGTTATCTTTGTGACCGTAATGAAGAATTTAGTATTTTTATTGTGTATGTCTCTTCTTTCTGCAGGTTGTGGAAGACCGACAGAAAAGGCAGAGAATGTGAATTCTTTCACAACAGATGTGATGTTGAAGACCACTCCGGTGAAAAATCAGGGCAGAAGTTCTCTGTGCTGGGTATATGCCATGCTTGCCACTATAGAGACTAATCATCTCATGGAGGGTGACTCTGTAAATCTGTCGCCCGATTATGTGGCACGGATGCTTCTAAATCAAGAGATTCGCAAATATTATCTTTCAGGCTGTAATGGAAGCGTTAAGCTTAGAGGTATGGGCAGTAAGCTTGTCAGCATTATAGAGAAATACGGGGCAGAACCATTTGATTCTTATAATGCCGGCAATAAAGCGGTTAATTATAATGCGCTTACCCGCAGACTTATGCTGGCATCAAGAAATGCCATAAATTTGGAAGATTTGCAGCATAAGACAGATAATATTATTGATGAGGCTGTAGATTATATGCCTGCTAAATATGTTCACATGTTGGGCGCAGAATATACTCCTTTGGAATTTGCTCATAGTGTGTGCCGTAAAGATGAATATACCGCCATGACGAGCTTTACTCATCATCCGTTTGGCAAATCTTTCATATTGGAAACTCCTGATAATGACATGAATGATGAATTTATGAATGTGCCGATAGACAGCATGATGCGGATGATTATTAGCAGTGTCAGACATAGCCGTGCCGTATGTTGGGAGGGTGACATAAGTGATGTAGGTTTTTCTTGGAAAGATGGTGTGGCAGATATTCCACGGAGGCACGTCACCCAGCAGATGCGACAGTATGATTTTGAGATTCGCCGGACTACTGATGATCATGTTATGGAAATAGTTGGATTAGCTCATAAAGGTAATGAAAAGTTTTTTATAATGAAGAATAGTTGGGGAGAAAGCAATAAGTTTGGCGGTTACATATATGTAAGTTATAACTATTTGAAACTTAAGACTATAGCTGTGTTTATGTAAATGGATAAAAATTATTGCTGTCCGATAAAACCCGACAATAACCAGACCACATAGTCTGATATAAAAAAAAGGAAAGAACCGAAGCCCTTTCAAAAAAAATTTGTAAATTTGTAGTGACTAAACACAATTTTCAAATCCTATGGACAAAGGTACAACAAATTCTGGAATTCCCATATTCGGAGAGGTAATAAAGTTATTGGACAAGCAAAATATAAACAAGTTGGCAGAGGAAATGCAGGCAAACAGATATACCAAGCGTCTTGATGCATACCAGCATCTCATCATAATGCTGTATGCTCAATTAGGTCAGTTTGACTCTCTCCGTGAAGTCGAGCTTGGCTTTCTGTCGGCCGCCTCTCGTATGAATCACTTCGGCATGGACTATATGGTCAGGCGTAGTACCTTGTCGGATGCGAACGCCCGTCGAAGTCCTGCATTCTTCGAAGCCGTATATAATGCCATTTATCAGCGTTATTCCAGCCTTTTGACGGACAGCCGGCCTGTAAAGGGGCTGAAAGGCCCATTATTTATCATGGACAGCACCACCATAAGCCTTTTTTCTCAGATATTTAGAGGTACCGGACGCAATGCCATTAATGGGCAGAAGAAGGGAGGCGTAAAGGCTCACACCGTTATCAAGGCTGACGAGGACGTTCCATATTATGCCAACATCACAGACGCAGCAATCAGCGACCAGTCTCTTCTGAAGGGGCTCTTCCGCAAACTGCCGTCAGGCTCATGGGTATCCTTCGATATGGGCTATGTGAACTATGAGGCATGGCAGGAATTTATAGACAACGGCATCTTCTACGTTACTAGAGAAAAGAAGAGGGCAAAGGTCGAGGTGCTTGAGACAAGAGTGATTCCAGAAGAGGATAAGGATACCATTGTCAGCGATGAAGTGATAATGCTGTCATGGCGCAGGCGCACCACTCGTCCGATGACTGAGGAAGAACTGAGTCACAGACGTGTGCGTCGTCCTAAAAGCGGTGTAGTCTTGGTAAAGGAGTCGAAGTCCGGAAAGCACAAATGCAGAAGAATCACAAAGTGGAAGGACAATAAAGAAGAAGGAATGATTACATTCATTACCAATGATTTGGAAATGTCTGCTACAATCATCTGCGAGACTTACAGAAGACGCTGGCAGATAGAAACGCTATTCAAACGTCTGAAGCAGAACTTCACGCTCAAATACTTCCTCGGCGACAACCGCAATGCTATCCAGATTCAGATATGGACCAGTCTTATAGCATGGCTGCTGATGCAGGTGGTAAAGAAACAGGTAAGCAAGCGCAAGTGGAGTCTTTCCAACTTGATGACTGCCGTACACATTCTGCTCAACTCTTACATCAACCTTTATGATTTCCTCAATCTGCCCGAAGGTCAATGGCTCAAAATCATAGATAATCGCTGCGGAAAGCCTGGCGACAGCCAACAAATAGAACTCTTTCCGCAGCAGAGGGGGCCTAATTTTGAAAATTCAAAGACAACTGCCTATTTACAGGCGGTTAGCCAATTATACTAATCAATCTCCAATTTTTATCGGACTGCAATAGTATTTATTTGCATCCATAAGACGCAAATCATTAGCACCATAAATAAAAGCAGCACGGGTAGAATGTGATTTACTGTCTAAACGCAACTTACACGCCAAACGGAAAACCGGGAAATACTGGCAGAAGAATGTATGCGCATTTTTATTTCCACCAATCCATCGGGCATTCCCCCATGCCGAATCATTCTCGTTATCCGTCATTAGCCCTGTTTCAAACCAAGAAGTAGCTTCATGGCTACCTCTGTTCGTCCATACCGTCACTGAATAATGATATCTGGTACACGGTAGCAGCTGTTTACCGGCATATCTGATATTGAGAGACCGGTCATCTGTTATACGCCCAGAGTTCCACACCTCATCACCATTATCATTTCTCACAATTACAAGATACGATTTCTGTACCACTCCCAGTTCTCGGTCTGCTTTCAGTTGCCAACTGAATCTTGGTTGTCTCACATCTATGCCTAATGGCATCTCGGTATATTCCGTCATCAAGTGCTGTATGCAGACTTTAGCCCAAACAGAGAATGGCAGACATGTAAAAATACACAGAAAAACAAATTTAGTTATTACGCGTTTCATGTAATTTATCTTATAAGTTTTATGATAATCAAAAGTGTGCATCAAAGATAATATTTTTCTTTGATATATTTGTTATATAACAATAAATATAAGATTGAAAATAATAAAAAAAATCTAATTTCATTCATATACAAATAAAGCCAATCCTATTTTCCTTATGGTTCTCAGTTCTATATTGTCATCTTCCCTGAGGATTTTTCTCAATTTACTTACAAATACATCAAGACTTCGTGACACAAAGAAATCATTACCCTCTTTACCCCAACAACGACTCTGTATAACTTCTCTCCTCACAATGTCATTTCTGTTGTCTGACAGTATCTGCAATATCTGTGTTTCCATTGCCGTCATCAGAGTCTTTTCCCCGGTTTCATTATTTCGCAATACAGAATGTGCTGCATCAAACGTAAATTTGCCCAACTTGCAGCAATCGGTCTCATTGCGCATTTTCTGCCCCCCCTTCATTTTCAACAGTCCTCTGATATGAGCATTTAGTTCCTCCGTTACAAATGGTTTCTTCACGTAATTGTTTACACCGACTTCATATCCACTTTCCACGTCTTTCGCATTAGTCAGCGCCGTAGCAAACAGTATTACGGTGTCTCCGTCTGTCTCGCGTATGTTCTTCACCATTTCAATGCCGTTCATAACTGGCATATCTATATCTGATACTATTACGTCTGGTTTGAATTCCTTGTAGACCTTCAAACCCTCTTTTCCGTTTATGGCTGTTCTTACGCTGTAGCCACCTAAAATTTCTTCCAAAGTATGCTTCTCTATATAAGAAAGCGTTTCATCATCTTCAACCAATAGTAATTTTATCATTATCATTCTGTTTTTTTGTTTCTTTTGGTATATATAGCGTAAATTCCGAGTATTCACCCTTCACACTTTCCACGCCAACTCTGCCGTTATGCGCATCCATCACCTGCATCACATAGTTTAGCCCCAGTCCGAATCCGGCAGCGCCACCACGTGGTGTACGCTTAAGAGCCGAAGCTCGTTCAAACTTGTCGAATATAATCTGCTGGTCTGTTTCGGATATTCCCAATCCGTTATCATATACAGAAATCAGAGTCTCACAGTCTGTCTCATGCGAACTTATCTTTATATCTATACTGTCCTTTGAATATTTCACAGCATTGTCCACCAAATTGCTTATTGCCTCTTTCAGATATTCCTCATCCGCAAATGCAGTCTCAGCTTTCAACTCCATTGTTATGTTTATCGGTTTGTCTGCCTTGGCCGAGTATTTCTCCACTATATCATTTACCATATGAGCAAGCGTCACATCAGTCTTGTTAAGCGTAAGCTTGTTTTCCTCTATCTTTGATATTGTGAGCACCTTATTTATAAGAACAAGCAGATGATTAGCCTCATCTCCCATAAGTGATAAGTATTTGGCTTTCACAAGTGACTTGCTGTCAAGCTTTCCGGTTTTCAGATTGCTCAATCCCAACAGAATACTGGCAAGAGGAGATTTCATATCATGAATCATGGCATAGGAAAAGTCCTTGCGTATCCTCGCTATATTGTTTTGCTTTATTATAATACGGATTTGCTGAAAGATACACATTGCAATTATTATCGAAATTATAAAACTTATAATTATAATAAGACCTAATCTTTTAAACAGTTCCCCATAAGGGTTACTAATAACTAATTGTAAACCTTGCGATTTATTAATACGAGTATAAATAATTTTTGATTTAATAGAAAATATAGATGTCTTTACATTTTTACTGACATCTATTATTTTACTCGTTTTTCCATTTATCCTATAAATGACATATTCACTATTTATATTATGTGAATTAAGGATTTTACCTATTAACGAATCTATAGATGATAAAGATGCATCTATTTTAGTCTTTTTATATATAACTTCTTCAAAATATGCAATACTTGGGGTGGCGGAATTTGTAGTTGGCATAGAAACATAAGCTTGGGGGAGAAATGAATCAAATCTTTTTTCTGCCTCTTGAAACATTGTTTCTTCTAAAATTCCATCACATTTATTCTTTATATCTTTTGTTGTAAATGTATAGCTACTATGGATCCATATAAGCTGCAAAACTACTACAGATATTAAACCCAATACTGTTACATACTTGTAATTACCCAATTCCATTTCTCAAAAACTTTTTGCAAAGATATATATTTTTCTTTCAAAAATAACATAAAGATAACTATATAATAACAAACTACCACAAAAATACATACTAACTTTGCAATATTATTAATTAATAACAATAAAAAATATGAGAAATTTAGTATTAAACTTAAGTGATAACGAGATGAGAGACACCTATGGAGGTGAAGGTCGATGGATATATACCCGCGGTATGTGGATATATGTAAAATAGCCCAACGGAAATGGGAACATATTATTGCAACTTATATAAAAACAATTTTATATTTTAAAAAACTTTAAAGACAAAGAAAATGGAAAAATTAAAAGAAATGGGATTAATTCCTTTGAATAAGGATGAATCCAAAGAGTACGATGGGGATATTGCATGTAATAACACAATAAAAGCAAATCCATGGATTGTATGCTGCATAAACATTCCGCCCCTTAGTTCTAATATAACAATGCACAGCAATGCAATTATATAAAATAAGTTTTTATCATGAACCAAAAAGAAAATTCATTTACAACTTGTCTGAATTATAAAGAATTAAAGACAATTGAAGGGGGAAATATAACAGGTTCTATGGGGCCATCTCCTTCTTTTATGAGAAACAAAAACACTTATGATTTTTTAAGAGGATTTGTTTATGGTCTCTTAGGTATTTAAAATTGAAAAATTATGAAAGAATTAACAAAACAAGAAAGCATTACAATTTGCGGAGGTAATGTAAAAACTTATAATGCCGGGTATAGACTTGGCAGAGAACTAAGTACCGCAATTGGTATAGTTGCGACTATATTCACTTTTATTAAATAGATTATGGTTTTAATTGATGTGATATAAAAACTTATATCACATCAATTATTATATTTGACAAAATGATTATAACAAAGAGTAGAATTTGCCATGATTTTAAAATCATGCTATCTGAAAATAAAGAAACAGATACAAAGAAAGATGTCATTTCTTTCGGACTTAAATTTTTCCTAAAATATGGAATATTATCAATTATTATAGCTGCAATAATTCATTTCATCTGCATCTACTTCAACTCTGATATAAGTTACATTCCTCATGATATAAGCACCACCAATCGTAAAGCACATTATTTTTCGTATTTGTTTGCTGTCGGAATATTTTCTCCTATTATTGAAGAAACGACATTTCGATTATGGCTATCATTTAAACGGAAACATATTGCCATAACCGTATTTTTGCTGACATATATGCTAATATACCTTATTACTATTAATGGAAAAATACAGGGGAGCATATCTATGAGTAATCTATATTTTACGAACATAATAGAACATCATTCTATCGGGTTCTGGTACAGATTTCCCATTTCTGTTGCTTCCGCATTATTGGTATATTTCATTCCTGTAGACAAAAAAACTTTAACCATTTTAAAATCCAAAAGATTTCACACATCATGTATATGGGTTTCTTTACTGGTATTTACCTTTGGACATATTTTTAATTATCAATTTCAGTGGTATGAACTTCCTGTGATAATTGTTATGTGTGCGCTTCCATTTATAGTAGGTACGGTACTCACGCATTTCCGCTTGAAACTAGGATTCTTTTATGGATTCTTATTTCATTCTATATACAATTGTTTTATCTTTATCATATAATAGTTACCTTCAGTCTTTGCTTATGACCTCTAAAGTACATCACAGTGTAAATACTCGACACAATAATACCTAGCAATATCGTTATTACTGAAGCCTCAGGCCCGAACGTTCCTCCGGTCAATAGATTCGAGCCTGTAAAGGAAGGGGTTATCAAAGCCGTTCCGGCAATAGTTTCTCCGGAAACAGGACATCCAGAAACATAACCTTCTAAATAATTCCAGGCCCAGTGCATCCCTATCGGCAACCATAACGTATGATGATACGAGTAAGCTATGGCGAGCATCCATCCAGACGTAATGGCTATGGCCAAAGCTGAAAACAACGTGGCATTGCTGTTAAAAACATGCAGCAGTCCAAAAAAAGCAGAAGACACAATGAGCGCACCACAAATATTCCATCTATCACACAGCAACCGATAGACGATCCCTCTACAGATGATTTCCTCACATACGGCAACAAGAAAAAACAAAAAGAATCCAAACAGCTGATCTTGCCAATTGAATTCTATCGCCTTCGGCTCATAATTGCAAGCCATATACAAACAGCCTATCAACACCAAATAGAAAACAGAAATTATTCCTCACCCTATCAGTATTCCTTTGAAATTCCGACCTATGTTTGGCACAATATTCTTTTCACCCACATATAATATCAGAAATCTTCTATATAGATACAACATAACAAATGACGATAACAATACTATGGGAATATCTATGGCTATAGTAAAATCATATTGCACTAAGGGCATGAAGAAGCCTGCTACAACCATAAAGAACAAGGTTCCTTTTAACAGGAAACACGACCATTCATAAATATCTCTTTTTTCCTTTTCCATTACGAAATTTTATAAAGTAGGTCTCCGTACCTTCTAAAAAATACAAAGACCTAATTGAACTATTTATATGGCATCACAGAAGGTTGGAAATTATTATGCTTCATAGAATTGTATTGTCCTTGAAAGCAATAGCCACAAAGCCATGTTAACCAATTTCCTCCAGATATAGAAGATTGTTCCTTTGGGGTCGAATCTGATTCATCTACAAACTTTTATGGAACTGAAAACGGGTCAGTATTCAAGCCCTTTGACTGACAATCCTAGATTAATAGGAATCTTTTTGACTTTATTCATATTTGTGTTACGGACATAACTTCCTTTAAAATAGGCAGGAAATTCTATATATCCATCACTTTGAGTACCAACGACCTCCATGCTCACATAATATCTTTTGTCATGCGTAAAGACTAGCCTTTCCTGTGGCAGAATATCAAGAACATTTTTCACATGTGATTGCTCTATAATAGCATAAATAGGTCTGTGCAATATATTAACAAAGTTGCCTTTTTTAACTATTTCATATACATTAATACTCAAGGTACATTTGTAGTATGTGCATTTGCTGACAGGCAGACAAAAGCTCTTAACCAGAAAATCATGTTTGGGATTTACTATCAGTCCCATTTCTGTTCCTATATTGTCACTTCCTTTAAAAACAATGCCTCCGGGACAAGGAATGCACTTGTGTTTTATAGTCTTTTTCTTCATCTTCTTACCTGTAACGGCAAAATCAGGAAGAATAAATGTCGAAGGTTCCATAATTACATTCAATGGGCTTTTGTCGGACACATCCTTTATATCAACCGTTTTAGATACATACGCCACATGACTAAATATCAGTTTTGTAAAACTACTACTATCTGGCACATTGACTAAGAAACGACCATTAGCATCAGATATAGTTCTTATATCCATATCCTTAACCACAATAGTTACGTATTCAACATTCTTTCCTTCTGAGCTTTTTACCGTGCCCACAAAATGCGTTCCATTTTGACATAGTGCAGATAATGATACAATTAGACCTATTAATAACAAATAAAATTTTCTCATTTTATATACGAAAAAATACCGTGTCAATTAAATTGACACGGTATCAGGAACTCTATATATTAAAATATTTTCATTCCAAATAAATACATGTGACCGTCTTCAAACGATAAAATTTTCAGAAATCCACCACCATTTACTTCTTTCATGTCTTTTACAGACATTTCTTTCATTAAATTTTCCATGTTAAATTGTTTTTAAATTTTAATTATTTTGCAATCAACTCCGGACGTTTTGCAAATGCAAAGGTAATGTCTAATTTTAAACAACTATGTTATCGTTATGTTATTTTTAGGTTAATACTGTAGTCTGATTTAAATCTAAGTTTTGCTTTAACCTAAAAATAACATAACGATAACATATTTTGTTCGATTACATTTATACTTTTGCACAACACAAAAAGATATGAAATATGTTATTACCAAACGAATTGATAGAAAACAGCATTGAAACTTACATCTATCAACATACTACAAAATCCCAAATTATTTATTGGATTGTTCTGGCTGCGATTACTATTGCAATTATTCTCCTACCCTTTATTAATGTAGACATATCGGTACAGGGTAACGGTATCGTTCGTCCCGTCTCAGAAAAAACAGAAATCAAGTCTCCTATATCTGAATTAGTTGAAAATATATACGTACATGAAGGGCAGAACCTAAAGAAAGGGGATGCGATTTTGCGCTTTCGCACAAATGATTCCGACTACAAAATTGACTATCAATCAGAAAGACTAAATGACTTTCAGGCTCATTTATATGATTTACAATATCTTGCAAAAGGTCAGCGTCCTTCTGTTTTCCATTCCCCAACAAGACAGCAGGAATATAATTATTTCACAAAAAAAAAGCAGGAATTGCAAACCGGAGTAGAACAAATGCACCGTGATTACATTCGCAACAAGTTTCTTTTCGATAAAAATGTAATTTCAGAAGAAGAATATGACAAGTATTATTTTCAATACCAAAACAAAAAAGACGAACTGGCTTCACTGATAGAAAATCAAATCAGTACCTGGCAGACTGATTTGAATTCATATTGCAATCAATCTAATGAAATGCACACAAACTTGAAACAAGAAAAGACAGATAAGGATAAATATATTGTCCGCAGTCCGATAAATGGCACATTGGATCAGTTTACTGGTATATATTGTGGCAGCAATCTACAAGCCGGACAGACTATAGCAGTAGTAAGTCCCGGTTCTACACTATGCATAGAAGTCTACGTGTCTCCACGCAACATTGGATATCTGAGTGTCGGTATGCCGATAAAGGTACAGGTAGAATCTTTTAATTACAATGAATGGGGCATACTGCCTGGTAAGGTTACACATATATCATCAGACTACATGACCGACAGCCAAAACAACGCTTATTACAAGGTAAAATGCAAACTCGAAAGAAACTATCTGACATTGAGAAAAACCGGAAGGAAAGGGTATTTAAAGAAAGGCATGACTGTAAACATTCATTTCATGATAACACATCGCTCTCTGTTCGAATTGCTATACCAAAATATAGATGACTGGATAAACCCTGCACAATATTCCAAAAACGAAACGGAAACTAATTAATATCACAAACATGTACAGCCATAACATAAAAATAAAACAGCATGACATTACCGACTGCGGAGCCGCCTGTCTGGCTTCTGTATGCGCACACTATGGTCTTCAATTTCCGGTAGCAAGGATACGACAATATGCATATACCGATAAAAAGGGCACCAATATACTTGGAATGATAGAAGCAGCCAACAAATTGGGGCTTTCTGCAAAAGGTGTACGGGCTCAATTCGAAGCACTTAAAATAGTACCTAAACCAACTATTGCCCATATTGTAGTGAAAGAAGTTCTACAACATTTTGTCGTAATATATAAGGTTGCAGACAACTACATAGAGTATATGGATCCCGGTGACGGAAGAATGCACAAAAAAAAGCAATGAGGAATTTAAGAAAGAATGGACGGGCATACTCGTATTATTGGAGCCGGAAGAAACTTTTCACAAAGGTAACATGAAAACTAGCATGACGCGAAAGTTTCTTTCTCTTCTTGCTCCACATAAAAGCGTAATGACACAAGCCCTTTTTGGTGCTCTAATATATAGCATTCTCGGTTTATCAACATCCGTGTATGTAGGTAAGATTACCGATTATGTGCTTGTAGACGAAAACGTGAATCTGCTTAATCTAATGGGTATTGTAATGATTGTGCTAATATTGCTGCGCACTTTCATCGGTTCAATGAAAAGTATTCTGGCATTAAAAACCGGACAGCGGATAGACGCTGCTTTAATATTAGGCTATTATAAGCATCTTCTTTCTCTGCCACAGCAATTCTTCGATACCATGCGCGTGGGCGAAATAATATCACGTGTAAACGATGCTGTCAAGATACGTAATTTCATCAATAATGTTTCTCTTGACTTGGTTGTGAATGTGATGATTCTTGTTTTCTCTGTCTGTCTCATGTTTGTTTATTCATGGAAATTGGCATTGATAACCCTGATTGCAGCACCTCTATTCTTCATTATATATTGGTTTTTCAACAAGTTGAACCGAAAGTATCAGCGAAGTATCATGGAAAGCAGCGCAGATTTGGAATCACAGTTGGTTGAATCAATAAATTCCATATCCACAATCAAACGTTTCGGCATAGAGAACTTTGCCAATATAAAGACAGAATCTCGCTTTGTGCGCTTGCTGAAGAACACGTACCATAGTATATTCGGTTCTATAATAGCAGGAAATGGTATTCAGTTTATATCCACAGGAATAACTGTCACTATCCTTTGGGTCGGCAGTCTCCTTGTTATAGACAAGACACTTACACCCGGTACGTTGATGTTGTTCTATTCTTTAGTAGGATATGTGCTTTCACCTATATCTTCTCTTATCACATCCAACCAGACAATTCAAGATGCTCTGATCGCTGCCGACCGTCTTTTCCAAATAATGGATCTTGAAATAGAACAGGATGATACAGAGAAAGTAACACTAACTTCTGACATGATAGAAGATATTACGTTTGATAACGTTTCATTTCGTTATGGAACAAGAAAACAGGTTTTTGAATCTTTGAACTTGAGAATAAAAAAAAGCGAGACTACTGCAATTATTGGAGAAAGCGGTTCGGGGAAAACCACACTCATATCATTGCTGCAACACATATATCCAATTCAAGCAGGGCAAATACGCATCGGAGGATATGACATCTCTCAGATAAGCAACAGTAGTCTACGTAATCACGTCGGAACTGTTCCTCAGCAAGTAGAATTGTTTGCCGGCACTATTATTGATAATATTGCTTTAGGTGATTTCAATCCTAATATGAAAATGATAATGGATATCATTGAACAATTGGGGTTGAGAAATTTCATTGATGGTTTGCCAAATGGATTCAACACGCTTATCGGAGAACACGGTACAAGTCTGTCTGGCGGTGAACGTCAGCGAATAGCCATAGCACGTGCATTGTATAAACGACCGGATATACTGATATTTGATGAAGCCACATCATCATTGGATTCTATTTCTGAGAAATATGTAAAGTCCACTTTGGATTCGTTAGCTAGACAGGGGAAAACTATCATTGTAATTGCTCACAGATTGAGCACCGTAAAAAATGCCAACTCCATAATTGTAATTGACCATGGTAATGTTGTAGAAACTGGCAATCACAAATCGCTTGTAAATACAGGTGGTGTATACAGTCGTTTATGGCACGAACAATTTAATGAAATAGACTGACAAGCATATCTGTTTATTTTAACCTAAAAATAACATAGCAATAACATCCGTGTCATTTAATATTAATACTTTTGCACCAAACAAATATAAATATGGAAACTATAACATTATTCAATAAGATAAAATTAAGAAAATGGCAGGTTTCTGTTATAATTTGTATAACAGCGTTTATTTTAAATTGTATATTATGCGAAATACCAATAGTTCATCAATCTCTTATTAATGGATACCAACATGATATGATGAAAAATTCATTTCTCTTCCTGTTCTTTTTTATGGGTATAGGAAGCCTAATAGAAACTCTTTTATTTTGTAATTTTGCACTTTGGCTATTAGGAAAGTTCATCTAAAAGAAATGGATTATCATACTTTTATCAAGCATTCTATTTGGCTTGGGCCATTCTGAATATCAGATAAGCGGTTTGCCTATTGCTTTTGTTACAACAATAATGGGGATTCTATTTTTTATCAATTTTTTCATATACTTACCTGATAAAAAGGAAGCTACACTTTCAACTACTACTGTGCATTTTTCTTTAAATTTCATAATATTGATAATTAACTATTTTGCTTCATAGCATATTATATATCAATAACTGTCCAACGCCCTCTTTTGCTTTTCTCTGTTTGTAGGTTTATTACGGAAGAGTTTGTCGGTCAATATATTCAGCAGTCCTAATAGATTACCCTGACCAACTTTTATTCCTGCTAATTGCAAATCTGTTTTGTTGACATTGAAATGCTTTGCATCGAATTTTGAACGTTTGCCATAAATGATAACCTCTTTCAGATTATGATCTGACGGCAATTTACATACAGAGTCTGATTTCACTGTATCTTCTTCACTTGCCTTTACTATCGCTGAATCTGTAAAGGCAAGTAGCAGAATAGCAATTAAAAATTCTTTCATTTACAATATCTTTATTTCATCAATATTATAAAACACATTAATAGTACAAATGTAATAAGATTAAATATTCTTTTATGCTATTCAATTGTTATTTTTATGTTAATATTTCAGACAAACGGCATGGTTACTTCTTAACATAAAGATAACATTGAGATAACTTTAGTATAAGCCCGTTATCTTTATCTTTGCACTAAAAAAAGAAAACATGAATTATGTTGCATATATCGTAGGGATGATGATATGTTTATTCATAGCCGGAGTTCAAAAGGGATACAGCCAAAGCAAATGGTCTCTTGACAGATGTATAGAATATGCCAAAACAAACAGTCTGAATATAAAAGAACAGCAAAATAAAATCGAACAACTGAGAATAGACCGCAATACGTTAAAAAGTAGCTATTTACCAAGTCTGAGCAGTGGGATTAATCAGGAAATGGACTTCGGACGTTCACTTACCTCTACAAATGTATATCAGGATGTCAATGCGCAGACTTCTTCTTTTTCCATTTCATCAGAAATAGAACTTTTTTCCGGATTTGAAACACGTAATTCCATTAAGAAGAACAAATATGATTTATTGGCTGCCAATGCTAACAAGGAGATCATTGAACATAATCTGACTTTCAATATTACTTCTTGTTACTTTCAGGTTTTGCTGGACAAACAGGAATTACAGATAGCACGACAACAAGTGAAGTTAACTGAGGAACAGGTGGAGAGAACAAAAATTCTGTTGAAAAACGGAAAAGTAGCCGGGGCTGACTTATACGATGCTTACACACAGCTGGCTACAGATAAGCTGACTGTTACGGAAGCCAACAACTCTTTGCAATTGGCGTTACTTGACCTCGCACAAGCAATGGAACTGAATTCTCTCGATAACTTTGATATTACAGATGCTGATGACAGTATTGCTAATAATGAAATATCTAATTTAAATGAAAGAATTGGTTACTACTACGCATGTATGCCTCAGATAAGACTAGCTGAGTACAATGTCAAGTCTTCTGAACTCCAGACGAAGGTGTCAAGAGCCGGCTATTATCCCACACTAAAACTAAATCTGGGAATAAACAGCAGTTATTACTATATCAATTCGGGCGAGAACTTATCCTTTAACAACCAACTAAAAAACAATATGCAGAAATCCATGTATCTGTCACTAAACATTCCGCTTTTTGACCGACATAACACACGCAACAAAATAAAATCGTCCAAGATTGATGAAAGTAATTCACGCCTAGCATTGGATAAAGTAAAAAAGGAGCTTAGGAAAAATATAGAAAAAGCCTACTACGATGCAATTGGAACTTATGAAAAATACAAATCAACAAAACTTGCAGTGCAGGCAAACAAAGAGTCTTTCCGATATGCCATAGCAAAGTTCAATGCCGGCAAATGTAATTCTTATGAATACAACCAGAGTAAAATGAAACTAGCAGATGCCTTGTCTAAGCAGGCACAGGCTAAATATTCATATATGCTGA
>CAYSSU010000029.1:0-39806 GCA_964433895.1 uncultured Prevotella sp.
ATTCCACAATATTCCGGCTCATTCCACAACATTCCACAACATGTAGTGTCACCCTTCATGGTAGGAATAAAAATACTATCTGTGTTTTTTTTCTCATTTTATCTGTCATCTGTCATGAATCATCTCGCAGCTCCAGTGTTTAAAGGCGTTCCGAGCAATGACAGATGCTATGACAGATGACAGATAAAGGGGCAAAAATGACATTTTTTACTGTTTTTATAGCGTTTTTATCGAATTTGGCATGCTATTTATGGTGCTTTTTCGCATCAAATTATCAGTGTTTGATAAATCATCGTATAAAATGATGCTATTTTTGAACTAAAATTGCAATTAATTTGGAGTTTTGTCTTATTTAAGATAACGTGTTGTTTTCTGAAATTAAAAGTACAGGAAATTATATTTAATCTTTGTATTCGTTGTCTAAAGGCTTTGTACTGCTAATATATAGCATAAATACTGTGAATACAAGGCATAGATATTCTTAGTCCACTGACTTTGTACTACTCAGTTTGATGCTTATAATAGTTCTGGCTGACTGAGTATTACAATATTATAAAAATGTTAATGTATTACCCAGTAATACTTTTTGAAATTTTAGGTCATACGCTTGGTAATATTTTTACATGTACAAACATGCACATAATGTGCCTTTTTGTACATGCTTTACAGCATATTTTCCATTAGCTAGAATCTTGGAAACCCCGATAAACACTAGTCTTAAACAAGAAAAGCGCACCTTTAACAAGTGCGCTTATC
Source organism: uncultured Prevotella sp. (assembly GCA_964433895.1). GTDB lineage: Bacteria > Bacteroidota > Bacteroidia > Bacteroidales > Bacteroidaceae > Prevotella. Next base: position 757 of record CAYSSU010000029.1, read on the forward strand.
CGTGATTCCGTAGCGTTCCATCTTCTCCGCATTCTGCTTTTCCAAACCCGATTTCATGTCTGGTATCAGACTGTACAGATAGTTGCGCATAGCTTTCTTTTTCCTGCTTCTTTCGAGAAGTCCGTCTTTAATGGTTGTGCCATAGTAGTTCGCCAAGGTTTCAATGCGGCTATTCGCGCGAATGTAATTATGATACACCTCAACATCTTTTTTCGCATATTCAATGATAGGCTTCGCTACATCATTGGCATCTATCCATGTCTTTTGCTCCTCATTATCCCCCTCATTTGTTAAATCTTCGCTCTCATCCAGCAGTTTTTTGCCTTTATCGTAGGATTTCTCAACTCCTTTTAGTAGATTTGCAGTCCCAAGGTAATCGGTTTTGATTTCAAAATGCGCCTCTTGGGCTCCAGGAGCTGTTTGTTTTTCAAGCAGCTCTATTTTTGTCACCTCGTAGCTATGAGGAGAATTAGACTTTCCTGAATCTGGTGAATATTCGTGCATAGTCGTTTTTACACGATACGTAGTTCCGTCAATATTAACAGCCCCATACATTCTGTGAACTATTAAATCATTACGGTTAACACCGTTTCCAGCACTTCTTACGCCATTCACCTTATTATAATCGGGATGTATCTCCGCATCAATACTTGCGTTGATTACTTCCGGCAACTTCTTCAGCACTGCAAGATGCACACCGAGATTGTCGCTTTTCGTTTCACCAGTAGCACTTTCTGACAAATACTTTCCTATAGCACCGTTGGATATGTTGTACACATCTCCATTGTCCATAGTGTGATCACCAACTAAATTGTCTTTCGCCCATTCCTTAGCCTGTGCGATAGGCTTGTCGCCTGTAAAATCATGCTTAGGCACGTCAATAACTTTCACCTCTGCCGTCTTTAGTCCTGGCATCACAGTGCCTTTCTCTTCAACCGCACGCTTCTGCATGGATTCAAAGTCTGACTTGTTGTCAGCAAACTGATAGCGTATGTCGTCATTCGTCCCGCTGAAATCTCCGTTACTATTTATGGCGGACTTTATTTGGATAGCACTATTAGGAATATATTCATCTATTGGATTATTAACCTCTCCGTATTTTTCATCAGAGACATTAAATATAATAGTTCCGTCAGTACTATTGTCTTTTCTGCTTTCGTACACCGCTTCATCTGTGCTGTATTTTTTGCCATCTATATTAAAGTCATCAAAAGGAAGTCCTTTCGCATCAAACCCTTTAGGATTAGCAATATTTAGAAAGCAAGAATATACCTTCGACTTGTTTCCTCTTGCAAATTTTAGCGCCGCATTATAATCCGATGTAAAGAATCCTTTTCCATTATTAAACGAATAGAATTTGTCAATGGATTTCGTATATGGAAGGCCATCCTTAAAATACATCTCTTCGAGAACAGTCCCATGGTACACCACCATCGGTTCTCCGTTCTCATCAACAACTTTTGATGCGTTTTCAGTATCTTCCTCCCAGTCGCCGAACCAGTCTTTGAAGTTCTTTGTTCTCACCTGCGCCCATTGTTTTTCATTCAGCTTTGTAGGCTTCCCGTTGGGGGCTTTCATATAGGTGCCGTTCTTCTCGGCCTCACTTACAATACGCTCCGTCTCATTTTGTGTCTTCCCTTTCCTTGCAAGCTCCGCAAGCGGCATGGCGTTCCAGTCGTCAAGCGTCATTCTGTTCAAGTCCTTTTCCGTCCAATCTTCTTTTCGGAACGGATTCTTTGACGCTATCCACCGATAGGCTTCTTTAAGCCAGCTCTTCAATGCGGCGATAACGGAGAACTTGCGTATACTCTCTTCAAAGCCACCCTTACGTGCATCTTCCGCCATGCGTGTAAAAAGCTTGCTGCCGTTTCTGCCTGCCAATCTCGAATGCACTTCGCTCGCCACCTTGTCGTCGTCATCCTTTATATCAGAATAGTTCTTATCGTCCATTACTTCTTTCCACACCGGACACTCTTTCATCAGTTCTTTCCCCCTGTTCCACAGTTCGGGATTATCCTGCATCATCTTCATGTCAAAGAGGTGGGTGTATTCGTGAAGCGGTGTATTAGGATTCAGTCCTTTCTTGGTCAGGTATATCTTTCCTCCCTGCGTCCATCCGTAAACGGTGCCGTCGGAAGTCTTTAGGAAACGCTTGTGGTCTACTATCTTCATATCCTTTTCATTGAATATGACATAGTTCTTGGCTTCATCCTTTCTGCCTCCGCTCTGCATTTCTGCCGGATATTCAATGCCTACAAAACCTGCTTCATTGAGAATACGGCTTGCCTCCTTGTCGGAGCCAAAAGTATCACTTAGTTCAGCATATATATCTTGACCTTGTGCTCTTGGATTGATAACAGCCTTTTCCCCGTCCTTCTCAAATGTCGGTATGCTAGAGCTTGTCCTTTCAAAACCAATACTTTCAAGATAAGAACCTATTTTACCTGCTTTCTCTTCACCAACTCTTTCTGTATAGCCCAAATAGTTGCTGCCGTCGTTGTCGGGAATGTCAACGGTGTACAGATTATGCTGTCCTTTATATTTGTTTTCTAATATTTCAATATCCTCTTCTGCCTTATTTATATCATCATATAAACTGTCAATTAAAGCCTTGTGATTTTCAGGTTTCAGTTGTATATTCCCAGCATTAATCAAACTTTTATAAAAACGCATATCCTCTTCATTCCCTTCTTTTTGAGCAATTTTATATTCTCGCTCATTGTTGCGCTTGTTTTTATTTATAAACTTGGCATATTTTTCATAATCCTCATTTTCTTTAATATCTTTTCTTCTTTGATTGATATAATTCTTCTTTGCATCTATAGATAGTGAAGCTCTTTTTTATTCTTGTGTTACTGTATATGTTTTAGCTATACCATTTACCTCAGTTACATATCCTCCCCAACCGTAGGCCTGTGCGCCTTCACCTTCGCCCATATGAGAAAAGTCGAATTTATCGAAGTCGTTGCCGCTTCCGTGAGAGACAATCTGCTTTTGAACATTTTCATCCGAAATAATTGGATTATCGAAATCTTTCACTATCTTTGCAGCAGATGAAAGTTCTTGATTGGTCGTGCTTGATTCCTTAGGAGAATCCATAGACAACCATTCAAGAACTTTTTCTTTGTCAGCCCATTTCAAATTGCCTTTACCAAATTCAGTTTTTGTAGTATTCATCTCCTTAACCAATCGTTCCAAATCTTTTCCATGAATACTTGCTACTTCATTAATATCCAGTTTCTCCCCGTTACGTTCAAGTTTCAAGGCAACGGTTATTTTTCTGCCATCATCTTTAGTGATATTTGTTATTACAATTCCTGACTTTGCTTTCTCTCCCCACGTATAAATCATCATAGGTTTTTGAAAAGCATCTACTAAATTCCTTATATCATCAATACTTAGATTGTGCTTTTTCAAATGTTTAGATAGAGTGCTCTGGGTCATTTCTATCTCAGAATCAGGTATAGACAAAGCCGTTTTTATAATTTCAGAAGGTAAACCTAATGAGAACTTACCTTTAAATGAACCATCCCTATACTCATCAAGTTCTTCATTGAACTTGTCATTAACGCTCTTCACGTATGCCTGTCTTTGCGCATTTCCGTTATTAAGCGCATTCTCCGCCATTTCATCCGTGGCATCCACTATCTCTATATCTTTGTCACCTATAAGGCTTGTAATCGCATCAAATGCGGTCTTCTCGTTTTCGGTCAGTGGAGTGTCAGTCGTATTGTCGGGGACGCTATTTTTCTTTTCAAACACGGAAACACCCACATCTTTCTTATCAACCATTTTCGTGGCATCAGGAATATGGGCTGTCTTTACATCGGCATCAATGACGCAAATTCTACCTTCAGCGTCTTTGATGACATTACGTGGGTGTAAATCACTGACTATGTACTCTCCATTGGAGTACTCGGCTTCTTTCTTTGTCGGTTCAAAACCTCGTTCGCGCATATACTTATCTATCTCATCTTCCGATGCAAATACAGCATCACTGATGATAACATCCGTCTCGTTGTCGCCTTTCAATTCTGTCCCGTTCACTAAATCATAAAGTACTCTATCTGCAACCTCGTCAACACTCATGAATCGAATATTGAATAAGTCTTTGCACACCCAATTCCAAAACTTTTGAATTGCGTTCTTTATGTTATTCAGAACCTTAGTCTTTTTAGCTACATCAAGAACCTTGCCATTTTCTTTTGCTTCGTTAATTGCTTCCTGCATATCATCAATGACACGTTTGGAATTTTCTCTGCCACTGATACGACTTAGCACTTCGCTTGCTACATCATCATCGTTATCTTTAATATCCTGATAGTTTTTATCATTCAGTACTTCTTCCCACACAGGAGTGCACTTTAGCATATTCTTGATGTAATCCCACTCTTTAGGATTTGCTTTCATCATAGCTGTTGCCCAAAGATGGGTATACTCATGAATAGGAGTATTAGGATTTAGACCATCTTTTGTCAGATGTATCTCATTGCCTACTGCCCAACCATAAACATTACCATTGCTCTTGCTGTAATAAGTATATGTTCCTATTCGTGTTTCACTTCCTAATTCGTCTGTTGAAGTTTCAGGAACGCTATCCACTATTGGATTACCGCTCATGTCTTCTTTTACGCTTTGTTTCTTTGCTCCGTCTGGCACTGCATTGCTATCCTCAACAACAACATTTATATATTTGTTATTATTGAGTGCTTCTACTATTGCGTCTGTTGCAGCTTGTGCAGCTTTTGTGTCATTGCTCAAGTCGTCCATGGACGTACCTTGCTGCTTATGTGTATCGTGAGCCTTAGCATTAGATAAATCTATTAAATAACAATTGTCAACATCGTCCCTGCTTATTACATATGGCATAACGAATGCAAGACCGTTCTTGCCATCTGTATATATTGGTTTATTAACAAATCCTTTCCTATACGATATATTATTTGTTCCAAGATGTTTTGCAGCATCAACGAATGTCTTTAGTGTTTTATATTTAAATGCAATGACACTGCCATATGGGAACTTTATCACAACATATTTATAATCATAATAATTTGCTAAACTACATGTCTTTTCTCCGTTTGCTTTAGCTTTTTTCCATGCCGACTTTATTAGTTTTTCAACGGTATTCATTTTCGTTTCCAACTGCGGCATTGCGTCTATGGTAGTGTCTACCTTAGGTATTACACTCTTCCATGCCGGATATTTACCATCAATCTCTTTACCGTCTTTGCTGATTATCTTGCCGTCATGTTTCTTATCATAGACTGTCTTATCTGCAACAAGTACAAAACCATTACTCGTAACGCCATAGCCATCTCCATGATACATACCCTGCATTTTTGGGCGCAACTCGTCTTTGCTCGCACTTGCATAAGGGTCGTATTTATTAGACTTGCTTTCTTCTGTGTCTGGAAGTTCGCCTTGTTTTGCTATACCTTTATCAAAGTCATCTTTTATTTCAACTGCATTTTCTCTTCTATACTTTTCGTCTTTTATCTCATCGTAAACGTCAGTATTTTCTTCGGAGGATTTCCCATATTTATCAATGATATTTTTAAAATCGTTGTCTGACAAAGTTTGTAAAACGTCTCCCAATTCATTCTTGCGTTTAACGACTTCGCTAAAAGTCTTATTAAACTGGTCTTCCGTGTTGTTTTCAAAATCATTCAAGGCATCATTATGTTTCTTTATTGCATCAACAAGAGAGGACACTGCATCATCTACACGTGCGAGTACATTTTTCTCATCAACCATTTTCGTGGCATCAGGAATATGGGCTGTTTTTACACTCTTGTAATCTTCGAATGGCTTTGTCTTTCTTGTAGAACTATTAATCCATTTCTTAAATTCATCCTTACTTACTTCAGTTATGTTTCCTAAACCTTTCCAACCATTTGCATAATTTGAAAGATATGCAGCTTTGGCTTCGTCGGCATTTGCAAACCCATACATAACTTTATGCTCGTCAAAAGAACCGTCAGGATTAATCTGGTCAACAACGAATACATTTCCCTTATTAGGGGAATCAGAAAGGAATATGTCTACATGGTCACCGTCTACACCCTCTGTATTTTTGATATATCCATAATCATTATGCATCCTAACACTCCATGATTTTCCATCGGAATTCTTTCCACTTCTTTCTGAACCTTTAGGATTTTCTATAGTTATGTCGTAACCGTCTACATTTACATGTCCTTTCTTGTAGTTGCCTGCTTCTTTCTGAGCCTCAGTAGGAGCAACATCAACTTTCTTGCGTTCATCTGCAATGTTGTTCAACGTCTGTTGCTCTTTTTCTTGTTTATCTGAAAGTTTGTCCGCATAAGCATTACCACCTTGTGCGGGAGGTAGGTCTGGAACGTTCTTAGTTACTTCTTTTCCGGGTGTGCTTTCAAATATAGGTTCGCCCTCGCCATTGCTTTGCAACCCAGACGGTATATTTCCGTTTTGGTTTTCGCTTGTTCTAACTCCTGATTTGATATCAGATTCTTCTCCCGACAAAATTTCAGAGCCTCTATCAACTCCCGACTCTTTTGTTTTGGTGTCATTTCTTTCTTGTTCATTTTCTTTATCTTGTTTGTTTAATATCTCTTCAATAAATGAATTATAAAAATCATCTTCATTTAATCCGCTATGACTTCGCAATATCTCGGGAATAATTTGTGATTCGTAATCCAATGCATCTTTGTAACCCATGTGATACGATTCGTTGTATAGGCGGTCTCTGTCTTGCTCATACTGATCCATATAACTACTTATCCTTTCATCTGTATTAACTCCCATATCACCTTTGCTCATACTTGTCAATACACTCGTTATGGCATTACGAGCATTATTAGAATCACCATTAAAGAAACCTCCCTTTTTTTATTACCAGTCCTTAAATGTATCTTCTATTGTCTTATCCAATATCTTTGCATAAGCCTTTTGAGTCACCAGCGTGTTAGAATGTCCCAATACTTTTGATACCACTTCTATCGGTATTCCTCTATTTAACATTATCATTCCAGTGGTCCGTCTTGCCCAGTGCGAAGAAACCGGCTTGTCTATTCCGCAAGCGTCAGCCAATACCTTAATTCTCAAATTATACTGATTGTTACTCATTTTAGGCAACGTATAATTATATTTCTCAAGTATTTCAACAGCTTCCTTTGCGAGGATTGTGGTAAAGGCTATTCCTGTCTTCACTCTATTCCCTTTATAGAGTTTTATTTTACCATCGATGATACTCTTTTTATCGAAAATCATTAAATCCGCATAGCCTAATCCTGTATAACACTGCATCAAGAACAAATCCTTTACTTTCTGCAGTGATTCAGTTGCCGGAGATAGGTTTTCTATCAATTTAAGCTCTTCAATACTCAAGTATTTATCACCATCAGATGATCCGCGCGAAATTTTTACACCCGTGTACGGATTTTTGTCAATCAAACCATCAACTATGGCATCATTTATAAACATTTTCAGATGTTTATGGTAGTTATACCTGGTATTCTCTTTCAGTCCCTTTGCAATATTGAGATATTCATCCATTCTTCTTATGTTAGATTCTGTCAGGTCGCTGAACCACACAATTTTACCCCAATTTTCAAGGAAATGAGCGAATGATATATAATGCTTATGTGTACCACTTGCAGATGGTTTTGATTTTATTCTGGACCAAACATAATCAATGAATGACATTGATGTTTTTTTGTTCTGGTGAAGCATATCTGATACCATATTCAGATTAACGCCATCATCCTCATCAATCATTTTGTTGATTATAGACCAGACTTTATTTTTAAATATATCCAGGCTTCTGTTCAGTTCTATACACTCCAGAGAGCCGACTATCTGCCCATTTTTCCACTGGTTTTTCTTAACCCTTATACCCGTTGCAAGATACTTCTGTCTTGACTTATAGGTTATTCTTAACTCTATTGCCGCTGTTTTTATATTTGTTGCTATGTGACGTCTGTCAAAAACATAGCTTACAGTAGGTAATTCCATGTTATCATAATTTAAAAATGTTAATGTATTACAGTGTAATACTAAACTTATTTCAACGTACTATATCTGTAATATTTTTACATGTACAAACATGCACATAATGTGCCTTTTTGTACATGCTTTACAGCATATTTTCCATTAGCTAGAATCTTGGAAACCCCGATAAACACTAGTCTTAAACAAGAAAAGCGCACCTTTAACAAGTGCGCTTATCCGTGATTCCGATGGGATTCGAACCCATGACCCACAGCTTAGAAGGCTGTTGCTCTAATCCAACTGAGCTACGGAACCGATTTTCTTAAATCGGATGCAAAAGTAATCTTTTCTATTGAGATATGCAAATTTTAGGAAAACTTTTTCTAACTTTGCACGATATTTATTAAATAAAATGAGATTATGAACTATTTTATCATAGAAAATGGAAAGCAGAGTGGTCCTTTTAGCGCAGAGGAACTTGTTTATGGCAAGAGTATAACTTCAGAAACTCTTGTTTGGGCAGAAGGAATGAATGATTGGACTCCTGCATGGCAAGTGACGGAACTGAAAAATCTTATGGACCAAAAAACGAATCAGATGAATACGCCTCCTCCTGTTCCTTCAGCAAATGATAATGGACAAGAGCATTCTGTAAATAACAATACACAACAACAGTCAATGCAGAAACCACAAAAGAAAGACAATAAATCAGTCAGAGTAGTTGTGGGCATAATCGTTGCTGTGATTCTTATATTGTTTGTAGCTACGAATCCGAGCCGCAATGACCATAAGGATGCTATAAAAAGTGAATTGTCTGAGGCAATGGAAAGATTGGGCAATGATAAAAGTGACAATCTGGTATCTATGGGTATGAATATAATAATGACTATGTTTGGCAATGATGCCATAGATGCCACCGTGGATACTGTTCTGAATTATCATAATTATCTGTTATGGAGTACAACTACGGTTGACTTCAATGATAAGGATCATAGAGTTAGTTTGGGACTTCTTGGAAAGGTTTACACTTTCAATGCCGATGATGTGCTGAGGGCTGTAGACTTGAATAAAGACAAACATGCTGACAAAGAAGATGACAGCAATGAGGATGTAACTTCTGATAAGGCTAGTGAGAATGTTACTGTGGAAAGCGATATTGAAGATGATTCAAAATCTGTTGATAAAGCTGCAAGTAAAATTGCTGATAAAGTGAGCAAAAAGATACAGGACAAAGTGGAAAAGAAGTTAAGTGAAAAGCTAGACCAGATGGCTGATAGTACAGATGGATTGGTGGATAGAATATTCAAGGCTTTAGGTATATGATAGACAGTAGTGCTTTTCAAGGTAAGAAAGCGGCTTATTATACTTTAGGCTGTAAATTGAATTTTTCAGAGACTTCTACTTTTGGCAAAATGCTTGCCGATATGGGAGTTGTCACTGCTGATAAATCGGAAAAGGCTGATTTATGCCTTATAAATACATGTTCTGTAACGGAGGTTGCTGATCATAAGTGTCGGCAGGCTATTCATCGTATGGTGCGTGAAAATCCAGGAGCATTTGTGGTTGTTACCGGTTGTTATGCTCAGTTGGAATCTGATGTGGTGAGCAAAATCGACGGTGTTGATTTGGTATTGGGCTCTAATGAGAAAGCTAATCTGATACAATATCTGAGTGATGCATGGAGTGGCGGATTGATGGAAGAGCATCTGCACCATTATCATAGCGTTAAAACTAAGGATATAAAGACTTTTCAGCCAAGTTGTTCAAGGGGAAATAGAACCAGATATTTCCTTAAGGTACAAGACGGTTGCAATTATTTCTGCACTTACTGTACAATTCCTTACGCACGTGGTTTTTCACGTAATCCGTCTATTGAATCACTTGTGGAACAGGCCAAACAGGCTGCAGACGAAGGTGGAAGGGAAATTGTGATTACCGGAGTTAACATTGGTGATTTCGGTGAAACTACAAAAGAAAAATTTATAGATTTGGTAAAAGCTCTTGATAAGGTAGAGGGGATAAAAAGATTTCGTATAAGTAGTCTGGAACCTGATTTACTGGATGATGAACTCATAGAATATTGTGCTCATAGCCGTGCTTTTATGCCCCATTTTCATATTCCTTTGCAAAGTGGAAGCGATGAAGTGCTGAAATTGATGCATCGCAGGTATGACAGTGCTTTATTTGCACACAAGATAAACTTGATAAAAGAGAAAATGCCGGACTGTTTCATAGGAGTAGACGTTATGGTGGGCTGCAGAGGAGAAAAACCTGAATATTTTGAAGCCTGCTATGATTTTCTGGATTCATTGCCTGTGACACAATTGCATGTTTTCCCTTATAGCGAACGACCTGGAACGAGTGCCCTGTCTATACCTTACATAGTGAGTGACAAAGATAAAAAAGAACGTTCGCAACGCTTGTTGAAGCTTAGTGACGAGAAAACTCATGAGTTTTACAAGCACTATATTGGCAAAGAGGCTGATGTGTTGTTTGAAAAAGCTCCTGTCGGTAAGGCTATGCATGGATTTACTGATAATTACATTCGTGTGGAATTATCTCCGGCTATGGCAAAAGAGAAATATGACAATGAGATAGTACATGTGAGATTAGGGGATTTCAACCATGATATGACTGCGCTTAAATGTGATATTATATAATGACAAGTAAGGTAGCAATAGTTATATTAAACTGGAATGGCTGTGGAATGATGCAGAAATATCTTTCTACGGTAATAAGGTATTCAACTGAGGATGCACGCATTATTGTTGCTGACAATGCTTCTGATGATGATTCTTTGTTGATGTTGAAAAAAAAATTTCCTGAAGTTGAGCAAATTGTACTTGATAAGAACTATGGTTTCGCAGAAGGATATAATCAAGCTTTCAAACAAGTGGAAGCTGAGTATTATATACTATTGAACAGTGACGTGGAAGTTACTGCCGGGTGGTTGAAACCATTGACAGACTTCATGGACAGCAATGTTGATGTTGCTGCATGTCAGCCTAAATTACTGTCTGTATTCAACAAAGAAAGATTTGAATATGCCGGTGCAGCAGGGGGATATATGGACAAATTGGGATATCCGTTTTGTCGCGGCAGAATATTTGATGACGTGGAAAATGATAACGGGCAATATGATAACATTGCGGATATATTATGGGCAACAGGTGCATGTCTTATGATAAGGAGCAAGGATTACTGGATGGCAGGAGGACTTGACGGTCGTTTCTTTGCACATAACGAAGAGATTGATCTTTGTTGGCGTCTTGCTATATTGGGCAAGAGAATTGTATGTATTCCTGGTAGTAAGGTGTATCATGTTGGTGGAGGAACATTGTCAAAAAGCAATCCTGTAAAAACATACCTTAACTTTCGCAATAACCTTACAATGTTATATAAAAATCTTCCGGCAGAAAAACTTAATTCGGTAATGAGGTGGCGATGTGTGCTTGATTATGTTGCAGCTTTCAAATCACTTATCGTTGACAGTAACTTGGGCGAATTCAAGGCTATATGCTGTGCCAGAAGAGATTTTGGAAAATGGAAGCATGACTTTGATGCTGACAGATGCAAAATACAGGCAATGAGAAGAAAAGACAAACAAATATGCTATATGAATATCAATATATTATGGCAATATTATATAAGAGGAAGAAAAACTTTTCAAAAAATAAAACAATGAAGAAACTATTTCTACTTACAATTGCTGCAATGGCATTCCTATCCGGTGCAGCTCAAATTTCACAAACAACTTTTACAATTACTAATCCTTCAAAAATTGACAAGACTGATGAACCGATAGTCGTAAAACTACCTAATTCTGATGATAACATTGTTAAAGCTGTGGTCTTGCTTGATGATAAGGAAATTCCATCACAGCTTGATGATACCAATCATGACTGCATCAATGATGAATTGTGCTTTCTGATAGACTTAAAGAAAAAGGAAAGCAAAACAGTAAAAGTGAGTTATTACACTGATGGCAAACAAAATGAATTCCAGGCACGTACATTCGCAGAGTTGGTAGTACCGAGCAAGAACAAAAGTTTGGCTAAAAACAAACAGGACATTTATCTACGTAGCATATCATTTGACAAGCGCACAAAAGATGTATATCATTTCGTTCATTCTCATGGAGTGTGTTTTGAAAGTGACATGATTGCCATGAGGGTATATTTTGACAATCGTCAAACTGTAGATTTATATGGTAAAACGCATAAGGGATTGGTTATAGAGGATACTCAGTTTTATCCTACGGATGAGCAGTTGAAGGCCGGTAGCGGTGACGATGTGCTCTGGGTAGGAAATACTTATGGACTTGGAGCTTTGCGAGGTTGGAATGGTAAAGAACAGGTGCTTCTGGATAATGTGAAATATCAGGAACAGCGAGTTGTCTCAGAGGGCCCGCTTCGTGCAATAGTTGAAATTACAGACAATGGTTGGATTCCTGCACCTGGAATGAAACCTTTAAACGCAACAATCCGTTATACAATATATGCCGGACACCGTGACTTTGACGTTGATGTAACATTTAATAAAGCAGCAGATGCTACAGAATTTGCAACAGGACTGATTAATGTGAAGAATTCAACAGAATTAAGCGATGGTGCAGGACTGCGCGGATGTTATGGAACCGATTGGCCAACAGGCAAAGATGATGGAAAGCATAAATTGGAAACTGTAGGGTTGGGCATCTATGTACCGACTGCATATTTTGCAAAAGAAATGCCAGCAGACAAAAACTGCTATACCCAAGTGATAAAGGTGAAAGATAGAAAGATACATTATAAATTAGCTTATACCAGTGCTGATGAAAATTATGGATTTAAAAATGAGAAAGAATGGTATAAGTGGTTAAAAAACTGGAAAGAGAATATTGAACAGCCTATAATAATAGCTGCCAACTAGGTATATAAATACACCCATAACTGAGTAGCATTTTAGTTAATTTTGAGTTAAAACTATGATTTATGGGTGTTTTGTTTAATTTTTTTAGCTTAATATTTGTATTTGAAAATATTTTTTAGTACTTTTGTGGCATAATTATAATTAGAGATTGAATTTGAAAAAGATATATTACATATTGTTTTCGGTTATGTTACTCTGCGTTGCCTGCCAATTTAAATTTAAGGTTGACAATAAAGCAATGCGCCTTGTAACAATAGAAAGATTCGATCGTTTGGAGAGCCGCTATCTTACAACTGGTGATTTTTCTGCACTTCAGCAGATGAATACTGATTATCCTATAGAGACTCGTACGCTTATAGAAAATGTTTTAAAACTTGGGGCTGTATATGAGCCTGATATTAATAGTCGTTTCCTTAATTTTTATCAAGATACCGTATTACAGTCTGTTATCTCAGAAGTAGGTACTCAGTATGCTAATATGAAGGACGTATCTGAAGATATGAATATGGCATTTTCTAAATTAATCAAGGTTATTCCTAATTTGAAAATCCCTGTTGTATATACTCAGATTGGAGCTTTTGACCAGAGTATTATTGTTGGAGACAGCAGCATAGGTATTTCTCTTGATAAATATTTGGGTAGTGATTATGCTCTATACAAGAAATATTATAGTAAAAGTCAGCTAAAGAGCATGACACGTAGCTATATAGTTCCTGATGTTATATGTTTTTATCTCTTCAGTCTGTATCCAATGAAAAATTTTGATTCAGCTTCACAGCAATTCAAGGATTTGCATGCTGCAAAGGTTATGTGGATTACAAATCAAATTGTAGAAAGAGATGTTTTTGATACTAAATTTATAAAAGCTGTGGATATGTATATGAAAGCAAACAAAAAGACCTCTTATATATATCTGCTTAGGAATGTTTCATACAAGAACCTTGCCAAATATCTTGCTGAATAAGATAATTATTCAGAAGGTTTGTAAACTCATAATTCTTCAATCCCCATTTCGGAGCTATTAACTTATTGGCTGGTGACTGACTGACAAATCTCTCTAATACAAGGGTAGGGCGCAGATGCTTGATATATTCTCCAATAAGTTTTATATATTCTTCTACACTATATACATGAAACTTGTTCTGTGAAAATTCTTCTGAAAGTTTTGTTCCGCTGATAATTTGCATCTGATGAATTTTAAGTATGTCTATAGGGAGAGAAGAAATAACAGATGCCTGCCGTATGCTCTCTGCGGCATTCTCACCGGGCAAACCTAAAATAACATGTGCTCCGCACAGAATGTTTCTGGCATGTGTGTGTGCTATTGCAATACGGCAACATTCAAAATCATGTCCACGGTTAATTCGGCGCAACGTGCTGTCATTACAACTTTCAATGCCATATTCTATAAGTACGAAAGTCTTATGACTTAAATCTGACAGATAATCCAACAGTTCTTCGTTTACACAGTCAGGACGTGTGCCTATTACTATTCCAACAACATCCTCTACATTCAAAGCCTCTTCATACATTATTTTGAGTTTATCAAGAGAAGCGTATGTATTTGTGAAAGCCTGGAAATAAGCCAGATACTTCATATTAGGATATTTGTGGCAGAAAAACTCTTTACCTTCCTGAAGTTGAAGTGTTATGGATTTACTCTTATCGCAATAAGAGGGATTAAAAGTGCGATTGTCACAGTATGTGCAACCGCCCCGACTAATTCTCCCATCCCTATTGGGACAGGAGAATCCTGCATCAATACTTATCTTTTGAACATGGAATGGAAATTGTTTCCTTATCCATGAAGAGAAATCATTATAATGATTTTGCTGCATATATTCAATGATAAGCTTTTATTGTTATTTTTTTATGTTAGCCTGCTGTAGACCATAACCTTTTTTCTTGTCGAGTTTCAACAATATGAAGGCTATGATGATAGCACAAAAACCAAATGCTGCAAAGATGCTCATTGACGTGGTATAACTGGAATCCATTCCATTAACTTTGCCTATCCACATAGGAACCAATGACAATCCAATGTTTTGAATATAAAAGATTATGGCATAGGCCGATCCCAATAATTTCATTGGAATAATCTTTGGCACAGATGGCCACATGGCAGAAGGAACCAGAGAAAAGGCTATACCCAATACAAGCATAATTATTACAGCAAACCAACCGTAAGGTAAAATGTGGAGGGCGAAGATTACGTGTACCAATGTCAGCATTACGCTTCCGATAAGCATAAGTGTTGCTCCTTTGCCAATTTTATCATATATACTTCCAAATATAGGTGTAAGGAATATTGTGCCCATAGGAATAAGCCCCGGCAATATTCCTGCCCAATTCTCATTTACTCCATAGTTATCTACCATTAGTTTGGTAGCAAATTTCAGGAATGGGAAAACTCCACTATAGAATAAAAGGCAGAGTAGTGTGATGAGCCAAAAACCAGGATTAGTGAATATCAGTTTCAGGTCTTTAAACTTAAATTGTTCTTCTTCTGTTTCTGCAGCAGACTGTTCCATTGAATCATCCAATTTCTTGTCCATTACAGAATAAACTATATATGCAAGAAAACCTATTATAAGAAAAGCGCCACCAAGCAAAACCGGAGCACTGACCTTATTGCCCATTGCTTTGGCAAAAGGCAGAGCTCCCATCATAGCTGCTGCAGTTCCAAGTCGTGCCATGGCTACCTGAAGCCCCATTGCCAAAGCAAGCTCGTGACCTGTAAACCATTTGGTGATTATCTTTGAAACTGTAATACCGCAAATTTCACAGCCTACACCGAATATTGAAAATCCCAGACTGGCTACAGCCGCAGACATAGGTAGATGAAAATTAAAAGCATTAATGTCAAAAGTTGCTTCACCAAAATCTGCGGTGATGCCATAATATTTAATAGTCACACCTATTACCATAAGTGAGCATGACATGATGCCGGTAAAGCGAATCCCCATCTTGTCCAGAATAATACCACCGAAGAAAAGCATCAGTAGGAATACATTAATCAGTCCATAGGAACCTGCAAAGAAGCCATAGTCATCAGAAGACCATCCAAGTCCACCTGCTGCTGTAGATTTTGTAAGTAACACTTCAAGCGGTGACATCACGTCAGTAATAAAATAGCCCATCATCATTGTAAAGGCTACGATAATCAATGCTGTCCATCTGGCAGCAACTGAATCACTAAGTTTTTTTCTAATTATCTCTGTCATAATATTGTAAATTATTCAAGTCTCTAAATTTGTTATTTATCCTTTAACCATTTATCCAGCCAGTTAAAGAACGTGCGTTGCCACAAAATACCATTTTGGGGTTTTAATACCCAGTGGTTTTCATCTGGAAATATAAGTAGTTCTGCCGGTATCCCTCTCATGCGTGCAGCATTAAAGGCTCCCATGCCCTGATTAGCATTTATACGATAGTCTTTCTCTCCATGTATGCAAAGAATAGGAGTGTCCCATTTATCAACAAATTTATGCGGACTGTTATTATAAGTGTTCCTTGCATTTT
Source organism: uncultured Prevotella sp. (assembly GCA_964433895.1). Taxonomy (GTDB): domain Bacteria; phylum Bacteroidota; class Bacteroidia; order Bacteroidales; family Bacteroidaceae; genus Prevotella. Next base: position 17,161 of record CAYSSU010000029.1, read on the forward strand.
TAGTTAAATCCTTATTCCAAAAAGCATCGTCATATTCCCAGTTAGAGAACCATTCCTCTTCTGTATCTGTATACATACTTTCCAAATTGAAGGCACCATCGTGAGCAATAAACGTTTTGAAACGCTTATTATGATGACCGGCAAGATAATAAACAGAAAAACCACCAAAACTTGCGCCAACAGCACCAAGACGTTCTTTATCTACAAATGGCAGATTGGCTGTAGCATCATCAATAGCACTAAGATAGTCATTCATACATTGACCGGTCCAGTCTCCGGATATTTCTTCCAGCCATTCCTGACCATATCCCAGCAAGCCACGACGGTTAGGAGCTACAATCACATATCCGTGAGCTGCCATAATCTGAAAGTTCCAGCGATAACTCCAGAATTGGGAAACCGGACTCTGAGGCCCTCCTTCACAATATAGTAAGGTAGGATATTTCTTTGATGCATCGAAATGAGGTGGCAATATTATCCACACCTGCATTTGTTTACCGTCAGTAGTTTTTACCCAACGTTCCTGAACCTTTCCCATTTCCAGTTGGTCAAAGATACTCTTATTCTCGTCTGTTACTTGTTCAGCCTTAGACCGTTTGGCTTTTGTAGCAGGAGTAACAATGAATATGTCATCAGAGTGTGATATACTGTGGCGTGTGGTCAATAGTTTGCCGGTGTTGCCCAATGGCTGAACAGAACCAAAGTCATACCATCCATCTGTAAGCTGTTTCACATCTCCACTTAAATCTGTTTGATACACCATTACTGTGGCATGCCAGCATCCAAGAAAATATAATTTTTGAGAATCCTTATTCCAACAATAGTCATCTACATTAGAATCAAATTTCTCTGTAACGAATTCGTGACTGCCGTCTCCAATATTATATACACATAGACGATTACGGTCGCTTTCATAACCATTACGTTCCATACTCTGCCATGCAATATAATTGCCATCTGGTGAAAATTTCGGATTGACGTCATAACCTACAAAGTTTTTAATATTTTCCTTACTGTCTACAGATTGCAACTTCATTGATTTTGTAGCATCAATAGCAGGTTCTTTATATCCGGATGGTTTACATATATTACGAGTCTTGCCGGTTGCTGTGTCATATAAATAGATGTCTGTATCAGTAGATATGGCATAAGCCACTCCTTCTTTCTTTCTTGAAGTATAGGCAATAAGTTTGGAGTCTGGACTCCATGTAATCTGTTCGATACCGCCGAAAGGAGCAACAGGAGCTTCGTAAGGCTCACCTTTCATTATATCTTTTACATTATTAATTCCTTCATTATTAACATCTGCAACAAAAGGATGAGTAATGTTTTCTACATAATGATCCCAGTGGCGATAATTCATATCTGTAACAAGTCGACCGGTAGCCAAAGGTAAATCATCTGGATTTTTTTTGATGGTTCCATGATAAGGAATGCTCTCTATCATAACAATCTTAGTTTCAGATGGAGAAAATTTAAATCCTTCAACTTTTCCTTCTGTATTAGACAATTGTTTTCGACCAGAGCCGTCAATATTAATGCTCCAAACTTCACCATCACGAATGAAAGCGATTTTACTGTCTCCATTTATGAAGGCACAGTCACTTTCACTTTTTGAATCTTTGGTGAGTTGAATCTTGTTTTTTCCATTGGCATCAGATACGAAGAGCATTGTATGGCTCTTGTTTTCTTTTACGCTGTAGTAACTTACTTGATAAGCTATTTTCTTACCGTTCTGAGAAGAGGCCACATTACCAATTCTTCCCATGGCCCAAAGAGCTTCAGGAGTCATCAAGTCTGAAGAAAGAGTAATGTTATTTTTCTGAATCATATTTTGAGCCTCTGTGCTATTAAACGGCAAAGCGGCAACAAATGTTGCCGCAATTGCCATTGCTATGGTTTTATTCATAATCAATGTTAAAGTCCTTTTTTCTTTTTATCCAGTTCTGCCTGCTTGCGTCGCAACTCTTCCTGTTGCTTTTGTTGCATCTCCTGCATAGCCTGTAGTCTTGCTGCAAGTCCACTGACTTTCTTTTTAGGATTAGCCTGATTTTCTTTATATTTGTTTTCAAGTATATGCAGCAACTTGTCATCATCTGTTGTCTTCCTTAGAGTCCACATAATAGCAGCACTGAAGAAAAGGCTCACAAAGTAATAGAAGTTTAGTCCCGCACTGTAATCATTGAACATGAAGAAGAAGAACAGAGGCATTAAATACATCATCCACTGCATCATTTTCATCTGATCTGCCTGAGTACCAACCATCTGGTCTTTTTGCTGTCGCATGGTCATCCATGAATATAGAATCTGAGCAACACAGAACAGAACACATGTCAAACTCAGATGGTCACCGATGAGCCATAAATTTTTATTCCATTCAAAGATAGGGTCAAAAGTACTGAGATCACTTATCCAGAGGAAACTTTCACCTCGAAGTTGAATAGCATTTGGTACAAAGTTGAACATTGCAATCCAGATAGGCATCTGTATCAACATAGGCAGACATCCTGAAAGCGGACTTACTCCATATTTTGAATATTCAGCCATCATAGCCTGCTGTTTCTGCATCTGGTCTTCAGGTTTGTCGTATTGAGCGGTCGCCTTATCCAATTTTGGTTTCAGAACACGCATCTTGGCTGAGCTCATATAGCTTTTCTTCACCATAGGGTATGTAATAACCTTTAATAATAAGGTTATTATAATCAGAATAATACCCATGTTGATATTCATGGCAGTGAGTCCATCAAAGATATATAGAGTAAACCAACGATTTATTATTCTGAACAAAGGCCAACCTAAATAAACAAGACGCTCCATCTGCAGATTCTTTCCAAATTTACTTTCATCTTCTACGTTTTGTAATTTACGGAAGTCATTAGGACCATAGTAGAATTCAAATTCAGAAGGAGTCTTACCGGTAGGATCAAAGAATGTTTTCATCTTAGCCTCATACTGTTTCAAGTATCCAGAACCTTTCTGTTGTGGCACTGAGGTCATTAAAGAGTTTTCTTTAAAATCATTTTTTGAAATCATAACAGCACTGAAGAACTGGTTTTTAAAAGCCACCCAGTCTATTTTTTCTTCAATCTGTTTGTCAACATTTTCCTTTGTCTCATTTAGATAGTCAGTACCACCATCTACAGCATCATGATAGGTGAGGGTGGCATATCTGTTTTCAAAAGTGAAACCACGTTCCTGCTGGCGAGTCTTGTCTTTCCAGTTAACATCCATTGTCTGGGTGTTAGGTTCAAACAGTCCAGCCATACCTGTTACATTCATCTGCATGTGTAGCAGATAGTCTTTTCCAAGTACATATTTCAGAGTTACAGCTTTGCCGGCTCCAGCCTGCGCTGTGAACGTTACGGTAGAATCAGTAACTCCACTTGCTGTGAAATATAAATCCTGAGTACAGATATTGGCTTCTTTTGCCACTAAAGTGTAGTTAAGACTTTGATTGCTACCATCAAAGAGCGTAAGGTCTTTGGCATCTTTGCTGCCATTCTTAACTTCAATATCATGCCCAACATAACCTTTTAGTACAGCTTTCTGTACCGTAGCACCTTTGGTTCCGAATGTCAGTTCAACCTTACCGTTCTTCAACACAATATTCTGGTTCTTTCCAGCCAGAGATTTATGAAATAGGGCAGTGGTATCTTCCAGAACTTTCTTTTTTGCTACAGCCAGTTTTGCGGCATCTGCCATTTTTAAGGCTTTTGCCTCTTTTGTTTTATTGGTCTGTTCTATAGAATCCTTTACGAAAGCAGCTCTTTGCTCTTCTTTAGAAGGACGGTTCATCCAGCTGAATCCAAATAATACAGCTGCAATGAGAATCAGACCAGTGACAGTATTTTTATTCATTATTTCTTTTGATTATCTATTGCTGTTTTAACAAAATCCACAAACAGAGGGTGTGGTTTTAATACAGTGCTCTGGTATTCCGGATGATACTGTGTACCTATATACCATTTCAATCCTGGAATCTCAACGATTTCAACAAGGTCACTTTCCGGATTCTTTCCAACACACATCATACCGTTCTTTTCATATTCGGTCTGGAATTCATTATTAAATTCGTAGCGATGACGGTGACGTTCCTGTATATTCTCCTTTTTATATATATTGAACACTCTGCTGCCTTGTTTCAATACACATTCGTAAGCACCAAGTCTCATTGTGCCGCCCATGTTGGAAATGTTTTTCTGTTCCTCCATGATGTCAATAACATTGTGAGGTGTCTTCTCATCCATTTCACGACTGTTGGCATCAGCATATCCCAATACGTCACGTGCAAATTCAATTACCATCATCTGCATACCAAGACAAATTCCGAAAGTAGGAATATCATGAGTACGTGTATAATGGGCTGCTACAATCTTTCCTTCAATGCCACGTTGACCAAATCCCGGGCAAATAACGATGCCGTCTTGTCCTTTAAGCATGTCAGCCACCGTCTCATCTGTAATCTTTTCAGAATTGATGAAAGATATATTTACCTTATGGTCATTGTATGTGCCTGCATGAGAAAGACTTTCGCGAATACTCTTATATGCATCTTGCAAGTCATATTTACCAACAAGTCCTATATTAACGGTTTTTACTGATTTCTTTCTGCGTTCAATGAAAGCTTTCCAAGGTCCAAGTGCCGGAGTTTCGCCGATAGATTCTCCTGTTTTTCTAAGAATGGCAGTGTCAAGTCCTTGATTTTGCATATTCACAGGAACTTCATAAATAGAAGGTAAGTCTTCACTCTGAACAACGCAGTCAAAATCTACATTACAGAAAGAAGCCACTTTCTTGCGAATATCATCATTCAAATGCTTTTCTGTACGAAGCACTAAGATATCAGGTTGTATACCAATACTTTGCAACTCCTTGACGCTATGCTGTGTTGGTTTAGTTTTCAGTTCACCGGCAGCTTTAAGATAAGGAACATAAGTAAGATGTACATTTACAGCTCGTGAACCAAGTTCCCATTTCATCTGTCTTATGGCTTCCATGAAAGGTGCACTTTCTATATCACCTATAGTACCGCCAATCTCTGTTATTACATAGTCATAGTGGTATTTTTGTCCAAGAAGTTTTATGTTTCTTTTAATTTCATCGGTGATATGAGGAACCACCTGAATAGTTTTACCCAAATAATCACCACGGCGCTCTTTGTCTATAACAGCTTTATATATTCTACCTGTGGTCATACTGTTGGCCTTAGTGGTCTGAATACCGGTAAAGCGCTCATAATGTCCAAGGTCAAGGTCTGTCTCCATACCGTCAACTGTTACATAGCATTCACCATGTTCGTAGGGATTTAGAGTTCCCGGATCAATATTGATGTACGGATCAAACTTTTGGATTGTGATATTGTAGCCTCTGGCTTGCAGAAGCTTACCGATAGAAGCACTGATGATTCCCTTACCCAGAGAGGAAACCACACCACCGGTAACGAAGATGTACTTTGTTTCAGCCACGATTATATTATTTATTTATAAAAATTTCAACGTGCAAAATTACAATATTTTTTCGATATAGGCAAACGTTTTACTAGAAAGAATACGAAAAGCCTAAACTTGCATACTCTTTTAGTTGCCAGAAACCATGTTTGGAGTCTTTTGTCACTCCATCGTCAAATCTTGGATATATGAATAGGTTGCTGGTTATATACTTATTGAATTGGAAGGTAATTGTATTTTCCCATTCCAATTCAAAACGCGAATATGTGGTATATCCATATAAACGTGTTTTCCAGCTTACCATGTCGGAAAATGCCCATTTCAAGTCTGCCGTGAACTCAGAACCAATATCGTTAAGAGTGTGGTGACCTTCTGTTAGTCCATAGCGTGTAGCAAGAGCAAGTCGTCCCACATATTTAAAGTTATAAGCAGCAGGAGCAAGGTGTATAGTTCCTTTGAGCTTCTTTTTGAAACACTCCACGGTGTAGTCCATACCGACAGATAGGTTGATGTTAAGTGGACTGGCGAAATCACTGTATGTGGTAGCATCATTGCTGGAATATCCTCTCAGAAATTGAGTGTAACTAATCATCTGCAAGGTATAATACCATTTTTTTGTAGCCTGTAGTCCTAGTTTGCCGGTATATCTCAGCAAGTCCTCACTGGTTTTCATACTATGCAGAGAGTCACTTTCAGATGTTTGTAGTCCAAGTTTCATCTCCAGCTTATTGTCCCATTTCACCTTTTGCTTGTTATTGTAGTTAGCCTGGAGAGTAACAGAACCCACCATGCTGTAATTATTTTCCCCTCCATTATACCAATTGTCAGAAATATAATTTTGTAGGAATTGAAGGTAATAGTCACCGGTAAAAGTCCAGAAATTTGGCTTGTATATCTTTATGCCGATGTCATAGAGTTCTGGTTCAACAGCCTTAGGAGCCACAATCTCAGCCAGTTTCTTGCGTTCAGAAGTCTTCTCTTTACTCGGTTCCAAAGTTGGTCCTATCACATCAAGTTTACTTTCAGTGGTATTTACCAAATCAGGTCTTTTAAGGTACATTTGCAATAGACATTCATCTATGACAGCAGGAGTTGAAATGCTGTCATAGTCATCATAAGACAGAATATTATGAGTTGTACCTCTGTAAAAAGTCAGAGGCAAGAACAATCTTGCATATTTATCATCCGGCACAAAATTCTCTGCAATAGTATCATTATTGCTTCTAAGCATTGCCAGGTTAAATTTTTCTCTGGCCAGTTTCAGACTGTCCATATATCTTTCTTTCAGTGCCGATTGGTACTGACGCCTAAACGCTTTCTGTGCATGTGTCTGCAAAGTACATACAGCAATAGCTGTGATGAATAGTATTTTATGTATCTTCATAATTCAGATTGCAAAATTAAACATAAATCATTAAATAACCGAAATAACAATTTAAATATTTGCTAAAAATATTTTTTGTTATAATAATTAAGCAGATACAATCCAATAACATGCTCTTTTCTTATGCTTTTCTTTGTTTTTTCAAATTTTTATATTATCTTTGTAGCTCAAAAAGTAAAAAATTAAACACGATGAAACAGACAATTTTAGTTACAGGCGGTACCGGTTTTATAGGAAGCCATACCACGGTAGAACTTATTGAAGCAGGTTACAAAGTAGTTATTATCGACAATCTATCCAACTCAAAAGTTGAAGTGCTGGACGGTATTGAAAAAATAACAGGCGTGCGCCCGGCATTTGAGAATGTAGACCTCCGTGACAAAGAAGCCACAGAAGCTGTTCTTAAGAAATATTCAGATATAGAGGGTATAATCCATTTCGCAGCAAGCAAGGCTGTTGGAGAGAGTGTACAGAAACCTCTGTTGTATTATCGCAACAATATCATTTCATTGGTAAACTTACTGGAATTAATGCCACAGTATAATATTAAAGGTATTATCTTCTCTTCAAGTTGTACCGTCTATGGTCAGCCAAAACCAGAGAATTTGCCTGTTACGGAGGATGCTCCTCATCAGAAAGCAACATCTCCTTATGGCAATACAAAGGAAATAAATGAGCAGATTATATACGATTATATTCATAGTGGCGCTTCTATAAAGAGCATTGTGTTGAGATATTTTAATCCTATTGGTGCTCATCCTTCTGCTCTTATTGGCGAATTGCCTAATGGCACACCTGCCAATCTTATTCCTTATGTAACACAGACTGCCATGGGAATTCGCAAGGAACTTACTATCTTCGGCAATGACTATGATACACCTGACGGAACTTGTATTCGCGATTATATATATGTAGTGGATTTGGCAAAGGCTCATGTTGCAGCAATGCGTCGTGTGCTTGATGAGGATACAGACAAGATTGAATATTTCAATATAGGAACAGGTAATGGTAATTCCACAAAAGAGATTGTAGATACATTTGAAAATACAACCGGAATAAAAGTCAACAGGAAGTTTGGTCCACGTCGTGAAGGCGATATTGAAAAAATATGGGGTGACTGTACTAAAGCAAATACCGTATTGGGCTGGAAAGCAGAAACTTCACTTGGAGATGTTCTTGCCAGTGCTTGGAAATGGCAGCAAAAGTTGCGTGAAGATGGTGTTATGTAATAACAAAGTTGAAAAAGCAAGATTAAAATTTGGCGTTATCAAAATAAAATATTACCTTTGCACCCGCTATTACGAGTTGATAGCATAAATTCAAACCTAATTAAAATTTTAAGTTAAAATGGCAACAAAGATCAGATTGCAGCGCGGCGGTCATAAAAATTATGCTTTTTACAGCATTGTTATCGCTGACGTTAGAGCACCACGTGATGGTAAATTTACTGAAAAGATTGGTACATTCAATCCAAATACCAATCCAGCTACTGTAGATTTGAATTTCGAACGTGCACTCTACTGGGTAGAGAATGGCGCACAGCCAACAGACACAGTTCGTAACATCCTTAAGGGTGAAGGTGTTTACATGATGAAACATCTCCGTGGAGGTGTTAAGAAGGGCGCATTTGACGAAGCTGCTGCTCAGACTAAATTTGATGCTTGGAAAGAAAACAAGCAGAAAGATGTAGAGACAGTTCGTGAAAACGTAGCTAAAGCAAAGAATGATGCAATTGCTGCTGAGTTCGAAGCTGAAAAGAAGGTTAATGAGGCTATCGCTAAGAAGATAGCTGACAAGAAAGCCACTGAAGCTGCTGCAAAAGCAGAGGCTGAAGCTGCTAAGGCTGCCGAAGAGGCTGCTAAAGCTGCACCTGCTGAGGGTGAGGCTGCTCCTGCAGAAGCTTAATCTTCATTTTGCGATTAAAGCAAATTATAAAAAGGCAACAAGTTCTTTATGTTCTTGTTGCCTTTTTCATTTTATGTCCTGTGTTAATATATTAATTTTCTCTTACTCGATTCAGAAGATTGAATCATACAGTTCTCTCAAACATGGAACTGTTGAATTGGAATCTCGTTCTATAATGAGATTTTTCAAAGCTACATACGGTTTTAAGATAAGTGCCGCCTCTTCTGCTGTATATTTACCGCCAAAATAGCGTTTCACAAAGGATTCCCAAAAATGTGCAGCGGTAATCTTGTCCATGTGGAAAAACTCCATGAGAAATTCTTCAGAATCATAGCAGCATACCAATGCGGTCATACCTAAGTCAAAATATGGATGCCCGTAGCAAAAGTTTTCCAAATCTATAAAATAACGTTTGCTGCCTGCGAATATGGCATTACCCGAATGTAAGTCTCCATGTATGGCAGTATAAGCATCTGGAACTTTATTTATAAACATTCTGACTTTCTCTTTCTCTTCTTCAGTATAGAACTTACTGTTATCCAGAATTTGCAAATAATATGTCTTTACATTTGCAAACTCTTTCGTATCAAGCCGTGTTGAATGTAAATTCAGGCACATATCAGCAAATTCAATTCCATATTGTTCCGCCTTTTCAGGATTGTCACCACAAGCCCTGGCATATGATTTCTTTCCTACTATACGATGGAATCTTATGCCGTATCTTTCTCCATCTGTAACGAAATCTCCTGGTTCAGGAGTCGGTATTCCTGTATTGAATACCTTGCGCCCTTCTTCCAGTTCTCTTATCACGCGACCAACATCAGCCCCCTTGTTGTTAAGTTTAAGCATAATCGAGCTGTCAGTTTTGTGATTATAACTGGTACCGTTGGCACCTTCGCCTGCACGTTCATAGTCGTTTATGTCTATAAGAATAGGATTCAAATGTAATTGTTTCATAGCAAATAAATTATTAATAATATATATTGCAAATATACAAAAAAGAACAATACACTCAAACTTTTTCTTGAAATAAAATTTTAAAAGCCCATAAACATTTTTCTATTACACATATTTATATAATTACTTTAGCATTAAAAAGTGTAACAATAATAATTACAATATTCTACTAAGAAAATCTTTTAGTCTTGGAGTCTTTGTATGATAGAACAGTTCTTCCGGTGAACCGTCTTCAGTGATATAGCCGTCACTGAAGAAAAGCACTCTGTTTGCTACTTCACGTGCAAAAGCCATTTCATGTGTTACCACAATCATAGTCATTCCGCTTGTTACCAGTTGGCGTATAAGAGACAATACTTCTCCCACCATTTCCGGGTCCAGAGCAGATGTCGGTTCGTCAAAAAGCATTACGTCAGGATTCAATGCCAATGCTCTTATTATGGCTATGCGTTGCTTTTGTCCTCCAGATAAAACATTGGGATAATCTTCAGCTTTATCAGAAAGTCCTATTCGCTGCAATAATTCATCTGCTTTATCGTAAGCCTCTTCTTTTGACATTTTACCTAAGGTCATAGGAGCCAGCATTATGTTTTTGCGTATAGACAGGTTGGGGAAAAGATTGAATTGCTGGAAAACCATCCCGATGCGTTCACGCATACGGTTTATGTCAATCTCATCAGAGGTAATATCTGAACCTTCAAATAAGATTCTGCCAGACGTAGGTTTTTCAAGTAAATTTATAGAGCGCAGGAATGTGCTCTTTCCACATCCTGACGGACCAATCACAGCAACCACCTCACCGCTATGAATAGATATATTTATATCACGCAGAACTTCATGTTTACCATAGCTCTTTTTAAGATGTTCCACTTTTATCAATATTTCCTTATCTTTCATTTTTCCTAAGTTTCTTTTCAAGTTTATTTACTCCTGCAGATAAAGCCAAAACCAATATGAGATATATAGATGCGACAACTCCGAGTGGCAGCATTGCATCATAAGTTATAGAGCGTATTATATCAGACCCCTTTGTCAAATCTACAAGTCCTATATAGCCGCTTATACTGGTTTCTTTCAGCAATGTAATTAATTCGTTTCCTATTGCAGGCAATACATTCTTATAAGCCTGTGGCAGAATAATAAGTCTCATCGTCTGCGCATAAGAAAGTCCTAGAGACCTGCCGGCTTCCATTTGTCCGCGGTCTACTGACATTATTCCCGACCTGACCACTTCAGCCAAATATGCGGCAGAATTTATGCTGAAAGCAATTATTGCGACAAACAATTTGCTTACATCCGCAGTCGCAAATACCACATAATATATTATGAGTAGTTGCACCATTGTTGGTGTTCCGCGAATGATAGTTAGATATATTTGGCACAGCCAGTTTAGAACCGTCATTTTCCCGGTTTTTTCATGAGTGGTCTTTATAATTGCAATCAGAGAACCAAGTAAAATGGAAATTATAATGGCAAATAGTGTTATCAATATAGTGTTGCCAAGTCCCTGCAATAAATAAGTATAGCGTCCCTCGGTTATAAAGTCGGCTTTGAATTTATCATATATAGATGTTGTGGAAACATTAGCGTTGGCATTCGGAACTATAATAACCTGTTTGCATTCAGAGTATGGCAATGTAAAGATAACATTTTTGCAGCGTTCCGGAGTCACCGTAAGTCCTGCTGCACCTACATCAGCCTTACCAGTCTGTACACTTGTAATTACGGCATCAAAATTCATGTCCTCCACAGAAAGATTCATTCCAAGAATATCAGCCACCGCTTGCAGAATATCTATATCAATGCCCACAATACGCCCATTGTCATAATATTCATAAGGTTTATAGGTAGCATTTGTTGCTACTACAAGTTTTCCATTTGGGCGTGATATGTTTTTGGGAATATAAGCTACAGTCATACCTCCTGTTATATGTCTACTGTTTATAGAGTCCAGCAGTCCACTGTTTCCAAGAAGCTTCAGCGCGTTGTTTATTTTTTCAGCCAGTTGTCTGTTGTTTTTCGCCACACATAAAGCATAAAAGTCAGTATTAAATTCCTGAGGAAGAATTTTTATTTCCGGATTCTGCGCGACAAAAGCCTTTGCCGGCTGTTCATCCTCTATCATACAATCTATTTTTCCCTGGGCAAGAGCCTGTATAGCATCTGCTGATTTTGTATATCGTTCTATAACCGTTCCCTGTTTACCTTCGTATTCGGAGGCTTTCACGTCATTTGTTGTTCCTAGTTGAACACCGATTCTACTTCCCGTAAGTGAGGCTTTATCGTGAACCACTTTCTTGTTATCAATAGTAGGACTTAGCATAAAGCCTATTGCCATAGCAATGATAATAAGTAAGCCCAAGCGATATAGATATTTTTTTCTCATACAATCTCCATTTATGTTTTGCAAAGCTAACTATTTTTTTTGAAATATACAAAGTCTGCTAAAAGTTTTCATTTTTATGGCTGCAATGACAAAAAATTATGCAAAAAATCAGTATATTTGCACAAAAATAAGAAACAAAGCGTCAATATGAAATCACTTAGAGAATTGTACAGGATAGGAAAAGGACCATCTAGCAGTCATACGATGGGACCGCAGAGAGCAGCGCGGATGTTTATGGAAAGAAATCCGGAAGTTGCAAAGTATGAAGTTACTCTTTATGGAAGTCTGGCTGCTACCGGCAAGGGGCACATGACAGATATAGCTATTTATGATGTGTTGGATGTTAAAGCTCCTGTTGAGATAATATGGAAACCACAAGTCTTCCTTCCATATCATCCTAACGGAATGAAATTCAGGGCTTTAGATAAAAATAATAAAGTGCAGGATGAATGGACCGTCTATAGTGTAGGTGGCGGAGCTCTTTCTGACGGGGCAGATAATAATAATAATCTGGAATCAGAAGATATATATAAGCTGAATAAGTTTACAGATATAGTAAACTGGTGCTATGATAATGGCAGTGGCATTTGGGAATATGCGTTGAGCAATGAAAACTCTGATTTTGAAGATTATCTTATGATAGTCTGGAATGCCATGAAGGCTTCGGTAGAAGCAGGATTGGAACATGAAGGCGTATTGCCCGGACCTCTTAACCTGGCTCGTAAGGCTGCCAATTATTATACCAAAGCCAAGGGATACAAATCTTCATTGCAGTCTCGTGGATTTGTTTTTGCTTATGCTCTTGCTGTCAGTGAAGAGAATGCTGCCGGAGGAACCATTGTTACCGCCCCCACATGTGGAGCCTGTGGAGTAGTACCGGCAGTGCTTTATCATCTTCATAAGTCACATGAGTTTAGTGATTTACGCATATTGCGAGCTCTTGCCACAGCAGGAATTGTAGGCAATGTCGTTAAACAAAATGCATCTATAAGTGGTGCTGATGTTGGTTGCCAGGGAGAAGTCGGCGTGGCTTGTGCAATGGCTTCAGCAGCAGCATGCCAGCTTTCAGGTGGAAGTCCGTCACAAATTGAGTATGCTGCAGAGATGGGATTGGAACATCATCTTGGAATGACTTGTGATCCTGTTTGCGGTCTGGTTCAGATACCATGTATTGAGCGTAATGCCTTTGCCGCTGCGCGCGCTTTGGATTCAGATTTGTATGCTTCTTTTTCTGATGGTTTCCACAGTGTAAGTTTTGACAGGGTAGTTGAAGTGATGAGACAGACCGGACATGATTTGCCTTCACTCTACAAGGAAACCAGTGAGGGTGGACTTGCCAAAGGATTTAAAAGGAGATATGCCAAAGAGCAGCGTCATACCCTGGAATGATTATTCTATATTGTCAATGCTTACTCCGTCAAAGTCTTGCATGAGGTCCATAAGATGTGTAATGTATCCTTCACGTTTCATATAGATTTCCATGTTTACAATATAGTAGTATTCGTTGTTGTTATTGCACTTTTTTTCCATGTTGTATGTATTGATATCAACATGCTCATGGCTAAGAGTGTCAATAACAGAACGTACTTTTTCTTTTGATGTGGCAGAAAATTGTATTGATATATTCCGCCCGCCAAAGTGACGCAAAAAGTAGTTGAATGCTTCCAGACATATCAGAACAAGCAATGTGCATACTATAGAAATAATATACATACCAGCTCCACATGCCAGTCCTATTGCCGCCGTTACCCAAATACCGGCGGCAGTGGTGAGTCCTTTCAGTATGTGTTTTTGAAATATAATAGTTCCTGCACCTAAAAAGCCAATACCTGTAACAACCTGTGAGGCTATGCGTGAAGGGTCTACCGACATGTGCCCCAAGTCTCTTACAGACTCAAAACCATATAATGACAATATCATGAACAAGGCACTGCCAAGAGCAACCAGAAAATGAGTTCTGAATCCGGCATCCTTGGCTCTGTATTCACGGTCCAGTCCGATTATGCCGCCTAGCAAGGCTGCAAAGCAAATGCGAAGTATGTATTCAAGTATCATGTTATTATTTATAAAAATATTGTCCTTTATTTTTTGTTCTCTTGCCATATTCAATGGCGTGTTTTGGGCAGTGGTGATAGCAGTTGAAACAAGTAAGGCAGTCTCCTGTATGTTTCCATTCCGGCATTAATCCGTGTCCACCTTTAATATTGTCAACGGGACATGTATTTGCGCAGATGCCGCATTTTACACAACGGTCAGTCGATACATGAAAAGGCGCGTCTGTTATCAGGTGATTAACGAATATGCTTCCTATTATATGGCTGTTTATCCAAGGCCAGCGTCCCAAATCAAGGTCAAAGACATTTTCCTCCCGGTTGAATATTTTCTCCAAGTCACATTGAAGGCGGGTTGATGATTTCTGCTTTTTCTCTTTTTCATTTTGTTGATTGTCCGTGTCCATGAACGGCAATCCCACGTAACTTTCCGGCATAATAAGAGAGAAAGCTGAATCCACCTGGGATATTCTGGCATCGCGTAAACTCAGATTGGCAGATATATCATTATTAAGATAGTCTATAGTATATCCGGTGTCATCACCGGCTGTTATCAAAGCATAACAATAAGGCTTTTCTTTACTATTACTGTTTATATGTAGTTTACCAATAAAATTACGTACCAGTTTTGGTGGTCTCCATCCATGTACCGGAAAAACGAATCCTATTCTCTCATCGGGTAATAGAGTGTAGGAAAAGTCTTGTTTTCTTATAGCATCAGGAATATAAACCAAACGCTCGTTGGTGGCATGTTGTATTTTGTATGCCGCCCAACGAGTATTTCCTGTTGCTGAAAAATAAAAAATCATGCAGATTAATAATCTCCTTCGTCAGTTATATCCTCGGCCTCCAGATTAAGGTCTTCAGGATTTTCCTCGAAAGTGGTACGATAGCTCTCTTCTGTGAGCTTGTCATCATCAAACGGATCATCTTCTTCCGGATCATTGTAATGGTCTTCTACTACAACATCAGAATCGTCTTCAGTTTCAGTCTCAGTATCAGTTTCCACCTCACCTTTATTGTCTTTTATATCTTCAATTTCAGCATCGTCAATAGCTTCTATTTTCAGTTTTGGCTTTTCAATTTCCGGTTTTTCTTTTGCAAAAATAGCCTCAACCCACGTTCCTTTTGGTATTTCCAGCACATCAAAGCCATCATTGACTTTCTTTTCATATAGTCCTCCGCTTTTATGCAGGCGGTCTTTAGGCAGAGTGGTTGTGGAAATATCGAAACCACTTTCTATTATGTCCTGTATGCTTTGAGAAAGGCTGTCCCATCCGCCACCGAAGTTGCGGTCTATTACCTCAAGTAGTTTACTTGCAGAAATGTGACGTATGTTCTCGTATGTAAGATCTGTGATTCTCTGAATAGGACGCTTTTTTATAGCCCATTTCACCTTTTTATCACTATCGGTCTTTACAGAGGCAACCTTGAATCCACGTTCTTCATATTTTTTTATGACTTCAGGTTTGTCCACTTTAATTTCTTCAATACTGAATGCACTGCGGATAATGTCAATGTAGTGCCGGGCATTATCTACAAGGTCAACTTCTTTTTCCGCGGCCTCCCACATTCGATAGACATCATTCTCCTGAATATCCCAGACATTGTTTTTGTTTAATGTCTTTAGGGTTAAAACTTTTTGTTCTTTCATATATCTGTAACTATTCTTGTTCTTTGGCTGCAAAAGTAAATACTTTGCTGCATATTCACAAACTTTTAAAGCAAAAATTTTGTGTATCTGCAACATATTTTCTATTTTTGCACATAATATGAGTGAACCGTTAGCTGAAAGAATGCGCCCCAGGACTCTTGATGAGTATGTGGGACAGCAACATTTGGTAGGAGAAGGTGCCGTACTGCGTAAGATGATTGATGCAGGGCGCATATCTTCTTTTATCCTATGGGGACCGCCGGGAGTTGGCAAGACCACACTGGCTCAGATTATAGCCAATAAACTGGAAACTCCTTTTTACACATTGAGTGCTGTTACAAGTGGGGTGAAGGATGTGCGTGAAGTTATAGAAAAGGCAAAGAACAACCGCTTTTTCAATTCTTCTTCACCTATTTTATTCATTGATGAAATCCATAGATTCAGCAAGTCTCAGCAGGATTCTCTTCTTGGAGCCGTGGAACGCGGAATTGTTACGCTTATAGGTGCCACCACCGAAAATCCATCATTTGAGGTTATACGACCTTTGCTTTCCAGGTGTCAACTGTATGTGTTAAAACCACTTGACAAATCAGATTTGCTACAGTTGCTGAACCGTGCTGTTACAGAAGATGTAGAACTGAAGAAGAAACACATAGTATTGCAGGAAACGGATGCCATGATGAGATATAGTGGGGGAGATGCCCGCAAACTGCTCAACATCCTGGAACTGGTGGTGGAAGCTGCTGACAAAGATGATATCACCGTTACAGACGAGATGGTGGAAAACCGGTTGCAGCAGAATCCGCTGGCTTATGATAAGGACGGTGAAATGCACTATGATATAATATCAGCTTTCATAAAGAGCATTCGCGGCAGTGATCCTGATGCAGCCTTATATTGGCTGGCAAGGATGATAGAGGGAGGAGAAGACCCTCAGTTCATAGCCCGCCGACTTGTGATAAGTTCGGCTGAAGATATAGGACTGGCAAACCCCAATGCCCTGCTGCTGGCAAATGCCGCCTTTGACGCTGTGATGAAAATAGGTTGGCCTGAAGGCAGAATACCACTTGCCGAGGCTACAGTCTATTTGGCTACAAGCCAGAAAAGCAATTCTGCTTATCTGGGTGTTGACGCTGCATTGAGAAGAGTCAGGGAAACAGGTAACTTGCCGGTGCCGCTTTATCTCAGGAATGCTCCTACGAAACTTATGGCAGAACTGGGCTATCATGATGGTTATAAATATCCGCATGATTATCCCGGACATTTTACGGAACAGCAATATTTACCGGATGATTTGAAAGATGAAACATTCTGGAATGGTCAGCATTCACCTGCCGAAGAAAAACTTAACAGTTGGATGAAGAGTTGCTGGGGAAAAAGAAAAAGTTAATAGATAGAAAAAATGAAAATAGTAGAATTAGACGGATATGCTGCCAATCCCGGTGATTTGAGTTGGGATGGTATCAGAGCTTTGGGTGAGTTTGTGCTTTATGACAGAACTGCACCTGAAGATGTTGTAGCCAGAGCAGCAGATGTAGATGCAATTTTAATCAATAAGATTAATATCACAGATAAGGTAATGGCTCAATTGCCAAAACTGAAATATATAGGCATATTGGCTACAGGTTATAATGTTGTTGACATTGAGGCTGCCCGTAAACGTGGCATCATTGTTACCAATATTCCTGCATATAGTACAGACAGTGTTGCTCAGATGACGTTTGCCCACATTCTTAATATAACAAACCGCATAGAGCATTATGCCGAGCAGAACCGTAATGGAAAATGGAGCCGGAATCCGGACTTCTGCTATTGGGACACTCCGCTTGTGGAAATAGCCGGAAAAACTCTCGGAATAGTTGGCTTGGGAAATATAGGTATGAAAGTGGCAAAAATAGCTATGGATTTCGGAATGGATGTCTTTGCCTATACAAGTAAGAATTCTTCTGAACTTCCTGATGGAATACAGAAAACGACAATGGAAGGATTACTTGGTGCAAGTGATATTCTTACTCTTCATTGTCCATTGACAGATATGACCAATGAATTGATTAATGCCGAAACTCTGGCAGTCATGAAGCCGGGTGCCATATTAATCAATACCGGTCGCGGACAGCTCGTAAATGAGAATGATGTGGCTGCAGCTTTGGAGAGCGGACAGCTTGGAGCTTATGGCGCAGATGTAATGAACAGCGAACCTCCATCTGAAGATAATCGGCTGTTTAAACAGCAAAATGCTTTTATAACTCCCCATATAGCATGGGCGACTTTTGAAGCACGCAAAAGATTACTGGATATTTGTGTTGCCAACATTAAAGCTTTTGTTGAAGGCAATCCTATTAACATAGTGAAATAAAAGAATATGTTATATCAAGACCCTGAAGTTGTTCATACCGTACAGCAGGTATTGGAATTTGTCGGAACTTTTGCTTTTGCAATATCCGGACTCAGAATGGCAGCAGAAAAAAAGTTTGACTGGTTCGGTGGATTTGTGTGTGGATTTGCTGTCGCTATAGGAGGTGGAACGTTACGTGATGTCATGCTTGGAACAATTCCTTTTTGGATGACATCTTCTTTCTATTTTCTGTGCACCGTGTTTGCCGAGATTGTTGTCATCGTGTTCTCCAAATGGATGTCTAAATTTGAAAATACATGGTTAGCTTTTGACACTATAGGTCTGGCTCTGTTCACTATAGCCGGAATGCAGAAAACTCTGGCTTTAGGTCATCCTTTTTGGGTGGCGGTAATAATGGGGTGTATAACTGGTGTTGCCGGCGGCGTAGTAAGAGACGTACTTCTAAACAAGGAGCCAATAATCTTTCAGACCGATATATATGCTATGGCAAGTGTTGCCGGGGGGCTTCTTTATTGGCTTATGATGATAATGAATGTAAATGTGGGAATAACAGCCACCGTATCATTTTCTCTGATATGCCTTATCAGGTTCATAGCAGTGAGATACCACATCTCACTGCCAAAACTCTGATTTCTTATTTTTTCAACCAATCGTCAAGTATCTGTCTGGCAATACTGAGTTTCTCAGGTATTTCAGGCAGATTGTCTTTTTTGAACCAACTGCCTCCTGACAATTCCTCTTTTTGAAGTTGTATGTCACCACTCACATAGTCAGCGTGATATCCCACCATCAAACCTGATGGGTAAGGCCATGGTTGACTTCCAAAGTATTTCAGATTGGTAATTTCAAGTCCTGTTTCTTCCATTACTTCACGATGAACAGCCTGTTCCAGGTTTTCGCCTGTTTCTACAAATCCGGCAACGAGTCCGTAGAAGTTTCCTCTGAAGTTTCTGGCATGAACCAGTAGCACTTCATCATCTTTGTGTACAAGCACTATTATCGCTGTGGCAAGTTGCGGCCATATTTCCTTGCCGCAGTTTGTGCATCGCTTACTTATGTCGGTGTGCATCTTCATCGGTGCTCCACATACTCCACAGAATTTTGTGTTGTTGTCCCAGTAGAGAAGTTCTTGGCATTTGCCGGCTTTCAGATACAGTTCTTTTGAAATTTTATAGTATGACTGTCTTAGAGGACACATCTCATAAATGGGATTGTCTGTTATCGGAGTGTCAACAATAAAGGTTTCCACTTCTCTGCCGTCATCCATAGGCGTGATGTCCATGACGTGAGTCCACGCTTTGGTTTCAACGGGAGCTTCTTCCTGATAGGGAATAGTATAATTGCCATCATTTGTTTTTTCAAGCATTATATCTGTTTTACAGAAAACAAACCAGAATTTTTTCATAAATGTGTATTATTTAGTTTTTAATATTATTGTGTCCCGAGAACAAAAGCACGCTGTCACGTTCTGCAGCAGGCTTCACCCATGCTTCCGGAACAAACTTCCAGTTGTTGTTGGGTTTAGGGTTCATCACCACTTGCTTTTCAATCTCTTTCATCAGATAATAGCGTTGGTCCAGTTCGCTGCGATATATAATGCGACTGTCAAGACTGTCTTTAGGAATTCCGGCTCCCTTTGTCAGCAGTTCGCCTCCGCCATTACCACGATAACTGTTTATGGCAACCTTATACCATTTGTTTTCATCAAAAGGCTTACCGTTGCTCATTCTGAGTATCTTTACTTTTTCTCCGTTTGGCTTTGTCACGTCTACAATGTAGTCTATTCCTGCGGCAGAATCGAAATTGAACGTCATATTTTTGAATCCTCTGTGCTGGTTGTCACCTTTCGTGTTGTCAAGCAGAAACAGATGGTCGGCAGGACTTTTCATAGTGTTCACCCACAGGTCGTAGCTCATTTCAAGATGTTTGCGTATTTCGCTTCCTTTCAGTTTCATAACGTACAGTTTGTTCTCAAACTTATAAAGATTAAACATATCGCTCACTCTCACCGGTCCCGCCTTGATCGTTGCGTCAAATTGCAGTGGAGCATTGAAAGAAATGTCAGCACCGGTTATCTGGAGCTGCATATTGAGTATTAAATCTGTAAAAGCACTGCTGCCGAAGAAACTCTCCCTTGTCGATATTGCGTTTTGGAATGTTCCGATTTCACGATTCACAAAACCATTCACTTTGTCAATCTGAGATTTGAAATGATTCATGTAATTTTCATCTATCGGCTCATCTGTAACGTCAACAAGATTTCCCTTTATATCCTTGTTCACAAGTTTACCTTTCTTGAATGTCAGGTTTATTGTGGCATCGGCTACAGCCATGGCATTGTTTGCCGGGTCCAGGCATACCACCTTTTTGCCCTCCGAATTTATCTGTACTGAGTTATGGCGTGCGTGGTCGTGCCCGAACATTATGATGTCAAATCCCGGAACAGCCTTGGCAACGTGCAGAGATGCGTCTTCTTCATATTCAGAAGTCACGATGCCCCCGTCTTTGCCGCTATGGAACAGTCCGATTATGACATCAGGTTTCTCGTTCTGTTTCACATATTTCATCCATTTTGTCGCACTCTTCACCATGTCTTCAAATTCCAGTCCGCTCCATATATTCTCAGTAAGCCAGTTAGGAATAGCAGGGGTTATCATTCCGATAATAGCAATCTTCACTCCGTCGCGGTTCAAGATTATATACGGCTTTACGTATGGTTTGCCCTTAGTCTTGCTTATTATGTTGCATCCCAGCATAGGGCATTTCACTTCACCTATCCATTTGTCATATACAGCATGTCCTGTTTCCACATCATGATTGCCCATAGTCTCAGCATCATAATTCAGAAAGTTAATCACATCTGCAGCCACATTTGTGTCCTTAGTGTTCACATAGTTATAAAAATAGCATGTAGGCTGCCCTTGCAGAATATCACCATTATCAAGCAGAATCACATTTTTGCCATATTGCCCGCGCAGTCTGCTTACATAGCTGCTCACTCTGGCGAGACTTCCTGCCTTGTCTTTGCGGTTGATGAAATCATAAGGGAAGAAGCAACCGTGAACGTCACTTGTTTCAAGCACTCTCAGCGTAACTGTTTTCTCTCCACCGGCAAATGCCGATAAGGCAATGCCCAGCGAAACAGCTACAGTTAAAATAATTTTCTTTATATACATAATCTTGTTAATATTGTTCTGCCTATTTTGTTTTTTGTCATTTTTCTGAACCATATATATTTCCATGTATATTTTTTGTCAGGCAACGGGAAAAGGTTTTTCTGTTCAAGTCGTTCTGTCAGTTTATTCAGTCTGTGCGTGGAGTGTGTAAGTTTTATTGTATTATACAACAAGTCCATGGTCAACTGAGCCACTCGGCGTTTCATAGCCGAGCGTTCTGCCTCAGGAAGCATATCCAGTTTATCTTGCAGACGATAAATCACAAGTTCAGCATCGTCCAGCCTCTGCAGTCTGTGGCGTGAATTAGAATTATGCATTATTGAATCTTTGCGCTTGCGGTAATAATAAGCCTTGGCATCTGTAGCAAACAGACGCTCGGCACGCAATAACAGCAGGGGTGTAAACTCCTCGTCTTCGTGCATTATGCCCGTGGTAAACCTAAGGTCAAGAAGCATACTGCGCCGGAAGATATATCCACATCCGGAGCCACGCAAACTATTGTTGTGAATATATGCAGCTCCTGTCATAGGACCGTTGAATGTAAATGGAGTTTCAACAGCTTTTTTGTCTGTGCTCATGAACAGCACAGCATCAGGATTATGATATCTCACCATGTCAAGGCAATGTTCGTAGGGTGCCGTGATAAGATAATCATCACCATCAACAAACTGAATATAGTTACCTGTAGCAATGCTTATTCCCAGATTTCTGGCAACAGAAAGTCCACTGTTTTTTTGCCTTACATATATTATATTATCTTCGATGTCAGACAAATAGAATAGAGGTGTTTCTTTACTGCCGTCGTCAATCAGTATTATTTCGCGTTCATCCTTGCTTAAGCTCAGAGCCAATATGCTTTCAATGCATTTTCTGAGCATAAGTTCAGGAATATTATAAGTTGTAATGATAAAGCTCAGAACAGTCATATTCATATTATATTTTCTGCAAAGGTAAGAAAAAAATTGTTCTTATGGTTGTTAGATTTTATTAAATGTCCATTGTTTAATACTTTTTGTAGCATTTGTAATCGTAATCGCGATGCTAGTTAACTAGCATCGCGATTACGATTACGATTAAGAATTAATGAACATCACCTCTTTTGGAGGAATTTTTCACATAATGGATATATTTTCTAAGCTTGGGCTCGGAAAATTAATAGATTCCACCTTAGGACAGCGTGGAAGTACAGGTAAAGCATTTCAATATAGCAATATACTGTCTTCTGTATTTTACAGCTATCTGTGTGGTGCAGACTGTTTGGAAGATATCAACACTTTACGAGAAGGCACCGAAGCGTATCATCATTGATGCTGACGATACAAATGCCAAC
>CAYSSU010000030.1:0-37908 GCA_964433895.1 uncultured Prevotella sp.
ACGACCCCGAGATTACAAATCACGTGCTCTGGCCAACTGAGCTAAAGAGGCAAAAATCCTTGCAGCCGCAAAGCGTCATTTAGGACATGTTGTAAAACGGCTGCAAAGATACGACTTATTTTTGAATCACCAAAACTTTTCCAAGTTTTTTTTAATGATTACGTATTTTTTCTTTGAATTTCGTCAATTGCACCTTCATTGAATCAACAGCTTGATCAACTCCTTCTTCAAAGGTATCACAAGTTTTCTCCACGAACAAAGTACTACCCGGTATTATAGCCGTAATACTTACTTCTTTATTCAATGTTGTTGCTGGCTTAACGACTTTTAATTGCACCTCTACTTTCTGTATATCTTCAAAAGTTTTTTCCAACTTGGCGACTTTCTTTTCGATAAACGCCTGTAATTTCTCGGTAGTGTCGAAATGAATCGACTGAATTTTAATTTCCATAGTTACCTCCGTCTTTAAAGGTTATGCCCTAGGATGGGCGTTAGAATATTCACGTTTCAACTGTTCAAAAGTCGTATGAGTATAAATCTCCGTCGTAGAAAGACTCTCATGACCTAACAGTTTTTTCACACTTTCAAGTCCAGCGTCATGGTTAAGCATTGCCGTAGCAAATGTATGTCTCAACACATGAGGAGTGCGTTTTTTTAGCGTGCATACCATGGAAAGGTATTTTTTCACTTCATATCTTACTTGATTCTGATTCATTCTAATTCCCTTTTCTGTAACGAAGAGAGCCTCAGCTTCCGCAACTTTTCCGTCACGCAGAGTCAAATAGTCATTCAAAGCATTATATAATTCATCCCCAAAAGGTATAATACGCTGTTTATTTCTCTTTCCGGTTACCTTAACTTGCCGATTAAGCATTTCAACGCTATCATCATTCAAGCCGACCAATTCAGACAACCTCATTCCGGTTTCATAGAACATCATTATAATAGTACGCGCACGTACATTAATAAAATCCTCTCCCCAAAAAGAAGAATCAAGCAATTCATTCATCTCCGATTCTTTAAGAAACTGAGGCAAAGGTTTGCTTTTCTTTGGTCCAATAACTCCATGAGCCGGATCTTTATTCAAAAGATGTCTAGACAGAGCAAAACGATAAAAGGAACGCAACGCGCTTAATCTTCTATTTATAGAAGTAGCATTGTTTCCTTTATCCATCATACTCTCCATCCAGTCACGGATTATATCCGAGTCTACCGACTCCCAAGAGAGATGATTATCCAAATTTTCGAAGTACGTTTCAAAACCATTCAGGTCATCTCCGTAACTTTTTATTGTCAGTTCCGAGCGATTGCGTTCGAACCTCAAATAATCCAAAAACTCTTCTATCATCATAAAACGCTGCTAACATCACTTATGTTTACGGCAACGAAATTACGGAATTAAATTCAGACTACCAAATTTTTAACGAGTTTTTTTACTCCTCGTTAGCGCGAAGTTGCTGTACATAGATAGCATGTTCCATCTTGAGTCTCTTCAAAACAGAAGGCTTGTTATACTGCTGACGAGAGCGAAGCTCCTTAACAACACCTGTCTTTTCGAATTTTCTCTTGAACTTTTTGAGAGCTCTTTCGATGTTCTCACCATCTTTAACTGGTACAATAATCATTTTTTTTGTTTTTAATTATTTATATTGTTATATGCATTGCGGACTATCCCACAATAAGCGGGTGCAAAATTACATCTTATTTGCGAATATCACAAGTTTTTAATCGTTTTTTTACCAAAACTGATTGTTTTTTTTATTATTAAATAGGTTTAGTTACATTTTTCAACCATACTTGTTCATCATGTTCAAGATAAGGTAACAATTTGTCACACACCATTTTATGATAATTATTCAGCCATTCTATTTCTTCATTAAGCAACATCGTTTTATCTATTGGAGCTGTATCTATAGGGCACAACGTAAGAGATTCCATCTGCAAGAATTTTCCAAACTCTGAATTTTTATATTCTTTAATCAACAACGTATTTTCTATTCTTACGCCAAACCTGCCGGCAAGATACAATCCAGGTTCATCTGTAACCGTCATTCCTGCATGCAAAGGAGTTTTCATATATTCCATTCTTATCTGATGAGGACCTTCATGGACACACAAATAGCTCCCAACTCCATGTCCTGTACCATGTAAGAAATTCAATCCCTCACGCCACAGACATTCTCTGGCCAGAGAATCCAATTGAGTTCCACATACACCATCAGGGAACTTTGCCAACTCCAGTTGAATATGTCCTTTAAGCACTAAAGTATATATTTTGCGCTGTTCATCTGTCAATGCTCCAAGAGCTATAGTTCTTGTAATATCAGTAGTTCCATCCTGATACTGCGCGCCACTGTCCAGAAGGATAAAACCTTTCGGTTCTAACACAATATCAGTTTCCGATGTAGCCTCATAATGTACAATAGCTCCGTGAGTTTCATACCCGGCAATTGTATCGAAAGATATATCTTTAAAGAGAGCCTGCTGTGCACGCAAAGCCGTAAGTTTTCTATCAATAGACATTTCTGTTTGTCCACCGGCAGCAACTGCAGGTTTAAGCCATTTAAGGAATTTTGCCATTGCCACACCATCTCGAAGCATAGCGTTATGATATCCGTCTATCTCTGCCTGATTTTTCAAAGCTTTCATTGCCGGTATCGGAGACTCTGCATTTACGACATGAACCTTCTGCTTATCAATCTGTGACATTAGGAAACTGTTGGTTTCATCAGCATCCATCAATATATTATAGGCAAAATATTCTTTATGAAGATAAACAGCCACATCCTCATAATCTTTCACATCAATATCATTGTCTGCCAAATATTTCGTTATCCCGTCTGTCAATTTAGCCTTATTTATAAATAAAGTACTTTTTTCCTGTTCTATAACAAGATAAGATATAAAGACAGGATTGCAATGCACATCCGTACCACGTAAGTTCAAAGTCCAGGCTATATCATCAAGAGCAGACACAAGCATACCATCACAATGTTTCTTTCTCAAAGCCACTTTTATTCTAGACAATTTACTTTCAACCGTTTCTCCGGCATATTCAATCGGCTGTATTTTTATTTTGCCTTCAGGAATTTTTGGCCTGTCATTCCATATTTTCTCAAGAGGATCAAGATTAAGTCTCACGGTTATGCCTCCTTCTTTACGCAATTCATCAGACAAACCGCGAACAAAACTGCAAGAATTGACCTTTCCATCCAAGCCGACTTCAGTATAACCATCTTCGTTTTTAATCTCCTGCCCTATCCATTCCGCAACCGAAGGAGTTTCTTTTAATTTCAATTTCATCAGTTTGAATTCCGTTTCTTTCAATTGTTCTTCAGCTGCGAGAAAATACCTGGAATCCGTCCATAAAGCTGCAGAAAGCATAGTAACAACAGCTGTACCGGCAGAACCATTGAAACCGGAAATCCACTCGCGCCCTTTCCAATGATCAGCCACATATTCACTAGCATGCGGATCAGTACTTGGAAATATGAAAGCCGCAAGTTTCTCTTCTTTCATTATTTCTCTCAGAGCATTAATTCTTTGATTTATAGTCATCGTTACTTATATTTTGCTAAATAGACATTGCAAAGATATAACTTTTAAGAATTATCAACAAATTAAAAGCAAAATAAATATCATCTTTATATTATTTTTTAGTATCTTTGCGCTTGCAAAAAGATAGGTAAAAGATTTCTAAAAACAAAATATTAATTGTAGTTATGGAATATTTAACAAATGACAAACTTGTGATCGTCGGCGCTGCCGGTATGATTGGTTCTAACATGACTCAGACAGTTCTTATGCTGGGTCTGACTCCTAACATCTGTCTCTATGATGTTTTTTCAGCAGAAGGTGTAGCAGAAGAAATGCGCCAGAGTGGCTTCGATGAAGCTAATCTCGTTGCAACAACAGATCCTAAAGAAGCATTCACTGATGCTAAATATATCATTTCTTCAGGTGGTGCTCCTCGTAAGGAAGGCATGACACGTGAAGACCTTCTTGAAGGCAACTCTAAAGCAGCCAAAGAACTAGGTGATAATATCAAGAAATATTGTCCGGATGCAAAATTCTGCGTTGTTATCTTCAACCCTGCAGACATCACCGGTCTTGTAACTCTTGTTCATTCTGGTCTTAAGCCAAATCAGGTTGCTACACTTGCAGCTCTTGACTCTACACGTCTCAAGGGTGCTCTTGCTAAGCATTTCGGTGTTAGCCAAGCTGTTGTAAAGAACGCTTACACTTACGGTGGTCACGGTGAGAAGATGGCTGTATTTGCATCTCCTACCACTATCGACGGTGTTAAACTTCTTGATGTTATAGCAGGCAAAGCAAAAGTAAACGGCAAGAGTCTTACAGCTGCAGAATGGGCTACAATGCAACAGGACGTAACCAAAGGCGGTGCTAAGATTATCGAGCTTCGTCGCCGCAGTTCTTTCCAGAGCCCGGCTTATCTTGCAGTAAAGATGATAGAAGGTGCTATGGGTGGTGAGGAATTCAACTATCCAGCTGGTACTTATGCAGACACAGCTCGCTATAACCACGTAATGATGGCAATGCCTTCACGCATCACATCAGACGGAGTTTACACTAAACCTGTTATGGGTACTGCTAATGAGATTGCAACACTTGATGCAAGTTACGAGCATCTTCAGAGTATGCGCGATCAGGTTATCAAGATGGGTGTTCTCCCTGCAGTAGAGGATTGGAACAAAGTAAATCCAAATTTGTAATCTATTAAATTACAATATAAAAAAGGATAGATTTCTATATGGAATCTATCCTTTTTTCTTTATAAAAGAGCTAAGAAAATGCCTAATAAGAAGAAATACATCTGCACAGAATGCGATTACACTGCCGAAGTGTATGAAGGCAAAGGCCTATTTGGGCAAGAAATCATTGCAGTCAGTTGTCCTGACTGTCACACCATCCAGCAGATTGTTGTTGGAGGCATTATTGGCGAAGTTGCTCCATCTTTCCGCAGCACAGCCGGCAGACTTTGTCTAAGATGTGGCAGCAACAACATCAGACAATGGGACAGAAAGACATGTCCTAAATGCGGTGGACTGATGCAGAAAACAGACGAAAAAGAATTCTGGGATTAATTCAATCCAGTAATTTGTAAATACTCTCAGTCCAGTCTGCACCATTTACAGCCAACATAGTATTTATTCCCAACTCAGAAGCCGCAGCACAATTTCTTGCACCATCATCAACAAAAAGACATTCTGAAGGTTTCATATTTTCTTCAGATAACACTTTATTGAAAAACGCCTCTGAGGGCTTCAAAGCTTTTACTTCATAACTTTTATATTCCGCATCAAAGTAATAAGATAGAGGGTGCCCCTCACCATCAAAGCGTTCACTTTCGACCAATTCCATCATAAAAGGATTAGTGTTGGAAAGCAATACCAGATGATATCCCTGCCGTTTAAGCTGTTTCAGAGTTTTTAGATTTCTTTTGGGCACATCCTCCATATATCCTTGCCAAGCATAGCAGCAATCTTCATAAGAAAGTTTTCTTCCTGCCATATCGCTCAACACTTTGCAAAAGTCATCCGCAGATATTTTCCCCTCTTCAAGTTCACCGAATATACCACCCTGTGTATATTGATTCACCCAATTTTCTACATCTTTTACTCCAATTTCTTTAAATCGTTGTATAGCGCGGCTCTGATTAATAGTCATAATCACGCCACCTAAATCAAAAATAACATTCTTTATTTTCATAGCGCAAAGATATGGAAAAAGATTGACATGGACAAAATTACATAATAAATTTCATTATTTGGTTTTAGAAACAATGTCCAACAGCTTCACTTAAAAATCAAGTTACTTGGCTGAATATTTTTCTATAAGAGAATCTGTATTCATATATTTGTACCGTATTAAAATAAAAAACAAGAAGTATGAAAACAAAAAACATTATAATGTGTCTGCCCATGGCGTTTATGCCTTTGGTAATGCAAGCTCAAGAAGATTTCAACCGAATGCCACCACCACCTATGGGGCAAGATTCTGCACATCATTCTCCTATGGCTCCACCCCCCGGAGGTTTCATGCATGAAAAGCCGTCTTTTTCTGTCAGCAAGAAAGGTATAAGCATAACCAAAGGTAATAAAAGTATAGAAAGTAAGACTTACACTTCTAGCGGCATTGACGAGAATGCCATACTTGTTTCAGGTGGCACTCTTAATATTAAAGATGTAACAGTCAACAAAAATGGCAGTGACAGCAACAATAGTGACGCAACAAGTTTCTATGGTACAAATGCGGCTGCACTGGCAAAAGGTGATAGCCATATATATATAATAGGTGGAAATATTTCTACAACAGCAATAGGAGCAAATGGTATTGTGGCTTACGGAGGAAGTGTGGATATAAAGAATACAAACATCAACTGTGAAAAGAATCTTTCACGTGGAATACATGCAACCGGCGGAGGAACAATAAATGCTACCAATCTGCACATCACGACAAAGGGCAACAACAGTTCCGTCATTGCCACAGACCGTGGCGGAGGAACCATTACTGTAGATGGAGGAACTTACAGCACTTCAGGCAGAGACTGCGCAGTATGTTATTCTACAGGCTGCATCACGGTCAATAATATAACCGGAGTCTCTGAACATGGAGAAGTCGGAGTAATAGAAGGTGACAATGAAATAAACATAAATAATTGTACAATGACAAGCGGTGACAACCGGCGTGGACTGATGATTCTACAAAGCGGTAGTGGCGATGCTCTGGGTAATAACGGAAAAATAAACATTACCGGAGGCAATCTTACATTGACCGACAAGGATGCCCCTTTAATAGAAATCACTACCAGCACACAAGGAACACTGACTCTGAAAGATGCGGTATTGAACATACCAAGTGGAATTCTAATGAAAGCAGACTACAACAAACGCTGGCAAACAACAAGCCCAATTGCCAATCTTGTACTTACAACTGCAACAAAATTTGATTACACTGGAAATATCGTTGCCGACAAATATGCTGTAACTACTGTAAAAATAGATAAAGGAGTGATTTGGAACGGAGCCTATAACACAGCAAATACCGCCAAAAGCACTTCCGTGAAAGTAGACGGAGTCTGGAATCTCACGGCAGATTCTTATGTAGACAATGTTACAATATCCGATGGAGGTCAAATCAATAAAAATGGTTTTCAACTTATAACAAAGTAAATTCGATAAAAATATCTGTAATTTGTGCACCATAGGTTTGGCATAATGTTTGTATCTTTGCAACCAGATAAAAACAAAATTGCAAAGATACATTATTTATTATGGACATTATAAAGAATAAAGATTTCGGTGGTGAGCGTCCTTTGTTTGGAGCAAAGAACCTTCGCTTGGAGAATATCACTATTACAGACGGGGAATCCGGTATTAAGTGTTGCGAGCATTTAGAATGTGACAACTCAAAATTCTATGGCAAATATCCTTGGTGGCATGTAGACAAAAGCCTCATCACCAACTGTTATTTTGCAGAAGGCAGCCGTTCTGCCATTTGGTACAGCAATGACATGACAATGAAAGACTCTGTCATTGATGGTCCTAAGTTTTTCCGTGAAATGAAAAATCTGGAACTGGAGAATGTAAAAATCAATGACGCTGACGAAACTTTCTGGAAAATAGATGGGCTAAAGCTCAAGAATGTAGAATTACATCAAGGCACATATCCGTTCATGTTCAGCAGAAATATATATGTAGACGGACTTGAAAGTGATGCTAAATATGTATTTCAATACTGCAAGAATGTAGAAGTTCACCACGCCAAAATTACAACAAAAGACAGTTTCTGGGAATGTGACGGCGTAACCGTCTATGACTCTGAGCTAAATGGTGAATACCTTGCATGGCACAGTAAGAATATTAAACTTGTAAGATGCCACATCAGCGGAGAGCAACCGCTTTGTTATCTTGATGGGATAACACTCGAAGACTGTACCTTTGACTCTGAATGCGATCGTATATTTGAAGACAGCAAAAATATAAATGCAACGATTAATGGACCTGTCACAGAAATAAAAAATCCAATTTCCGGCAAGATTATTGCTGACAGCATTGGAAAAATAACATATAATGAATTTGCCAAAGGCAAAAACTGTATAATAGAAACAAGATGATTACATACGATTTTGACAAACCTATAAATCGCCGCGGAACAAATTCCTACAAATGGGATTTGATGAAAGACGGTGTTCTTCCCATGTGGGTAGCCGATATGGACTTTAAAACGGCACCAAACATAAAAAAAGCTCTGCAAGAAAGAGTTGAACATGGCGTTTTCGGATATACTAATGTGCCTGAATCTTATTATGATGCTATAATAAACTGGCAACTGCATCGGCACAAATGGAATATCAAGCGAGACTGGATTCTATATACATCCGGAGTTGTTCCGGCTATCAGCTGTGCTTTAAAGGCAATTACAATGCCTGGAGAGAAAGTTCTTGTACAGACTCCTGTATATAATTGTTTTTTCTCTTCCATAAAGAACAACGGCTGCGAAGTGTTGGAAAATTCTCTTGTAAGAGAAAGCGATACTTACAAGATAGACTTCACTGATTTTGAAAACAAATGCGCTGATGAGAAAACAACCGTTTTTCTACTCTGCAATCCTCACAACCCTTCCGGCAGAGTGTGGACAAAAGAAGAACTGCAGAAAATGAACGACATCTGCATGAAGCATAGCGTAAAAATAATCAGTGACGAAATCCATTGTGAACTCACCATGCCCGACTATGAATTCACTCCTTTTGCAAGTATCTCTGAAGAATGTCTACGCAACAGTATTATATTGAACTCTGCCAGCAAAGCCTTTAACACGGCAGGCCTGCAGAACGCCTATATAATATGCGAAAACCAAGAATGGCGCAGAAGAATAGACCGCGCTATAAACATAAACGAATTATGCGATGTCAATCCATTTGGAGTTATAGCTCTTCAGGCTGCCTATAACGAAAGTGAAGAGTGGCTTGATGCCTTGCGCTTGTATATTGCAGACAACTATAAAGCCCTGAAAAAATTCATGCTGGCAGAATTGCCCAAACTTGAAGTTATAAAACTTGAAGGTACTTATCTGGTATGGATAGACATCAGCGCACTGGAATTCACATCTGACGAACTGACAGAAAGACTAGCTGCCGAAGCCAAAGTCTGCGTGAACAGCGGCACCATGTATGGCAATAAAGACGGTCAGGGATACATCCGCATGAATATAGCCTGTCCCAGAGCTACAATGATGGAAGGTCTAAAACGAATAAGCAAGAATATCGGTGAATATATGATAGACGATTATTCTCTTGGATGTCCAGAATAAACATTAAAACAAAAAAGGCGTACAGTAATATTTCTGCACGCCTTTTTTATTCCTTTTAATGTTTATAAACCACATCCACTGTCTTACCTTTTGAATCCATTACCCTTAGTTTCAGTTTACCACCATTATGGTCAAAGTATTTCACCTCTATAGGATGCAATCCTGCACAAAGAGCATGCTGTTCTATAATCTCACGAGGAGAATGTTCCCGGTCATTATCAACAATCATCTTATTGTCAATTTTCAATATACTTCCGTCATCAGAGAGCAAGGCAAAGGTGTATATGCCGTCTGCCGGTACAGAAATATATCCTGTAATAATCAATCCGATATTACCTTTTACTGCATCCGGAATGGCAACTTGGTTTACGATATAGCATCCATTCACCGGAGCTTTCTCTATCCCGTCACAGTCAGCGCCTTCATATTCATGCCACTCTGCGCTTAATCCATTCTTTAGATTATCCTTAACCACAGCAGGAGCCATATTTTCTTTTATAAAGCTTACTTTCACGGCATCCCCTTTTCTGCCATTCATCCCAAATATTCTGAACATGAAATCTGTAGATTTGGAAATCTTGAATGGTCCGGCATACAAAGATGAATTAATGTCAGGCATGCTGCCATCTACAGTATAACGAATCTGCGCAGACTTATCAGAACAGTAAACCCTAATATCAGCATAGTCAGTAAACACATTGGTATTATTAAATCCGCACAAATCAGGAATGCGATAAGTAACTCCTGCCTTTTGCAGTCGTGAGAAATGATATGTCAGCCTACTCTCAAAGTCCGCATAATTCATATTCTCCGGTTTACTCCATCCCAATTCAGCAATAGCAATTTCCCGTGGAAAAGTCTGATACCACATACGTTTAACCGTACCTACCCATTCTGTCCATAAGTTACCTTGCACGCCAAGCACCAGTTTTTCTTTATCCTTGCCGCAACCTGCCGGTATTGGATTAAACTTATAGATATTCCTCAATGCATTCTTGTCTTCCTGATAGTCCAGATAAAACTGAGAATTAGGAGTACATATCAGTTCATTGCCATGTTCCAGGGTTTTTCGTGGAGCCTCCGGAGCCCACGACCGCCAATGCATCACCACAGAGTTTGCGGTGAGCCCACCGTCAACAACTTCATCCCAGCAAATCATCTTTCGTCCATTTTCATTAAAAAACTTTTCCATCTGCCTGTTAAACCAAGTCTGCAGTTGGTTTACATTCTGCAATCTATTATCTTTCATCCGCTTTTGACAGTCAGGACACACCTTCCAATTTTTCATGTCCACCTCGTCTCCACCCATGTGGACATAACGGTAAGGAAATATATCAAACAGTTCCCGCCATATATCCTTGCAGAATTCCACAGCCTTATCCTTTCCGGGGCACATTGGAGACGTAAACAATTTGCCCCAGCCTGTTTCCGGGAAGCAGGACAGCCCTGCATAATTACTTATCGCCGTGAGACTATGGCCCGGCATATCTATCTCCGGAATAATATCAATACCCCGCACATGGGCATAATCCACAATTTCACGAACATCATCCTGTGTATAATATCCACCATATAGAGTATCACCGCCTACCACTCTAGTATTTTTCAGGTCAGGAGCAATATCCGGCATATCTTCTGCCTTTGCCCTGTCAAAACAGATAGAGTCTTGATTATTCCATTTGCGCCAAGCACCATTCTCTGTAAGCAGAGGATACTTTTTAATCTCTATGCGCCATCCCTGATCATCAACAAGATGCCAGTGGAATTTGTTTATCTTGTAAAGTGCCAGAACATCAAGAAGTTTCTTCACCTGTTCTTTCGTAAAGAAATGGCGGGATACATCCAGTTCCATGCCACGCCATGAGAAGCGTGGAGAATCAGAGATTTTTACCTGCGGCAAAGTCCATTGACGTGTAACGGCAACATCTGATTCTATATCATCAGGCAACAGTTGACGAAGTGTAGCGATGCCATTAATCACTCCACAATAATCACTGCCTTCAACAAGTATTCCCTTTGAAGAAACGAGCAGTCTATAGCTCCCGGCATTGCCAGAATCGGTCAATGCAAGTCTGATATTTCCTCCATTGTCCTTTACCTTGAATTTATATCCCGTAGGGATTGACAACAACTGTTTAAGATATTCCGCAGCCGGACGAAGTGACACACAACTACATGATATCACGGTATTCTTATTCAATACCATATTACCGTTTCCCCACTCCACTTTATCAGGTATAGGAATCAATGACGGATGTTGAGCCATGGAATCAACGGCTCCACCAATAAGCATAATAAATGCAAAGAATAGTTTGATAATTTTAGTCATAGACTTAATATAATATATTAGTTAAAATGCAAACTTACATAAAATCTTTGGAATAAACGAATAAAAATAGATAAATGGTAATAACAAGATACAACTGTGACAAAAATCAAAGGAACAAGCCTGTCAATCTGTATCATCAAAGATGATACAGATTGATAGATAATCTTAAGAAACTAATTATTGAAAGATATTACGTTTCCAATACATCCATTGGGTTGCTGAATGTTAAGCATAGAACATATAGTGGGAGCAATATCCGAAATAGTTTGTTCTTTTGCTGACACCCCATGAGGGACATTCCATCCAAAAAACAACAACGGAATATGAGTATCGTATGGATTCCAAACAGAATGCGTAGTTCCTTCAACAAAAGAACTTTTATTAATACCATAATATCCCGTAGCAGGAATAATAATAATATCCCCACTGCGCTCAGGATCATATCCCATAATGATTCTATTTGCTATAGCCGGAGGAATTGTTCGTTGTTTCAAAGATTCATAATCTACTGCATATACTATTTCTTCTTTGTTTTCCAGATAATTCGTTAATTGTTTTTTCACATCATCAATATCTAAATTATTACTATTAACAACATTTTTGTCCAAGTAAATACGGTTTTCTATAAGGTTTTTTATTAAAGGTTGAGAACATTTATATCGCAATTTCATAAAACAATTCATACTATCCAATAATTCATCCTCTTTTATTGTACCAGCAGGAATATTATGTTTTTTCAAATACATATTGTTGTGTGACGCTCCATGGTCTGCTGTTAGAAAAAGAAGATAATTACCATTACCAATTTTCTCATCTAAGAAAGACAACAAATCAGCTATATCTTTATCCAATTGTAAATATGCGCTATCTGTCATTACAGAGCGTGTTCCATACTTGTGTCCTATGTAATCTGTAGAAGAGAAACTGATTGCCAGGAAATCAGTATAATCTCCCTTACCTAAATTTTCACCATTAATGATAGCCTTAGCCATCTTTTCCGTGATAGTGTTTCCTTGCGGAGAATATCTAACATCTTGAAGGACCTTATTCTTTTCATTAAACTTTCTCACCCAAATCGGCAATTTCGGCATATAATAAGTACTTGACACAAACTCTCCGTTTTTACTATCAAACCAATAAGCGGCATTAGCAGAATGACCGGCAGGCAATATTGCACCACGATCTTTTAGAGACACACCGTAAGTTCTAGACTTGAAGTTGTTAGACAGTCTCAGCATATCACACATTGTTGTGACATGCATTTTACGGGGCGACATATTCCCGATTTTGGAATCATTACCCACCGTTTTTACATTATCATCATCCGTACAATACACTTTTTTTGTTCCAATATAAAAGTTATTTCCGGCTATACCTGTGAAAGCAGGTGTAGAACCTGCATAAATACTTGAATGCCCACACGCTGTTACTGTTGGAATGTAATTTATAAACACATTATTACAACTAAAACCATTATTCAAAATACGTTTCAAACCATCTTCTGAAAAACTGTGGTAATAAAATTGAAGATAGTCCCATCTCATCTGGTCTACCACTACACCGACAACCAACTTTGGCATATCAACCTTTTGTTCTGCAAAAATATAACAGGAATACTGAGTAATCAGTAATATATATAATAAAAACTTTCTCATTTACTTTTCTTTTTTAAACATTTCATTAATTCATCAGGACAGTTTGTTATAACCGCATCTATTCCCATATTAGCTAGTTCCGGAATAGAATTCTTGTCATCAGCAGTATAAGAAATCACTTCAACACCATCCCCATGTGCTTTATCTACAAAAATTTTATCTATCGTCTGATAATTACGGCTTATCACATCAGGTATAAAACCTAATATATCAATAGCCGAATCATAATCTTTAATTTTATCATTTATAAGATACAT
Source organism: uncultured Prevotella sp. (assembly GCA_964433895.1). Taxonomy (GTDB): domain Bacteria; phylum Bacteroidota; class Bacteroidia; order Bacteroidales; family Bacteroidaceae; genus Prevotella. The sequence continues at coordinate 13,575 of CAYSSU010000030.1, forward strand.
TAGTCTGACATTTGGATATTTCTTATGCATGTATTTTAATGTACGAACATCAAAGCTTTGAATCAAGAGTCTGTTTCCCAGTTCTTTTTCTTTTAACACATCCATACATAAGTCTGTATATGCTTTATATTCAGGAGCCAACACGTTATCTCGTTTTGAAGTTGACTTTATCTCTATCGTATAATCAACCGGATCTATACCGTGTGATTTGCAATACTGTTCTGTACTGTCTATCAAGTCTCCCAACAGAGGAATATGGCAATCTGCATTTTTACGTTTCGGGAACTGAGTATCAGTTACAATGCCAATATTATGTGAAGCTAAATCTGCGTAATCATTCTTGAAAATAGGATATTGTTTGTCAAATCCTTTTAAATATGGATCATGAGAGACCACGACTTTACCGTCTTGTGTTACCTGAAGATCCATTTCTAAGTTTCTGACTCCAATTTTAAGACTGTTTATCATTGCAGGAATAGTATTCTCTGGATATAAAGCAGCACCACCACGATGAGCTATTGTAACCATATCATGATGAATTATTTCAGAATATTGCTCCCCAAAACGATTTGTATATACCACTTTTATTTCCTTATAACTTCCTTGTGGTCTCGCACGGAAAAGATGTGCAGTCTTACAGGCTTTTGTTCTATCGGCAAATCGTTTACCATAGGTTTCATCAACATCAGAAAACCTTTCCATTTCTCCCATAGGCTTACCATCTTGAAACCATTCTACCTTTGTTTTACTATCAACATCCCATACATTTGCCACAACATATCGTCTTTGCGTAAGAAAACGTCCACGGTCGTACAAAGTAAATTGCTTACTTACATCCTTCCCGGTAGCCTTGTAATGCCACATCAAATTATTACCTTTAACATTAACTATAAGATACCCATTAGGGCAACCACAACGATTAACATCTCCAGACCACCATGCACCACAGGCGGCTCCTATATTATGTTGATAAAGATTCTGCGTAACTTCTATATTCTGAAAGAAATGCGTGTGTCCACAGAATACATGTACGTTATAATCCTTAAGAATCTCTGCCAATTTATTAGCATTTCTGACGTTTCCATCCTCTTCTATTGTATTCCAAGCGGCAGCATGCATATTAAGAAAAACAAGAGAACCTTTTGGTACATAACTTAAATCACGGCAAAGCCATGCAATATCAGCACCAGTTATGCTCTCTAGATATTTCTTTCCACCAACATAATTAATATTTTTTATGGTCACCACATGAACATTTCCTATGTTGAAAGAATAATTTACAGGTCCAAAATATCTATTATAGTTAGATTCTCCATACTCAGATGCTCCTAATTCATAATTGTGAAGGTCTTGAAATTTTTTATTGAAGTCATGATTTCCTATACATTGAAAAACTGTCATTTTAGTACTTTCCAAAGAATGAGCATATTCATCATAAAGATTCATATTATAAAAAACCAAATCACCTAATGTCATTCCCACCACTTCATTCGTTTTCGCAAGTGATGTAGTCATATTATAAAGATCAACAACTGTCTCTGATTTCCATCGTTTCATTTCTATATCATTGCGTACTTGTGGATCCGAAATTGCCAGATAACAGAAAGAATCAGACTTTTTCTTTCTCTTTGTCAGTGTAAAGACACCTTTACCGGCAATGACATCATTCATTCTAATATAGAAAGCTTTTGCCAAGCCTTTCACTTGTGGTAGAATATAATCTGCCGGAGTAGAAACAGATACAAATTTACTATATATTGTATCTGTGGGCAAGGTCCAAATACCATTTTCGTCTGTAACAGTGAAATTCACGCCATCGTTTACAACAACATTTTTAATTCCAACTCCGTTTTCATCTCGAACCTGTCCTGATACCGTTACTTTAGCTGTCTGTGCAAATACTAAAGAAAATATATTAGACAAGAATAATATAATAAATAATTTCTCTTTCATAATTTAAATACATATATTTTAATTCCAAATTAATTTAACCTTATCGAAAACAGCAACAATTTCATTTCCATCTTTTACGTCAGAAATAATCTGTTCAAACTGTTTCGTGTCTGGTTCCATAATAATAACATTCGCACAATCCAAAATATGAGTCATTTCCGCCACAGCTTTTTCATGTGACATTATGTTACCCTTCACAGCTTTTCGAATATACTTATTGGCTTTTTTTACCGCATTAAAAACTGCAGGTTTTAAAATTTCCACACCATTATCAGACAATCCTACGGAAACAGAATAATCATGAGTGTAATTTTTTATAAAAGTATTCCATTTGGCAGTTACAGGTTCTCCTAGGAAATGGTCTTCTTCAAAGTCATTTTCAACATTTGGAATATCCCCATTCACATAAAACTGGAATGTAACAGATGCATTGTCATTTACGGTTTTAGAAAAACTATTTACAGAGAAACACATCAATAATGCAAGGAAAAGCATTTTTTTAGTCATCATCATTTTTGCCATATTAATTTATTATTAAAATCATCACCTCCCATAGACTGTTTTGCAATTTCGTAATTATCTTTGTTTGTACGCTGAAGAACAGCCGGATATTTAAACCTAAGTGGCATTTTATCTGCCTCATCAATATCCGGACCTATAGGAATCTTGGGATACCCGGTTCTGGTGAATTCAAACCACTGTTGGTAATCGCAGAAAAATAAAGCATAAAATTTTTGCTGCATTATCCTTTCCAATGTACCGTCGTATGCAGCTGAGACGTTATCGAAATAACCATCTGGCAAAGTAACTCCCCATTGTTCCATAGAAGCTTCTACTGCCTTTTCATAAAATTGCTTTGCATCACCATCTATAATTCCACGTTGTACCAATTCAGCCTTTATAAACATCAATTCTGAATAAGACATTATTTGAAGATCCATAGGAGCTGCAGCGATATTAGCTGCTATAGGCTGAGAGCCATTATTGCCTGGCGTTATCTTATAACCGCTTTCTATACCATAAAATCCTTTAATACCATCATTAGTTACCTGGTTTGCCCAAACAGGAAGACGAGGGTCGTTCCATTCCTTCAGTTTATTGATAAAGAACTCTGAATAATATCTGTAAGAAGTGAGGTCTGAAAGTCGTGTCATTGGTTGTTCTTCTGGAGAAACACCACTGATATGCACCTTTGCTGATTCTTCATTAGAAGAAATCAACGGGCATAAATCAGGATTATTTACAATAGTTTTTATCTGTGACACGGCATCAAATTCCGGAACATCTATCAATCGCAAGAGAATACGAAGTCTCAGTGAGTTTGTAAATTTTTTCCATAAAGATATTCCTGTCGCATCTGTACTTGAAGAACAGTACATCATATCACCATTACTATTGTATATCAATCCTTCAGACGGTTTATATAAAGTATCAGCCTTCTCCAGATAAGCCAATATACCTTTATACACATCTATTTGCTTATTGAATTTAGGATATACAATTCCACTATCCGCGAGACAAGCTTCATCAAATGGTATATCTCCAAACGATTCCGTCAGAATTTGGAACATCCAGGCTTGCAATGTAAGAGATATTGCTTTATAGTTAGACTTATCGTATTTTTCAGCATAATTATAAATGGATTTTGCATTATTTATCCATTTATAGCCATTGGTCCAGGTTCCATCTCCGGCAGCATCAGCAATATGGAACCATCCTGTACCTGATGTTGAACTGGTGGATACGCAACTTTGCATTAATACAAAAGTCCAACCATTATATCTACTCCAGTTGTAACTGGTCATATTATACAATACCGGATTAAGAAAACTACCTGCTGTAGCCTGATCCATACGTGTAGGATCCGTGTTGGTTTCATCCATTGACTCACAAGATGAAAATATTGATATACCTAAGATTAGTGATACCAGGGAAAATAATATATTTCTCATTTTATATATTCAATTATTAGAATGATACATTTACATTTATACCATAAGAACGCGTTAAAGGTAAAGTACCTACCTCAACTCCTGTTACCATAGAAGAACCATCAAGAGATACCGTTTCCGGGTCGAACATAGGATAGTTAGTGATACAGAGCAGATTAGACCCAAAGAAAGCTATGCTCGCAGAATTTAAGAACGTATTTCGCAATAATTTCTTTGGCAGATCATATTGAATTCTTAAAGAGCGTAATTTCAAATAAGTACCACTGAAACTATTGGTTTCTACATTGGCAATTCTATAGGTTTCTTTATAATAGCTTTCTATTGTTACTACTTTTGTATTTTTACTATAAGTACCATCTGCATTTTCCACTACACCCGGAGCTATCATATAAACACCGTCCAATACTTTATATCCGGCATCAGTAATTTGTTTGGCAATACTCGGATCAGTGATGTCTAAATAGAATTCTGTTCCTGGTAATCTTCCATTCAAAGATTCCGTGATATGTCCTTGTTCCATCATCTTATGATGAGATTGCGAATATATAAGTCCGCCAACCTGACCATCCCATTGCATGCTCATTGTCCAGTTCTTATATCGCAAAGATGTATTGAAACCACCTTTCCAATCAGCGTACGCACTTCCTACTCTTTCTATTTCATCAGTACGCGCCGGCAATCCATTACTACCAATAATCACGTCTCCGGCAGAATTTCTTTTTAGTTTATATCCCCACAAGTCAGCTGTTGTTCCGCCTACGGTTCCTATTATCTGTACATTTCCACTTACATAAGACCCTATTACTTGATGTTCGTCTGCATATTCAGACAAAGACAAGATTTTATTGTTATTCTTTGACCATGTAAATGTAGTGTTCCATTCCCAATCCTTTGTTTTAATAGGGGTGGCATCCAACTTCAATTCCCAACCTGTATTTTGTACACATCCTGAATTTATAGTACCGGTGGTATATCCCGTAGTAGGATCAAAAGGTGCATTTAGAATCTGGTTCTTTGTGCGGTTTCTGTAATATGTCACATCCAGCCCTATTCTGTTTTTAAACATTCTATAGTCTAAACCAAATTCCCAGCTTGTTGATATCTCCGGTTTTAAATCAGAGTTGCACAATATTGTTGGCATTTCCAACGAGCCTGATAGATCACTTGTGGTATAATACTGTGATGTTTTGTATGGATTAGTGTCATTACCCACTTGAGCATAAGAAGCACGAAGTTTGAAAAAACTTATTTCAGAAGGCAGTTTAAACCATTCGTTTAATACCCCACTAAAACTTACGGATGGATAAAAGAAAGAACGATTCTTCTTTGGAAGTGTTGAAGACCAATCATTTCTTCCGGTTATATCCATAAACAACTTGTTCTGATAATCTATATTTGCTGTGAAATATAAACTATTCACCCGTTTTTTCTCTAAACTAGTAGACACCAGAGGAGTAGATATGCCATTGGCTAACTTATATACAGCGGGCGTATTCAAGCCTATTACACGTGATGACAGTGAATTGTAATATGAATACATCATATTTCCTCCAGCAGAAACATTAAAATGAATGCCGTTACTGAGACTGTTATGGTAAGACAACAGTACGTCGCTGTTTATCTCATAGTCTGTAATGCTTTGAGTTTTATAAAAACCATTAGGATATATTTTGTCACTCATAGGGCGTTGTTGCTCTTGGTTCTGTGCCGTGAGCTGTATGCCAGAACGCACCATCAATTCCAAATTGCGAGTTAAGGTTGCCGTGGCTGAAGCAGTAGATACAACACTATGCTTCTTTGACGGATTATTTGAAGCGTACAGCAAGGCATACGGATTAGGAAGGTAACCACTAAATGGACGAATTTGACTTATATTTTCCTTACCTTTAGACCAAATAGGTTTAAACCAATCTAGATTGAAATTAGGGTTCATGAATATAAGAAAATATGACAATGAATTACTATTATAACTCAATGATGGCGTATTCTTGACATCCCGATAGGTATAAGATGTTCTGAAATTAACCTTAAGCCTATTAGATATTTTCTGGTTTACTGATATAGCAGCTGTTACACGTTCAAAACCGGCATTTGGTAATATCCAATCATTCTTTGTATGTGTTAATGACAACCTCATGCTACCTTTGTTGTTTGAACCGGAAAGAGATATAGAGTTTGTGGTGGTATGCCCCGTTTAGAATAGATCTTTCCTGTTGTTTTTATAGCCAACCCATGGAGTCGCAGTTTCTGCTCTTCCTTCAAGATTCGGGTCATACTGATAATAACTCTGACCATTAAACCTCGCGCCATAAGCACTACTGGTTCCCTTTGTAGAAGCATTGCCATCAGGAGTTGCTCCAAAAGAATAATACAGTTGACCAGCATATTCCGTTCCATCTTTACCTATATTTGTAGGTAGCCCTTGACCGAATTCATACTGATAATCAGGAAAATGAGCAGCAACATCCCAGGAATTATTGAAAGAATAGCTTACACCCCATCCTTTCTTTTCAGAACTACCATTCTTCGTGGTAACCATCACCACACCATTGGCAGCCCTTGAACCATACAAAGCAGCAGCACTTGCGCCTTTCAATACTTGTATGCTCTCTATATCGTCTGGATTTAAATCAGAAAAGCCATTACCATAGTCTACTGAATTTTCACTATCGGTGCCTGCTCCATAAGAACTGCCGGGATTATTCATTGGACTTGTCAAAGGAACACCATCTACAACTATCAGTGCGGCATTGCCATTCTCATTTAAAGAAACGTCTCCACGAAGACTTATCTTTGTAGATGATAAAGGTCCACCTGCACTTACCACATTCAACCCTGACACCTTGCCTTGTAATCCCAAAGACCAATTGCTTGGCATTGTACTGGTTATTGCTTCTCCATTTACCATCTGAGTAGAGAATCCCAGACCTTTTTCTTCTCGTTTTATACCCAAAGCTGTCACCACCACATCGTTAAGTTTCACGCTTTCGGCTTCTTTTAACACAACGTTTATTTCTGTTTTACCTTTCCATGGATAAGATTTAAACTTATAACCTATATAATTAAAGAACAGTGAGTCACGAGCAGTAGACTTATTATATGTTTTCAAATGGTATACACCATCTAAATCTGTTATAGTCTGAGCTTTTCTGTCTGTATTCATTTTTACAGTTACTCCCACAAGTGGTTCACCTGAATTTCCAGTCACCTTACCATTTATAATGGTTTGGGCTTGAATCTGTGTCACCAAACTTGATAAAAACAAAAATCCTGTTAATCTAATACCTTTCATTACATGAATTATAATTTATTACTAAAATTGCATTTTATTATCAAATATTTTTCGAGAGCAAAGGTACCATACTCATATTACTAATATAATACAAATATTATAAACAGATATTACAACGTTTTAAAAACAGCTAAAGCATGATTATTTTTGACTATTTCCATGCTATAAATCGCAATAAGCAAGCAGATGTTATAGCCTGATTACATAATAAGTAGCGTTTTTATGCGTTAAAACGCATCGTTTTTTATCGCTTTTTACTTTATTTGATGATTTTTGAAGCAAAAACAAGCAAAACAGAGGACTTTTTTTGCTTAAAATACACGAAAAACAGCAGTTTTTAGACTAAATCTGTCATTATCTGTCATTCTGTTATATCATCTGTTATACGCGCAACGCCGATAAACACTGGTGGTTTGAGAGATTTATAACAGATTGACAGATATTTCTTAAAAAAAATATAGATATAGTTTTTTAAGTTATTACATGCCTGCATTACAAAAGTGTCAACAGAAACTGCACTTTTCCATTATAGCCCATATTGCCCGGCATTATGCACCACTTTGCTGACTATTATGTGCCACTTTGCAGACTATTATGCACCACTTTGCAAGCCGAAAGAAGCTGCTTTACTGATTCTAATAAGCGGTATTATGAGTGGTAAAACACTGAAATAAAGAAAAAAATGTTATGATGATGTTTATAAGATAAAAAAGAATGGAAGTTAAAGACACTTCAATTCTCATTTATTATATCTTATAGATTTACAGACTGCAGCACCTTTTCCGTTGCGCCGGAACGGCTCTTTACGTATTTGCCTGCCTCTGTTCCGGCAGTCAAAAGGTATTCCGCATCTGTTTCAAATTTCATCATTATGCTACGGAAACTCTGATAATCGCTGATTTCAAATCCACCATGAGCAGCAATAAGCTCCTGAGCTTCCTGAAAGCGTTTGTTGTTAGGACCAAACACAACGGGGATATTCCAAACGGCAGCTTCAAGAACATTATGTATTCCGACACCGAAGCCTCCTCCTATGTAAGCCACATTACCATAGTTATAGATTGACGACAAAAGTCCGAAACAATCTATAATAAGTACATCAGCATCTGCGGCTTCTTCGGCGTTTGTCTGAGTATAACGTATCACTTTCCTGCCATTAAGCATATCCATAATACGCCTCAGATGGTCTTCACTTATAACATGTGGAGCAATGACAAGTTTCCAGTCTTTATGCTCGGCAAAATACTTTATGAATATTTCTTCGTCAGGAAGCCATGAAGAACCGGCGACAAAAACTCTTGGAGAATTTTTAACAAAAGCCTCAACAACAGGCAGTTGTTTGCTGGCATTCTTTATCTGCAATACCCGGTCGAAACGCGTATCACCAACAACTTCTGCATTATCAAGTCCCAATGTAGAAAGTAACCGTCTGCTCTCTTCGTTCTGCACAAAGAAATGCGTAAAGCATTTCAAAACAGAACCATACTGACGGCCATACCACTTGAAGAACACCTGCTCAGGACGGAAAATGCTGCTGACACTATAAACCGGTATATTGCGATGCTTAAGAATATGGAGATAGTTATACCAGAATTCATATTTGATGAAAAATGCCATGACCGGATGTACAGTGCGCAGAAAACGCCGCGCATTGCCAATAGTGTCCAATGGCAAATAACATATAATATCGGCTCCCTCATAATTTTTTCTCACTTCGTATCCGGAAGGAGAAAAGAATGTGAGCAGAATTTTATATTCCGGATACTCCCTGCGAATTTTCTCTATAAGCGGGCGCCCCTGTTCAAACTCACCTAGCGAAGCTGCATGAAACCAGACATATTTAACTCCAGGTTCCAATTTTTCTTTTAGTATGCTGACAGCCTGACGTTCACCAAGCCACATTTTCTTCACTTTCTTACTGAAAATGCTGGCTATGGCTACACCCATCAGATATAAGTATATAACTAAATTATACAAAATACAGAAATTAAACTTTTTTGCAGATTACTTCAACACTTCGATTGCTCTACGCAAGCGTCTGAGAGTTTCTTCTTTACCCAGGAAAGCTGATATATCAAACATACCAGGTCCCTTGCCTATTCCGACAAGAGCCAAACGGAACGCATTCATAACATCACCCAACTTGTATTCTTTATCTTCTACCCATTTCATAACAACGGGCTCCTGACCTTCTACTGTAAAATCAGACATACCTTCAATAACTCCGCAAAGTTCTGTCATCTGCTGAGCGGAATATTCTTTCCAGCGTTTCTTGACAGTCTTGGCATCAAACTCTAACGGGGCAATGAAGAAGAAAGAACACAGAGGCCAGAGTTCTTTCACGAAACTCACTCTGTCTTTCATCAAGCTCACCACTTTGGTAATGCGCTCCATGCTTTCTTCCACACCATTATTGGCAACAATAGAAGCAAACAAATCTGCTATTTCACTATCGCTCTTACGCAGAATATATTCATGATTGAACCATATACATTTCTGATAATCAAACTTGGCACCACTCTTAGAACATTTTGTGATATCAAATGCCTTGACCAATTCATCAAGAGAGAAAAGCTCCTGTTCGGTTCCGGGGTTCCAGCCCAGCAAAGCCAAGAAATTAACAACTGCTTCTGGAAAATAGCCACTTTCGCGATAACCGGAAGAAACCTCGTTTGTCTTAGGGTCATGCCATTCCAAAGGAAATACAGGAAAACCAAGACGATCTCCATCACGCTTACTCAGTTTGCCTTTTCCTTCCGGCTTGAGCAACAACGGAAGATGAGCAAAATGAGGCATTGTATCTTCCCAATCGAAAGCCTTATAAAGAAGAACATGAAGAGGTGCGCTTGGCAACCATTCTTCTCCACGTATCACATGGGTTATCTCCATTAAATGGTCATCAACGATGTTGGCAAGATGATACGTAGGCAATTCGTCTGCACTCTTATAAAGAACCTTATCGTCCAAGATATCACTTTTGATGACTACATCACCGCGAATCATATCTTTAACATGAATATCCTGTCCAGGTTCTATCTTAAAGCGGACAGTGTACTGAGCACCATCTGCGACAAGCTTGTCTACTTCATCTTTGGAAAGAGTAAGAGAATTGCGCATCTGCAAACGAGTATGCGCATCATACTGGAAATTTTTTATTTCATTGCGTTTTGCATCGAGCTCTTCAGGAGTATCAAAAGCCAAATAAGCCTTATCGGCATCCAGAAGCTGACTAACATACTTCTTGTAAATTTCACGACGCTCACTTTGACGGTAAGGACCATGCTCACCACCGAAGCTCACACCTTCATCAAATTTTATACCCAGCCACTTGAATGATTCAAGTATATACTCCTCTGCTCCTGGGACAAAACGATGGGAATCTGTATCTTCTATTCTGAAAACAAGGTCTCCTCCATGCTGACGCGCAAAGAGGTAGTTATACAAAGCGGTTCTGACACCGCCAATATGCAATGCCCCAGTTGGGCTAGGCGCAAAACGCACCCTTACTTTTCGGTCTGACATTATTGTTAAATAATATTTTTGTGCAAAATTAATATATTTTTTTCAGTTTTGCGAGTTTTTTTTGTATTTTCGCATTGTAATAACAAAATAAAGCAAATAATGAACATTTTCAACAATAATAAAGAGCACTATTGGCATAATATTGCCATAAGGGTTGCACTCGTGGTTATAACAGCTGTGATTATAGTCTGGTTCATGCCACGCAATGAAGCACAGAAGTTCCGATATGACATAGGAAAGCCGTGGATGTACGGTTCATTCATAGCCAAATTTGATTTTCCTATATATAAATCTGACGAGGCTATAAAGGATGAACAGGACTCTATGCTGAAAACATTCCAACCTTATTATAATTATAATTATAAGGCTGAAACACAAGCCATGAATAAATTCAAGGATGATTTCAGAAACGGAACCATAAGTATGCCGGATGATGTTTTCATTCTCATTGCACAACGCCTGCACAAACTATACCAGTCTGGAATAATGAACACACCAGAATATAACAATATAGCCAGAGACTCATCAAACATGATAAGAATAATAAACGGCAAGCAGGCTCAGACGCAACAGATAAACGGAGTGTTCTCTACAATGAAGGCTTACGAAAATATCTTCACTGACGAACAACTCACTAAATATAGGCAGATTCTACAACGGTGTGACCTGACAGACTACATTTCATCAAATCTGATATATGACAAGACAAAAAATGAAACTGAAAGAAATGACATTCTAAGCAGCATTCCACTTGCCAGCGGAATGGTGATGAGTGGGCAGAAGATTATAGACAGAGGAGAAATCATTGATGACTACGCCTACAGAGTGCTGAACTCTTTTGAAAGAGAAATTCAACGGCGAAATGCCACAAATGCAGAAATAACCAACACTTTGCTGGGTCAAATGCTATTTCTGATAATTCTGGTATCGCTATTCACGATATATCTTGCATTATTCCGCAAAGACTATTTTTCAAAACCTCGCAGTATACTGATGCTATATGCTATGATAGCCATATTTCCTATATTAGTGTCACTGCTAATTAGGCATAATATGTTCAATGTATATATTATTCCATTAGCAATGGCACCTATATTCATACGCGTATTTATGGATTCACGCACTGCATTCATTGCGCATGCCACAATGGTGATGATTTGCGCTGCCGTGGTGAAATATCAATATGAATTTATTATCATACAACTTGTAGCTGGACTTGTAGCCATATATTCTCTGAGAGAACTGTCTAACAGAGCGCAGGTTTTTAAAACTGCCATACTGGTAACCGCAAGCAGCATCATTGTGTATTTCGCTCTTCAGCTGATACAAAACAGCGACCCAATGAAAATGGATCAGACTATATATGTGTATTTTATGATAAACGGCATCTTCCTATTGCTATCTTATCCTCTTATGTATCTGATTGAAAAAACATTCGGATTCGTATCAAATGTAACTCTTTTCGAACTGTCTAACACCAACAAAGGCGTGCTGAGAAAACTTAGCGAAATTGCCCCCGGCACATTCCAACATTCCATAACTGTAGGAAACCTTGCGGCAGAAATAGCCAATAAAATTGAGGCCAACAGTCTGCTGGTACGTACAGGAGCTCTTTATCATGATATAGGAAAAATTACCAATCCTGTATTCTTTACTGAAAATCAGGCAGGAGTGAACCCTCATGACAACATGCCTTACGAAGAAAGTGCAAGAATAATAATCAGCCATGTGAAGGAAGGTGTGAAACTGGCTGAAAAATACGATTTGCCCAATATTATCAAGAACTTCATATTGACACATCATGGCAAAGGAATGGCTAAATACTTCTATATTAAATACAAAAATGAGCATCCTGACGAAATTGTAGATGCCACACCTTTCACTTACCCCGGTCCTAACCCATTCACAAGGGAACAGGCTCTTCTCATGATGGCAGACACCGTTGAAGCTGCCTCGCGTTCACTAACGGAGTACACTGAAGAAAGTATAAGCAACATGGTAAGCAAACTTATTGACGGACAAGTGGCTGCCGGATATTTCACAGAATGCCCTATAACTTTCAGGGATATCACAATATCAAAACTTATTCTTACAGAACGCCTTATGGCTATATACCATACAAGAATCCAATACCCTGAATTAAAAAGCAACAGCTCTACAGAAGCATAATCTTTTAAGAATAACATAAAAGGATGTCTTCTTGCACAAACAGAATTGGTTTGTGCAAGAAGACATCCTTTTATGTTAACAGACAATAAATAAAAGAACAATTTTGGTGAAATACAGAACAATCTAGATACCTTTGCGACGAATTTTTTATAAGTATTTAAGATGAATAAAACAAAATTCGTTTTTGCTATATTAATGATAGCATACGAAACAACGGCATTTGCCGGTGGTATTTTAACCAACACCAACCAAAACTCTGCATTTGACAGAATGATGGCACGCGATGCTGCAATAGGCATAGATGGAGTGTTGAGTAATCCTGCAGGAGTAGCTTTTATGAGTGACGGTTCCCATCTGTCATTAAACAGTCAAATAGTATTCCAAAGTCGCACTATCGAGAACAACTATCCTCTGTTTTCAAACAATATAAATGAGCAATCTGCGAATCGTAAGTATAAAGGACATTCTTTTGTTCCGGCAATGCCGTCTTTTCAATATGCTTACAATAAAAACGGTTATTCCTTTCAGGCTATGTTCGGTGTAACCGGAGGCGGTGGCAAATGTACATTTGACAATGGTATTGGCTCCTTTGAAAAAATTGTAGCTGAAACAGCAGCAGGAGTCAGCCAAATTGGTCAATTGATTGATGCCACTACAGAGGCTATGACCGGACAGAATCCAGGTCTAAGCAGTGACCAGATGTTCGGCAAGACCGGCAGTTACAGTTATAATTCTTTCATGCGTGGAAAACAATACTACTACAGTCTGTCACTGGGTGTTGCAAAACGCCTGAATGACAACATAGCCGTATATGTGGGAGCACGCGGTATTTATGCACAATGCAACTACTATGGTTACGTAAAAGACATCAAGGTAGGCAACGTCCCTCTATATACAATATTGGACAAGACAAAGACTGAATCGGCAGATATTGAACTAAACTGCAATCAAAGTGGATTCGGAGTAACACCTATTATAGGAATAGACTTAAAACTCGGCAAATGGAACCTTGCGGCTAAATATGAATTCAAGACAAGAATACGTTTGAAAAACGAGTCTGTAAACCAAACTCCGAGCATCGGTGGACTGGCAAGCAATCTTCTGGAAGCAGGCATACCTGCAAATGTTTTGCAAAATGAGAAAGTTGCATCTGCACTTTCTTACATGAAAACACAATTTGATACAAAGCTTACCGAGGCTATAGGAGAGTACACTGACGGGCAGAAGAACAAAGGCGATCTTCCTGCTCTTGCTACATTCGGAGCACAATATACTCCAATAGAAAAATTAAGACTGGCAGCCGGCTTCCATTACTTTTTTGACAAGCAGGCCTCTCAATACAACAACAGAGAAGATAAACTGCATCGCGGGACAATGGAATGGAATGCAGGAGCTGAATATGACTTAAGCAAGAAACTGACCGTAAGCGCAGGTTGGCAATATACCAACTACGGACTCAGCGAAAGTTACATGGAAGACAAATCATTCGTGACAAGTTCTCATTCTGTAGGAGGTGGCTTCAAACACCAAATATCTAAGAAAATAGCACTTGGTATTTCATACTTCCACACTTTCTACAGTCATTTCAAGACAAATGAAGAAGTTAAAACTACAGCTATGACATACAGTTCCGATTACACACGAAGCAACAACGTGTTTTGTATAGGACTTGACATAGACTTCTAAACAGGATCCACATCAAAGTATATTTGCAGGGCAGCACGTCGCTTGTCCTGCATTATTTGTTTTCTGACATACCTGAGTGTTTCACGAACCTTATTCAAGTCGATACCATTTTCTAACTTTATGACAATTTTTCTTATTTCCATTGTCTTAACACGTGCCACGGCAGGTTTATCCGGTCCTAATATTCTATCGGCAAAATACTGATGTAGCCTACTGCCCATTTCCAAACTTGCACTTTCGACTATTTCTTTCTTATTATGCTTAAGATAAACATATATGAGATGAAAGAATGGCGGATAATGAAAATATCTACGTTCCTCCAGCAAACAAGAAGTAAAGCCTGAGAAATCATTATGCACCACCTGCTGTATGACCGGCAACTCCGGGCTCTTGGTCTGCAGATACACTTGTCCTCGTTTCCCCTTTCGTCCGGCTCTGCCACTAACCTGACTCATCATCATGAAAGCATGTTCATAAGCCCTGAAATCAGGATAATTAAGCATAGAATCAGCATTAAGTATACCAACAACACTGACCTTATCAAAGTCAAGTCCCTTGCTTATCATCTGAGTTCCGATAAGCAAATTGGTTTTACCACTGGAAAAATCTGATATTATCCGCTGATAAGCATGGCGAGTGCGGGTGGTGTCAAGATCCATACGCGCCACTCTGGCCTCAGGAAAGATATCACGTATCTGGTCTTCTATTTTTTCAGTGCCATATCCGCGCCCTCTTAATTCCATGCTTCCGCAATTAGGGCATACGGTCGGGACAGTATAAGTAAAGCCACAATAATGGCATGTCAGTTGATTAAGGCTCTTATGATATGTAAGAGATACATCGCAATTAGTACATTTAGGTACCCAGCCACATTCCTTACATTCTATCATCGGAGCAAATCCACGCCTGTTCTGAAACAATATCACCTGTTTGTCAGTCTGCAAAGCTTCTTTCACGGCAGCAAGCAACTGCGGTGAAAATGGTCCATTCATCATTTTGCGATGCTGCAGGTCACGAATATCAACGATCTGTATTTTCGGCAGTTCAATGCCCTTATAGCGTGTTTTAAGTTCTACCAGCCCATATTTGCCAAGTTGCGCATTATAAAAGCTTTCCATCGAAGGAGTTGCCGTTCCCAGAAGCGTCTTTGCACCATACATCTGCGCCAAGACAATGGCAGCACTACGAGCATGATAGCGTGGAGCCGGGTCCTGCTGCTTGAAACTGGTTTCATGCTCTTCATCTACCACAACCAGTCCCAGCTTTTTAAAAGGCAGGAACACAGCACTGCGGGCGCCAAGTATTACATCATAAGGACTGTCTGAAAGCTGTTTTTTCCATATTTCAACCCTTTCAGCATCACTGTACTTACTAT
The DNA here is from genome assembly GCA_964433895.1 of uncultured Prevotella sp. Classification (GTDB taxonomy): domain Bacteria; phylum Bacteroidota; class Bacteroidia; order Bacteroidales; family Bacteroidaceae; genus Prevotella. Next base: position 29,524 of record CAYSSU010000030.1, read on the forward strand.
GATATATACCAAGACGGTTTCCAAAAACGTTCTGCAAACGTTCTGTTATCTGCACCGTCAAAGCTATTTCCGGCAATAAATACAGCACCTGCTTACCTTCATCAATAGCTTTCTTTATCAAATGTATATAGATTTCTGTTTTACCACTGGAAGTAACACCATGCAACAGTACCACATTCTTATTCTGCATCTGCATCAATATACTGTTGTAAGCATCTGCCTGGGGCTCATTCAACGGTTTGATGTTCTCAAAATGCGTATCACCGGCATTGTTCAATCTGCCAATTTCTTTTTCGTATGTATAGAGAATATTTCTGCTGCACAATGCTTTTATGACATTTACCGTAGAATGGCTACTATTCATAAGTTCATCACAGGTTATATCAACAATGTTCTCATGTGCGATGCCACCTTCCAAAGTATCCCAATGAGACAATTCTAAAAAAGAACAAAGAACATTCTGTTGCTTAGGTGCTCTCTGCAAAGTATTCAATGCTATATGCAGAGCCTGCTCATTCCTATAAGTTTCCGTAAGATTAATATATGTTTCCGTTTTAGGCTTGAATCGCTCATCCGACTTAAGTCCTGCGGGCAAGGCAGCTTTGTACACGTCGCCGATAGGGGATATATAATATTCAGCAATCCACTTCCAAAGTTTCAACTGTTCCCGGAACAAAATTGGGGCTTCATCAAGAACAGAGATTACTTCTTTTACATCAAAGTCAGGTTTGTTATCATGCATGGCTACAGCAACAGCTGTGTATAATTTGGTTTTGCCAAATGGCACAACCAAACGAACTCCGGGCTTTATCTTTGGCACGAGTAAATCACCTGCTGCGTATGTAAAATATCCTTCCAAAGGCAGTGGCAATATAACTTCAACATATTTCATACTTGCAAAAGTAAACAAAAAAAGCAGATTCCCATAATAAGGCATCTGCTTTTTTTATTATTATTGAATTTATTGTTATCAGAAATAGTAAGCCAGACCAATCTGCCAAGAATTCAACTTTGCATTATAATCATCTATTATAGATGATGCGGATTTTCCGGTCTTGCCACAAGCTATATTGTAATTGGCATTGACCTGTAAATGATTTACCAACATGACACCGGCGCCGACATTAACACTGAAATTGCTATTTTTCCATTTCCAGTCTACACTTTCTACATCACTGCCTACATTAAAGCCAAACTGAGGTCCGGCAAAGAAATAAAGACTTGCAAGTTGTCCGAGTCCAAATCCATATCTTAAATTAACCGGAACTGCTATCTGTTTCTGTTTTAAAGTATTGTCTGAACCTTCATTGTTTTCAAGTTTTGCAGAACGTTCATCATACAATGCTGAAACATCAACTCCAAGTCCTATTACAGGCAAAGTGAACTTCACCGTAGGACCTATATAGAAACCGGCTCTATTAGAACCATTAAACACATCACTGTTCAAACTCATGCTTGTGACATTGAGTCCACCCTTAAGACCAAACTTTACTTGGGCTGTAGCACCAACGGTAAATACCGTTACCATTAACAAAAATACAAAAAGACGTTTTTTCATTCCTATTTACTAATTAAATGTTATTATTATTTTCAATGTCTCTGGCGCCTCACTGTAACTCTGGCTGCACTGCCGGATGAAGAGGACGCTTTTGACCTGCTTGTCTTGGTTAACCTGGTTTCACTGTTGCGTCTGTTAGACTTGCGTTCCACTTTGTGCAAGTCTTTTTTATTCAATCTTGATATGCTGTCGATAGAATCTTTCTTATTCTGGTCTCCCCAAATATTCTGTTCAAACCTAGAGATTTCTTTTTCTATATTTTGCTGTTCCCTAGACAGGGTACTGTCTGTCGTGCAATATTGTGCCAGAGTCTGTCCCAGCATATTAGCAGTTTTATATATATTGCCTTTATAAAGATTCATTGTAAAATAATCATTCAGACTCATAACAGATGCATTGTTAAGATTGCTTGTCATAACAGTCTGCTTTGTAAGGAAAGGAGCCAAATCATCATATTTAACCCAAAACAACGGATATTTAGTTTTCCCGTCACCGAAATCATCGTCTCGTTCCATAATAGGACAGAGAGCCAGAACTTTCGTATGAAACGTAGCTGAATTCTGGTCAAAGTAATAACTTTCCTTTAAATAATAACCCATAACTTCTTTTGAAGGAATATCACTATCATCAAGATGTACCCCTCTATCTGTACGTTCATAATAAATATGATAGTTTTTAAGAAAATCTAACTGCTTCACCTTAGAAGTATCACTATAACTTTCATTACCGTCAAGACGGTATTCATAAACCGGAATATTTCCGGTCATAAACAATTTGAAAATATATGTAAACAGATTCATCTGACTGCCTACTGGCTCTATGGGATAATAAAGTGCGGCATTGGCATTCTTCGTAATATCCAGTTCACGATATACATCACGCCGCCAAACCACATTTTCATTCATCTTTGCTTCTACCGGAAAAGATATCTGAGCACGTGTCGTCACACTACCGGCATTTGAGTTATGCTCTTTTGCAGCTTGTTCTGCACGGCGCTTTGGTGACTGCGCCATAGTTGCAGTCTGCACCATACATGCTATAATTATGAAAAACAGAATTCTTCTCATTGTCTTATTATATGATTATCTTACAATTACTTCCAAAGCACCACTAAGACTGCGTGTTATACCATCAGGTCCAACAGCTTTTACATGGCTGATATAAAAACGTCTGTTACGCGACAGTTTGCGGAATGTCTCTCGCTGACGATCTGAGAAATCAGCACCGGCAGATGCTATAGGAACAGCATTGCCCATATTATCAAAAAATACAGTTTCAAACCCCAATACGCGGAAAGGTATATCTAGTAATCCGTCATCTATTGCGGCATTTATTCCATGCACTCCCATTAAAGATGCTTTTGCCAAACCACCGCCCTTGAAACGGTTATTCCCTATTGACAGATATGCCATAGGATCTGGCAACTTGCGTACATGAAAGACAAAAGGAGGCATAGTACGCACCAAGCCCTTATCACGTGCCGTTACATGAAGAGTTACATCATGTCCAACCGCTGAAGGGATGGCTACAAAATGTCCATTACCTTTTGAACGTATAGTTCCTCCGCTGGCAGATACAGATACAGCGTTTGCAGGAACCCCCGGAACACTAACACTGACAGGATTATTATATCCTGCATAAAGTAAATTCATCATATCTGCAGCAACAGTGGCTGTGTTGGGAGCAGGTATCACGGAATACTTCTGAATGAAACTTCTTCGCAACACATCACCATTTTTATTACGCATCAATATGTAACCACCAAACTGATGACTGCCAATTCCATTTGGAATAAAAGAATATTGACCGTTTGCATTATGCACTCTGCTGCCATTTACATATATTTCAGGAGTCTGAGTTGTATCTATAGCTGCCATCACTATGTTTGCATTGAACCGCTCACCTGAATACAAGGTTGTCTTTTCCGGAATAACAAAAGCATTGAGCTTATTCACCCTAATATCTTTTAAATCTATGTTAGACACAAGATTATGCAATGCTTCACCTTCTGCATACCTGACATCGCTCTGCAACTTAGACAACAAAGTGACAGCTGCTGCCACAGGCATATTCTCAAACATATACTCCTGCCAGTTCTTACCAAGAGTTTTAGCTCTCTTAGACAATTTTGTGGTAAGATTAGTCTCTATTATCTTTTTCTGCTGAGGATCTGCTACAAGACTGACTACACGCTCTCTATAAGAATTGATTGCATCATAGAGTTTCTTTCCTTTACCCGTAATCGGAGCCAACATAACTTCACCTGCCGCTTCTAAATTATCTTTATTTTCTATATTATAGATGTTACCATCTTTACCATCTGCAGACTTTACTATAGCCACCTTTAGAGACTGGGCAAAATTATAAAGAGAATCACTTGCTCGTTTCACTGTTGTGGCTTTTTCAAACCAAGCTCTCACTTTTTCAGGATTATCCTTCATCTGCTTGGAAAAATCATCATATATAGACTGATTCTCCTGAGATGAGTTATCAGTAGTCCGGTTCATACTTTCCTCTACAATAGAAAAGCCGTTGAGAACTTCTGTAGAAATATTCAGCGCAAGCATTGCCATCAAAATGATATACATCAGATTTATCATTTTCTGGCGAGGAGAAACTGGTCTTTTCTTTATTGCCATTACAACTGTGAATTTTGATTTGGAGCTGCAGCACGCATATTAATGGTCATAGCCTCTATCATACGGGCATAAATCTTGTTTAGTTGTTCTATATGTTGAGCCAACAATTTGCTTTGTTCATTAATCTGATCTATAGTACCAATCTGCTGACTGGCACTTTTAAGTTGCATTTCATATACTTTTGTAATGCCTGTGAGCGTACGATTCAGGTTTTCCATTTCTTCACTGTCACGCGTTAGACGGGAACTCTGCTCACCAACTTTCCCCAACACATCTGTAAGTTTCCCCAATTCTCCAATATATCTGTTCTGAGCAGCCAGCACGTCTTCTGATGGAACTGAATTAATCACATGCACAGGACTATCCACTGGAACAGTCTGCTGAACTTGCCTGACAGGTACGGCTCTTCTCTCTGTTTCCACGACATGTTCTTTATTTAATCCGAACAGAACTGTATTATCTTCTTTCTTATCGCCATGCTTGGGAGTTATATCCAATCCGTCAAGAGTTTTATCAAAGGGACGGTCAAAAGCACTTACTGCAAAAACAAGAACCTCTGTGCCCATACCAATAAACAACATTAAATTGGCTCCTGGCAAATGAGTAAGTTTAAACAAAGCACCAAGCACAACAATAGAAGCTCCCCAACTATAGGCATAGTTCAGAAAAGTTTGTCCGGCAACACTATCCATCCACTTCTGTAGACGATAAACAATATTATATTTGCTATACTCTGTCATTATTTACCCGTTTTTTTACTACTTGTTGTATTAGCCAGACTTCTCACACAGCGGAAACCTATATAAGAACGAGGCTGATTCTGATATTCCCATGAGCGCCATGCACTGCGAATAAAACTTTCCGGGTCCTTCCAAGAACCACCACGCACGCTTTTCTTCTTCAATCTGTAAGGATCCTCCTTTGCTGCATTATATTTCAACTCAGGATTAAAATCATTCATTACTTCTACTCCGCTCTCCGTATATACTGTACTTGTCCACTCTGCCACATTGCCAGCCATATCATACAAACCATTTGAATTAGCTCCATAAATACCGACTTTGTTTGTTATCAGATTGCCATCCTTGGTATAATTCCCCCTATCGGGCTTAAAATTAGCATAAAAGCATCCATTGCCATTCATCATATCTTTATTATCCCACGGAAACTCATTGCCATTTCTGCCTCGGGCTGCATACTCCCATTCTGCTTCAGTAGGTAAACGATAACGCTGGACATATCTAGCTTCTGCTCCCAATCCTTTCAGCAAGTAGTCTGTACGCCATGCACAGAAAGCATTTGCCTGTTCCCACGTAACTCCTACAACAGGATAATCATTATATGCAGGATTATAAAAATAATTCCTCAAATATGTTTCATTGTCCGAATTAGAAAAATCATTAACCCAACATGTCGTATCAGGATAAACATTCACTATATAAGTATTCAGAAAGTCCCATGGTCCTGAAAGTTGACGATCTATAGTCTGACGTATTATATTTCCATCATCATCCACATAAGCTGTATCCTTGGAAATCATCACAACATCATCCGGATTCACGGTAATATCTGTATTGAAATTACGCTCTTCCGGTCTGATACGATTACGGCGAAGCGCCGCTGCGGTATAATCATAAATCTCATACTTATAATTCATCTGTCTCCAATCCAAAAGTTTCTCGCCTGTCACCGGATTTGTTACAAACATACTTTCTATTGCGCGCTGTTCATCTTCATTAGGCTTTCTGGGCAGAGCCTTCTTCCAATTAAGATGAGGAGCAACAGGGGCTCCGTTTTTATCTTCCGTTATAAGGTAACTTTCGTCACCACCAAAAGCCGGGTCGGCAAGTCGCGTGCGCAATATACTGTCACTTACCCATTTCAAGAACTGTTTATATTCAGAATTAGTAACCTCAGTATCATCCATCCAAAAGCCATCCACAGAAATATCCTTCACCGGAATCTCTGACCCCCAAAGAGAATCTTGTTTGTCAAGTCCCATGTGCAAATGTCCCCGTTCGACTTTCACCATTCCAAAAGGTACAGGCTCGCTGAAGGTTCTACTACCTCCTACGCCAACAACTTCTCCGCCACGTCCTGAAACGGACATACTCTTACTTCCAAAACAACCTGTAAGAGCTATGGAAAACAGCACAATGCTAAATAATATAATATTCTTCTTCATTTATTTTATATTACAGTATTCTTACACTTTTATGTTTATTCTTTCCTTTCTTAGCCAAATTAACATCTACCTGATAGCCTAAGAAGAACTCATGACTTCCATTTTCAGGATTTATGCCAGATGTATAGATTTCATAACTATATCCCAAGACTATTCCATGAAAGACTCCGCCAAACATAAAGGTAACAGAATTAGTTGGACTATAGCCAACACCTCCATACATCATTTTCTTTTCATAAGTATACTGCAAACGTGCAGTGACATCAACACGCGTATCCACAGCATCACTTCGAATCAGGAAAGATGGCTTTATAGTTAGGAACGGATTTCTTAAGTTAATATTGTATCCTCCAGTCAAATAATAGGTTGCATCTATTTTAAGTTCATTAGTCTCACCAAGGTCTATTACCGGAGAATTCAAATGCTGCACTGACGCCCCGGCATACCATGCTCCTTTAACATAATAAAGTCCAAGTCCCATATCGACACTGTTACCGTCTACATCAGATGTACTCAAAGCCGGATCTGAAGTATTCTCAACATCAACCTCACTTCCCTTAAAGCTTTCACTCAGTAATCCCATTTGGATGCCGGCACTAAACTGTCCTCCAAAAAGTTTATGTTTATAGGCATATTGTACCGCAACGCGCTGATGAGTAAATAAGCCCAACTTATCATTCATAAATTGCACTCCGGCGCCATGATAATTATTTAAAAAGAAAAAAGGCATATCTGCTGCTGCATATAAAGTCTGTGGATTATGTTCATAACCAGCCATGGACAAAGCATAAGCTGCCGTTATATTCAGTTTGCTCTGCTTGCCCACAGAAGCAGCATTAAAAGATGGCTCCATATCAAAATAATGACTGAAAGCCACATCGTATTGAGCTCTGGCTTTGAAAGATACCAAAGAAAGGACTGTAATTAATATGGAAATGCTTTTTTTGAACACATTTATATAACGAAATATATAAAATAATATTGCCATATAAAAAATAAAAGACCGCTCAAATTAAAGAGCAGCCTTTCTAAAGATTATCTGAGATTATTAATACTCATCGTCATTCCATAAGAAGTCATCCTTTGAAGGATAATCTGGCCAAATGTCTTCTATACTTTCATAAACATCGCCCTCATCTTCTATCTCCTGCAAGTTTTCCAAAACTTCAAGAGGTGCACCCGAACGAGTTGCATAATCAATCAACTCATCCTTTGTTGCAGGCCAAGGTGCATCTTCCAACTTCGAAGCCAATTCTAGTGTCCAATACATAGTCTATAAATTTTACTTGTTTACAAATTTGCGTGCAAAAGTAGCAAAATATATTTTATCTGCAAGTATTTGAACACTTTTTTTGATGCTAATGATAAATAAAGTGTAATTTTTAGATTTGTTAGAAATTTACTCTATAATTCTGCTTTGTTTTGTTCTTGTCAAAGAAAATAATACCATAAGAAAATAAATCAAAAGAAACCCCAGTTCTCTTATCTTTCACCAGAAAATTCCATAATGCTTTATCAATGTTGATACCTGAAACTATCAGCATTGTATTTTCATTACACTTTTCTATGACCACATCAATGTCTGAACTTGATTCTAAATATATCACTTTACGCAAAGATAAAGAATACTCGCTATTATTAATAAACAAAGTTTTATTGCAACCAGCCTTTATATAATCTGCGAAACAATCAGGAAAACCATACACTACATCCGGCTGCCAAAAATTAGCAATACGAAAGAAAAGCTCTCCCGTATCAACAATAACTGTATCATAATCCGGATGTACTCTTTTTAAATCATCATAAGCATAATAAGGATAACGCTCATCTATCACATATCTTATAAATTGATATGCAAAAGGAGATTGCACCCCAAAACCTCTGGTACGGGGCTTTCTCAAAATTCTGATAAGGATTTCATTTATCTTCATAACAATCAGTCCATACCTATATAAACGCAAAAAGCTCCGTTCTATTGCCAGAACGGAGCTCTTATGCTAAAA
>CAYSSU010000031.1:0-35517 GCA_964433895.1 uncultured Prevotella sp.
GATATTTGTTTACGAACAAGCGTACCACGTGACTTCCTATGAAGCCGGCACCACCGGTAATAATGATATTGCGTTTAAATTCCATATTCTTTATTTTTACAGAAACATTAACTTTTCATACATATACTGTTTATCCATAAACAGCAACATGCTTATCAGCAGACATAATAGATAGCAACAAATATATTGCAGTTTTGAATAATGCCCAACTAAGGCGATACAAAATTACACTTTTTTCTGTAATAACGTACAAAAATAACAGCAAAAAACCAAAAAAACATCCGAATTCTATAAAAAAGTCTTTTACAAAAAAATAAAGACCTTCTTGCCGAAACAAAAAAGTCTTTATTATAAACTGTCATATATACTCCAAAGAGTTTATATAATGGTGGAGCTGGCGGGATTCGAACCCGCGTCCGCACAAGGAAACCATACGCTTTCTACATGCTTATTCCGGCCTTTGTTTTTCGTGATATGACAAGACCCGGACCACCAATCATATCCTTATCCTCTAAATTTTCACAAGTGCACCAAGGCATACACAAGCTATTTCCGATTTACCTGCACCACTTGACCCTCAGATTCGGAACAACATCCTTAGAGCGGTGTCTCGTTCCATCACCTAGTGATGGAATAAAGCTAATAATCTACTATACTTCGATTAAGCAGCGAGAGCGTAATTATTTTCGCCAATTAAATTTGTGTTCACTCAGATTATGGAGCTAGCCAACGAGGCTCCGCATGCTTACATACCATCTCATCTTGCCGTCAAGTCCATACAACCCCCTTTTTAAAGATTTCAAGACAATAACATAAAGAGTTATTGGTATTACAAATGCAAAGGTACATATTTGTTTCTTAAATACAACAATAATACCTATTTTTTTCAAATATTTGTTGTACTTTTGCGTTTAATTATAAATATCTGTTGGAATGTCTGCATTTATGTGTGCCGTTAATGGTACCGAAGTGGAATGTATTTTATTATGAAGAAAATTATATTATATATATTTTTATTGATAATGCCGTTGAGTATGGCGGCACAGTCTGGTAACATGACGGATGATCAGGTGATGAGCTTTGCCATGAAGGAGCACAACGCCGGAACCTCCAATGCACAGATTGTAACAAAATTGATACAAAGTGGCGTTGACATATCTCAAATAAGGAGAATACGCAATAAATACGAACGACATATTAAGAAAAGTGGGCTGGGAAATATAACCGATGAAACCACAGGCAAGACGGAAAGCCGAATGAGGAACAACAACGGACAAACCGGGCGTAACCGTAAGCCAGAAAACAAATCTGACAACGCATCAGTGAATAACAAATACAGCAACTACCGTATAAATCAGGACGAAAATTATCAACACACTTATGACAGCAATGATGACGAGTTCATGCAAATGCAGAATGAGATGGCGAATATGCTGCCTACTGACACTATACAATTGGTAAAACAGCTGATGGCTGAGCATAACGCAAAAAAGAACAAGGTTTTCGGACGTGACATATTTAATAATAAAGAACTGACATTCGAACCAAACATGAACATTGCCACGCCGCGGAACTATCGTTTGGGGCCGGGCGATGCGGTGATAATAGATATATACGGAGCATCACAGAAAACCATTGACGCCACTGTATCTCCGGATGGAGACGTAACAATAGAAGGATACGGACCGGTACAGGTGAGCGGGTTGACCATATCACAGGCTAACGCCAAACTGCGTAACACCTTGGGCAGCAGATACAGCAGTAGCAGAATAAAGCTGACTGTAGGTCAAACTAAAACCATAATGATAAACGTGATGGGAGAAGTGAAAACTCCCGGAACATACACATTGTCTGCCTTTGCCACGGTGTTTCAAGCTCTATATATGGCAGGAGGAACCAATGATTTGGGCACGCTGCGCAATATAAAAGTATATCGCAACAACAGGCTCATATCCGTAGTGGATATATACGATTATATTCTGAACGGAAAGATGCGCGGAAACGTGCGTCTTACGGACGGAGACGTTATAATAGTAGGACCTTACGACTGCATGGTAAATATATCAGGAAAAGTGAAACGCCCTATGTTCTATGAAATGAAAAAGAACGAAAGCGTAGGCACACTGCTTAAATACGCCGGAGGATTTACGGGAGATGCATATAAGAAAGCCGTAAGACTTATAAGAAAGACAGGTAAGGAATATTCAGTATTCAATGTTGAGGAATTTGACATGAATGCATTTCAAATAGCCGACGGAGACTCTATAACCGTTGATTCCATTCTGGCGAGATATGAAAATACGGTTGAGATAAAAGGAGCTGTGTTCCGCCCCGGTCTATATCAGCTCGGCGGAGAGATAAACAGCGTGCGCTCACTGATACAGCACAGCGAAGGACTCACCGAAGAAGCATTTACAGCCCATGCCGTGATGCACAGAATGAAAAAAGACCGCACACTGAAAGTAATACCTGTTGACGTGGAAGGAATCATGAGCGACAAAGTGGCGGACATTCCATTACAGGAAAATGACGTACTTTTTATTCCTACACGCAGTGACATGATGACCGAGCGCACGATAACCATACATGGAGAAGTAAACTATCCCGGAATATACAAGTATGCAGACAACGAAACCATAGAAGACTTCATTCTGCAGGCAGGAGGTCTGAAGGAAACAGCCTCAACAATAAAAGTAGATGTGGCACGACGCATAAGCAATCCCAAGGCAACAGAAAACGACAGCATGATTGCCCATACATACAGTTTTGCGCTTAAAGACGGATTCGTAATTGATGGTCAACCCGGATTTAACCTTATGCCATACGACGAAGTGTACGTACGACGCAGCCCCGGCTACAGCACACAGAAAAACATACAGATAGAAGGTCAGGTCACATTTGCAGGCACCTATACCCTATCCAGTAAAAATGAACATCTGAGCGATGCAATTAAAAAAGCAGGCGGAGTTACCGACCTTGCATATATAAAAGGTGCAAGACTAGAACGACGCACAATGCCAGATGAACAAGGACGTATAGAAAGCATAACAAAACTTCTTAATATTCAAAACGGTGAAAAAGACAGTATCAATGCAGCAATGTTGCAGTTGGCACAAAGTTATCCTGTAGGGATAGAATTGGACAAAGCCATGGCTAATCCTGGCAGTGATGCAGACATTGTACTTCGCGAAGGCGACCGCATCATAATACCGGAATATAACGGAACTGTTAAAATTAGCGGAACAGTGATGTATCCAAACACTGTCACCTATAAAAAGGGCAAACGTCCTGCATATTATATTGATCAAGCCGGAGGCTGGGGGAACAGAGCAAAAAAGAGTCGTACATTCATTGTTTATATGAATGGAAATGTGGCTCGTGTAGGTCATAATGCCAGAATTCTTCCAGGATGCGAAATCGTAGTGCCAAGTAAACCAAAAAGTAATCCAGGTTCACTGGGACAATGGCTCAGTGTAGGAACCAGCGTAGCAAGCATTGCTACTATGATTGCAACAATAGCCAATTTGGCAAAATAAGGCACGGAATGTTACCAAAGTTACTTTCTTATATAGGCAATGATACCAGAACATCATTATTAAAAAGGAACATTATAGTTTCTTTCTTGTTAAAAGGATGGTCAGGGATTGTCATGGTACTTCTTGTTCCGTTAACATTAAAATGTCTGGGGGAATATACAAATGGTGTCTGGCTTACCATTTCCTCAATATTAATATGGATAGACAATTTGGATATAGGATTAGGTAATGGGCTGAGAAACAAACTGGCTTTTTATTTATCAATAGGCGAAAAGAGCAAAGCCCATGAAGTGGTAACCACGTCTTTTGCCTTGCTTACTTTTATTATAATACCTATAATGCTAAGTCTGCTGATATTGACCAGCAGGTTTGATTTATACTCTTTTTTAAATGTGAATATAAATTGTGTGCCTGACTTATATAACACAGTAAATATAGCAATTATACTAGTATGCATGACTTTTATATTCAAATTAACAGGGAATTTCTATTTGGGATTACAGCTTCCTGCATTAAATAATTTATTCCAGACTTGCAGTCAGACCTTAATTCTGATTGCTACATATATAGCATACATAAACAACTGCCACTCTTTAACCATCATTGCAATAATAAATATGGGGATGGCTTTAATAATATACATATCTGCTTATATTATAACATTTCATATAAAGTATAAAGAGTTCCGTTTTACCATACAGTCATTTAACAGAAAGCACATCAAAGAATTATTTTCCATAGGAATAAAATTCTTCATAATACAAATATCAGGTATTCTGCTGTTCATGTCATCCAACCTTTTGATTTCTAAATTATTATCACCGGCTATGGTAACACCATTCCAAATAACATACAGATATTTTACAATAGCACTAATGATATTCAACATTGCCAGCATTCCTTTCTGGTCTGCCATCACAGATGCATTTGGAAAAAAAGATATGACTTGGATAATAAAAGCAAAAAAGGCAACAAACAAAATAATTGCGGTTGCAATGTGCGCAATACTAATAATGACATTATGTTCCAAGTGGATATTTTCTTTATGGATAGGTGATGAAATAAACATCCCATTAAAACTTACAGTATCCATGGCTATTTATATGACAATAATAATATACAGCATGGGATATTCAAATTTTCTGAATGGATTTGGCGCATTGCGACTCCAAATAATATGTACCGTATGTGCAGCAACATTGTTCATACCACTTGTATATACCGCAACAAGATATTTCAATGATATTTACAGTATAATATATATTATGATATTAGTAAACATTCCAGGACTTATAATAAACAAAGTTCAAGTAGAAAAAATAATAAAAGGAAAGGCTCTGGGTATATGGAAAATATAAAGAAAAGCATTGCAATACTGCTAGCGACCTACAACGGAGCGAAGTTTCTTTCAGAACAGATAGATTCTATTTTGAAACAGACCTGCAAAGACTGGACACTATACATACATGATGATAATTCTAATGACAACACATTAAATATCATAAAGAAATATGTATCTAAATACAAAAACATACGACTTTTACAATATTCAAGTAAAAATGGAGCAAAAGAAAACTTCTTTAGTCTACTAGATAATGTAGAAGCTGACTATTATTTTTTCTGCGATCAAGATGACGTATGGTGCAAAGATAAAATCCAACAATCTTTAGAAAGAATGGAAAAGTTGGAAGCCGAAAATGCAGATATACCAATATTAATACATTCAGACCTATATATCACTGATTCAAAATTGAACATAATTAATAATTCATTTCTAAAATACAGTGGAATCGAACCAGAATTACTTAATACATTCAACAAAAGTGCAGCCTCTAATATTGTTACCGGATGCACAATGCTTATAAACAAGAAGGCAAAAGAATGCATCAAACTCCCCACAAAGAAGGTAACGATGCATGATACTTGGATAACTTTATGCGTGTTAAAGGCAAAGGGGAAAGTGAGTCTGATAAACAAGCCTTTGGTATTTTACAGGCAGCACGGCAATAACACAGTCGGAGTGAACAATTTAAACAAATCATTACTGCATAAAATACAGCATATAACCAATGCCTATAATTTAAACCATAAAAATTGCATTATGCTGAAAGATTTAGGATATGGTTCTATCATAAAATATATAACATACAAATTGCGATATAAAATAGTAAAGACTTTTAAAACTCTAAAAAGATAATTTAAATGGATACAAAAACATTTATAAAATTAATATTAAAGAAGAAGAGATTATTTGCCATTGTCGGCATGATATCTCTCGCGACAGGAATAATAATTTCTCTAAGCATACCAAAACAATATACAGCGAAAGTTATGCTAGCTCCGGAAACGAGCCAGAGTTCTTCACAACTAGGCAATTTAAGCAGTCTGGCTTCTTCATTAGGAATAAATACAGACATGACTTCTACTGATGCTATTTCACCACAATTATATCCACATCTGTTCAATTCTACAAAGTTCATGGTGGATTTATGTCAAATACACGTAACGTCTATAGACAAGAAAATAAACACCACACTGTTCGATTACTACAAAAAGGAACAGGTTAAACCATGGTGGAGTCATTTAAGCCCCAAAGAATGGCTTTCAAAAGACAAGAAATCTTATGATAAGAATTTTAATTCTTTTCAACTTACAAAAGAACAGACAGACGTCATTAGCGACATTAAAGATATGCTGTCATGCAGCGTAGACAGAGAATCAAATATCATTACTATCAAGGCCATTGCGCAAGATCCTCTGATATCTGCCATCATAGTAGATTCAGCAAGCATTCTCCTAAAGGAATATATCACAAACTATCGAACATCCAAGGCTCGAAATGATTTGAAGTACACGCAGAAATTATTTACAGATGCTAAAGCACAATATATCCGTTCTCAGGAACGATACGCTGCATACTCAGATGCGAATGAAGATGTAGTCTTAGAATCGTTCAGAGCAAAACAAGACGAAATGGAAAATGAGATGCAATTAAGATATAATATATATACACAGGTAGTACAGCAACTACAAGTGGCAAAAGCTAAACTGCAAGAACGCACGCCAGTATATGCAGTGATAGAACCTGCAACGGTACCGGTACGAGCATCTGCACCGAAAAAAATCATTATATCTCTCATCTGCCTGCTCATAGGTCTATTCTGTACTACAGCCTATGTTGTCATTAAAAAGCAATAACAGAAAATAAATACACACGATGGACAAATGTATATATCGTAAAGACTTATGGCACAAGATAGGAAACGTATTGTTTTTCTTTCTTATCCTTGTCATTATGCTGGATCCTACAAACACTATTCTGCACGCAAAAGACTTTACATTCATTACATTAGTTACCTTTTGTATAATCGCATTCAAGCCAGACTGGTCTAAATTGCCGTATATTCTCATGCCGTTATGTGCTGTCGCCATTCCGTATATCTTTACGGCTATGAAAACACAAATTGTCGATGACAATGAGGTACTGGCTGTATTCAAGTCTATATCTCCCCTTGTATTATTATTATGGATTAGGGAATTCAACCTGATGAATCTAGCTAAATTCCCAGTTATAATATGCTGTTTAATTACTGACATATTGTTTGTATCCATAATGCTCATTCCTGAAATAGAGACTCCGATCTATCTGTTTTTCACTAACAAGGATGACACTATAATCATGGCGCACCGCTGGTTTTTAGGAGTACTGTTTTATTGTATGTATATTAAATCATGTGTTTCCTTTATTTTAATTTTCACTTACTATATATATAATAACTTAAATAAAGCCACAAGAAATTTGAAAGGACTTGTATATCTTATAATTATATTATTCACTTTCTGTATAAGTGGTACGAGAAGTACAATGCTTACTCCTATTTTCTTGTTCTGCATCATTGCTTATCTGCTATTCAAAGATGCCCCAAAAGCAAAACATCTAATTTATCCAATTATCGTAATAATTGGAATTACTTTTATTATTATCCTTATAGCTCTTGCTACAGATACAAGCGAAGCTTCTAACGTTGTAAAATACGGACATATTTCTTCATACTTGCAATTATTTGAAGAACATCCAGGGTATCTGTTAATAGGAGAAGGACCAGGAACCAGTTTTTACAGCGAAGGATTCAATAACATTGTATTAAAAACAGAATGGACATATTTGGAATTACTTAGATGTTATGGCTTGTTTTCAATAATAATAGTTGGAGTATTCTGCAAACCACTCTTTACAATATGGAAATACCGTAAAGACAAATTCACATTGTCTGTATTTTGGGCATATTTAGCCTACTTACTTATTGCAGGGACTAATCCTCTGCTTATATCTTCTACCGGAATGATAATGCTATTAATGACATATTCATACGAGGCTGAAATAAAAAGAAATGCCAATACTCCTTTGAAATAATATATCAGATATGAAAAAGACCATAATACATATATCCAAATATTACTATCCAACAGAAGGGGGAATAGAAGCTGTAGCAAAATATCTTACTGAAGGATTAAATGAATTTCAGAATATCATGATATGCTTTTGCACAACCGGCAAAGACAAACATGATAACATTAACGGCATTGATATTTACAGAATAAAATCAACATTTAAAATTTCCAGCCAAGACATAGCTATAAGCTTTTTCTATAAAGCAAGAAAAATCATAAACCAATATCAACCTGACGCCTTACTTATCCATTGTCCAAATCCTTTTGTATATCCTATTGCCGGTCTTATTAATAATAAGTGTAAAATAGTCTTACTATGGCATTCCGACATTATTGCAAAAGGCATATTATACAGCCTGATAAAACCTATTGAAAACATGATATTGAAAAAAGCGTCTATGATTATTTCAACAAGTCCTAATTATATACATCCAAACAGTCCGATTTTCAAGTATAAAGAAAAAACGGAAGTTGTACCAAATGGAATAGTACAATCCACTTTCGAATTACAATCAGGCGAAGAAAACAAAATAGAAGATATCAGAAAGAAATACGGATATAGAAAAATCATATTATTCGTGGGACGACATGTGCAATATAAGGGAATAGATAAATTAATAGCAACTGAGAAATTAATAAAATCAGACTGTAAGATATTAATAGCAGGCAGAGGACCCATGACTGAAAAATTAAAACAATTATCAACATCGCCAAGAATTGAATTTCTCGGTAAAATCACTTATAAAGAATTAAGACTATATTATCATGCCGCCAGCATTTTCGCGTTTCCTTCAAACACCAGGCAGGAAGCTTTTGGAATTGCACTTGCGGAAGCCATGTATTGCGGTTGTGTACCTGTGACATTTAAGATAGAAGGTTCAGGGGTAAATTGGCTTTCCATTAATGATGAGACTGGCAAGACCGTTGAGTTGAATAATGTCAGAGATTTTGCCAAAGCTATAGACGGACTGTTAGCTAATGAAAAACTAACAGAAAAGCTCTCAATAGCAAGTAAATTGCGAATATCGAAATTTTTCACAGATACTAAATCTGTAGAAAAGACCAATTGTATTTTTAAAAAATTATTAAGATGATAATTTCTGTGTGTATAGCTACGTACAATGGAGAAAAATTCATTAAACAACAGCTAGAATCTATTTTAAAACAATTGTCAGTTAATGATGAAGTAGTAATATCTGATGACGGTTCGTCAGACAACACTATTGCTATAATTAAAGGATTTGCTGATTCACGCATAAAAATAGTTTCACATAAAAGAGCCAATGTTAAGTTTATCATAGATTACACTGCACACAATTTTGAAAATGCACTACTTCATGCAAAGGGAGATATTATATTCCTTTCTGACCAAGACGATGTATGGATTGATGGCAGAATAAAAATTATGCTAGATAAATTGAAAGACAGCGAATTGGTTGTCGGTAACTGCAAGATAGTAGATGAAAATCTAAAATTAATAAAACCTTCTTATTATAATAATGTAAGACATTTCAAAACTGGAATATTCACCAATATTATACGTTCTTCATATTTAGGTAATACCATGGGATTCAAAAGATGTGTTTATGAAAAAGCATTGCCTTTTCCACATTATGGCGTAGGACATGACATTTGGTTGGGAATCATAGCAAAAATGTATTATCATATTAGTTTTACGAAATCACATGTCACTCTTTACAGAAGGCATAATGAAACTGTATCTTTCGCAGCCCAAAAAAGGAACACAAATTCTTTTTTTTTCAAACTAAGATACAGAATTCTGATAATAAAGAATATATTGTTAAAATGCTACCAACACAAATAATACAACTGTTTTCACCTGCTCCAATTATCAAAAACTGATGATGTTTTGAAAAAACATGTTATATATAAACAATATTTTATATAAACTGCGTTTATAATATAAAGCAATCACAAAATACAGATAGAAGTATCGATGATGAATAACTACATTTTGATAAGCCTGGTGACTTTTATTATTAGTGCTATATGCGAATTCTTTATTATTTTACGGATACTTAATTTCTGTAAAGAAAAGAATTTATACGATTTACCTAGTGCAAGAAAAATCCACAAGAATGCCATACCTAGATTAGGAGGCATTTCTTTTATACCCAGCATGCTTATAGCCTTCTTTATAATGATTACCGTTTTTAATAGCACTTCATGCAACCATAACAAAATATACATAAGTATTTGGTCATACATATTTATAATTGGACTTTTATTGGTTTATATAATCGGCATCATTGATGACATTGTAGGGGTCGGAGCAAAAGTGAAATTCATGATTCAGATATTAGCCTCTGCCCTACTTCCACTGGCAGGTCTATGGATAAATAATCTATACGGTTTCATGGGCATACATGAGATTCCGTTTTATATAGGTATGCCATTAACCGTTTTCGTCATGGTCTTTATATGCAATGCGATGAATCTTATTGACGGAATAGACGGTCTAGCTGCTTGTTTGGCTATAATAGCATTTATTGGATATTTTATATTTTTTGCAAGTGAAGGTCTTTGGATTTACGATATTCTCATAGCCGGAATAATCGGTATGCTTATATCATACTTATATTTCAATATGTTTGGCAAAGAAGAGAACAACCGAAAAATTTTCATGGGTGATTCTGGAAGTCTCACACTTGGATTTACCATTGGATTTCTATTTATAAAAATAGCCATGAGCAATCCTGATATAAAACCTTTCTCCAATGAATGCATCATGCTTGCCTACAGTCTAATTATTGTGCCAGTCTTCGATGTTGGAAGAGTTATCATTCACAGACTAAGAGTTCATCATTCAATTTTCAAGGCTGACAAGAGCCACATTCATCATAAATTCCTAAAACTTGGAATATCACAACATAAAGCTCTGGTATCCATAATTTTATTAGAACTGTTATTCGTAATCATAAATTCTATAACTTTTAGTTCTATTGGCATCACTTACCTTATAATTACAGATATAGTCTTATATGCGATATTCAATATTGCATTGACTAATGTCATAAAAATTAAGAACAAGACATGAAAAGGATAATTGATTTCATTATAGCTTCTATATGCCTTATTGTTTTTTCCCCACTTATTGCTATATGTTCCATTGTAATAAGACTAGAAGACGGTTTACCTGTAATTTACCGACAAGAAAGAATAGGTTTACACGGACATCCTTTCATTATATACAAATTCCGCAGTATGCGCATTGATGTTAAAGATGACGATGTAATGATGCTGGAAAAGGAGAACGATAAACGAATGACCAGTGTAGGGCATTTTTTGCGCAGACATCATTTGGATGAGTTACCTCAATTATGGAATGTTATGAAGGGTGAAATGTCATTCATTGGTCCGCGACCGGAACAAAAATATTTCATAGACAAAATTATGGAACATGACAGCAGATATCAACTTCTTTATAAAATCAGACCTGGAGTTACAAGCTATGCCACTCTATACAATGGCTATGCGGACACAATGGAAAAGATGCTCAAGCGACTTGAGCTTGACTTATATTATCTGGAACATCGCTCATGGTGGTTTGACTTTAAAATACTTGTTAGAACTTTCTTTAATATAATATTTGGTAAAGTGTTCTAGAATTTTCGGAACTTTATTCTCAATTTTGATGATTTCAACGTCATCTTACTGCCGCTCAACTGTTCCACAGCAAAATGTTCTTCCAAAGCATTTATCCCATACGGGCGCAATACATCAGAATTAGTAATTGCAGAATCGCCAATCTCACGGTCTGATAGAAATGGATTGGATATTATCAGGCTGTCACAGGTTTTATTAAAACGAAAAAGATATTCATTGTCAATGCCACGAACTGACATAAGTTTAGCCTGAAACGACCAAAATACCTTAGAATCAGAAAGATCATAAGTTCCTCCGGTCTGCAATGTATCTATTGTTTCCACATGCCAAAATCCATCAAGATCACCATTATATAAGGTTTCTACTTCACAACCTGTAAACAGAAATATCAGGAAGACAGTAACTGCAGATAAAACAAGGTATTTAAATTTACTCATTATCAAATATTTTAAAGATTAAAGATTCCACTCTTGCTGACAGTAAATTGGAATCCATAATTGTGTCCCAATATAGAACCTGCGTCCATTCCAAATGAACCTTTCACATTCCAGTTATGACTAAAATGATAAATCATTTCAAGCATAGCACTAACATTATGGCGAGGATGTGTGTAAGGATTACTATACGTTCCATAACCAATCTGATATGTTGCAAGCAGACGATAGCTCAACTGATCAACAGGTCTGCCGTCTATACCTAAATGCCAAGCTACGAAACGGTTATTCTTGAATTCTATTGTACCGTCTTCATTATATATAGGAGACGTGTACAGTGGATTTCCCATAGACTGTCCCCAATGTTGCCAACCCGTGTAAATAGAATGATTGTAAAAATTATCTTCTCCACCGATACAATCAGAAATACTTTGCGTATGATCATGATATATAGGTCCACTTTGGTATTTAGTGTAAAGATATTCTACAACAACATTGTTTATCCAACGACTATATTTGAAATTTAGTTCACCGCCCAACATTATATCCTTGACATCATATAGTAAAAGTCTGGTTTTCTTTTTAGTATTCCATTCTTCACCTTCTCCATATCCATCATAGCCAAAACCAAACATTGCAGAGTGGTCCTCGAAAAATTTATCAGCATATACACTAAAACGCCATGTATCAGCATCATAATTAATTCTGGCAAGCCACGAACCCAATTGATTTCCTTCAACATTAGTATATGCAGTACCTTCCTCTATACTCTCAGCACCTCCAGGGAAAAAAGCATTCCAATAATCTTTTAATCCAGTCCCACCAGTAGCATATACCTGCATTTTGCCATCTATCATCTGGTAAGAAGTTCCACCGAAAGTAGTTGCCATCTCCAATCCTAATTCTAAAGACAAAGGAAAAAATCTATCAGGATTACCAATCATCAAATACCCGGCCTTAGAATGATAAAGCACATCATCAGCATATTTACTCTGTCGACCAGTAAACTCATGCTGCCAATTATCATCTGTCATTTTTCCAAATGCAATATGTCCTTTAAGTCGAAGCCAATCATTGCCAAACGGCAAAACCCAATACTCCGGTAAAGCAAGACGTATCTGAGGTACAGGTCGGGCATTTATGCCAAGAGTCTGAGAACCAGAAGAAAGCATATTATTTTTAAGTTCCATCGGATATTGCTTAGAACCTAAAGACAGAACACCATGAAGCCAACGGAACTCAACAAAAGCCTGCTGTACTACAATCTTACTGGTATAATTGGCTGTAGTTGCCACATCTATACCATAGCCCACCCCCCAACGTCGGGCAGAATCACTCTCCAAAGGACGAATAACGCTTCCACGCAGATAACCATTATTCTTATCAAGCGAACTTAATCCATATTTATTAGCATTCAGCCACAATGGTGTTCTGTCATCTGAAAATGAACCTTGAACCTCAACATTATAATGAATATTTTCTCCAAAATTCAATTTGCCGGAATATGATTGCTCCTGCCATGCATACTGGGCACGCATAGAACAAGAAAAGAATAAAAAGACTGTCAATAGCTCTATATATCTTATATTCATGATTTCTATATTTAGAATATAACGGACCGACAAGTATCATTATTGTTCAGAATGTTCAACATTCTATATTCAATATTCAAATAGGGAAATTCCCCCTGCCGTTTAGGGATAATCCTTTTCGATGCATTATATTTTATTCTATCTTTGCAACGTGAAGAAAGAGATAAAGACATCTCAGAAACACTAACAACAAGAATAAAAACAATTAAAAACATAAGATTATGAAAAAGTTTATATTAGCCCTGGTTGCACTGTTTACCATAACAGTTTC
This sequence comes from uncultured Prevotella sp., assembly GCA_964433895.1. Lineage (GTDB taxonomy): Bacteria > Bacteroidota > Bacteroidia > Bacteroidales > Bacteroidaceae > Prevotella. Next base: position 13,913 of record CAYSSU010000031.1, read on the forward strand.
CGCAAATGCAATGAGTTACGACCAAGCACGTGAACAAGCTTTGTTCCTTACCGACAAGATGGCGTATGAACTGAATCTTACTGATGAACAGTATGAAGCAGCTTATGAGATTAATCTAGATTACCTGATGAGCATAAACGATTACAGCGACCTATACGGCACTTATTGGCGGCAACGTAATCTTGACCTCAGCTACATTCTACTAGATTGGCAATACCGTACTTACGTAGATGCGTCTTATTTCTATCGTCCTCTTTATTGGAATGGCGGTTATTGGCACTTCGGCATTTATGCACGCTATCCACATCGTAACTACTTCTATTTCGGTTGTCCTAATTTCTACACGGTTTATCGTGGTGGACATAGTTGGAGAACAAACGGTGGCAGAAGCTGGTATTGCGAACGCTCATGGGATGGTCCACACAGAGGGCAAAGAATAGGAATGCGTGACAACTTCAAAAACGGAAATTATGGCAGAGGTTGGAGCAATCGCAACAATAATAACAACCGAGTATTCGGAAATATGCAGAATCACAACAATAACAACAACCGTGTTTTTGGAAACTCTCAATCTCGTAGCAACACCGGTGGGTTCAGCAATTCTCAAAACCGCAGCAACAACGGCAATCGCGTCTTCGGACAGAGTAATCGCCAAAACAATATAAACTCATTCGGGAGTAGTAGCCGAGTCTTCGGACAAAGCAACCGACAGAGCAGTACACGTTCTACCGTAGGCAGCAGTAATGGCGAAAGCAGAGTATTCGGCGGCAGTCGCAATTTTAACAGTACCCCAAGTCGCTCTTTTTCTCCTAGAAACGGTTCTTCATCTATGCCAAGCCGTTCTTTTGGGAACAGCAATTCGTCTACCCGTTCTTTTGGGAACAGTAATACCGGAAGTCGTTCATCTGGAGGCAGTTTCGGAGGACACAGATAATTACCATTTACAGCATCAATATTCTTACTTCGGCATTTCCCATTTTATGAATTTCATTCATAGGATTGCCGAAGTAAACACTTTGTATAGCCTTATTGATTATTCCATGCCCAACAGCTAATACTTTCTTACCGGGATAAGTTACTTTTATATAAGTAAGAAAATTACGGGCACGGCTTTTCATCTTTTCAAGACTTTCTATATTGTCAGGCCATTCTTCTGGATTTTTTGGCAAATCAGGAATAAATCTACCGGTGAAATCTCCCCAATCACGTTCTCTTAATAGAGAAGTTGTTGTCACTTCTTTGTCATGGGGTGTTGCTATTATGCGACACGTATCAATAGAGCGCTGTAAATCACTAGACACAAAGATATCTATATCTTCATCTTTCATTTTTTCTCTCACTTCTTCAGCCTGCTTGATTCCGGTATCATTAAGTTTGCCGGGATGCTGCCCCTGAAGTATTTTAGCTGCATTATCTACAGTCTCCCCATGGCGTACCAAATACAAAGTTGTCATACTTTTAAAAATTTGTTTGCAAATTTACAAAAAAAATACGGTATATAAAATATTTTCTATACCTTTGCCAAAAACTAAACATAATGAAATTATTGCAAAGTAACTTTTTCCGTGCTATATGCGCTATTATAATAGGAGCATTGCTCATTGAGTACAGGGAACAGACTGTACAGTGGATAACCATAGCTATCGGAATCCTTTTTTTCCTGTCTGGAATAATAAGCATTGCTGTGTATTATAGTTCACGCAAAACGACAGAAAACAATACAGAGGTGTATGATTCCAACGGCAATCTAATTTCCGAAACTATCGTAAAACCGAAATTTCCTATTGTCGGATTAGGTAGTTTGATTCTAGGCATAATATTAGCTTTAATGCCTGGAACTTTTATCACAGGATTGGTATATATAATGGCTGCGATGCTGATACTTGGAGCAATAAGCCAATTCATAGCTCTAGCCTCAGCATCGAAATATGCTCAAGTGGGACTATTCTATTGGATTATGCCATCTATTATTCTGCTTGTAGGTTTGATTTCTATAATATATCCCAAGGCTATCGCCTCCGCACCTCTTTTTGTCATAGGATGGTGCATGCTTGTATATGGTATTGTGGAATGTATAAACACTCTGAAAATACACAACTGCAGAAAGCAAATTGAGAAAGCACATAATGCAACTAATAAGGACACAGAAACAGACATCCCCCAAAAGCATTAAGAGTTATCTATTTTTGCGGAATAAGCCCTTCTATATATTTGCACAATATACCAACGCCTTTTATATTCTGCCCGCCTTCTGGTATTATTAAATCTGCATAACGTTTTGTAGGTTCTATAAACTGTTCATGCATAGGCTTCAGAACTTTAAGATATCTGTCTACTACCATAGATACCGTACGTCCCCGGTCTATGGTGTCACGTTGTATATTGCGAATAAGTCGCTCATCCGGATCACAATCTACGAAAATTTTCAAGTCCATCATTTCCCGGAGCTTTTTGTTTAGCAGAGTCATTATGCCTTCAATGATTATTACCGGTTTAGGTTCTACATGTACGGTTTCAGGCAAACGATTGCTTAGAATATAAGAATATGTAGGTTGTTCAATAGGCAATCCATGACGTAGATTATTAATCTGTTTTATCAGCAACTTCCAGTCAAAGGCATCAGGATGATCAAAATTTATAGCATTGCGTTCATCATCAGTAAGACCAGTTGTATCATTGTAATAAGAGTCAAGAGGCACCACTGCTACATAATGAGGCGGCAAAGCCTCAACAATCTTCTTCACTACAGTGGTCTTTCCACTACCTGTTCCACCGGCAATACCGATGATTGTAATTTTATCGTCCATATATGTTGCTTTTTTATTCAGTCTTTCAAAATGTCTATGTCCTTGAACATAGCCTCGTAAAATATAGCTTTTTTCTCCAAACGCATAGGATAAGCGCGACTACTACTTGGCATTCTATATAGTTTTAAAGTTCGCCCTTCAAACATAAACTCCACATATTCTCCCATCTTGGGATTTCTTTTTATACCATAATGTTCTGTAAATATTTTCGTAGCCAACTGTCCGGCAGCTATAACAGCCTTACAGTCTGGTAATAAACGAAGCATACCGTCAAGATTACTAGTTTTCACTACTTCCAGTTCTTTGTCTGAAGCTGTATTCTTGAGTCTCCTTATTTGCAGACACGTGTCAAAGATAGCAATTCCACGTTCCTCCAAAAATAATTTAAGAGATTCCAAATTATAAGTTTTCTCATCATTCTTGACAAAGTGCATTTTGTCTCCAAAGAATATATACCCGAATATGCGCCACATATCATTGGTAAAATTAGGATAATACCATGCCATACACCAACGTTTTGACGATGGCGGGAAAGTGCCAAGCATCAATAACCGTGCATTATGTGGCAACCATGGCTCAAAAGGATGAGTCTCTATGGGAATAATAGTTGTATCAGCCATATTTATTCGCTGCAAAGGTACATCTTTTATATTATAAACATGAGCAAAGATTGGAAAAAAAACAAAATGACGGAAATAATAAGCAAAAAGTTTGGATGTTAATTAAAATATTAGTAATTTTGCACCGCTTTGCATAATCTACGCATTGCATATTAAAGAATAATTTTATAAACATAATATTTTAAAGAAATGAAAAAAGGTATTCATCCAGAAAACTATCGCCCCGTCGTATTCAAGGATATGTCCAACGGTGATATGTTCCTTACAAAGTCTACATGCAAAGCTACAGAAACTGTAGAATTTGAAGGTGAAACTTACCCAGTGGTAAAAGTCGAAATCTCAAGTACTTCTCACCCATTCTATACAGGTAAGAACAAACTTGTTGATACAGCAGGTCGTGTAGACCGCTTTATGAACCGTTACGGTAAGCTAAAGAAGTAATATATCTTTATCAAGCATATATTAAATTACAAAACGGCTAAACGCAGTTGCATATGCGCTTAGCCGTTTTCTTTTAGGTAAAAATTAAAACCATGTCATAAAGGCATGGCTTTCTGTTTGTCACCTATCGCCTATTATTCAATTTGAAACTTCTTGCCACCGGCTTGGTAAAATTGCTGCCTTTTCCAAAACTGAGACTTGATGTAGTCTTTGAGACTGTACTCTTTGATACCGAACGCGACACAGCCTTACTGTTTTCATCAACCATATAAAGTTTTATATATATTTCATCATCATTGTTTACACCTTCCATATACCCTTCAAAAAGCCCCTTATTCAGATCCAATATAAATCCCTTATTACTTGCAGAACAATCCATAACGTATGCAGAGTTGCTTATGTCATACTGAATGTTGATATTGCCGTTTCTGTCATCAACATACCATTTAAACGTAAGAGTCTGAGAATTTCCATTATTATCAGAATCAATTTCTGTTCCACGTCCATTTACAGATTTAGATGAATACGGAATAAAATTAAATTCTACATTAAATTCATCCGTAACACGCTTATCACTATCATCGGTATACGTATAGTTCATGGTTCCATACCATATACCAGTCAAGCTTTGGGCCTCAACTAGAATATCATTATTTTGTGAACCATATTCATCATTGTAAACATCATCCGGACGGTCATAATAATTATCCCAATGTTCATCGTCACAACTAGCAAAACCAAATGACATAACTGCTATCGTAGTCATCATCATAAATTTAGAAATCTTTTTCATATCGTTTACACTTTAATTTGTTAATACTTTTATTGTTTTATATGTTGCAAAGTTAATTATTTATTATATGGTTTTAAATATAAAAACTATATATATGAATAGGGGTTTCCCTATTTAAAAAATAATAATATCCTATTTCTCAAAAATTTATCAGATTGATAACAAAAGCTACACTTTTTGTTATCAAGAAGAGCACATATATTTAATATAAAAGCCTTATCTTTGCATCGTGAATTTAGGAAATCATGCGACTAATTAATGCTTACAAATTAACTCAAGACTAAAAAACTAAAGACCTTCCCAACAATGTTGGAAAGGTCTTGTTCTATATTTACTCAATAACTTTAATTATTTTCCTATTTCACTCAAATAATCATTAGCATCTATTGCTGCTTTTGCTCCACTCCCGGCTGCAACAACTCCCTGTTGATAATAAGAATCACACACATCACCAGCAGCAAACACTCCTGGTAAATTCGTCTTCTGACTATATCCATCTGTTCTGACATATCCCTGCGCATCAAGATCCACTACCCCCTTAAATAAATCAGTGTTGGGTTTGTGGCCAATTGCAAGAAAAAAACCATCTATACGCAAATCATATATTTTCTCATCAGACTCACCCTTACGATATATTAAATGAGCACCTTCAACTCCATTGTCACCAAAAAGTCCTAAAGTATTGGTTTCATACAATATTTCAATTTTATCATTATCTTCTACACGCTTCTTCATTATATCAGAAGCACGCAAAAAAGATTTGCGAACTATCATATAAACCTTACTTGCAAGACCAGCCAGATAACTAGCCTCTTCACAAGCAGTATCTCCACCACCCACAACAGCAACAATTTTCTTTCTGTAGAAAAAACCATCACATGTGGCACAAGCACTAACCCCTTGACCGGCATACTTGGTTTCATCAGGCAATCCCAAATACTTAGCTGTAGCTCCGGTAGCTATAATCACAGATTCTGCTTCAATTTCATTGCCACGGTCATCAATAAGCACGTATGGTTTCTTGCTCAAATTAGCCTTAACAATCTCACCATCACGGATATCTACACCAAAACGTTCAGCCTGTTCACGCATTTCCATCATCATCTGATTGCCATCTATCCCTTGGGGATAGCCGGGGAAATTCTCCACTGTTGTTGTCTGGGTAAGTTGTCCGCCAGTCTGCATGCCACAATACTCAACAGGTTTCAAGTCTGCCCTGCCAGCATAAATAGCGGCTGTATATCCGGCAGGACCACTACCTATTATAAGACATTTTGTATATTCCATAAGTTTAAATTCAAGCCTTAAGGAGTTCTTCTATCTGCACTGCTATATTACTTATTTTCTCGGTCGGCTCAAAACGTGCCATAACCTGTCCCTTCTTGCTTATTAGAAATTTAGTAAAGTTCCATTTTATATCAGAATTATTTTTGTAATCAGGATTAACTTCTGAAAGCATTTTGTCCAAAACAGGATAAATAGGATGAGATTCGTCCCATCCGGCAAATCCCTTTTGTTCTTTAAGAAATTTATACAAAGGCTCAGCATCATCTCCATTCACTTTTAATTTCTTGAACTGAGGGAATTCTGTACCATAATTTAGTTTACAGAATTTATGGATACTCTCATCTGTACCAGGAGTCTGCTGACCAAACTGGTTACAAGGGAAATCCAAGATTTCAAACCCCTGAGCATGATACTGTTCATAAAGTTTCTCTAGTTCCTCATACTGAGGAGTAAAACCACATTTGGTAGCAGTATTGACTATCAACAGTACTTCATTGGCATACTCCTTAAGCGATACATCTTTACCTTTTCTGTCTTTGACAGAGTATTCGTAAACTGTTCTCATTTTCTTTTTAATATAAATATAATGTATTAATATTTTAAACTTAACATCTTAAATGCAAAGATAATGAAAATCTTCAAATATCGTGCCTAAGACATGCCAGATTAACACAGATTTAGAAAAAAGAGATGCATAAACAAAAAAAAAGAACCATCTTACTGATGATTCTTCTTCTAAATGACTAGGATAAAAAGAGATATTCACATATGTCTTGTTTATCCTTCTTTGTCATTAACACCTATTCTCGCATAGAATAGGATTTAGCCTTAAACAGTAGGTTCTTACCTTTTCTGAGTCAATTTATTCGCATTAAACATTTCTCCTTATTTATATCATATATTCCTCATTTCTCAAAGTTTTGATTTCTTTGACCAAGGAATAGAAACTCTTTTTAGAATTCCACAAATGCAAAGATATATTTTATTTTTGAATAAAACAACAATGTATTTGAATATTTCACGATTATTTTGTTTGCAAACAGAATTTTAACCATATATTAACAATCATTTTCCATATATATTTTTAATTGTCTTCATCTATAGTTTTCAACACCTTAACAGCCTCTTCTACCGTCGGAACCTGCTCAATACGTAAAAATCTATGTCCATTATCCCTAAGATTACAACGACGTGGATTTTTGCCTATAAAATCTATCACCTTTCCAAATGACTTACTCTTATAATAAGCACTGTCAGGATTAGCAACAAACTGCATATTCATCAGTCCCTTACGAAGAATAATCTTTTCACAACCAAGAGATTTTCCAAGCCTACGCAGACTAACCACCTGTAATAATTCCTCTCCTTCAATTGGTATCATGCCAAAACGGTCTATCAAACGCTTACGGTAATCATCAAGAGCACTGTCATCTTCTATATTGTCAAGTTCCCGATATAAAAGCATACGTTCACTGCTGCCCGGAACATAATTATCAGGAAAATACATTTCCAAATCACTTTCTATGGCACAGTCTTCAACAAATTCACTGCCATTTATATCATTTCCTCGCGCCATTTCTTCAGCATAAACATCTTGAAACTCATCATTCTTAAGTTCTGTTACTGCCTGAGAAAGTATTTTCTGATAAGTTTCATATCCCAAATCCTCCATAAATCCACTTTGTTCTGCCCCAAGAAGATTTCCAGCTCCACGAATACTCAAATCCTGCATAGCAAGATTAAATCCACTTCCCAACTCAGAAAAATTCTCCAATGCCTCCAATCTACGACGAGCCTCCGGATTAAGTAAGCTCTTCGGTGGAGCCAGCAGATAACAAAATGCCTTACGGTTGCTACGCCCTACTCGTCCCCTCATCTGGTGAAGATCAGAAAGTCCAAATCTATGAGCATCATTGATAATTATGGTATTGGCATTACTGATATCAATACCATTTTCCACGATTGTTGTCGAAAGCAATACATCATAATCATAATTCATGAAACCCATAAGAATTTTTTCCAATTCCTCCGGCTTCATTCTTCCATGTCCTATTGCCACACGACAATCTGGCACATATTTCTTTATTAAATTTGCAATTTCAGGCAGACTGTTTATCCTGTCATTTACAAAATAAACCTGTCCATTACGACTCATCTCAAAATTAATAGCATCTGCGATAACTTCATGTCCGTAGGTTGTCAACTCTGTATGTATAGGGTAACGATTTGGTGGTGGAGTTCGGATAATGCTCATATCACGCGCTCCCATCAGTGAAAATTGCAATGTTCGTGGAATTGGAGTTGCACTCATTGTAAGGGTATCCACATTAGTCTTCAACTTTCGCAGTTTTTCCTTTGTAGAAACACCGAACTTCTGTTCCTCATCTATAATAAGCAACCCCAAGTCATGCCATTTTACACTTTTGCCTATCAACTTATGCGTACCGATAACAATATCAATTTTTCCAGATTCAAGATCAGCAAGCACTTCCTTTGTTGCTTTAGCAGAACGGGCTCTGGACAGATATTCCACCCTTACAGGAAGATTCTTAAGACGTGAACAGAATGTCTGATAATGCTGATAAGCCAAAACTGTTGTCGGCACAAGCACAGCTACTTGCTTACTGTCACAAGCCGCCTTGAAAGCAGCACGCACAGCAACCTCGGTCTTTCCAAATCCCACATCGCCACATACAAGCCTATCCATAGGTCGAGCTTTTTCCATATCAGCTTTAACATCGTGCGTAGCTTTACTTTGGTCTGGAGTATCTTCATAAAGGAAACTAGCCTCCAGTTCCTGCTGCATATAAGAATCTGCACTATATGCAAAACCATTTTCATGACGTCGCTGAGCATATAATTTAATAAGATCTCTGGCTATATCCTTTATTTTCTTCTTTGTCTTCTCCTTCAATCTGTCCCATGCGCCAGTGCCTAAAGTACTTAGACGAGGTGGTTCCCCCGTATCACTACGACGATACTTACTGATTTTATACAGAGAATGAATGCTGACATCTACCTTGTCATTATTTTGATAGATAATACGTATCATTTCCTGATAACTGTTGCCAGCAGGCACACGTACCAATCCGCCGAACTTTCCTATACCAAAGTCTACATGGACAATAAAGTCACCAGGTTCCATCTCTTGAAGTTCCTTTAACGTAAGAGCCATCTTACCGGCACGTGCATTATCACTCTTAAGATTATATTTATGGAAACGATCAAAAATCTGATGATCAGTAAAGAAGCACAATTTCATTTTGTCATCGGCAAAACCTTCATGCAGAGTTTTGTTCACAGGAATGAACTCCAGTCCTTTTGCCTTTGGATTATCCATATCGGCAAAAATGTCAGCAAGACGTTTTGTCTGTTTTTCACTGTCCGCAAAGATATACAATCTATAACCTTTAAGCATATAATCTTCAAAGGCTCCAACAAGAAGATCAAAATTTTTGTGAAACAAAGGTTGGGAAGTAATATCAAACTTCAAGATGTCATATTTCACACTCTTGCTTTTTTCAGAAAGTGAACTGCCAAACTCCACTCTTGCAAAACCTGCCACATCTTCTGTAAACATAAAAGGATTAAGCAGAGATTTATCCTTATTCATCTCATTCCGTATCTGCTGCTGTTCCATTTCTGTGGCACCTTCCAAGCGGTCTACCTTTGCCTGAGAAGAAAAGCCCTCGTTGAATACATGTTCTATGACATCATGAATAAATGTAAAATCTTTCATGGCTAGCAATGTCTTCTCCGGCAGAAACTTAAGAAACGATATTTTTTCACTTGCAATACTAGCAAGTTCAGGTACTATTTCCACCTCATTGCGTTTATCCTTAGACAGTTGGTCTTGAACCTCAAAAGTTCTTATAGTATCTATCTCATCCCCAAAAAAGTCTACACGATAAGGATATTCACAACTATATGAATATACGTCAAGAATACTTCCACGAACAGCAAACTGCCCTGGTTCATAAACATAGTCATTTTCTTGAAATCCGAAATTACGCAAATTATGCTCTACGTCTGTAATATCTATATTCTGTCCGGTTTTCAAAGTCATTCTACGCTCATTGAGTTGCTTTTTAGCAACAACAAGTTCAGCAATAGCTTCTGGATGAGTAACTATATAAAGAGAGCCATCAGACCATACCGACAACCTTGCCAACACTTCAGTTCGAAGTATTTCATTGGCACTGTCACGTTGACCGTATTTTACAGCACGCTTATAACTTGACGGAAAAAACAGAACATGGTCTGTTCCCATTATCTGAGTAAGATCATGATAAAAATACCCAGCTTCATCAGCATCCTGAAGAACGAATAGCACGGGACGTGAAATATCTTCTGCTATAGAAGAAAACAGCAAAGGAGTGGCTGAAGCCATTAATCCCTGCAGGAAAACGTGTTTTGATGATTTGTCTTCCAGTAACTTTTTTAAGGCTCCTACTTGTGGAGTTCTCCCATAAAGTTGTTGTATATCTTTTATATCCATTATTTAATTTTAGGGTACTTGCGGAACCATCCGTCAAGCCTGAGACGCATCACCCCAAAGAAAGCCTCACTGAAAATGCCACCACTCATCTTGCTCACGCCTTCACGACGATTTACAAATATCACCGGCACTTCTTTTATCTTAAAACCTATTTTATAGGCAGTGTATTTCATCTCTATTTGAAAGCCATATCCTTTAAAACGTACTTCTTCCAGGGGGATAGTTTCCAACACTCTACGCCTATAGCAAACAAATCCGGCTGTAGTATCATGCACTTTGAAACCTGTTACGACACGAACATACTGTGATGCAAAATAACTCATCAGCACACGTCCTATCGGCCAGTTCACAACATTTACACCACAAACATATCTTGAGCCTATGGCTACATCATAGCCTTCGTCATGAGTAGCGGCATAAAGCCTTGGCAAATCATTAGGATCATGACTGAAGTCTGCGTCCATTTCAAACACGTAATCATAATTATGTTCCAAAGACCATTTGAATCCCGTAATATAGGCTGTTCCCAATCCCTGTTTTCCACTACGTTCAATAATAAACAGGCGATTGGCAAATTCTGTATCCATAAGATTATGCACAATATGTGCTGTTCCGTCAGGACTGCCATCGTCTATAATAAGAATATGGAAACATTTTTCAAGTCCGAATACGGCCCTGATTATTTTTTCAATGTTTTCTTTCTCATTATATGTTGGAATTATTACAATAGAATCACTTTTATTCATGATATAACAATTTATATTACACTGCAAAGATAATGCAAATGAGCGAAATATCAAAGGAAAATAAGTATTTCTTTCTACTCATCTTTCATGATTATCATCATTACTGATCAGGATTTTCCATATATCCCTGATATTCAGGCGTAAGTCCACTCATCACTATATCATACGCTTTCTGCATTGCCTGCTTTTCAAATTCCACGCCTTTACCATCTGGCATTATTGGCTTATGTATGGTAAGTTTCAGCGGATGCCAGTTTACCCATCTAAAATCCCGTGTACGCGGCATGACATCAAAACTACCATTTATAGTAAGTGGCACCACCGGCAACTGGAGTTCATCCGCAAGCATAAACGCTCCTCTTCTGAACTTACCCATGTGACCAGTAAAACTGCGTGCACCTTCAGGGAACACCACCATAGACATACCCTCACGTAATATTTTACGGGCGTTATCATAAGTAGCCTTGATTTTTTTAGGTCCACGCTTATCCACAAATATATGATGAGCATATTCACACGCGAGTCCCACAAAAGGAATTTTTCGCAACTGATACTTCATCATCCATTTGAAGTTGCGATTCAAGAATCCATAGATAAGAAATATATCAAAAGCCCCCTGGTGATTGCTGACAAACACATAGCTTTGTTTTCTGTCTAGATTTTCACGCCCTTCAACCTTAACAGGCAGAAGTAATATGCGTACAATAAGTATACTCCACCATTTTCCTGGATAATATCCCCAGAAATGTCCATTGCCCAGCACACATCCGATAACAGTTGTAAGCGATGTGAATATTGAATCCAATATAATTATCGGAGCACAAATGCAAAGTTGATATAAACGATATAGATATTTCATAATATTTATAATGATTATTTTTTTATTGAATGTAGAGTTATCACTGCTATCTCAGGATTCATTCCTAGTCGGAATGGCATAACACCACCTAGCCCACTAGTCACATATAGATAACGGTCATTTTTTTCCGCCAACCCGTAATCATGTTTATATGAGAAAAAGGTCGGGCGCAAACCAAATATATCGACCTGCCCCCCATGAGTATGACCACTCAAAGTAATTTGAGCATTACATCCAGGCAATATACGCTTCTCCCATTTTTTTGGATTATGCTGCAAAAGTATTACAAAATCAGACTTACTAACACCAGAAAGAGTTTTCTCTAAATCAGCATATCCGGAATGAGGTTTATCCCCATCATTCCCTTCTCCTGCTATTATTATAGAATCTTTCCTGTCCTTTGAATAATATGCAGTATGCTCATTCACCAATAGCTTCCAACCAAAATTCCGTAACATTTTTTGAGTTTCACGCTCATTGGACATTCGCACATTCTGTGACTCATCTTCATCCTGATAATAACTGTAATCATGATTTCCCAGCACACCATACACTGGTACACCTGTTTCTTCTGGAATTCGTTTCATAAGATTTGCTACACTATGCAGTTCATCTGGTTGCACATTCTGTATGTCACCTGTGAACACCACGATATCCGCTTTCTGTGCTATAATGCTGTCTACATCCCGTTCAAGACAATCATGCCACAAACTTTCAAAAGTTCCCACATGAGCATCACTGAACTGCACTATCTTAATACCATCAAAACAGGTTGGCAATCCCTTCACCACTATATCAATATGTTTTACATCAAGTTTCTTTGGACCACAAAACAGACCATAAAAAAAAGCCAGAACACCGATTATGGCTATAACAATTCCTATGGCATTTCCTCTGTTTTTCCTCTTATGATGAAATATCATGTGTCGCCATCCCAGAAAAGAGCATACGGCATATAGCATTTTTGGTATTACCAATATTCCGAAGAAAGATAAATACCATATTATTATTCTCATATTATCCGGTGCAAAATGAGGCAATGCATATAAATATACAGTAAACGCTATCATTGCTGCAGCTGGCATCCACCACAAGACACGACACCATGAGCTATAACTTTTCTTATGGCGCAGATAATGCATCTCCAGATATAAATCAGGAAGCATTATCATCAAAAACAATATTACACTTATTCTTAAAATCAAAATTTTTTCTTTTATATTACTTTTTGAGCATACTGCTCTGCAAGAATTTTCTCACCAATTCCACCGGCAGTCCTCGCCTTCGGGCATAGTCCCTAAGCTGGTCCTCACCAATCTTTCCCAATTCAAAATATCTACTTTGAGAATGAGAAAACATCAGCCCACTGACACTGGCATGAGGAATCATCATTCCACTTTCCGTAAGTCTTATTCCTATCTTTTCCATTCCAAGAAGGTCATTAAGCAAAAAATTCACACTTGTATCAGGAAGAGAAGGATATCCCACTGCAGGACGTATTCCCTGATATTCCTCATTATGAGTCTGCTGCATTGTCAACTGTTCATCGGGAGCGTATCCCCAATATCTGCGTCTCACCTCCTCGTGCATTTTTTCAGCCGTTCCTTCTGCCAGTCTGTCCGCCAGCACCTGTGCCATCATCCGGCGATATTCATCATTATTATTTTCGTGCTGAGCCTCTGCATCCATTGTTGTCGCAAAGGCTCCCGCACTATCTTTTATTCCACTATCCAAAGGTCTTACAAAATCTGCCAGACATAAACATGGAGCACCCTTGGTAGAAGGACGCTGTTGACGAAGCATCGGAAATCTCATCTTTCCCAATATCAAATCATCTCCGTCACTATTGGCTTCAAACACCCCAAATATTGCATGCGTATGATATTTGCCCTCCCACTCATCCAGCATTTGCAGCGCATCTCTTTTCAGTCTTGCTCGTTCCTGCTCCGGTTTACCGTTCATGGCCCATGCAAAATAAAAATAAATCCAGTTTATATAAGGCAGAACTTCACTGAGTTCATAAGACAGTTCCTTTATCATCTGAAAATAATTTCTTCTCCTCTGTAATCAGCATCAATTTTCTCCTTATTATATATAATATGCCCATTACATATTGTGGTCATCACTTTCCACTGGAATTCATGTCCCAGCATAGGACTCCAACCACATTTGCTTTCAATATTTGTCACATCAGCTATCCATGGCACATGCGGTTTCACTATTACAATATCAGCTTTATACCCCTTGCGTAGGAAACCACGTTCATGAACTTCAAATAATGTAGCCGGGTTATGAGCCATCAATGTCACCAACCGTTCTACAGTAAGTATCCCTTCGTCCACCAATTCCAACATAGTTACTAGAGAAAACTGCACCATAGGCATACCAGAGGCAGCCTTGACACATCCTCCCTGTTTGTCTGTTATCAGATGAGGCGCATGATCTGTACCAACTGTAGCTATTCTGCCATCACTAAGAGCCTTTCTTATTTCTGTCCTGTCTGCTTCTGTCTTAACAGCAGGATTGCATTTTATCATTGCCCCGAGTCTACGGTAATCTTTATCCGAGAAATACAGATGAGCTATAACAGCCTCACCTGTAATATTGCTACTCTTACCGAAAAATCCTAATTCACGTGCGGTGGATATATGTGCCACATGTAGTTTTGTACCATATTTTTCTGACAGTTTCACTGCCAGGGCAGTACTCTTATAACACGCATCCTCGCTTCTTATAATGGGATGCATGGCTATAGGAGGGTCAGCATATTCAGTTTTAGCTTTAGCCATATTCTCATTTATGACATTGGTATCTTCACAATGAGTCATCAAAGGCAAGCTCAGCCGTTCACATTCTCTGAATATATCTTCCAGAGTATCTATCCTGTCTACCAACATATTGCCCGTACTGGCTCCCATAAAAAGTTTCACACCAGGAATACGGTGACGGTCCAATTCTGCGAAATGCTTCACGTTGTCACTTGTGGCACCGAAGAAAAAACTATAGTTCACATGACTTTCACGGGCAGCCCTACAGAATTTATCATCCAACGTTTCCAGATTCGTAGTCTGAGGTTTGGTATTAGGCATCTCAAAATAAGACGTCACGCCTCCTGCCGCAGCAGCCCTGCTTTCACTTTCTATATCCGCTTTCTGCGTAAGTCCCGGTTCACGAAAGTGCACATGGTCATCTATAACACCTGGCAAAACTAAACACCCCGTAGCATCTATCTTTTTTTGATAGTTGCCACGAGGTGCCTGTGAATCTTCTATAATTTCAGATATACGGTCATCTTTCAAGACAAGAGACCCCCGGAACATTCTTCCTTCATTAACTATTATACCCCCAAAAATAAGAGTCTCCATTTCTATTGCTATATTTTAACCTTAAAATAATTTATTGTTTATCGGGCTTAGCCATCTCATTTGGAGTCGGTGCTGGAACAGCATTCTGATTATCATTAGGAACCGGCTGACCTGGCGCAGCAGCAGGAGCCTGAGGCGCAGTTGTCGGAACATCTTTCATACCGTTCATTATCTGCTGATTTTCCTGAGCTTTCTGATAATAGTCTTTCACATAAGGATCATTTTTGAATTTATCAGTAGCCTTGCTCATTATATCTTCTATCCACGGAGTCAGTTCCGGATACTGATACCCAATAGTAACCATGAAAAACACACCAGGCCCAAGTACATTGTCAAAATTATCAGTAACGAAAGAGGTCACCAATTTATCTTCCTGCTGCGCAATATGTTCACCTTCAGCATTCAGTCTGGCATTCACCATATTCATATTCCGACCATTCATAATTGCCTGGTCATGTTTATGCACAAGTTCATTCTGCTGATTCTTCAACTGATTGTACTTTTTAAAAAACTTAAACAAATCATAATTAAGTTGAGTTCCGCTTACAGTTTGTTGCGTGTCATCTATCTTTATATTGATATCACCGTCTTCTATCACCAGAGGCAACACACTTTCATCATCCATAAATATATTCGCCATACGCACAGAGTCATAAGTACCAGAGAAATGAAACTGCCCGTGCACCACGTCACAAGAATCTATATTCTTGAATTCATTGTTTTTCAGAACTTTCAGATACAGCATTCTGCCGTCTAGAGTCGATACATTAGACGTACCGGTGATGTTATAAGAATTCACACATGACGTGAAGGTCAGGATAGATAAAAATGCGTATAAAACTTTATTCATATTAATGTTGTTGTTTCTTGATTAGCAAAGATAATAGGTATAATCGATGCACAAAAATAAATTTATGCAATTTAATTTATTCCATACCCCTTTTATGTTTTTTTGTATTTAGCGTTTAAGTTCACTTCCTATTCTGTGCATGGTGTACATTTCGAGTATAGCCCCGGCAAGGAGCAACATCACCCACTTATTATATACATAGTTAAAATAGTCAATTTCATTGCCGAATAAAGGACGCAGCACCTGCCATGCCGTGTCTACCATCAACATTCCCGACAGTATGAAAAACAAATCAGCAACGGTCATAATTTTCTTAAGCCGTTTCACTGTTATACTGTCACCATCGTATGACTGCATTATCTGCATTACAGCAAACATCACTGATCCCAAAAGGAATACCAAACTCACCACCTTTTGCTGCCACATAAACACAAAACACGCCACACTGATAACCATCAGCACTCCGCCTATTATGAACATAAGGCTCTGCAAATTACTTAACTGTTTCATTTTCTTTGTTTTGTTCCTGGTCTATTGTCTGTTCAGGCTCATCGTCGCTCAGCACATAGATGTCCTCATCATCGGCTTTCATGAAATAGCGTTCACGCGCAATCTTCTCTATATTCTTTGGATTACGCTTCAATTCATTCAATTTCGTTGATGATTTTTCATATTCTGCATGATATTTGTCTATCTCATCTTCCAGATTATCAATCTGCATTTCCAGCTTGATGCGCTTCATAAAACTGTTTTCGTCTATGAATCCAACTATCAGCACACCAATTACTACCACTATAAGATACTTATAATGGGCCAGAAAATTCAATATAACATTAAATCGATTTGCCATTAATCATTCTATTTGTTTGCAAAGATAATAATTTTTGTTATCTTTGCAACATCAATTCGAAAAAATAATGGAAGAATATATTGTTTCTGCCAGAAAGTACCGTCCTATGACCTTTGATTCCGTTGTAGGACAAGGTGCGCTTACCACTACACTGAAGAATGCTGTGAAGAGTGGCAAACTGGCTCACGCTTATCTGTTCTGCGGACCAAGAGGTGTCGGCAAGACCACTTGCGCGCGCATTTTCGCCAAGGCCATCAACTGTGAGAACCCTACCGCGGAAGGTGAAGCATGCAACGAATGTGAAAGCTGCAAGGCATTCAACGAGCAGCGTTCATATAATATCTTTGAGCTTGATGCCGCAAGCAACAACTCTGTAGAAAATATCAAGGCTCTTATGGAGCAAACGCGAATTCCGCCACAGGTCGGGCGTTACAAGGTTTTCATCATAGATGAGGTTCACATGTTGTCTACTGCTGCCTTCAATGCCTTCCTTAAAACTCTTGAGGAACCGCCTGCTCACGTCATCTTTATTCTTGCCACAACAGAAAAACATAAAATTCTGCCCACTATTCTGTCACGCTGTCAAATATATGACTTTGAACGTATGACTGTTCAGAACACAATAAATCATCTTAAGAATGTAGCTCAGAAAGAAGGCATAACCGTTGAAGACGAAGCTTTAAACGTAATTGCCGAGAAAGCAGACGGTGGCATGCGTGACGCATTGTCTATATTTGACCAGGCTGCTAGCTTCTGCCAGGGTAACATCACCTATCAGAAAGTGATAGAAGACTTGAATGTTCTTGATAGCGACAACTACTTCAGAATCATAGATTTTGCTCTTGAATATAAAGTGAGTGACATAATGCTGCTACTCAACAGTATTCTCTCAAAAGGATTTGACGGTGGCAATCTCATCGGTGGTCTTGCCAGTCATATACGCAATGTACTAATGGCTAAAGATGAGCAAACTCTGCCTCTCCTTGAAGTAAGCAAACAGCAATGTGGTAAATTTGCCGAACAGGCAAAAAAATGCCCGGCTTCTTTTTTGTATAAAGCTCTGAAAATTCTTAATCAGTGCGACATAAACTACAAACAGAGCAGCAATAAGCGTCTTTTGGTAGAACTCACTCTTATAGAGGTAGCTCAAATAACCCAACCCGATGATGACAATGCCGGTGCGGGGCGTAGCCCCAGAAGATTAAAATCCCTGTTCAAGAATATAATGACAACTCAGGCTCAGCCTAAAGCAGCCCGACAGGTGGCTGCGGCTCAGCAGATACCGGCTTCCCGGCACAGGGAAACTAATCAGGATGCTGTCATACAACAGACTGTCGAAACAAAGCCGACAACCATATCATCACAACCGGCAGCCAAAGCAGTAAAATTAGGCAACATTGGTTTCACATTCAGTTCGCTGCGCAAAAGCAAAGACAAGAAAGCCAATGTTGAGGAAGAACTCATTACTAATAAAGACGAGACGCATCAGTTCTCACAACAGGAACTGGAACTACAATGGATGTCTATGTGTAACCGTATGCCGCCTAAGATGAAAGGCATGGCTGAACGGTTGAAAAATATGTCTCCACATATCACGTCATATCCTGATATTGAAGTTATTGTTGACAATCAAATATTACTGAATCAGGTTTCAGATATCAAGAGCCGTATAAAGGCAACTCTTGCCCGCGACTTGCACAATGGCAATATTGAACTGACACTGCGCCTTGCTGAAGCTGGGGAAATAAAGAAGATTCTTACTAAACGTGAAATCTTTGACGAGATAAGAAAAGAAAACCCGGCTATAGAAAAACTACGCCAGGTCCTTGATTTAGAATTATCTTAATAATTTTATCAGAAATATCATATCAGCGGCATTCCGGCTGCTTCACAATCAGCTTTCATCTGCTCCGGCCATATACTTGCCTGAATTTCGCCAATGTGAGCCTTGTGAAGCATCACCATACAAAGTCGGCTCTGCCCAATACCGCCACCAATACTCAACGGCAGTTTATCATCCAGCAACTGCTGATGGAAATACAATTTTTCTCTGTCTTCCTTACCTTCTATCTTAAGTTGTCTCAGTAAGGCTTCCTTATCCACACGGATACCCATACTGCTGAGTTCAAAACTTCTTCCCAACACAGGATACCAGATAAGGATATCACCATTAAGACCAGCTTTGCCATTTTCAGCAACAGTACTCCAATCATCATAATCAGGAGCTCTTCCGTCATGTCTTTTTCCGTCACTCAGTTTTCCGCCGATACCTTCCACGAACACAGCACCATACTTCTTGCATATAGCATCCTCACGTTCCTTTGCTGAAAGGTCAGGATACATATCCAATAAATCCTGACTATGCACAAAGTGAATTTCCTCTGGCAAGAAGGGTTTTATCTGTGAATAAGTTTCACATGCAAGATATTCAGTACGCAGAATGGCAGCATATATTCTTTTCACGATGTTTTCCAAATATTTCACAGTGCGCTGCTCTCTTGTTATCACAGCTTCCCAGTCCCACTGGTCCACATACAGAGAGTGAAGATTATCCAATTCTTCATCAGCGCGTATAGCGTTCATATCAGTATATACGCCATATCCAGGTTCTATATTGTATTCAGCAAGAGTAAGTCTCTTCCACTTTGCAAGAGAATGCACCACTTCGGCCTTGGCATCATCCAAGTCCTTTATAGGAAATGTCACAGGACGCTCCACACCATTGAGGTCATCATTAATACCCAAACCCTTAAGCACAAACAGCGGAGCTGTAACTCGTCTCAGACGGAGTTCAGTTGCAAGATTCTGCTGAAAGAACTCCTTAATCAGTTTAATACCCTGCTCAGTCTGTCTCATGTCAAGCAGAGCTTTATATCCGGCAGGTTTTATCAATTTACTCATTCTTGATATATAGTTTTTTTATTTCTGCCTACAAAGGTAAGCATAATAAATTAATATGCAAGCATTTTAACAGATTATTTTGCAAAATGAAAGCGTTATTAATATTTTAATTTCTTTTTGCATACGTCGAAGCTCTTTTTCTTAATACCGAAGGAGTTACGCCATGGAAGCGCTTGAATATTTGGGTCATTGCAGAAGCACTGTTAATGCCTACCTTCTGTGCAAGTTCCTCCA
Source organism: uncultured Prevotella sp. (assembly GCA_964433895.1). Taxonomy (GTDB): domain Bacteria; phylum Bacteroidota; class Bacteroidia; order Bacteroidales; family Bacteroidaceae; genus Prevotella. Next base: position 34,164 of record CAYSSU010000031.1, read on the forward strand.
TACTTATATTGTCATTATACTCCAAAATAGATTTGGCTTCATCCATCCTCATTTTATTAATCCACGTATTGAAAGTAACATTGCACACTTTATTCAGATATTCAGAAAGCACACGGCTGTTGACACCTATCTGTTCAGCAACCATTGCTATATTAAGTCCTTCCTTCAGATAAGGTTTATTTGGAGTCTGTTTCCACTTATTCACCAAATCTTCAATATGATTTGTACCTTCATCATCCTGCAAATCTGAAACATCCATATCCTCGAGTAAATTCTGTTCGTCACTATATTCTATAGCCGGACTTAAAATAAGATAAGTTCCCTGAAGATTAAAAACAATAATGGCGCCAAGTGCAAAGACCACAGTGTTGACAAACATCATTATCGTATCCACCAAAGGACATGACATTATGAAATCAGACGCAGCCAACACCAGATAGGTAAGGTAAGCATATATACCCCAACGCAAATGGTCAGCCAACATAACTTGACGTCCGGAAAAGAACCACGTCATTCTACGCATAAAGACCTTTGTTTCCGCCAACAGCCAATAAGCAAGAATACAAACATCTACAAGCACTACCACATATAGAATATAACAAATCTGTATGGAAAATGTTGTCTTTGCAAAACTTATATAGCCGGCACATCCTGACCAAATATACCCTGCAAGATAAACAAGAATTAGAAGCACAAGCGGGGTATTCAACCAGATGGCATTGCGCCATGTCACCCTATGTGAATGAAGCAGCGAAAGCAGAGCAAACGTAACAATGGCTATCTCTACATAGTAAGTAAGAGGAATAAGAAAGAGATCCAACAAAAAGAAATTCTGATGATTGAATGCCATGTACAATATACAGATATCATTAAACACATCCACAAAAGCAGCATAAGCCAAAAAACGCTTCAGACGCAGATAATTGCCTATGCATTTACGTCTTGGAGTTCTTATGGCTAAAAGGAAGATGCCTATAACAAGGCAAATAGAGCCACTGAAGATGTAGCTTATCATTTCTATTATCAACATTACATTATATTGGTACACTAATCCATAATAAATACTTTGCACTTGCAAATATAACAATTTTTTACAAGAAATACAAATGTTTTCCTCTGTTTTTTACCGAGAATCATTTTTTGTATAAGGACTTAATGTAAAAAACAGACATTATTATTTGTCATTTTTCCACTACTCTATATCCATTGCCATATCTGGTATGTATTCTTCTACCTATTCCCGGCAACATTCGGCTTACCTTATCACTCGTTATTCCTCGCATGGCTGCAGGGTGATGCTTCTTCATCTTCTCGTATATCTCGGTGGCTGAAAGGGTGAACACTTTCACGTCTT
>CAYSSU010000032.1:0-35465 GCA_964433895.1 uncultured Prevotella sp.
TGTTCACCCTTTCAGCCACCGAGATATACGAGAAGATGAAGAAACATCACCCTGCAACCATGCGAGGAGTTACCAGTGACAAGGTAAGCCGAATGTTGCCGAGACTTGGCAGAAGAATACATACCAGATACGGCAATGGATATAATGTAGTGGAGAAGAAATGAAATAAGGCAGACTTTGTTTAATTGATATTTCAGTAATTTTGTGCCTTGATGATTAAGCCGGCGGAGAGGAGATTTGAGAATTTTTATAAGAAGAATTGAGAATTTTTGTTTGGAGATTTGAGAATTTTCATATAGCTTTGCGACAAAATATCAATACTATATGTATAAGAGATATCAATTCAATGTTCTTAAGGAACGGTTGCATGAACCAAGAAGATTTATTCAGGCGATTGTAGGACCTAGACAGATAGGTAAGTCTACAATGGTAAAGCAGGTGCTGGATGAAATTCATAAGATTGATGATTGGAGTAACCAGGTGGAAAGGGAATGGAATTCTGATACCTTTCATGACGTCAATCTGAATATATCACCGGATAAATTATTTTTATGACTAAGGAAGAAACAATAGAACTGATGAATGATTATGGCAGAGGAGGGATTCCTTTCCTTTTTGTGATAAGTTATGACTCAGAGAAAAGTTACGTATGGTGTCTGGATGATATAAATGCAGATGAAATTCTATATCAAGTGGGGCTGAATACCAATATTCCGAGCATGATGAAAGTTGATATGCCGGAGACTATAACATGGCATTATGAGCCTGAGACTCCTGATGAATACCGCAGGAGATTTGATGTTGTGAGGCGTAATATACTGAAAGGCAATAGTTACCTTGTGAACCTTACAAGCAGAGTTCCGGTGGAAACAAATCTCAGTATGAAGGATATTATGCTTCTTTCAAAAGCCAAGTACCGTCTTTGGATGAAGGATAAATTGGTATGTTTTTCTCCTGAAACTTTTTTGCAGATAGACAATGGAGTGATAAGCTGTTGTCCGATGAAGGGTACTGTAAATGCAGATGACGAAAATGCCTTGCAGGCTCTTATGGATGATGAGAAAGAAGCCGCTGAACACGCCACTGTGGTAGACCTGATAAGAAATGACCTGAGCATGGTGGCTACAGGGGTTAAGGTGGAAAAATACAGATATGCCGAATTGCTTAAGACTAATTGCGGTAGTATGTATGAAACGAGTTCGCGCATAACGGGAGTTCTTCCTGGTAATTATGGGGAACATATTGGTGACATACTATTCCGGCAGTTGCCTGCCGGCTCCATTACCGGTGCTCCCAAGCCTAAGACAATGGAGATAATAAGGTCTGCTGAAAATTTCGACCGTGGTTTTTATACAGGCGTGATGGGAATATATGCCGATGGTTGTCTGGACAGTGGAGTGATGATACGCTTCATAGACATTGAGAATGGAAAAACTTATTTCAAGGCAGGTGGCGGTGTTACGGCCAAGAGTGACTGGAGAAAAGAATATGACGAAACTATAGAAAAAATATATGTGCCAGTTTATTGAAACTATAAGAATGGAGGGGGGCAGAATATGGAATCTTGCCTATCACAGGAAACGCATGGAAAATACAATGTTGCACTTCTGGAAAGATGCTCCGGTGTTTAATCTGGAAGAGGCATTGGATGGAATTCGGATTATGCCGGATATACATAAGATAAGACTTGTGTATGGTGAAAATGGAGTGGAGGAGTTGTCGGTGTCTCCATATAAAATGAAAAAGATTAAGAGGCTGCGCATTGTCAAGTCTGATGATATAGACTATACATACAAGTCTGTTGACCGTAGTGGTCTGACCTTTCTGCAATCAGAAAGAGGAACTTGTGATGACGTGATAATTGTACGCAATGGATTACTTACAGATACCTCTTATAGCAATATCGCTCTTTACGATGGCAATAAGTGGATTACCCCTAGATTTCCCCTTCTGCAAGGAACTATGAGGCAAAGTCTTTTGGATAATGGAGATATTGTGGAGGGTGATATATCAGTTAATAATATATCTGATTATGAGAGTGTCTGTATGATTAATGCTATGATGCCGCTGGGACGATTGGTCATACCGGCAGACAAAGTGTTGTTGAAATAAACATGATAAAGGCTGGCTTTTTAGGAAACCAGCCCTTATCATTCATATTAGCAATCATGTGTACCAAATAGAATTTACCTGACGACGTTCGTCGTTTTCTTCGTAAATTTTCTCTTCTTCGAGTTTACTGTTCTCGAAAGTTTCTCTTGTCTGTTTCATGGTTAATCCTCCGAAAGTTAATTAACGTATAATACTCGCTGCAAATATAGCGATTTATTAAATACTAAATATCAAGAATTCAGAAAATTATTACTATAAAAAGTTTAAAGATTGTTCCTTTTATTAAATCCGTCTTCTTTATTTCACAGTGATAGTTCCTTCTAGCAGAATGTTGTTGCTGGCACTACCTATCATAACTTTGAAGTCACCTGGTTCTACGGTGCGCTGCATATTGCGGTCAACAATGCTTAAATCATCTTTGTCAACAGTGAATGTAATGTGTCTGGTTTCGCCCTTCTTTATCATTACGCGCTGAAAATGCTTAAGTTGTTTGATGGGTTGGGATGTTGAGGCTACCTCATCGTGCATATACATTTGTGCCACTTCTTCGCCGTCACGGTTACCGGTATTTGTAACATCAAAACATACTTCAAAGTCATTGGCAGATTTTGGAACTATATTCAGATTACTGTATTTGAAAGTAGTGTAACTGAGTCCGTAACCAAATGCATACAGTGGCTGAGCGCTCATTTCTACATAATTGTGAGGAACAGGCGCTTTCTTGTTGTAATATACCGGTATCTGACCGATATTGGCAGGTACGCTTATAGGCAGTCTGCCGGCAGGATTATAATCCCCGAAGATAACATCGGCAATGGCCTGACCTCCCTGCTGACCGGGATAATAAGCCGTGAGCAGTGCATCTGCATTTTCTGCAGCCCATGTCTTTTCAAGAGGTCGTCCCTCTATATATACCACCACCATAGGTTTTCCTGCTTTTTTTATTGCGGCAAGCAGTTCATTCTGTCTGCCAAGCAGACCTAACGTGGCACGGTCGAAACCTTCTCCGCAATCCATGTCGGCAAGACTCTTGCTGTCGCTCACGGCAGCACCTGTTTCCTTGTAGCTGGTTTTGAAGTCACGTGCGCTAGAGCCTCCAACTGCAACAATTACAACGTCAGCCCTTTGGGCAGCTTTTACGGCTTCGGCAATGTTGCAGTTATCTGTATCTCTTATGGCGCATCCTTTTACATACTCAATATCTGCAGCCGTAAGTTTGCTTTTCACTCCGTCAAGAAGTGTCTTTACATTGCTGTCTTCCTGCGGTGCAGTGTAGTCACCGAGCATATTGTAACGATTGTCGGCATTAGGTCCAATAACAGCCACCTTGATATTTTTGCTCAATGGAAGTATGTTGTTTTTGTTTTTTAGCAGAGTTATCAGTTGCAGTGCAGCCTTATGGGCAACTTCTATGCTTGCGGCACTGCGTACCATCCTTGTGTCTTTTGGATTTACATAAGGATTGTCAAACAGTCCCATTTCAAATTTCTTTGTCAGAATACGTGCCACAGCAGTGTCAACGACACTCTCACTCACCATTCCCTTACGCACGGCATCAGCAAGTTCTCCGTATGCCTTGCCACCGAGGTCGGCATCAACTCCGGCTTTAAGAGCCATTACTCCGGCTTCCTGGTCTGTGGCTGCCACATGGTGAGTCTGCCATATACCGTCAATACTGTATAGGTCGGAAACCACGAATCCGCGGAATTTCCAGTTATCCCGCAATATGGTTTTAAGAAAGTAAGAATCGCAAGTGCTTGGAATTCCATCAAGAGAATTGTAGGAGGTCATTACAGACAAGGCTCCGGCATCAATGGCATTCTTGAAAGGAGGCAGGAAATTTTCATGTATTTCTCTCAGTCCGAGAAATGTAGGATTGCCGTTCTGACCGCCCTCTGTGGTTCCGTAACCGATAAAATGTTTCAGAGTGGCAAGTGTGGCGTATGGATTGCCTATGTTGCCACCGCCAAGACCTCTTACCATTGCTGCTCCAATACAGCCTGACAGTATCGGATCTTCGCCCATACTTTCTTCTACACGACTCCAACGAGGGTCACGGCTAAGGTCAAGTACCGGACCGTAACTGATATGGGCACCCTGAAGCCTTACTTCTTTGGCAATAACCTTTCCTGCTTCTTCGGCAATGTACGGATTCCATGTTGCAGCCATGCCAAGTCCGGTAGGAAATACCGTGGTTCCTATAGCCATGTGTCCGTGGGGAGCCTCTTCGGCAAGAAACAGAGGTATGCCAAGTCGGGTATTCTCCAATACATACTTCTGCAGGGCGTTGCCTGCCTTTGCGGCAAGTTCGGGATTAAGACCGTTGCTGAGAGATTTCTGTGTCCATGGGTCAGCACGGTATGTGCCCCACAGCATACCGATATTGCCTTCGCGGATGTCTTTCTTGAAAAGTTCGGAAGGTACAACGTCTTTGCCTTTGATGGTGTAATAGTTCCAGGCAAGTGTGCAGCGCAGTTGCCCCACCTTCTCATCCAGCGTCATGCGCTTGAGAAGGTCGCTGACTCTTGTCTGTACAGGCAGAGTTTTATTTTTGTAAGCCGGTTTCCCTTTAGCCTGAACGCCTGTGCAGAAGATGCACAGAGCTATTATTATAAGATATTTCTTCATGATATTTTGTTTTATTTTGGTTTTGACATAGAGTAAGGACGGTCTGTAATTTTTGTACCCCTTTGCCTATTAGGGGATGTGCTCATTCTGAAATGTATGTTGCCGCCATTCATAAGTTCATTATGATTCAGATAATTCTTTGAATATGTAATGCCGTTTAAGGTCATGCCGTCAATATATTCTCCGTTACCTTCTGTGGTGATGTTCAGAGTCTTGTCGCCATTAAGATGTAACGTTATATCATTGAAATATGGAGTTCCGATGGCATACTGGTTGCTTCCCGGGCATACTGGATAGAAGCCAAGAGCTGAAAATACATACCATGCCGATGTTTGTCCATTGTCTTCATCTCCGCAATATCCGTCAGGGTTGGCAGTGTACATTCGGTCCATGACCTGCCTAATCCGGTATTGGGCCTTCCAGGGCTGACCGCTATATCCATAAAGATAAATCATGTGCTGTATGGGCTGGTTGCCATGTGCATAGTTGCCCATGTTCATAATCTGCATTTCGCGTATCTCGTGAATTACCTGACCATAGTAACTGTCGTCAAATACAGGCGGCAGATTGAACACGGAATCCATCATTGTATTGAAAGTGTCGTCACCTCCCATTAGATTTATGAGTCCCTGTGGGTCATGGAATACACTCCATGTATAGTGCCAACTGTTGCCTTCAGTGAAAGCATCTCCCCATTTGAGAGGATTGAAAGGTTTCTGAAATTTGCCGTCTTTGTTCTTGCCGCGCATCAGATTGACTGTCTTGTCAAAGACATTGCGGTAGTTATGCGCACGCTTTGCGTATATCTTTAGTTCCTTTTCCGGAATTCCGATGGCTTTGCCCAACTGCCAGATGCACCAGTCATCATAGGCATATTCCAGAGTGCGGGCTACATTCTCGTTTATTTTAACATCGTATGGTACGTAACCTAGTTTGTTGTATAGTTCCCAACCGCTTCTGCCGGTAGAACTTACTGTTGGGTGAACGGCATTTGCATCATGAACCAATGCCTTCCAAAGTGTTTTTATATCGTATCCGCGTATTCCTTTAATATAAGCATCGGCAACGACAGATGCCGAATTGTTGCCCACCATACAGTCTCTGTGGCCAGGACTTGCCCACTCAGGCAGGAAGCCGCTTTCTTTATATGCGTTGACAAGTCCAGCCTGTATCTTGGCATTGACATCAGGATAGACAAGATTAAGCAGAGGAAACAGACTGCGGAATGTATCCCAGAATCCGGTGTCAGTGTACATATATCCGGCTTCAACTTTTCCATTGTATGGACTGTAGTGCAGAATGTTGCCCTTGGCATCTGTCTCCCATAATGCCCGTGGAAATAGTAAAGAGCGGTAAAGACAACTGTAGAATGTGCGCAGATGGTCTGTATTGCTTTTGTCTTTAATCTCTATTCTGCCAAGTACATCATTCCATTTTGTTCTGCCTTCGCTGCATATATCATCAAATGACTTGCCGTCAAGTTCTTTCAGGTTCTGTCTGGCCTGGACATCACTTATGAAAGATGAAGCAACTTTGAGAATAACCTGTTCACCGCGTTGCGTCTTGAAGTTGAAAGCCATTTTCAAAGCTTTCTCTTTGTCAGTGTTTGCTGCGTCAGGATTACCTGATTGTGAGTTGCCGTTGAAAGATTTACTGCTTTCAATTATAAAATAATTTTTGAAATTATCGGTTACTCCACCGTGATTATTGGTGTCGTATCCGGTAATTATGTTGTCGGCAATCTGCTGAATGCGCGCCTTGCCCATTACAGCATCTACTATTATAGAAGCTTTGTCGGCTTGCGGATACGTTATGCGGAACATTGCGGCATGCTCTGTCGGGGCAATCTCTACAACAATATCATAGTCGGCAAGATATACCTTATAATAATAAGGACGTGCGATTTCTGTTTTGTGAGAAAACCAACTGCCACGCTTCTCATCATCCAAAGATGCGTTACCGGTAATCGGCATTATTGAAAAAGCACCGTAATCATTAATCCACGGACTTGGCTGATGGGTCTGCTTGAATCCCAGTATTTTGTCAGCTTGATAGGAATACTGCCAGCCGTCACCATTTCTGCCTGTTTGTGGAGTCCAGAAATTCATGCCCCAGGGCATGGCTATGGCGGGATAAGTGTTGCCGTTGGACAAACTGTACTTTGATTCAGTTCCAACCAGAGTACTTACATAGTCTACCGGCTGTAAGTTTTCTGCTGTACAAATGTCTGTTGTTAGAAATAATAAAATTGATAATAATAATTTACACATGATAGTTGATTTACTTGATAATTCTAGCGCAAAGATACAAAAAAACTTGAGTGTATAATAAAAAAACAATAAATCTTTTGTATATTTGCACAGAATATCTAAACAATTAACTGATAATATTAAATGAAAACCAAATTATTGTGTGTTTTATTACTGCTTATTTCTTCTGTAACCTATGCAGAACGTGTGGTGGTCCAGACCAAAAATATGTCTCTGGTTCTGGATGTTGATAAAGGCAAAACTCCTATGTATGTTTATTTCGGCAGTAAGCTTAATGCTTCTGACGTAAGTAATCTGCAATTGCCGAGAGAGGGACGTATGGATGCGTATCCTGCCTACGGACTTAATACTCCTGTGGAAGCAGCTTTGTCAATACATCATGCTGATGGAAATATGTCTACGGCACTTGTTGCTACTGGAGTTTCCTCTAAATCTGATTCGAAGGGAAAGGTTACGACTATTCATCTGAAAGACCCTGTTTACGGTACATTGGTAAATCTTTATTACCGTGTCTATAACGATGTTGATATTATAGAGGCGTGGACAGATATAGTAAACAAGGAAAAAGGAACGGTTACGCTTACGGAATTTGCTTCGGCAATGTTGCCTGTTCGCCGTGGCAATGTATGGGCAAGCCATTTGTGGGGCACATGGGCAAATGAAGGACAACTGTCGGAAGAGCCTCTCAAACCGGGAGAACTTGTAGTGCGCAATAAGGATGGTGTGCGCAATAGTCATACCGACCATGCTGAAATGATGTTCTCTTTGGACGGAAAAGGACGTGAGAATAGCGGTGATGTGATTGGCGCTGCATTGTGCTATAGTGGCAATTATGAATTGAAAACAGTTACCGATGATACAGACTATCATTATTTTTTTGCAGGTATAAATCCTGATAATTCGGAATATCATCTTAAGAAAGGTGAGACTTTCACTACTCCGGCTTTGGCATTTACTTATAGCAAAGAGGGTCTTAGCGGAGTGAGTCGCAATTTCCATAAATGGGGACGTGAATATATTCTTGCTCATGGTGACAAGGAACGCAATATCTTGTTGAATTCATGGGAAGGCGTTTACTTTGACATTAATCAGAAGGGTATGGACCAGATGATGGCAGATATAGCATCAATGGGCGGAGAACTGTTTGTGATGGATGACGGATGGTTTGGCGCAAAGTATCCGCGCAAGACTGATAACTCTTCATTGGGTGACTGGACTGTTGATAAGAATAAACTTCCTGAGGGGATAGAAGGACTGTTGCGTGACGCAAAGAAGAACGGTGTTAAATTCGGTATATGGATTGAACCGGAAATGGCTAATACGGTGAGTGAACTTTATGAGAAGCATCCGGACTGGATACTTAAGGCTCCAAAGCGTGACGCCGTATTGGGAAGAGGAGGCACGCAGCTGGTGCTCGACCTCTGTAATCCTAAGGTTCAGGACTTTGTCTTTGGTGTGGTGGACAATCTGTTGACCAAGTATCCTGAGATTGCGTATATCAAATGGGATGCAAATATGAGTATCATGAATCATGGCAGTCAGTATCTTCCTGCTGCAGACCAGAGCCATCTATATATAGACTATCATCGCGGATTCGCAAAGGTGATAGACCGAATACGGGCAAAATATCCTGATGTCGTGATTCAGGCTTGTGCCAGTGGTGGCGGACGTGCCAACTGGGGTGCACTTCGCGGCTTTGACGAGTTCTGGGTAAGTGATAATACTGATGCTATGCAGCGTATCTATATGCAATATGGCACAAGTTATTTCTTCCCTGCAATAGCAATGGCTAGTCATATATCTGCAGTTCCAAATCATACGGTGTTCCGCACAACTTCATTGAAGTACCGTATTGATGTGGCTATGAGTGGCCGTCTGGGAATGGAAATACAGCCTAAGAACATGACTGATGAAGAGAAAACTCTCTGTAAGAATGCTATTACAGAATATAAGCAGATTCGCCCTATAGTGCAGTTCGGTGATATTTACCGTCTTTTTTCTCCATTTGACAATGAGGGCGTGGCTTCACTTATGTATGTGTCTGAACATAAAGACAAGGCTGTGTTCTATTGGTGGAAACTTGCAAACTTCTATAATGCCCATCTGCCAAGAGTGAAGATGGCAGGACTTGATGCCAACCGTATGTATAAGATTCATGAGCTGGACCGCATAGACAACAAGCCTCTTGATATTGAAGGCAAGAGCTATAGTGGAGAATATTTTATGAATCATGGTTTGGAGATGCCTCTTACTCATGATGTGGACTGGGGAAAGAAAAACGATTGGTCAAGCAGAGTGCTGGAACTTGTTGCAGAATAGATAATAAAAAAGGGAAACTGAATTTTAGTTTCCCTTTTTTATTGTATTTTCATTCCAAGTTTGCTCACGGCATCTTCCATATCTTTCTGAAATGAAGAATGGTTAAGCAGATAATCTTCTTTGCCGTTTGCCAGTTCGTCATATAGTTCCCGGTTCATTCCTTCTGTATACGAACTGATGGCAAATTCTATATCATCGCGTTGCCAGTCCATGCCAGAGTGTTCATAAACACGTAGTTTCTGGTGAAAGAAGCAATAAGCTGCTTCTATGCTGTCTTTTGTGATCATATCTTTTTTTATTTAGTGCAAAAATACCAAAATATTTTGATTTCCCATGCTTTTGCTGTATCTTTGTGACGAAAAATATATACTTATATGAAGAAACTTATTTTAATTGTATTTGCGTTGTGTCTCAATTTTACGGTAATGGCACAGGAATATTATACCCAGTATTGTGCAGACAACTCTCTGAAAACGGAGGCTGAGACTTGGATGAATTCCGGACAATGGCGAAATGGCTTTTCCGGAGCGGCTCCTCACGGTAGCGTGAATGCAGTAGAATTTTATAGGCAGTATAATAAGAATCCAGAACAATGGAAAGCTCTGTTTGAATGGCTTTCAAAAACAGATTTGCTGGGAATAAGCAAAGGACGTCATCCCATAGAAGGTACTTCTCTTGTGGCAAGTGTTGAGGATAGCGAGAATGAACCTCTTGCAAAACGTGGCAGTGAAAGTCACAATCATCACATTGATTTCCAGTTTGTGGTTAAGGGGACAGAAAGATTCGGAGTAATAGACCATTGTTCCAGTGTGCCTAATTGTAAGTATGATGGAAGAAAAGACGTGATACATTATGATTATAAACTGGATAAAACTCGTTTTTATGACAGTAATTCAACGGAGTTCTTTATATTCTTCCCTCGTGACTGGCATATAGCAAAGGTAGAGTCTCCCAAGACAACTGACCAACATATAAGGGTAATAGTGATAAAGGTGGATTATAAAGACTAAGAAAAAATGGATGAATCTGAAATAGCAGAGAGACTTTTTAAAAAAGGTGTTAAGGTTACCTCCAATCGTATTCTTGTGTTCAGAGAATTGATTGGTGCTACGTCTCCTGTTACTCTTTCGGATTTGGAGAGCAGATTGCTGTCGATGGATAAATCCAGTATATTCAGAGTGTTGACTCTGTTTCTTGAACATGATGTGGTTGATTCTTTTGAAGACGGCAGGGGGGTGATAAATTATGAATTGTGTCGTTGCTCAGGTCGTTGTAATCATCGTGATGCCCATATACATTTTTATTGTGAATTGTGTCACCGCTCTTTCTGTCTGCGTGATATTCCTATTGCAGAGATGCTGTTGCCTGAAGGGTTTTATCCGCATTCCATATCATTTGTCATAAAAGGTGAATGTCCTGAATGTAGGGCAAAAAAGCATTGATATATTGGGGTTGGATTTACTGTAATAATATTAATAAAAAAAAGGAATTACAAAAGTAATTCCTTTTTTATTTGCGCTTCAAGATGGGCTTGAACCAACGACCCCCTGATTAACAGTCAGGTGCTCTAACCAACTGAGCTATTGAAGCATTTGCTAGGCTATTGCCTTAATTGCGGTTGCAAAAGTACGCTGTTTTTTTTAAACGACCAAATATTTTCCCAACTTTTTTTGATAATAGTCTAAAATACTGTAATTTTTTCTTGTTTTGTGGTGTTATTACCTTATTATATATTACTTTTGCGACCATAACAAATTAATGTAATACTGATTATGAAGAAAATTCTTTTATATATCTTTACGCTGTTGGCTGTTCCTTCGTTTGCTCAGACTGACAATGAGCATAATTTTGAAGTAGCAAAGAATTTGGAAGTGTTCAATGCTATATACAAGCATTTGGATATGCTGTATGTTGATACGCTTTCTGCGGATACTGTTATCGGAAATGGTATTGAAGCCATGCTTAATTCCCTTGATCCTTATACAGAGTATTACCCTGAGTCAAAGGTGAAAGATCTCAAAACTATGATGACAGGAAGATATGCAGGTGTGGGGTCGCTTATTCGCTGGAGTGCAAAATATAATAATTCAATAATAGATGAACCATACGAAAATATGCCGGCTGCATTGGCTGGACTTAGGAAAGGTGATCTTATATTGGCTATAGATGATATGGATATGCAAGGACGCCAGACTCAATATGTGAGTGATCATTTGCGTGGCGATGCCGGTACTACCTTTATATTGAAAATCAAACGCCCGAGCACTGGAAAAATTATGAAGATGAAGATTACACGTAAGGCTATTCAGATGCCGTCGGTTCCATATTATGGATTGCAGCCTAATGGCATAGGATATGTAAATCTTAATTCTTTTACTGAAGATTGTTCTAAGCAAGTAAGAAGTGCTTTCATTGAAATGCGTAAGTTGGGAATGAAAGGCTTTGTTCTTGATTTGCGTGGCAATGGCGGGGGACTGGAAAGTGAGGCTGTGAATATAGTAAATATGTTTGTTCCTAAAAACCTAGTTGTTGTGTCTAACCGTGGTAAGATGAAGCGCATGAACCATGATTATAAGACGACGGTTGAACCTCTTGATTCAGTGATGCCAGTGGTGGTCCTGGTGAATGGCAACAGTGCAAGTGCCAGCGAAATTACAAGTGGTGCTTTACAGGATCTTGACCGCGCGGTGATAATGGGTACGCGTACATTCGGCAAGGGACTTGTGCAGGCAACATTCGATATGCCATATAATGGAAATCTGAAACTTACCACAAATAAATATTATATTCCGAGTGGCAGATGTATTCAGGCAATAAATTATAAGCATAACCGGGGCGGATATACAGAACATGTGCCTGATTCTCTTACAAAAGTATTCTATACGCTTCATGGAAGAGAGGTGAGAGACGGCGGAGGTATTAAGCCGGATGTAGAGATTAAACCGGATACAGCTTCAAATATTCTTACTTATCTTACGGGGATTATTGATTCTACAGAAACTGTACTTGACTATGTCGTGGATTATGTGGCAAAACATCCGTCTGTAGAAACTCCGGATAAGTTCGAAATATCAGATGCAGATTATGATAATTTTGAAAAGCATGCAGCGAAAAGCGGATTCAAATATGATGGAGTGAGTGAGAAAATTCTTAAAGAATTGGAAAAGTCGGCAAAGTTTGAGGGATATTATGATGGTGCAAAAGCTGAGTTTGCTGCAATTAAGAGTAAACTTAGAAATAATCTGAAAAAAGATCTTGATTATAATAAAGATGATATAAAACAGGCTCTTGCTACGGATATTCTTAGTGTATATTATTATCAGCGTGGAGCTATGTTGTATAATTTGAAACATGATAAGCAAATGGCTGCAGCTGAGAAACTTTTATTGGATAAAACGGAATACAATAAGATTCTCCACCCGTCTAAAATAAAAAAGTGAGGGCTAAATCATAAGAAAAATTAAAAAATATTTGCATGCTACGGATTTTATTCGTAATTTTGCAGCGTTCAGTGGAATGAGGGGCTCCGAGAGAGTTCCTCATTTTATTTTAATATAGCATATATGATTGACAAAAACGTCGTAAAAAAGTTAGTTGATGAATGGTTGGAGGACAAGGAATATTTTCTTGTTGATATTGAAATCAGCCAAGATGACAAGATTGTTGTTGAAATCGACCACGTAGACGGTGTGTGGATTGAAGATTGTGTTGAATTGAGCCGTTACATAGAAGACCATCTCAATCGTGATGATGAAGATTATGAATTGGAAGTTGGCTCTGCCGGATTGGGACAGCCTTTCAAGGTCCCCCAGCAATATCAGAACTTCGTAGGTAAGGAGGTTGAGGTTCTGGATGCCGATGGACGAAAGTATCAGGGCATTCTTAAAAGTGTAGTCGGTAGTGATTTTGTGGTTATGGTGAATGAAAAAGTGAAAGTCGAAGGCAAAAAACGTCCTCAGAAAATGGATGTAGACCATACTTTTAATATGGATAATGTAAAATATACTAAATACTTAATAAGTTTCAAATAAGCTATGGCAGCAAGAAAAAATGATGAAGAGCAGATAAGCATGATCGATACTTTCCGTGAATTTAAGGAAACTAAGAATATCGACCGTACTACTCTTGTAAGCGTATTGGAGGAAAGTTTCCGCAATGTGCTTGCTAAAATTTTCGGCAGCGACGAAAATTTCGACGTTATCGTAAACCCTGATAAGGGAGATTTTGAGATTTATCGGAATCGTACCGTAGTTGCAGACGGTGAGGTGGAAGATGAAAATAAACAGATGTCTCTTAAAGATGCCCGCAAAATAGAACCTGATTATGAAGTTGGAGAGGAAGTTTCTGAACCTGTGAACTTTGCAAAATTCGGTCGTCGTGCGATTCTTAATTTGCGCCAGACTTTAGCTTCAAAGATTCTGGAACTTGAACATGATTCTCTTTATAATAAATATAAGGATCGTGTAGGTCAGATTATTTCAGGTGAAGTTTATCAGATATGGAAGCGTGAAGTGCTAATCGTAGATGATGAAAACAATGAACTGATTTTGCCTAAGACAGAACAGATTCCTGCTGATGTGTATCATAAGGGCGAGACTGTTCGCGCTGTAATCCTGCGTGTAGATAATGAGAATAATAATCCTAAGATTATTTTGAGTCGTACAAGTCCACTGTTTTTGGAGCGCCTTCTTGAGGCAGAAGTTCCGGAAATTGCAGATGGTCTTATTTCGATACGCAAAATTGCCCGTATGCCGGGTGAACGTGCAAAAGTTGCTGTTGAGAGTTTCGATGAGCGCATTGATCCGGTTGGAGCATGTGTCGGTGTTAAGGGTAGCCGTATTCATGGAATCGTCCGTGAGCTCTGTAATGAAAATCTCGACGTAATCAATTATACATCAAATATCAAACTCTTTATTCAGCGTGCACTTAGTCCAGCCAATGTAAGCAGCATCAATCTTGATGAGGAAAATCATAAGGCAGAAGTGTTCTTGCAGCCAGATGAGGTAAGCTTGGCTATTGGTCGTGGCGGTTTGAATATCAAACTAGCTTCTATGTTGACAGAATTTACCATTGATGTGTTCCGTGAGGTGCCTGAAGGTGAGGCCGACGAGGATATATACTTGGATGAATTCTCTGATGAAATCGACCAATGGGTTATAGATGCAGTAAAGGCTATTGGCCTTGATACTGCAAAGTCTGTGCTGAATGCTCCACGTGAAATGTTGGTAGAAAAAGCCGATCTGGAAGAAGAAACGGTTGACCACGTTCTGGATGTACTTCGCGCAGAGTTTGAAAACTAATAAAGAAAGGATAAATTAATTTTATGAGCATCAGATTAAATAAAGCATTACGTGAATTAAACATAGGACTTCAAACGGCAGTTGAATTCCTTGAAAAAAGAAGTGAACTGGGAGAAGTAAAGTCCGACTTGAGCTTCAAACTTACCGATGGTCAATATAAGGCCCTCGTGGATGCGTTCAAGCAGGATGCCGCTGTCCGTACAGAGGCTGAAAAACTATTCCAGAAGAAGCATAAAGAGAAAAAGCGTGCGCAGGAGCCAAAGAACAATCGTGCCGAGAACTTGCTTAAATCATCTGGACAACAGCAGTTTAAGCCATTGGGTAAGATAGATCTTGACAGTGTCGGAAAGAAAACTCCGGCACAGAAGTCTGTTGCTCCTGAAGTTAAAAAGGCTCCCGAAGCAAAGGCTGCTGCCGTCAGCCATGAGCCTGTGCAAAAAATAGCTTCAAAACCTGTGCAAAAACAGGAAGTTAAGAAATTTGAAACTCCTAAACCTGCTGTGCAGAAAGTTCAGGAACCGTCTAAATCTCAGCAAAAAACTGTTGAGGTGGTTAAACCTGCTGTGGTAGATGTTGTAGCAAGTGAAGCAAAGATTGAAAAAACCAATGATAATATATTTACAACAAAGAGTGAAAAGAAAATTCTTAATACTCCAAAGGTAAATGTTCTTGGAAAGATAGATTTGGATTCTCTTAACCAAAGTACTCGTCCTAAGAAAAAAACAAAGGAGGAAAAACGCAAAGAACGTGAAGAAAAGGCTGCCACACAGCATAGTGGTGAGCGGAAAAAGCGTGTGCGTATTCATAAGGAGCGTGTAGATATTAATGCTGCTGCCAATCAACAGAGTGCCAATGGTAACAAAAATAATGGTAGTGGTAATAATAAAAACAATAATAACAACAATAACAATAATAAGAAGAAAAATAACCGCAAACGTAGTCAGAAACCTTTAGAGGTTGATGATGAGGCAGTTGCACGTCAGGTAAAGGAGACTCTTGCACGTCTTACTAGTAAGACTCAGAATAAAAAGGGTGCTAAGTACCGTAAGGAAAAACGTGAAGCTGTTCATGAAAAACTACAAAAGGAGGCTCGAGCTGAAAGGAAAGAAAGTAAGGTTCTTAAACTTACAGAATTCGTGACAGTAAGTGAACTCGCTACTATGATGAATATTGGCGTCACTCAGGTTATCTCTACTCTTATGAGTGTTGGTATTATGGTTTCTATTAATCAGCGTCTGGATGCAGAAACAATCAATATGGTTGCTGATGAATTCGGATTTAAGACTGAATATGTAAGTGCTGAGGTTCAAGAGGCCATAAGTGAGGATGGAGATGAAGAGAATGAACTTACTTCCCGTGCTCCAATCATTACTGTGATGGGACATGTAGACCATGGTAAGACTTCTTTGCTCGACTATATCCGTAATACTAATGTTATTGCCGGTGAGGCCGGTGGTATTACCCAGCATATCGGTGCTTATAGTGTTAAGTTGAAAAATGACCGTAAGGTGACATTCCTTGATACTCCTGGACATGAGGCATTTACTGCTATGCGTGCCCGTGGTACTCAGGTTACTGATATTGCCATTATTATCATTGCAGCAGACGACTCTGTGATGCCTACTACAAAGGAGGCAATTGCTCATGCCCAGGCTGCAGGTGTGCCAATGGTGTTTGCAATTAACAAGATTGATAAACCGGGAGCTAATCCTGATAAGATTCGTGAGGATTTAGCTAATATGAATTTGCTTGTAGAGGAATGGGGCGGTAAGTATCAGTGCCAGGAAATCAGTGCAAAGAAGGGTGTCGGTGTAGATGCACTTTTGGAGAAGGTGCTTCTTGAAGCTGATATGTTGGATTTGAAGGCTAATCCAAATCGTAAGGCAACAGGAACAATCATTGAGTCTTCTCTGGACAAGGGACGAGGATATGTAAGTACAGTACTTGTAAGTAATGGTACTATGAAGATTGGTGATGTTGTTATTGCCGGAACTAGTTGGGGACGTATAAAGGCTATGTTCAATGAGCGTAATATGCGCATAGAGCAGGCTGCACCTGCAGAACCTGCAATAATTCTGGGTCTTAACGGTGCTCCTACAGCCGGTGATCAATTCCATGTGCTGGAGAGTGAACAAGAGGCTCGTGAAATTGCCAATAAACGTGAACAGTTACAGCGTGAGCAGGGGTTGCGTACTCAGAAACGTCTTACGCTTGGTGATATTTCTCATCGTATTGCACGTGGTGAGTTCCACGAACTCAATATAATTGTCAAGGGTGATACCGATGGTTCTATTGAAGCTCTTTCGGATTCATTCATTAAACTGTCTACCGAAAAGGTGCAGGTGAATGTAATAAGTAAGGCTGTAGGACAGATTTCTGAAAATGATGTCATGCTGGCAAGTGCTTCTGATGCTGTAATCGTCGGTTTCCAGGTGCGTCCATCTTCTGATGCCCGCAGACTTGCCGACCGTGAAGGAGTTGATATCAATACATATTCTATTATCTATGATGCGATAGATGATATTAAGAGTGCTATGGTTGGTATGCTTGACAAGGTTAAGAAAGAAATTTCTACCGGTGAAGTTGAAGTTAAGCAGGTATTCAAGATTAGTAAGGTCGGAACCGTTGCCGGTGGTCTCGTTACCGAAGGTAAAGTTCATAGTAAGGATAAGGCTCGTGTGGTTCGTGATGGTATCGTTGTTCATACAGCAGCTATCAGTGCCCTTAAACGTTACAAGGATGATGTTAAGGAGGTAGTCACAGGTATGGAATGTGGTCTTAGTCTTGTTAATTATAATGATATTCTGGAAGGTGATATTATTGAAACCTTTACTGAAATTGAAGTAGAACAAAAACTATAATATTTCATGCCATTGTGGTCAATTTGACCATCATATATAAATGTGGTATGATATTTGCAAATCCTATAATAGGGGTAGACGCTTCGTTTCGTCTGTCCCTATAATACTTAAAAGATAGGTATAAGTAAAAATGGCACAAATAAAAGATAACAACGAGTTTGTACGCAGTGTGGCCGAACAGAAGTATGAGTTTGGTTTTACTACAGATGTGCAGACTGATATCATTGAGAAAGGACTCAACGAAGAAGTTGTGCGGCTTATCTCAAAGAAGAAAGGCGAACCGGATTGGATGCTCGACTTTCGCATTAAAGCCTATAATTATTGGAAGACTTTAAAGCAACCTACTTGGGGACATGTTCATGTTCCGAAAATTGACTATCAGGCAATTTCTTATTATGCTGATCCTTTGGCTAAGAAACCAAAGAACAAAGAAATAGATCCAGAATTAGAAAAAACTTTTGAAAAGTTGGGAATTCCTTTGGAAGAGCGACTTGCTTTAAGTGGTGCTGCCGTGGATGCCATTATGGACTCCGTGTCTGTAAAGACTACTTTCAAGGATAAGTTGCGTGAAAAAGGAATAATCTTCTGTAGTATTGGTGAGGCTGTCAAGCAGCATCCTGATTTGGTAAAGGAATATCTTGGAAGTGTAGTTCCTTATCGTGACAATTTCTTTGCGGCTTTGAATAGTGCTGTATTCAGTGACGGCTCTTTTGTTTATATTCCCAAAGGAGTGCGCTGTCCTATGGAACTCAGCAGCTATTTCCGCATAAATGCCCGTAATACCGGACAATTTGAACGTACATTGATTATTGCCGATGATGATGCTTACGTTTCTTATCTAGAAGGGTGTACTGCACCTATGAGAGATGAAAATCAGCTTCATGCAGCTATTGTTGAGATTATAGTGAAAGATAATGCCGAAGTGAAGTATTCTACTGTCCAGAATTGGTATCCAGGGGATGAGAATGGAAAGGGTGGTGTGCTCAATCTAGTCACTAAACGTGGTGATTTACGTGGCGCAGGTTCTAAATTGTCATGGACTCAGGTGGAGACTGGTAGTGCTATAACATGGAAATATCCGTCTTGTATTCTTCGTGGTGATAATTCTCAGGCAGAATTCTATAGTGTAGCCGTGACAAACAATTATCAGGAAGCTGATACGGGTACAAAGATGATTCATATAGGAAAGAATACTAAGAGTACGATTATTTCTAAAGGAATTTCTGCAGGACATAGCCAGAATTCTTATCGTGGACTTGTACGTGCAACGTCAAATGCTGACAATGCCCGTAACTATAGTTCATGTGACTCTCTTCTGCTGGGAAGCGAATGTGGTGCACATACATTCCCGTATATGGATATTCACAATGATACTGCTGTTGTAGAGCATGAGGCTACGACAAGTAAAATCAGTGAAGACCAGCTCTTTTACTGCAATCAGCGTGGCATTCCTACAGAACAGGCTGTTGGACTGATAGTTAATGGTTATGCTAAGGATGTTCTCAATAAACTCCCAATGGAATTTGCGGTAGAAGCTCAGAAATTGTTAAGTGTTAGTTTGGAAGGAACTGTTGGGTAGTTAATAATATTAATTATGTTAGAAGTTAAGAATTTACATGCCACTATTGCTGGCAAAGAAATATTAAGAGGTATCAATCTTACAATTGGTGATGGCGAGATTCATGCCATAATGGGACCTAATGGTTCCGGTAAGTCTACACTTAGTGCTGTTCTTACCGGTAATCCTCTTTATACGGTTACAGAAGGTGAAGCCATCTTTAATGGAAAAGACTTGCTGCAGATGAAACCTGAAGACAGGGCTTGTGCAGGTTTGTTTCTTTCTTTTCAGTATCCTGTAGAAATACCAGGTGTTTCTATGACTAATTTTATGCGTGCTGCCGTAAATGCAAAACGTGAATATGAAGGTAAAGAACCTTTGGCTGTTGGTGATTTCATGAAACTGATGCGTGAAAAGCGCAAACTTGTAGAACTTGATTCCAAACTTGCTCATCGTTCAGTTAATGAAGGTTTTTCCGGTGGAGAGAAGAAACGCAATGAAATTTTTCAGATGGCAATGCTTGAACCGAAACTTTCTATTCTTGATGAAACGGATTCCGGACTTGATGTTGACGCAATGCGCATTGTTGCTGATGGTGTGAACAAGATGCATACGTCCGAGACTTCTGCTATTGTGATTACACATTATGAACGTTTGCTGGATATGATTAAGCCAAATGTTGTGCATGTTCTTTATAAAGGGCGTATAGTCAAGACTTCCGGACCGGAATTAGCTAAAGAAATAGAGAAAAGAGGCTATGATTGGATAAAGGCCGAAGTTGATGGTGAAGAATAATTAGTGAGGCACAACTATGAGTAGTGAAAAACAATACATAGAATTATATAATGAGGTGGGGAATGCCTTGAAGGCTCATTCCTCTGCTCCTTTGAATGCTGTTCGTGATACAGCGTTTGAAGATTTCAAACGTCAGGGATTTCCTTCACGCAAGGTGGAGAGATATAAGTATACAGATATAGACAAGTTGTTTGAACCAGACTATGGTTTGAATGTAAATCGACTTGATATTCCGGTGAATCCTTATGAAGCTTTCAAATGTGATGTTCCCAATCTCAGCACTTCACTTTATTTCATTGTTAATGATAGTTTCTATTCAAAAGCTCTGCCAAAGGTCGCTTTGCCGGCTGGAGTTATTGTAGATTCTCTTAGTAAGGTGGCTGCGGAAAAGCCCGATTTCATCGCTGAATATTATTCTAAAATTGCTCGTACGGATGAAGATGCCGTGACGGCTTTTAACACGATGCTGGCTCAGGATGGTTTATTTGTTTATGTACCTTGTGGAGTAAAGATAGACCGTGCAATACAGATTATTAATATTTCACGTGCTGATGTGGAAATAATGGTCAATCGCCGTGTACTTGTCGTTCTTGAAGAAAGAGCGGACGTTAAACTTTTGTTCTGTGACCATTCTGCAGACGACCGTGGTTTTATGGCTACTCAGGTAGTCGAGGCTTATGTCGGAGATGGTGCTCATTTGGAAATGGACTGCCTTGAGGAAACAGGATATAAGAATACTCGTATAAGTAATGTGTATATCAGTCAGCAGGCTAATAGTCGTGTAGATCATAATGTGATAACGTTGCATAATGGTGTTACCCGCAATAAACTTGACCTTATATTTAAAGGTGAGGGTGCAGAGTGCTATTGCAATGGTTGTGTGATTGCTGATAAGAGTCAGCATGTAGACAATAATACATTGATAGATCATCAAGTAGGACATTGTGACAGCCATGAATTATATAAATATGTATTGGATGGTAAAGCAATAGGTGCTTTTGCCGGCCGTGTACTTGTACGTCATGGAGCGCAGAAAACAACAAGTCAGGAAACAAATCAGAATCTCTGTGCTACAAAGACAGCACGCATGTATACCCAGCCTATGTTGGAAATATATGCAGACGATGTGAAATGTGCCCATGGAAGTACTGTTGGTCAACTTAATGATGCGGCTCTGTTTTATATGCAACAGAGAGGCATTGGCATTAAGGAAGCCAAATTACTGCTTGAATTTGCTTTTATCAATGAAGTGATAGACAAATTGGAGTTAGAACCATTGCGTGACCGTTTGCATTATCTTGTTGAAAAAAGATTTCGTGGAGAATTGAGTAAATGTGAAGGATGTAAATTGTACAAATAGTATATTAGTATGTTCTTTGTTTGAATTAGATAATAAGTTATGAATATTACTGAAATTCGTGAAGATTTCCCGATTTTATCGAGAAAAGTCTATGGTAAGCCCTTGGTCTATCTGGATAATGGCGCTACCACACAGAAGCCTTTGTGTGTACTTGATGCAATGCGCGAAGAATATCTAAATGTGAATGCCAATGTGCATCGTGGTGTGCATTATCTTTCACAGCAGGCTACAGATCTTCATGAGGCAGCCCGCGAAACTGTTCGGAAGTTCATAAATGCTCATAAAATAGAAGAGATAATATTTACTCGTGGAACGACAGAGAGTCTGAATCTTGTGGTTTCATCGTTCTGTGAAGAGTTTATGAATGCTGGAGATGAGGTGATAATCTCTGCAATGGAGCATCATTCCAATATTGTGCCATGGCAACTTCAGGCTGCTAAAAAGGGAATAGCACTACGTGTTATTCCTATTAATGATAAAGGTGAGTTGCTTCTTGATGAATATGAGAAGTTATTTACTGATAAGACAAAGATTGTAAGTATTACTCAAGTCAGCAACGTTCTTGGTACGATAAATCCGGTTAAAAATATGATTCGTGTAGCCCATGAGCATGGTGTGCCTGTAATTGTGGACGGCGCACAGAGCACCCCTCACATGAAAATAGATGTGCAGGATCTTGACTGTGATTTCTTTGCTTTTAGCGGTCATAAGATATATGGTCCTACAGGGGTCGGAGTTCTTTATGGCAAAGAAGACTGGCTTGATAGGTTGCCACCTTATCAGGGTGGAGGTGAGATGATAGAAAGTGTTAGCTTTGAGAAGACAGTGTTTTCTAAACTTCCTTTTAAGTTTGAAGCTGGAACTCCTGATTATGTAGCTACTCATGGGTTGGCAACAGCTTTGGATTATGTGTCTGCTATTGGCATGGATAATATATATACGTATGAGCAAAGTCTTACCAAATATGCTATGCAGCAACTTAAAACGGTCGATGGAATCAGAATATTCGGAGAGTCAGAACATAAGGATGCTGTAATTAGTTTCCTTGTTGGCAATATCCATCATCTGGATATGGGAACCCTGCTTGACCGTCTTGGAATAGCTGTCAGAACTGGTCACCATTGTGCCCAGCCATTGATGATTCGTCTTGGTATACAGGGGACGGTGCGTGCAAGTTTTGCGCTTTATAATACTAAAGAGGAAGTAGATACTCTTGTTGCCGGAATCAGTCGTGTTGCTAAAATGTTTTAGTGTGTTATGCATCAGATACTGGAATCACATTATTATAAAGATTTGATAGAGGCAGGCTGTGATGAAGCAGGACGTGGCTGTCTTGCCGGGAGTGTATATGCCGCCGCCGTGATACTGCCGGCTGATTATAATAATACGGAACTTAATGACAGTAAAAAAATATCTGCGAAAAAACGTTATGCTCTTCGAGAACAGATAAAACATGATGCTGTTGCTTGGGCTGTTGGTGTTGTAACTCCTGAAGAAATCGACAGAATTAATATTTTACATGCCAGCTTTCTGGCTATGCATAGAGCTTTGTCTCAGCTTAGGGTTAAGCCTGAGGCTCTTATTATAGATGGAAATCATTTTGACCCGTATATCCCGAAAGGAGAAGACACACCATTACCATATACCACTATAATAAAAGGTGACGGTAAGTTTCAGGCAATAGCAGCAGCCAGCATCCTTGCTAAGACCTACCGTGATGATTATATGGAAGAACTTGCGCAGGAATATCCGTATTATGATTGGGAAGACAATAAAGGATATCCAACAAAGAAGCATCGTGAAGGAATCCGTTTTCATGGCATTACCCCATATCATCGTAAAAGCTACAATTTATTGGGCAATGATGAGCTGAATTTGGATTTTAAGTAATATAAATAATTAAATTAATGCTCAGAAAAATCATATTAGCTCTTTTATTATTGATAATTCATTCAACAGCTTATTCTATTCCGGCTAAACCGAATGTTTGGCGAATGATAACTCTGCCAGATGGCAGCAACGTCAAGGCAATACTTTCCGGTGACGAATTTGAACATTATTGGCAAACCGAAAATGGTAACAGATATATAGAAACATCTCAAGGTCTTGTTCCTTTATCTTCAAAAGATATTTCTAGTGCGATGGCATCTCGTACTATTTTACAGCAACCAAGTAAATCAATGTCTTATAAAGGTACTCATCGAGCTCTGATTATTCTAGTTAATTTTAAGGATAATAACTTTTCTGTTTCTAATCCTCAAGTATTATTTGATGATATAGCCAATACTCATAACTATTCCAATGGTGATTTCAGAGGAAGTGTATCAGATTATTTCTATTCTCAGAGCCATGGTATGTTCAATCTTGAGTTTGATGTCGTGGGACCGGTTACTCTTCAGCATGAAATGAAATACTATGGCGCAGATTGTGACAAAGGAATTGATTCACATCCGGAAGAAATGGTACGTGAGGCTTGTAAAAATATCGAATCCATCGTTAATTTCTCTGATTATGATTGGGATGATGATGGTGAGGTGGAACAGGTATTCGTGCTTTATGCCGGTTATGGGGAATCAGAAGGTGGTAGTGCAGATACAGTCTGGCCGCATAAATCCAAACTTAGTTATAAGTCACGTGCCATTACTGTAGATGGAGTAAAAGTTGATACTTATGCTTGCAGTAATGAACTTCAAAATAGCAGTGGTAATAAATTGTGTGGAATAGGTACTATATGCCATGAGTTTTCGCATTGTCTGGGTTTGCCGGATTTGTATGATACCAGTACTGGGAAAAATCCTTATTTGGGACATTGGGATTTGATGGCTGCCGGTAATTATGATGGAGATGAATATTGCCCATGTGGATATTCTGCATACGAACGTTATGCGGTTGGCTGGACAACTCCAGAAGTCATAAGTGATTATCCTTTTGTTGTAAACGATGTAAAACCATTATCAGATAATGGTGATAGCTATATACTTTATACTGCTGATGAAAAAGATGATGCCTATATCTTTGAAAATCGGCAACAGACAGGATGGGACGCTTGCTTGCCCGGAAGTGGATTGCTTGTGACCCATGTAAACTATGACGTTTCTTCATGGCTGGCTAATGAGGTGAATGTAGGCTCTGATCCCCATCTTGTATATTTGCAGGCGGCTCAAGATAAAGAGAGTCATTATGCTTACCCTTATAAAGAATTAGACAGTTTGATGATAATGCATTATATGGTAAATGATATATCAATATCATCTTCTGGTAATGCCTCTTTTTCTATTTCAGAATATGCTGATAATACAGAACCGGGTGATACCTTATTTTATGAATCCTTTGATAATTGTAAGGGGAATGGGGGCAATGATAATAGATGGAATGGGGCGTTAGGCAATTCTATGCTTAAATATGACAACTACGGATGGAGTAATTCTTATGGATACGGTGGTGATAAGTGTGCCAGATATGGCAAGACCGGTTACTATGATAATATCACTTCTCCGGAGATTGATGTCAATGGTTCTGCTATGTTGTCATTTCGTGCCGGGGCATGGAATGCGGAAAAAGCAAAGGATGGAACAGATTTGGAATTGTCGATAGAAAATGGTATTTTGGGTTGCCACCATTATACAATAAATAAAGGGGCTTGGACAAATTGTTCATCTACAATTTCAGCTCATTGCAAAGTGCGTATCACATTTTCTCCGGATTGCCGTTTGTTCCTGGATGAAATAACAGTTACCAAAGTCAATGCTGCATCTTCAATAAAGATAAATACATGTAAAGACGGAAAAACAATCCGTGAAATTTATTCCATTGATGGCTGTCGCAAAACATCATTGGGAAAAGGCTTAAATATTATTAGGTATTCCGACGGTTCAACCGGGAAAGTAGTAATAACTAAATAGCAATGAATGAAGAACAGTATAAAAAGCATAAACCTTTTGCCGGAGAAAAGAAACCCTCGATGAAAAGGAGGTGTGTTGGGCATGATTATAATGGACGCAGTCTCTATATGATAACTGTAGTTGTAGAAGGACGTAAGCCTTTACTTGGAAAACTAGTTGGGGATGAAAATGCAGAATATGGAAGTCTTGATGCTCCACGGATTCAACTCTCTGAACTTGGCAAGGCCGTGAGTGATTGTTGGTATAAGATAGAATATATTCATCGTGAGATAAGTATTGTTGCATTACAGGTTATGCCGGATCATTTGCATGGAATTCTTTTTGTGCATAGAGATATGGCTCTTCATCTAGGCAATGTTATAGCTGGTTTTAAATCAGGCTGCAATAAAGCATATAAGATTTTGAATTTGATTCCGGTTGAGTGTGCTGCAACAATGTTGCAGAATACTGAACCTCATACCAAACAAGACCGTACCCATGGTCTTCTTTTTGAACCAGGTTACAATGATCGTTTGCTGTATCATAATGCTCAGTTGCAGCATTGGATAGATTATCTTCATGATAATCCTCGTCGTCTTCTTGTTAAGCGTCTTCATCCGGATTATTTCCGTGTACAACAGCACTTGTCTTATCTTGATATGCAATTTTCTGCCATAGGTAATCGATTTCTACTCTGTGCTCCCTATAAGCTGCAGATACAGTGTTCCCGCAGACTTTCTGATGCTGAGGTTGCAGCGCAGGTAGAGGAAACTCTTAAAGCTTGTTCCCATGGAGCTGTTCTTGTGTCCCCCTGCATTAGTCCCGGAGAGAAGGCTGTGATGCGTGCGGCTTTTCAACATGGCTATCCGGTTGTAGTGTTGCGTGAAAATGGATTCACTGCACTTACTAAGCCTGGAGGCAAAAGTTTTGATGCCTGTGCTTCCGGCAAATTGTTGCTCATTGCTCCGTGGAGGCATCATAATGAGAAATTATTAATAAATAGAACTCAATGCTGCGAACTTAATGAAATGGCTCGTCGTATATGTGAAAATGATAAAAGCCTACAGTAATTGTTTTACAGAATATTAGTAATATTATCTGTATATATACGTGCTAAAGCACTTAAATTGGGTAAAAATTCATAATAAGTGCAATTACATAACTTTCATTTTGCAAACTCAAAGATATGTTTTGCTATATATTTAACATTAAAACTTGCATAAAAGTATCATTTGTCACTGCTTACGCCTTGTGCTTTATAAACGAAAGTTAAAATTATCTCGTATTTGATAATTTTATTTGTTGTTGTTATAAAATTGTACTAATTTTGCAACCACATAGTTATAAAAGGCTATAATAATCCTCTTTTTATAAAAGAGACGAGGAAAGAATTCGGGCATATTTAGGAGTACGAGAGAGAACTTTTTTAAATTTCCTAATATTGTAATCCCCAAATGTACGATTTTCGAGAGAAAAGGTAAAATTAGTAGTTTAATTATAAATTTAATTTAAGAGAGAGATTTTATGGAAAAAAGGCTAACAATGATTTTAGCAGGTCTATTCCTCTGTTTTGGAATGGCTCTTGCTCAGACTCAAGTCTCTGGTACTGTAACTTCTGCAGAAGATGGAGAACCTGTAATTGGTGCCTCTGTTAGAGTGGTTGGTACAAGTACAGGAACGGTTACTGATGTTGATGGAAAATTTTCACTTGCGGTTCCTACGAATGCCAAATTGGAGTTTTCATACATCGGAATGGTTTCTAAAACTTTGAATGCTTCAAGTAACATGAATGTAAAACTTGCTTCTGATGATAAAACATTGGATGAAGTTATCGTTACAGCAATGGGTATAACACGTTCAGCTAAAGCTTTAGGATATTCTGCTACGCAGGTGGATGGCGAAAAATTAGCAGCAGCTAGAACTAGTGATGTCATGACTAGCCTTCAAGGTAAAGTCGCTGGTGTTTCTATTTCAAGCAGTTCCTCAGATCCTGGATCTTCAAATTCTGTTGTTATACGTGGTTATAGTTCTTTATCTGGGAATAATCAACCTTTATATGTTGTTGATGGTGTTCCTTTGACGAACTCTTCTTCTAGTGCTTCTTTGTCTTCAGGCTCGGGCTCTGTAGTTTCAGGTGCAACCAGTGAACTTGATGGAAGCTTTGACTTTGGTAATGGTGCAAATGCTGTTAATCCAGATGATGTGGCAAGCATGACAATTTTAAAAGGCGCAGCAGCAACAGCTTTGTATGGTAGTCGTGCTTCTAATGGTGTAATTCTTATTACCACAAAAACTGGAAGCAAGCAGAAAAAAGGTGTTGGCGTAGAATATAATGCTGGTTTGCAATGGGAAACATTGCTTCGTGTACCTCAGTTACAGAATGAATTCGGTATGGGTTGGTATGGAGAGAAAACTTATATTGAAAATGGTTCTTGGGGACCAAAATTTGATGGCTCGTCATTGAGATATGGTAATATCTATTCAGACGGTTCTGTTTCAATGCAAAAATACAAGAGTTATTCTGCTATTAAAAATAATTTGCAAGATTTCTTTGATACAGGTTTCCGTTATAATAATAGTGTTTCTTTTAATGGTGCTACTGATGCAAGTACTTATTTTGTATCTTTATCACAAATACATGATAATGGTATTATCCCAACAGATGCTGATAGTTATAAGAAATATACGTTCTCTGTACGTGCTAGTCATAAGATAAAAGATCTTACAATAAGTACTTCTTTAAATTATGCTTACCAGAATAATAATTATGTTACAACTGGTCAAAAAGCAGGATCTATGTATAATTGTATTATGCAGACGCCTAGAGATATTTCTATTGCTGAATTGAAAGACTTAAGTGATCCTTTTAATAATCCAGGTTATTTTTATACTCCTTATGGTGTAACTAATCCTTATTATATTCTAAATAATTATAAGAATGAATATGAGAATGAACGTTTTTATGGTAAATTACAATTGGATTATAATTTCTTGAAATATTTCAAGCTTACTTATAGATTTGGTTTGGATACAAATACGGGTGATCAAAACTATGCAACACCGAATTTAGCAGCAATCTATGCAAATACTCCAAATTATGCAGATGCTTTGCAATCTTTAACAGGTGAAGTTATGGAACAGACAACGCGTCAGCGTGAGATAAATCAAGATTTGATACTTGCTTTTGATATGGATTTATCAAAAGATTTTCATGTTAATGCAATTGGTGGTTTCAATGGCAATGAACGAAAATATTCATATTTATATGCGGATGTAAAAAATCTTACTATACCGACTTATTATAGTTTGACTAATTCTGCAGAAAAGCCTTCTATTGAAAATTATTATACGTTACGTCGTTTGATGGGTGTATATGGTTCTGTAGAATTGTCTTGGAAGAATATGTTATATTTGTCAGCTACAGCTCGTAACGATTGGTCTTCTACATTACCAAAGGGTAATCGGTCTTTCTTTTATCCTGGTGTTACGGCAAGTTGGTTGTTCTCTCAATTATTGAATGAAGATTTAAAGAAATATATTTCATTTGGTAAATTTCGTGTTGCATGGGGTAAAACCGGTAATGATGCAAACGTTTATATGACAGGTACCACTTATGCTCAGGCTGGTTCTTCTTCAACAGGTTGGGGTGAATCGAATTTCCCTTTCACAAAAGTAAATGTTAATGCGTATTCAGAAGGTAATGTTTTGGGAAGCACCACTTTAAGTCCTGAAATGACAACAGAAACAGAGTTGGGACTTAATATGGCTTTTCTTAATAATCGTTTGTCTTTTGACTTGGCTTATTATAATCGTATAACAGATAAGCAAATCTTCTCTTTGGATATGGATCCTGCAACAGGTTATACTGCTCAGAATATTAATCTAGGAAAAGTCCGTAATCGTGGTATCGAGTTGTTAGTGAATGTCACTCCTGTTAAAACTAGAGATTTTCAATGGGATTTGACATGGAACTATACCAAGAACAAAAATAAGGTACTTGATTTGCCAGATGCTTTAGGTGGTGAATCATTAATATATGGATTTAGTGGTGGCACAGGTCTTTATGCTATTGAAGGAGGTGAAATGGGAGTATATAAAGCTTATGTTTCTCAAAAAACCGAAGATGGCAAAATTATTGTTGACGAAAATGGTTTACCTCTTAAGAGTAATCAACAGGAGATAGTAGGTTCTATGAATTATAAATATCAGATGGGATTTGGTACAACGCTCAGGTATAAAGGCATTAGTCTTGCCGTTGATTTCGATGTTAGACATGGTGGCTTGATGTATTCTCGTACAAAATCTGTTGAATATTTTACAGGAAATGCAATTCAGACAGCATACAATGATCGTAATCCTTGGATTGTCCCAAATTCTGTTGTTGCGTCTACAGATGCAAATGGAAATACTGTTTATGTGGAAAATACGACATATTTAACTCCTACATCAATATATAATTATTGGAATAATGGTGGAGATGATTTAGATGCGGGTTTCTTGATAGATAAGTCTTATGTGAAGTTACGTTCTGTTGTAATAGGTTGGGATTTGCCTAAGGCATGGTTAAGTCATACTTTCCTTACAGGTGTACGTGTATCATTCTTTGGAAATAATCTCTTCCTTTGGACTCCTTCTGGTAATACATTTGTTGATCCTGAAGTAACATCTTTTGGTAATGACCTTGCTGGAAATTATGGTGAATATAGTTCAAATCCGAGTTCTCGTAGATTTGGATTCAATTTGAACGTTAAATTTTAAATAGATTGATTATGAAAAAAATACTATTAGTCTCAGCAATGAGTGCGCTTATGCTTACAAGTTGCAATTTAGACATTAATGATAATCCTAATTATCCGGGTGGAGGTGATGTTACTCCGGATTTGATATTCCCAGCTGTTGAAAACTCTATCGCGGATGCCCTAGGAGATGCTATGTTTACATATTCTGGCTTTTTCGCTCAGTATTTTGAACAACGTCCGGAAACAAATCAATATAATGATTTGGCGGAGTTAAATATAGATGAAAGTTCTGATACATTTTGGAGATGCTACCGTAATATATTTGCTCAGGCCCTTCAAGATATTAACAATATAAAAGCCAAGGATTCCAATACTGCTGATTTGTTTGCATGTACTGTTATGCGTGCTTATGCTTATCAACTTATAGTTGATAATCTGGACGAAGCACCTTATACAGAAGCATTGCAAGGAAATTCAAACACAATGCCAAAATGGGATAATGGTGAAACCATATACAAGGGTGTATTGAAAGAAATGGATGATGCTGAGGATGCATTAAATACTACGGGAATGACAGTTACAGATCCATTGCTGAGCAAGAGTGTCGGTCAGTGGAAAGGATTTGCAAATGCGTTGCGTTTGCGTATGTATCTTCGTCTGATTGATGCCGGTATAGACGCATCTGATTATCAGACAAAGGTGAAGAAGTTGATTTCTGAAAATAATTTCTTCACTGACGATGTCAAATGGGATGTTTACTCAAATGCTTCAGGTCAGTATAACCCATGGTATTCATGTTACTATGGATTGTCTGCAAATAATTATGCAGCTGCTTATCCTATAGTTTCTTATTATAATGCAACAAATGATCCTCGTATTTCCTATGGAGTGTTACAGAGAACATCAGATAATACTTATGTAGGACAAATACCAGGTGCAAAAACGATGTATAAAGAATGGGGAGAAAAAGATTGGAAAAATGCTCAAGTTAGTGCAATTAATGTCAATGCAGCAATTTCAATGCCTATATATTTGTTTACCCAAAGTGAGCTTCAGTTCTTGATAGCAGAATCAGAATTACGCTTCAATAATAATGTTAGTGCTGCAAAAAATGCATACGAGGCAGGTGTTAATGCTGATTTTGCTTCACGTGGCGTGAGTGGTGCAAGTTCTTTCCTAGCAGGTTCATTGGTTAATTTTGACGCACAGTCAACTACTGCTGATAAGTTAAAATTAATTTATATGCAGAAATGGGTAGCCTTGTTCTTCCGTGATCACATGGAAGCTTGGTCAGAAGTTCGTCGTACTGATGTTCCGGAAACTTATTCTGGCACTGCAAAAGATGTGTATAAAGGTGTATCTTATCCTGCAGGTGATATGATATTGCCAGCTTTAAATTATAAGGGCAATAAAGGATTGTGTAAACGTTTGCCATATCCGGCTTCTGTTCGTACTAAAAATACCAATACTCCAACTGTCAAGACAATTGCTGATCGTGTATTTTGGGATGTTAAATAAATGTGTGTTTAATATTAAAATGAAATTTATGAAAAGTAAAATATTATATGGGCTTGCATTTTGTATGATGTTGTTCTGTTTTTCATCTTGTAATGATGATAATGATGAACTGACAGATTCAAAGCTTACATATTATCCTATTTTTAGTTTACAAGGCGATGCTTTCACATTGTCAAGTCTTGGAAGTAAGTATGTAGATGCTGGTTGCACGGCTACATTGAAAGGTGAAGATTGTACATCTCAAATAGTAACAACAGGCTTGAATGATATAGATATCAAAACAGCAGGTTTATATACAGTGACTTATACTGTTGTGAATGCAGAAGGGTATTCAAAAAGAACTGTTGCAGTTTGTGATCCTTCTGTAAAAACAGATATTACTGGAGCATATACAACACAGGAAGGTACTTATAGAGAAACTTCTAAAGGGGATGTTGCATATCCTGGTATTAAGGTAAATATTACTAAAGCCGCACCTGGAATTTTTGAAGTTGATTGTATCTTAGGTGGTTATTATTATCCAAGACAGGCTTCTGCTGGTACTAATTCAAATTACTGTATGCATGGATATTTCCAACTTCTTTCAGATGGAACAATTAAGTGCTTATCTGGTGATGTCGCAGCTTGGGAAGATTCTTATTCTGACTTTAGTAATGGTAAATATGATGCAGAAACAGGTACAATATCTTATGTGGTAGTTTATGCCGGTACACCATTCCATGTAGTTTTAAAATAATAGAATATAAAATATGAAAAAGTTTATTTATATAATAATTACTGCCATTATGGTTTCTGTAGCTTTTACTTCTTGTGATTCTGAAACAGATGAAGAAGCAGGTGGAACAAATGTTCAGAAAATGGCTGGAAATTGGGTTGTAACAGTCAATGTTGTTGATGAAAATGGTAATATTCTTCAGGAAGATCCTAGTAAATTAGGCTCTTTCTCTCTTAACACTTATAATACAGCTGCAAATGATTGTGATTCCATGTGGATTGACGATGGAGGAAAGTTTTGGGCTTTTAAGTTTAAGACGGGATTGAATTATACTGCAAGAACATTCTCTTGTGAAAACATATCTTATGATGCTAAAAATTCAGGAACTGCCACTATATTGAATGGTAAAGTACTGGAAGGTGCAGCTAAGAATATTCATGGAATGCCAAATGATAGTATTGTTTTTGATATAAAATTCAGTGACGATACTAGTAATTTGATTTATCGTATAGCAGGACAGAGATATCAAGGCTTTACTGAGTAATTAAGTATTTTTTATATAATAAAAAACGAAGTCTGGAATTGTTTCCAAACTTCGTTTTTTATTAATATGATAATATTGTATTTAGTAGTATATTAAAAGAGCCTCTTCTTGATAGATATAATAAAGTTTTATTATATAGTTACTGATATACTGCAAATAATGTAATATGTGTTTGTTTTATTAATAAAATTTGTATATTTCTTGTTGATGATTTTGTAAGTGATATGTTCAAATTAAATATTTGGAAGTGAGATTATGGTTAGATGCTGCTTGGTGCAACAACGTTGCACCATACCTTTGACCACTTGCTGGTTGATGATGATAATTTTTATTATTCGCATATTTTTTGTGCAATTTCGTTAAGTGCAAGACATTTGTCTCTTGTAATCTTTATTCTTTCGTTATGATGTTGCCATGGGGCAATGAGTAGGAGTTGACCAGCAGCGCATGCATCAAAACTCTTGCCACAAGGCTTTGTTAGTGGTACAAATCCATTCTCTTTGATTACTATCAGTGGATATTTATGCTGAAAGGCTGCTCGCATTATCTTCTTTTCTCCTTCGCTGATGCACGGAGATACTAATATGGCTCCATGGGAGCATGCCTTGAGAATTTCTGCTGTCTCGTTGGTTATGTCTGCTTCTGTAAGATGCCTTGAGCATTGTATCTGCAATTTATAAGGGGTTTTAAGCAGAAACTTATTTCCTATGGCAGAATATTCTCTGTCTTTGTATTGTAGATGCTGTTGCATTTTAAAATAATTCGGATGCTCTCGCTTTATTATAAGGCGTCTAGGGTTGTCATGCAGATAATCTATCCAATTCTGAAGCTGCCCTTTATGATAAAGGATGCGGTCGTTATAGCCGGGCTCAAATAATAAGCCGTGGGTGAGGTCTTGCTTATGCTGGCTGGTTTGCTGTAATGGCTTGGCGCATGGTCCAGTCTGCTGCAACGACGTCGCAGCGTACTCTATGCGACTTGTACTTGGCTTGGCATTTTGGGGCCATGCCTTTTGATCTGGAGCTAAGTTTAGTAATAAGCGCTTATAGGCTTTATTGCAGCTTGCCTTAAAGCCTTTTATTACCATGCCCAGTTGTTGCTGCATCTTCTCTTTTACAAACAATATGCCATGTAGATGATCAGGCATTATTTGCATAGCTATAGGCTTTATCTGCGGATGATAATTAGGAATTAGATTCCATTCCTGAGCTATTCTTTCTCCTAGCTCTGTAAGTTTTACTCTTGGGTAATTGGTAGTGCCGGGCATAGCATTTCCTTTTCCTATTGCTGTGCCTAGCAATGGGCGGCGTCCTTCTACTACTATTGTAATCATATACATGCAGCGCTCGGTGTAGTCTTTATCTACCTTGCGCCTTTTCATGGAAGGCTTCTTCTCACCCGCAAACTTCAGGTGAGTTTTGTACTGTTCTTCATCCATTGTTTTACCTATCATTTCTAATATAATGCAAAAATATATATTATTTATTAGAGTAGATAATTTGATGTTACTATATTTAGCCTAGTTGTATATTTTTCTTTACCTTTGCATAGAATTTAATAGGTAAAGAGAGAATATAATGAAAAGATTTTTATTTGTTTTTATGGTGTTTTTGGCTTTGGCTGCTGATGCGCAGGTAAAGGATAACAGTATGAAAGGTGCAACTTCGTTGCATCAAACGCAGCAATGGTGGGTTGGCACTTGGGCTACAGCTCAGCAGATTCCGGTGAAATCATATATGCCTTATAACAATAATATGACTAACCGCTCTGTACGCCAGATAGTCAAGGTGTCTATAGGCGGAGATATGCTCAGAGTCCGATTTAGTAATGAATTGTCCAAAGAGCCGCTTGTACTACGATCGGTATATATTGCGCATAGCAAAGATTCGTTTGCAATAGATGCCAAGACTGCCAAGTATCTGAAATTTGACGGTAAATATAAAGTAACGATTCCGGCAGGTAAATCGATATATTGTGATGCATTGCCTTATAAACTGTCTCCGTTGGAAAAGGTGGCAATTACAATCAATTATACCAAAGCCCCTGTAAATCCTACTGTTCACATGGGTTCACGTACCACTAGCTATATTATGAGAGGTGTAACAAATGCAGGTTCCAGTTTTAATGCTGCCTTTCGGGAAAATCACTGGTTCAATATAGCTGCCATTGATGTTTATGATATGTCTTGTCATAGTATTGCCATAATAGGCAATTCAATCACAGACGGCAAGAATAGTACGGATAATCTGCAAAACCGATGGCCGGATATGATGTCGGAAGCCTTGCAACTTAAACATAAGAAGACTAATCTTGGAATTTTGAATCTTGGTATAGGAAACAATAGAGTCGTTGTTCCCGGTGGATTCGGAATAAATGCCAAGGACCGTTTCGACCATGACATACTTGCCCAACGTGGTCTGTGTGCAGTGATAATATTTGAGGGTGTTAATGATATAGGAGCGTCAAGTGGTAACAGTGAAACTGTGGCAAGACAGCTTATAGAGTCATACGAGGCGATGATAAAGAAAGCCCAAGCCGGAAAACTTAAAGTATATCTTGGAACAATAAGTCCTTTTAAGGGGGCTGGGTATTACTCTCCTTTTCATGAGGCAGCACGTGAAACTGTAAATCAGTGGATAAGGGCACAGAAGGAAAGAGTTGACGGAATCCTTGATTTTGATGAACTTCTACGTGATGCCACAGATAGTCAGAAACTCAGAAAAGAATATCAGAGTGACTGGCTGCATCCTAATCCTGAAGGATATAAAGTCATGGGATATTATGCAGCAGAGATAATAGCAAAGACCTTATGATGAAAATGGGTGACGATGCTTAAAGCATCATCACCCATTTGAAATTTATAAA
>CAYSSU010000033.1:0-3283 GCA_964433895.1 uncultured Prevotella sp.
CCTTGTCCATAGCCGCAAGCGCGTCAGCCTTAGCCGCCGCACCATCCGCAGCAGCCGCCTCAGCCGTAGACTGCGCTGCCGTTATCTTTGGGGTCAGCGTTGAATCCAGGTTGCTCACGGCTTCTAGCGCCCCGGCCACGCCACCCTGCGCGGCGTACGCGGTGTCTAGCGCATCGGTGACGCGCTCTTTTTCCACAGCCAGTTCCCGAGCCGTGTCCGTAGCGGTTTCGTGCGCTTCTTCAATAGAGCCGCGCACTTCTTCAGTAAGCTTTGCAGCATCAATGATTTCATCGGCCATAAACTCAGGACCAATGACGTAAGGGTGCCACTCCTCTCCGTCCCAAATGAAACGGCGAACAGACTCCCCCATAGCCGAATCCCGTACTTCCCATATTGCCCCCGCAGGTTTAGCGGGCACAAGAATCTCATACGAGATGGAGTCAGGGTCGTTCGGGTCAGCGGGAACTTCTTCAACATGCTCCAACCCATCTTCGGGCTGGGGGTCTCGAGACGAAACTGTGATTTTACCATCTGCCGTAGTGACACCCGTGTAGAGGTCAGCAGTTTCTACCGCGTTTTCTACGATCATTGCCTCTAAGGAGAGAAGGTTGCCCCAAAGTTCCTCTAAACTGTTATCAATCCGGTCTTGAATCTTGATTGTGTTTCCGAAGTTAGAAGCAGCCCCTTTGCCTACAACCCTTATTTGGCTATAGTTACTCCGAATGTCTTGCGCCTGGACGAGCAAGTTGCGTTCGACCCATTTCGCCCACTCCGAAGATTCTGGGGGAAGATTTCTCTGTGGGGGCTGTGCCATTATAGATGCCTCTCATTGAACTCTAAAATTCGCTGCCCTGCAAACAACTTGTTGAATTCCGCTACAGTCATGTTCGGGTGCGCAACATTGAAATCGGCTATTGTTGAGTCTATTCCCAATGAAAACTGTGTATTATTTGGGGATTCCATGACACTGTTGGTTCGGTATATCGCGCCGTCATATGCTACTCGATCACCGACACTTGGTCCGGAGGGGGCGGCAGTACCCGAAACTTCTGTAAAACCCCCACACAAAGTGGGGGCTGCGTGTAACATTGCGTTATACGCTTGATCCCGGGTAAAAATATGCCGGTTATCTATCTCTAACGCCGTTTCTCGCTCGGTAGCAGATCGTGGCGCCCCCGTGTGCATCTCCACAGTGCGCTCCCTCCATCGAAGCCCGTGGCCGGTGATATGCAAGCTGTTGTAGTAATCCGAACTGCCTGCTGTTGCAGCGATCTTATATGGGGAGTATTCCTCTACTTTGGACCCGGTAAGCACCACCCGTAGCACAGAGGGGTCGTCAGTAGTATAGACCTTGAGCGACCCACCCCCGGCTTTCCAACGGTTAGCTTCAATGGGTTTACCGTCGCCACCGGATACACAATATACCCCCATTGTACCAGTATAATCAGTATTAGCAGGCACATAGTCTAGGCAAACCGGCTGGTTCACTTCCGACACCGAACCGTCAATAGTAATCTCTAGCTCGACAGTTTCATTTGCGTCTACACTGAGAATACCAGCAGAATAATCATCGTGGTCAGGGTAAAGTTCCAAATTCAGCACGACCCCTGGATAAACCAAGTCACGGTAGGTACAAGACAACCACTCTGCCGTACTTTGGGATGAACGGTTTTTCGAGATCGTAGTGGGGTACCGCAACTCGTGGTTAACCCGATGGGGTGCCTGAATCCAAATTCTTGCTGTGTCATATACAGCCTCTAAGTAGTTAGCCGACAGGAACTCCTTGAGACCCTCCCAAACATTCCCCTCGTAGCCATTAGCAACAACGCTTCGATCCGCCACACTGGGGTCAACCGCCATTGGAGGCACCACCCCGCACAGGGCGGTAAGATACGCAATGTACCCTCGGAGTGACCCTGAAAAGGGCTCCACGGAGAACCAGTGATTAAGTACGGAAAAAGCATTGTCAGACGTTATGGACACAACACCGTCCATAATTGAAACGTCTTTTACGGTGGCGGGGTTAATCCACGGCTTCTCGGGGTCCACCAACAACTGCATCTTTTCTAATTTAGGGTCTAGTGTTTCATACCCCGAGTAAACCACCTGTCCAAGAGCTGCGCCCGTGTCCCCCGGATTGAGAGGGGTCGCATTTTCCTGAACGGAGTATGAAAGAATCCGCTCGTCTCCGTCTACATTTATTCCTGCCACGGTCCCACCTCCGTAAATTCTGCCGCGATCCCGATTTGTGCCCGGGACAACGCAGCGGAGTAAGTAGTGATGCTGGGGTCACCGGATAACTGAAGTGCGGATACCCCAAGTCCAGGTAGGAAGCCCCCAGGCTTCGGAGTTTGCTTTGTGGGGAGAAGTTGCGCGATAATGCCCGCAATGGTGTATGTCGCCGCACTCGCTAACTGTAATGTAGCGAAACGAGGACCAGTCACACTTAGGTTCGTTCGGACGTTAGAACCAACCTCAAGTGCGTCCTTTGCAGTGCCGCCATTCAGCCGATACGTCCCGCCCGCGCCATGAACCCCGACATGTAAAGTGTACCCTGCCGGTACTGGGATCACAAGATTGGTGCTGACCGCTTTACTGGTTGTAATTTGCAATGCTTTACTGGGGTAACCATTGGCTCCAGTAATAGGTACCACGGACTCAGAGACCCCCCATACCAACGCCGGACCCCCCTCTCCCCAAAGATACGGGGTAGCCCAGTATGACGGAACCGCATTACTTATGGCCGCTATGGGGTCTACGAAATAGTACGGACCCGGTTCTTGTAGAGTCTGCACAACGGGGGCAAGGGACTCGGCGGACTGGACCGCCCAAGTAAGCGACTTGGCCATATGGGCCACCGCTGACTGACGCACCACAGAGCCGCCATTAAGCAGTTGGTCCACCGCTCGCCACCGAACCGAGTTAGACGCGGCTCCCGCTAACGGAGCCGGGACCCACTTCATGTTGTCTTTGGTGCCGAACCACACTGAGCGTTTCACTACGCACCCCTCCTGGAACTATTTGCATTGCTACGATTTACCGAACTGGCGATTACTTTACCGTCCAACACCACGACCGCCGTCCCCCCGTCCGAGATCAACTTTCGATCTGTGGGGCTGAGTTCGACCACCATTGACGTAGGCATGGCTGCGCTCATGGAACTGCTTTGTCGGCTTGCGCGGGACCCTTGCATAATGTCACCCAAAGCCGAAAGATACGGAAGCCCCGTGGACTGATCCACATGCTCCTTGGGGATCACATATTCCCCTCGGTGAACAATACC
>CAYSSU010000033.1:3383-34467 GCA_964433895.1 uncultured Prevotella sp.
GCCCGCTGTGCAGGGTCGGCGTTAGCGCTGATCGTGATATTGCGAGGAATTTTGTGGATAATCGTAGTCATATCCTGGAAGGACCGACTGTACTTATCCGCCTCAGCTCGGCTGTAACCGAGCTGCTGCATCTGAGCGATAAACTTTTGACGCAACTTCTCCGTCTCAATCGCCAACTGCTGTTGAGATAGCCCGGAGTTAGCCAGTTCCGCTACCTGATCTTGGTACGCTTGCACGAGGTCCAAAACGGCGGCTCTCTGTTCCCGACTGCTGGCGGTACTTCCAGAGAGGTCTCGTTTCACGTCGCGCTGAGCGTCTGACAACTCCTTAGATGCTGCTGTTACGTCTTTCTGTGCTTTAGCCAGATCGTTTGTAGTCTTTTTACGGTCGTTTTCCGCTTTGGCTACGTCTTGCTGATTCTTCTCTAGTTGCGCTAGAATTTCTTTTTCGCGCAAAGTGTCACCATAATCTCGCGCCACTTTGAGTTGGTACTCTAATGTCCCACGATCCGCTGACAGGTTGTTCAAGTCCGCGTTCAAACTAGCCAGTTCTAGTCGTAAGTCTACGACCTTTTGACGACTGTCGGTCAGATTATCGAAAGCGTCATTCACACGGTCAATGGCGTCGGTTCGCATGTCTTGGAGTTTCTGGAAAGAGTCGGCCACACCGTCTACGGACTGTTGCAACCCCCAGCGAATCTCAAATGCCGATTTCATAACGGACGATAGGTCTTTGACGTAATCCGTGAGAGTACGGACTTCCTTCGTGGCGCCTGCTACATCTTTAGCTGCCCGACGAGCCGAACGACCGGCACCATTATTGGATCGGCTGTATGCGGCGTTAGCCTTGGCCGCGTATCCCGCAGCCACGGATTGATTCTTAAACGACCCAACAAGAGACGCCACATTTACTGTAGCCTGGTTAGTAAAGGACGCAAGTTGGTCCACAGCGGATTGCGCCCGAACCGCGAATATCCGCCCGATCTCTGTTCCAGTGCCCCCAATGGCCTGAAGCGCCTGTGCCAGCATGTTGGCCAAAGCGTTTACGTCATTTCCCGCTGATTGTGATGCGGCATTGACCACTTGCATCAGCGCTGAAAGATTGGCTCTCCCGGCTTCTGAGTAAGCGTCAAACGCCTCCCCATTTTCATACAAAGACCCGCCAAGGTTATACATGGCAGCTTCAAAGTTAGCAATGTCTTGCTCCGCACCAAACATGGTGTCGCCAAGGTTCGCCGTACTGTTAGCGAGTCCTTCCAGATCGCCTTCCGCATCGAGAGCCGCCATACCCAAATAGTCCATTGCGGCTGAGGCCAGGTCCGCTTCACTGGAGATACTCTGCAGCTCTCCTTCAAACTCCTGACTAATCGCCAAAAGAACTTCCAGTGCATCCCCCGCACTATCCACTAGTTCTTTGGCCTGCACCCACGACTCGTCTAAGACAGTGGGGGAAACAGCAAACACTTCTTTAGTGGCCTCGGAGATATTTCGCAACGACTCAAGATACTCGTCCATAGTGCCTTCCATAAGCGCTTGGACTAAGCCCTCTGCGGAAACACCCGCTGCATCTAGTGCGTCCTTGTTCTGAGTCAGCACTTCCTGAAGTTGCACGTTACTGGAGATTGCAGACACAATCGCTTGCTGCGCATTGGTGCCCAATGCAACGGTAAAGGTATCGACCGAATCTCGAGTGTAGTCGAAGCCGGAAGCGGTACGCTGAAGCGATTGCTCCAGTTCCCCTTGTGCCGTTAGGTGGTTATCAATAGCTAATAACTGTCCGTCTACACTGTAGGTTAGGCGGGTGATTGCTTCACCCGTTTGATTGTACGTGGCTGTGTCCTGAGCTATCGCACTGGTAAGTCCCGAAAACGACCCTTGTACTTCGTCAGCGATATTTTTGGTCTCTCGAAGTTTACTTCCGAGGAACCCAAGAGCACCAATTCCAACCGTAACCAAAACACCGGGCCAGCCCCCCACCATACCCAGGAGACCTTTACCCAGTGTCCGAGACGCCGCTCCAACCTGAACCATTTTGCCCGTAGTTTGGTCCATTGAGTAGTTGAGTCCGACAAATTGACCCGCCAACATTTTTAGGGCGTTT
Organism: uncultured Prevotella sp.; assembly: GCA_964433895.1. Lineage (GTDB taxonomy): Bacteria > Bacteroidota > Bacteroidia > Bacteroidales > Bacteroidaceae > Prevotella. The sequence goes on from CAYSSU010000033.1 coordinate 5,484, forward strand.
GCTACGCTAAACGTAGACCCTTGTAAATGCCGCTGCGCCGTCATCAGTGCGTAGGTGCCTGCTTGCAGAGTAAGAAGCCCCGCCTTAACTAGCGTAGCGGCAGCAACTACCCCGAGCAAAACCGAGGTCAGGCCCCCGAAGAATTTTCCAAGAACCGGAACATTGACCAACATGTTAATAACATGCAGGACACCCCGAAGAAGCTCCACAAACGTAGTCAGAGCCGCGTTATCGGTAAACGCATCCATGATTGCCCGGATATCTGCGACCAACATCTTCATCTGAGATGATAGATCATCCGCCACCAAATCATAGGCGTCCAAGTAGTTCGAGTGGTCGGACCATGCGTCATTAGCGTAGCCCATAGACGCCGTAAGAACATCTTGGTTGTTCGCCAAACGCTTCAGCATATCCGTAACCCGAAGACCACTGAGCCCCAACTGGTCTAAAACCAAGTTCATGTTGTCAGCCTGAGACAGGCCCCGCACAAAGGCAGCAAACGCTTCGGACGGGGCGGTCCTCCATTGCTCTGCAAATGCATTTGCAGTCTGCCCCGACAGATTCGCAAAGATTTGTAGCTGATCTCCGCCTGTATCTACTGCATTGGTAATCGCACGGAATGTTTGCTCAATCGCACCACGCGCACGTTCGGGCTGCACTGCGAGAGACGAGAGCGCCCCCGCCAGTCCGATAATCTCCCGTGCAGAATAGCCTGCCAGCGCCGCAGTCGCGGAAATTTCCTCAGACATTTTCAGAATCTGCGATTCGGTGGCCACCGTCTGCACACCGACGTTGTAAATAGCCGACGCAATGTTATCGTAGGAGCCAGCCCCCGAGTTGGCTAGTTGGTCGATACGACCAAAGCTCATTGCCGTGTTGTCGATTGACGCATCGGTCATGCTTGCAAACTTCGCCACATTCTCAGAGAACGACTCAATGTGCTCACCTGCAACATCCAGTTGCCCACCGATGGTGGCGATATTAGCAATGTCCGTAAACGACTCAGGAATCGTGCGGCTAAGTTCGATCAAGCCGTCCCGGAGTTGCCCCATTTTCTCCAGGGGGATGTCCACAGTTCTTTCGACACCCGTAAACGCCGATTCCATCTCAGCAGAGTTAGCCACCTGTGCAGTTAATGCTGCTGTCGCAGCCAAGCCCACCATACGGTAGGTGGACGCTACGTCATAGAGCGCGTAACGGGTGTTAGAGAGGGAACTATATTGTTCATCTAACGCTTGAGTGTGCTGTCTGGTGAGAGACTGAGTTGCTTTAAGTTCTTTATTGAACGTTACAAGTGGCTCAACTTGAAACCCACGGAGGATGTCTGTATTTACGGACGGTGCCGGGGCGTATACCTGCGGACCTGCCGCCCGCTTACCGCCAACAACCGGGCTGCTTTGCCCGCTGTATTGTTTAGACGCATCTTGAAGCTGTTTTAGCGCGGCGACATTCTGCTGAATGTACTGAGTTGCAGACTTGGATGCTCGACCTATATTTTCAATAGCCTTTTCCGCCTTACCAGCGGAAGCCTCTACATTTTGCGCTTCTTTATCGAAGTCGCTCGCATCTAGGTCAAGCCTAACAGTTGCTTTGTTATCAGACATTCTCGTAGAACTCTTTTCGTGTTGGCAACTCCGTGCCTTCGTCGTAATGACCGGCTAACTGGGGCACCGCATAAGTGAACCGACCCCAGCTTTGTCTCTCCTCTCGGGAGGGATTTTTGCGTCCATTCTCTTGACGCCACTCGGCTTCTTCACGGGCTCGAGTGGCATAACACACACTCGTTTTCGTGTGCCACGCAAAGCGATCATCAGTAGACCGACAAACCCAGATCGGTTGCCCACACTGCGGACAAAGTTCGTCTTGGATCATCTGGTATGCTTCTAGTAACTTGAAGTCCATCTCTGTCCAGTCCGAACGTGGTTGTTCTCGGAACACAACCGCACAGGGGCGAATCCCTGCGGTGATTGCGGCCTTAACTCGGGTCATAAGGTATTGGTTCCCCGGCTGCACCAATACCTCTACGAGAAATCTGAAGTAATCTCCGCATTCTCAAAGTAGTTGGACTTCAAGGTGAGGTCCGCCACCAGTTGGTCCAAGCGGTGTTGACTTTCTCTAGGGAGTTGCAAATACCAAACGGCGATTTTATCTACGTCCTGGTTTTGCAGGTCCTGTTCTTCACCCTTGTAGTTGACCGCTTTCTGCAAATGAGCTTGGATAAGTCGGTTTTGCCACTCTTCTTTTCGAGCCTCGGGGAATATGTTTTCTCCGTACTTAGCGTCTTGTTCTTTGCGAATCTGCTGGACCTTGCGCTCGGGGAGACCCCTCATGTAAACCGTGATCTTAGACTTATCGAACTGCTTTTTTATTTCCGCGCGTTCTTGCTCAAGTTCCTTTTGCTGGGACTGGTCTAAGCTGTACTTGAATGAACTATTAAGTTTTTCGTCGAGTTTAGCAATCTTGTATGCTGCTTCGCTATCAGTGTAGATAACAACTGAATCTTCCGGGTAAGTAGTGCCTTCAGCCATAGCGAAAATATCGAACATTTAGGGCTCCTCCTGTATAACGTAATCCCTAGTATATCACGAAAGCCACCCAACTAACCGTCATGGACTAGAAGGGTGGCTTCGTGGATACGCGCCGACGGCTAACTAACTGTTACCGAGATTGCCTTGCTCGGCGCACTTGCCGCTGGGTGGTCAGCGGTAATCGAAGCCGTGCCTGCCGCTACGCCCGTGACTACTCCGTTACCAGACACTGTTGCGATATTGGGCGCAGACGAGGACCACTCTACGACCTGTGTGGCTCGCTTGCCACCCAAGGTGGCTCGCAAAACAATGTGATCCCCCACGTCCACTGACGTGGACGCCGAAGCATTTGTTACCTCTACAGGGGCGGAATTTTTGACCTGGGTGTACGTGATAACCTCACCCTGAGTCATGAAACCGACCGCGTATTTGACAGAATCGTCGCCCTCAAAGTCGTCGGTCCAGCCGTCCGTGACAAACTTGTATACTGAAATCCACTCTCCAGCGGCAGCATCCTTGTGTCGGCCTTCGGGACCCTGAAGAATTCGGGTAATCAGGTAAACATCGACTCCGGGGATACGGAAGAATTCGTAAGCCTTACCGTAGTCAGAAGCAGTGTCACCCTTTGTCTTGGGTCGGAAGAAGTTAAGCGACGCCTCGAACTGCGCCACGCCTCGAGTGGTAGCGTTGCCCGCGTCCCTCATAGAACGGTCGTCCTGGTCGTCAGAGGCCGTTGCAGCGGGGAAAGTGGAAGCGTCCCACGCCAAAGCATCGGTTACATCCAGTCCGGCGTTGATCTCGGTCGCGGTTGGGGCTTCATAGTCAGCAATGCCCGCAGCCGGAACCACCCATACGGTAACGTTTCCGTTAGAGATAATTCGTTTATCCATTTTGGTCTACCCCTTCTTAGGCCACAAGCCGGTAGTTGAAGTTCAAATCGCCATTTGGCTTAAAGCGCCCGCCAATTTTGAGCAAGGCCCCATCTTCCACAAGATCATTAGGCAAGTCAGTGCTCACCCCGAACATCTGAATGTCGTCCCCTACCGCAAACGGCGTAGTGTTTGAGCCTCCGATACGCTTGATTGCCCAGAAGGGATTGTCCACCCCCATGAACAGCTCTAGGGCCAGGTTGTAGACGCCATTAGCGGTCACATCTTCGTCCCTCAAAGCGTCTAGGGACACTTCATACGTCTGGAAGGTCGGGTTCTGCACTTGACCGATATCGCAAATAGTGCGGGTATCATCGGTTTCAGAATCCGTCAAGTTGAGCGTTGTAGCGTCATCAAGAAGGGCACAAGAGATGTTGAACACCATTGCGTCTTCCTTAGACCCATACACGAATTGGTTGTTCAGTTCCGCTGCAGTGGGGGCGGCGGGGTCGGCAAAGGCTTCAGGATAGGCGAGCAACACGGTCACATTGCCACGAAGCATCTTTTCATTCATCTTCGATTTCTTCCTCTAGTTCGTATTCGTATTCGTCCTCGACCACACAGTCGGTGCAGGCTTCTTCGGACGCCACCTCAAAATAGTCGTACTCAGCAAAGTGCTCCGGGTACATACCCTGGATGCCGGTTAGTTTATGTCGCAGCAGAATCATGTATGAAGTATATCACACTTCAGAACTGAGATTCCCTCGACATTCAAAACTCAGAGCCGCAATGTATTGAGTAGGGCGTGTTGAGTTGGACGACCGTGAGTATGACATGCCCCCAGTCGGAATCAACTCCGACGCTCCCACCGGCACAAAGCCAGTCAAGTGCTCAAACAAGTACCCTTTGATTTCCTCTGCGTCATCCGCTCGACCGGCATATACGTCAAGCGAAATGTACAGTATGGTTACGTCATGTCTCGCTGAAACCAACCCTCTATCCATAGCAGCACGGATTGGGCCACCAAAACTCAACACCACAAAGGGTTGCATGAGCCCGGTTTTCTTACTAAAAACCAAGGATTTATCTGTGGGTATTTCCGCAATGTAAACCGGGTACTGCACAAGGGACTCGACTAACTGCTTAACACTGTCATAGGTAGGTTTTGGGTTTAGCCCCATTTCGCACTCACCTTCCGGAACAAATCTTCTCGAGCTTGAATGAACGCCCCAGTCAGAGCGTGCATTGGACTAATAATCTGTTCTTTTGTCCGTAGTCCCTGGGACATACCGCCGTATTCTTGTGTTAAGAAGTAAGATTCTACTAAATCTGTCCACCCAAATGCGGTGCGATAGTAGTCTTTGCTCAACTTTGTGATCTCGTCTACCGCCACGGAGTTCAGCATAAGGCCAGTATCTACACGGTCTGGGAGACTCGGATTGATAGACGAAGGGGTGGTTTGGATAATGTCAGCCATTCGGATTGCGCCCATCTCGGCCACATCTACCATAATGTCCAAAATCGAGTTTACCACTTGCTTCTTGGTACTCGTAATTGAGCGGTCCAGTACCACCTTCAGTGTATTACCAACCCAAGTTACGCCCATCGGACTTCCTCGTCTACAGTGGCCCGGAAAGTGCGCCACAAGGGGTTCGCATTTTCTACGGCCTCAAATACCCGATAGTCGTACATGGTGAGTGCGGGGAACAAACGGCACTCGGTCACTTGTACGTAAGCGAACACCGGAATGTCTAGGGTCTTGGTCTCTTCGGTTATCGGTAACTGAAACTGTACGCGAGTGATCTGCGTATCGGCGGCGTTGTTATACCGCATGAGCGACGCCCCACGGGGCTGCACACGGGCGCTCCCGCTATAAAGGACTCTCCGTGCGCCGTCCTCAAACGTAACCTCCCCAGTCACGGGGTCAAGGACCCCTTCGTTCTGATCTGGCAACAAGAATATCTCAACGGTAGCGTTATAAAACTGTTGCAAACTTTGTGCAAGACCCGCCTGCCAAGCGGCGTTGAAGTAGTTGTTCTTGTCCCAATTCGGTATCAAAGGCACGAATACGCCGTCCCTTCAGCGTGGCCCGTTGCGGGATTGAAGGGGCTTACATCGGGGAAGTACGCGAAATCCACAGTTAGGTCCCCCCGGTCCACTTGCTTAGATTGTTCTGCCAAATCTTTTGCCCGCAGACGCCACTCACTAGCGGCCTTGGCACCGTCGATTTGCAGGTCCTCTGTACGAAGTACACGCTGGAGGTAGAGTTCGCTTCCAGCAATAGCCCCACAAGCAAAACTGGCTGCAAGTATGGGGTCTCCCCCGGCAATCTCCAAGAACATGGCGATCTGGTCCTGGGGGATCACGTACTCACCGTTTACATCGGGGGCAACATCTCCGTAAAGTGCTCGGACCTTTTGCACGTCTTCCGGTTCGTTGTCTATCATGTCTTCCTCCTAAGAAAGCGCCGCCCGGAGTCACCGGGGCAGGGGAGGGAGGAACCCACGGGCTACTACTACGGACGGCTCCCCCCATTCTACCATACATACGTCCACCGTATTTTGCCACTATCATAGACCCGAGATATTTTATTGATCCGTGCAAGCTCCTTTTCCGTCTTGGTGGCGTCCCAGATTAGCTCAGGGTCATCCCTGAAACGTTTCTTGCGGTAGTTGAACTTGTGTTCCCGACGACCATTTACAACGTACATATAGTCTGGCTCTAGTTCTCCGCTTTGAACAAAGCCATTATCAACATAAAGGCTTCCATCAGAGACTGCGTAATCAGAAAAACTAGCTACTTGTTGAACACCGGGGTTTGCGCGAAGAAAGTGCTTGAACAACTTAGAGAAGCCCCCACGAACAATACCTGAAGTAGCATAACGTACCAGTTCGTAAGTTTTGTCCTGCTTAGACCGAACCTTGAACAACATAACCGCCACTAATACCGGGCTAGAGTCTTTTGTGTAAAGCCCCAGTCGAATAGAACCACCTGCAGCACCTTGGATGTGGTTTTCATTTAGAAAGGTTTTAGCAACACTTACAGGAACCTCATTGACGGTAAGTTCTCTGGCATTGTGTTTAGTCTGACTCGAAACACCTAGCTTATGAGCCAACATCTTTTCTACCACATCTTGCCGATAAAGCCAATCGTCCTCCCAGATAGTGATAACTTGCCACCCTTGTTTTCGAGCTGCTTCAGACTTGTCCTTATGGTAGTTTCTGGGTTTGAACTCCTCTGAATGCCAGTAAAGACCGTTGTACTCAATCGCAATCTTTCGAGACGGAACGGCTATGTCGTACTCATAGTTAGGAGCAATAGAACGATCATGTAATTTAGCATCAGGTATTAGCGACTGCACAAAGGCAAACACTTCTTGTTCTGCTTGACTTGTGCCGTTCATCGCGCAGCGGCGACAACCCGCTTGACTTGGCCCACTCCGCCAAGCAATCTGCGCGTCCCATTTATGACCCTTTTCGCAAACCCACTTAGCGATAAAACTGGAGTGGATACTGTAATCCGTAATCGCGTGTTCATTCTCTGAACTCCACTCCGCTACCAGGTTGGGTGGAAAGCTATTCCCGGAGACTTGGATACCCCTTTTACGACCCCTACACGATGGACAACCCGTATTTCGAGAAGTTCTGTTTTTGATAACTGCTTCCCACTCACGCCCACAGAAACTGCACAGCCACCAAACCTTTTTACGTGATGCTTTAGGCACGTCTGAAGGCTTGAGGGTGTTCTTAGTGGGGTGCCAATCTACTGCGACATCTGGACGTAAGGTTGCTAAATCGTTTACCCCAGGTAACAGTTTACGCACGCCTACAGGACAACACACCGGGCAACCTGTAGGCCGACCTCGCTTTTTTGTACGATTATACACACGCGCTTGCCATTCGTGCCCCTTTGCGCAACGCCACCAAGCGTTGAAGTCTGCACCCCGCGAGGTGTTTTCTGGCGTATTATTACCATTCTTTGTTGGGTGCCACTCCGCAACCAAATCTGAATACGCGACTGCTAAGGATTCTCCCATAATTTCTTCTTTCGTAGGTACATTTTATTCTACCATATGTACCTACGAACGGTATCGCATCTAGTGTAACGTGAGCCACAAAGAAAAAAGAACACCCCTACTCCTGTAGAGTAGGGGTGTTACTTATGTGCGTTTCCGCAGGTCAGCCAGGGTTTAAGCGCCTGGCGACCAGATGAACGCCTGTGGCGTCCAAGCCACCGCACCACCGAACTGGCGGAGACGGAAGGTTGTGGAGTCGTTATCGAATGAGCCTTCAAACGGCGAAACCGCTCCACCGCCCACGTAAGAGCCTGTTGCATTGGACACGCGCAACTCCGGCGCTTCGTACCCAATAAGATTCAGGCGATCCAGGGTCGGACGGTTGCCGATCTTGCCACCTTCTGGCACAAGTGCCCACTGACTGCCTTCAAGGTACTCTGACTCCACCGCTTCAATATCAGCGAGGGGGTTGTAACCCGAGACAGACAAACGCAAGGGGTCCGAGTCAATGCGGCTTAGTGCGACATTGTTCAGGATGAAGTCGGCATAGATTTTCTGCCCCGGTGCAACAAGCAGGATCAGCTTGCCCAAGCGGGTCCCGATCTGACGACCTGCCACCTTACGAGTAGCCAACTGAATCTTAGCCAGAATCAGCGCTTCGCGGGAGAGCGGAGAATCAGCCGCCACCTCGGTCCCGTCCGGAACCTTACCCTTTGCCAGAGCGTTATCCGCAGTGAGATTCGCGAGCAGAGCCGAGTAAACCTCGTACTCTTCAGTGTCAAGTGCCACTTCGCGCATCTCGCTGGGCAGCGCCGTAATGAACCCTACAGGGTCATTCTTAAGGGCTTCAAAGGTAAAGTCCGTCTTGAAGCCTCGCTTCAGCAGACTGCCACCTTCGATCTGTTCACCCGCCATGTAAGCCAGCGGATAAGGGGTACCCTCCGGCACAACGGGGGAAACGAACGCAGGGTCACCATCGCCCAGGGTGCCTTCGTCCCATTTGCGGGTCAAGGTGTAGAGGTTCACCGGACGGAAATCCGATGCCCCACGGGTTCCAGCGATCCGACGCCAGGTGCGCGGTGCTTCTTCCCACTGGGGGATAAAGGTCAGGTTGAAAGCGTGAGCGAAGTTGAACACCGCGTCCGTAGTGGACATAGCTTCAACCAGCTCTGCTGTCTTGCGGATGTCACCACGAAGGACGCCTGAGAGCGCCTCCGTCATCCACTTTACCTTCCTCTTGGTGACACCGGCTTGCGGATGAAGCCGCCCATCAAGCGTAAAGGAGTCCTTATACGTCATTTTCAAGCTCCAATCCGAACCGGAGCAATCCCGGCACGCTTCGAGTAGTTGTCCTTCGGGTAATCCGTGTACCCGAAAAGAGTGTTATCAGTTGCCGTGAGGGTCAACTCCGCAGGGTCGTCAGAGGTGATGTACACTGCAACGTCCTGTCCGGTGCTGGTGGTCGCTCCCTCCACTGGCAAGTCCCAGGTGCCGTCAAATGCTACACCCGCTTCATCCGGAGCGAACCCCACGCCCCCCGAAGGACGGGTGATTACTGCGCCTGCCCCCGCTGGGTAATCTCGGGTCGCGTCGCCTCGATCAGTGTAAGCCACAGCCGGACGCCCATCTATCAACAGAAAATCCCCGGCCTTCGTCCCTTCAGGGACCACACGAGCACGGTTGTTCTTTCCGTTTTCCTGGAAAACAGCGTTTACTGCCATATCAGTTCCAACCTCCAACTGTGAAGCTTTCTTCAACAGGCGTGCCACCAGTCTGCATCACGCCGGTTTCGTGGGATTCTTCCAGGCTCTTACGAACCTCGTTAATCAGGGCTTTCTGCTCAGCGATTGCTTCTTCAAGCGTACCGCCTGACGCAACTGCCTTGTAAACCGCCTTGCGTGCCGTCTTAGGCAGGTCGGCTTCAATCAAAGCCTCCGTAATAACCGCGTTATCTGGTTCTTCAGGTTCAGGTGCCTTCAGAGATTCCAATACCGGGGACAACACCTCGGTAACAGATGCTTGTAGCGCCTCTGCAAGCTTTTCGATTTCCTCGGGTGTCATTCCCGGTTCCTCTCGTAAGGTAGGTTCTGCAACATCAGGATCAAGTATATCACGGAAACCTTCAAGTGCTTCAATGAATTTTCCCCCCGCTCCCGCGACCGTTACCAGGTCTACCGAATTAGTGGGGTACGGCACAAGGGTTTCGACAACCGGAACCCCGTTTACCGTGTCTGTTTCAGACAGAATCCCTTTCCCCGAGATACTCAAGCCAATGTACTTGTGCATTTGCTCGACGAAAGGTGCCCACTCTTCAGTGAACTCCATGTCTGCGTATAGACCGGGGCCATGTTCACCATTGTCTTCATACACAGGGTCTGAAGACAGCACCCCCGCAATAGTGGTCACCGACTTCTCCGGACGATCTTCTTTTTCCCAGAAAGTCTGATGGTCTACGTGACTAACAGTACCTTTAGGCCAAGACCTCGGTCCGTCATTACGCAGGACCTCTTCGGTATAAAATCCGGAAGACCCCGGTCCAGGAGCAATAATACGTACCCTCCAGCGGCGTTTACCTGAGACTGATCCCAAGGCCGCTGTTTGAGCTTCGCGCAAATCAACTGTCATGTGTGACAGTATATCACAGTTCGTTGTCAAGAGAGTGATCCGTGTTCCCGCCTGTTGTTGTGGGACCAAGTTTAGGGCTAACTCCCTGCTTCGACACTACAGTATCTTCAGATTCAGGTGACTCCGGTAGCTCCTGGTGCAGAAGGGGGACATCCAACAAATCCACTATGGCCTCTCGTGCCTCATCTCGATGTATTAGCCCCAGCTCTACCGCTTGAGCAATACTTGTAACCTGGCGGTGAACCGGGTCAGCATCAATCGAGCTAAACTCCACTCGTCCATCTTTAGCTCCCAAGTCTACAAGAATCTCCCGATAAAAACTGGCCCAGGAGTTCTGTAGTACCTCAAAGCCTTTCAAGGTGGGTGCGTCTAGTGTTTGCGCGGCTCCGTAGGAGCCACCCGTAGCACCGGGGCTCGACAAAAGCGCAATGACAGGCACACCGAAACTAGCTGCGACCATTGCTGCAAGGGGTTGCCCGTTGTTGAAGTTCACTTGCGCAGACGGCACACCGACCGATGCCACGTCCCCGCCACCGATAGCAACGGCACCCACGCCTTCCTTAGCGTGGACGGTGTGAGTCTTCGCCTTCTCTGCCGCCTGTTTGGAGGGACTGGTGAGTTGCCACGCAAACTTAGACAGTGCATGAACCAACTTAGAACTGTCGGTAAGATACCCACTGTATGCCAGTGCCCACAACATAGCCGGAAAGCTATCCGGCACCCCAAACGTCCAACCCGCTTGGCGGTTTGCGTGCTTCATATACACCACATGGCTTTGGTCAATGGCAATCGTCTGCCCTGGCCCCACATGGTGAGTGGTTTCTCGTTTTTCTCGCCTACGGGTACCTGTAGGGTACCAGCGAGAAAAATTTTCTCCATTAGCGGACCAAGAGCGTTGCACATACCAAATGTTCATCGAGTCAAAGGGGTCCGTCACCACCCCAGTAATCTGCCCCACTGGGAGCACGGTAAACTTGTTATCGCTCACCCGTCGCAACACTGAAAATATACCGTCAGCAAACAAAGCGGTGTTTGCAACCTCGTATGCCTCCACACTAAAGAGAGTTTTTTCGTTGTGGACATCTTGCAACACCTTCTGAAAACGAGGTGCCCCTACGTTCAAGTAGCTCATGCCCCGCCCGAAAATATAGGCGTTACGCAGTTGAGCCCCACGACGAAACATGGGTTGGCTGGCTGTGAGTTCCCTCAACTGCCGAGACAACTCCTGTAAATCCAAAAGCCCAAGACCACTGTCTTCAGCACCGTTAGTAAAAGCGTCAAGACGAGTCCAACCAATGTCCTCTAATCGAAGCACACGGTCAATCAATGCTTCTTCCATTTCGCTATAAGTCTGCATTAGTACACGACCTCCCAAATGGTCTCAATATGGTTCAGGTATCCGGGCATATCATCACCCAAAATGTCTGCGGGGTCAGAGTAAACCTTACTTTGCGGCGCGATAGCGTTCTTTGTGGGCTCGTAATACGCATAGACGATTGCATCAATGTCGTCCGGAGAGTACCCCACTCGAGCCTTCATGTCCTTCTTGGATTCCATAAGAATGGACCCCGCACGGGCGCCTTTGTCTACAATGTTGTAGTTTATGTCTGTGAACTGTTTACGTAAGTTATCTCGCTTACGTGTGCCGTCAAACTCTGTCTCCGCCGTTTGCTGATCGAAAACCAAGTCCACTTTCCCCAGTTGCATCCCTTCTCGCAACTGGTCGTACCATTGCGCACGCTTGTTATACCAGCGACGGGGGTCATCACTGGCTTCAGAGCTGTTCATCATGGTTACGTTGAAATCAAGTTGGTAATCAGGGTCTTCCTCGTTCAACTCGATAATGCGCTCAATAATAGGGGTACCAATACCCCCGGAGTCAATGTTCACATAATCCGCTCCTGTCAACGCGATTGCGTCAAGTGCCCGGCGAGCATTTTCAGTCGCGGACGCTTTACCCCAAGAATCCACCAGTCGAATGTGACCATTGTTATTAGAGTAAATCACTGAACGGTCCATACCGTGCATAGCCAAGTCCACCCCCAAGATAGGCGCTTGTGCAGGGTCCTCTTGAATTGTTGTATCTTCCGCGCGGTTCAAGGCTGTTTCAGAAAAGAATACGGATTCGTCTTCATCAGGAAATTCACCGAAAATAGCAATCTTCGCACGAGGATCATCCCTGCCGCCCCACGCCTTGAGGTTGGACTCCACCCACTTCGGATCGGGCATGTACTCCAGCAGTTCTGAAGGACACGGCTCCCCTGTAAAAGCAGGGGTATCATACGCAGAAATAGTGATCTTATTCCAGCGTTCCGATTCATCCGGGTCATAGAAGGTCTTGTAAAACTGGGACCCTCGTCGGTCGGGGTTTCCCACTACTACGATCTTCGCATTTCGGTTGGTAGTAAGACGCTCCGCCGAGACAAACATATCGGGGGAAACGCCGCCACCTTCGTCAATGATGAAGAGCACATTACGGCGGTGAATACCGGCAAATGTGGTAATCACGTCCCCTTCAGCCGGTTTACGCCCGATTGCTAGAAGGTTTCCTTGAGCGTCCTTCCACTCAGCAGTGTTACCGCTGGAGTTGATAACGCCCGGAAGCGGTAAGTAACTATCCCCCTTATTAGTCCCGTCTGGGTATTTAGGGTCATGACTCCGAGATAACTCCATCTTCATTTCAGCGAAAAGGTTCGTTCGGATTTGCGGGAAAGACGGCGCAGTGGTCACCACAATGGTTTGGTCAGGTGACTCGTTGTAATGCACAGCGATCCACCACGCCGCAAGAACCCCTGCCACCATAGTGTTGTGAGTGGGTATCATATCCTTTCCCGCCAGGTATAGGTGGCGGGGAGAATCAACTTGCACACAGGCGGTGGGAACTGTTTCAACTGGCGCTACGGACACTATAGTGCGAACAGTTTTTCGGGATTGTTGCGCACCTGCCTCTGGCCGCTGGAGTGACTTATGTGAGCCCGGCGTGAACGGATCGAACGTAGGGTTAAACACCATACGCCAGCGTGGTCCAGCGTCTTTACCGTTCAGGTAAGTACGCTCCTTTGAAATAGAACAACGTGCGCCCAAGGATCGTATAAGTTCTACAGTACCTTCGGCAAGCTGTTCGTCCATGAAATCAATGCCCACACCCGTAGTATTTTTACCACGAGATGATCCGAGGTAAAAACCATCCGTGTCCATTAGTCCGCGTAGCAAATCCAAGCGCTGCTGATAGGAAGCACGAAGATACTGCATGGGGATGTGCTTGTTTCTGTATAACCCTAAATCGCGTAACCTCCTTGCACCACCTAGCTCAGAAAATGTGTAGTGCGTATAGGAAAGACCCAAGTCTTTTTCGTGGACGATCACACCTCTACGACGAAACTCATCTGGTATATGCGTCTTTGTATCCCCTAAAGACAAAGACATGCTCACTGAGGTACCGTCACCCAGCCAAACACCCAGCACGTATGGGTCAATGGGTAGGTCTTTTTCTGGCAAGTCAAAAGGTTTGTTCACCGGGACATAATGGTTTTTGAATTTACCGCACATCAATGTTTCACGTATTGTTTCTGTGGTACGTGTCTCGGATAAATCCCACAAATCCCTATAATCTTCTATCGACGTGTATGTAGCATGACCGTTTCGCCGCCGATAGCGGTTAATGGTTCGGAAATCTATCGTATTCCACTCATGCGTCCCTGAAGCCACTTGCCTAGAACCATCTCCAAACACAACCTCATATAGGGGATTACGCATAATGTCTGACTTGAAAGTGACGGTTGTGGGCCTGCCCATTTCATCAAGTAGCTGGTCCCCAACCTGCACCTCGCCCATCGTTGTCCAGCCCGTAGGTGTAGGCAGTGGCGTATCTAGAGGCAAATCTTTACCCGTGCCGTTAGACGAACGAACCGTAGTGCGCTTGTTGTTGGCGACGGAGTAAACAATCTCCCGTTGTTTCGACCACAGATGGACCCCCAGCACTTCTTTGGCCCATTTCACGGGATCATTCTTATACACCTCCATCCGGTAGTTTTCCCTAATGGACGCTAAGGCCATGTTTACTGCGCCAGATGTAACGATCATTGTTCTATTTGCCGCATTTCTTGCTCTGTTTCCAAGTCCCGCTGCACTTGCACAAGGCCCGCTGCGAACGCATCGTCCAACACTCCCGCGTCCACCTCGGGGTACTCTTTTATCAGTAGTTCCCGAGCACGGTTGTACGCTGCCTGTACCACTTGGACCAGGATCACACCTTGTGCTTGGGTCAGCCGGTCCATCTCCTTGGCATTTTGTTCGTCTTGTTCCACCTGGATTTTATACGTGGTTTCGATCAGCTTGGTGATTGCTTCGACACCTTTAGGCCAACTTTTAGCGTCCGTAAAGGTGTCTAAGAGGTGCCGTGCCCTGGCGTACAAACCTTTAAGCTGATAGATCAGCATTTGCTTTTGTTCCAACACGGTGAACACGTCTTTAGCGTTAAGGAGTTTTTTCGCCCGCTTTACAACATCAATCTCCGTCAGCCCGGTCATCTCCGCAACTTCTTCTACTGAGGCATTTTCCTCAATAAGTTGCTCCAAAATCAGTTGATCTCGTAAATTTATCGCCATATCCCTCATTTTAGCACATAAAAGGCCCCCACCCCGGCTATGTCACCGAGAATGGGGGCGATTGCTTTGGGATTGAGGTCCCCGCTCTAAAAACAGTGTAATAGCCGCCGAACGAACCTGTAAACGTTACGCCGTTATCTTTACACGTTCTGTGGACGTATGAAACCTTTTACACCGTTGGCAGGGACCTCAATCATGGCTCTGGGGGAGCCGGATAGTCGTTTACGTTCACTCCGTTTTTTGCCAACTCCGTCATCAAAGACCAACCCCAGACTTGCCATTTGGTCAATTCTCTCGCGGCTTTCGTTGTACCTCGCGCAATGTCAAACACTTCTTTAATCACAACGCTGATTGTGCTGGAAGTGAGCACCAGTACGACCGCCTCGGTCCAGTCCACGGAACCTCCTGGCGACTAAAAACTACTCCGAGGTGATGTAGGTTGCCCGAACCGTTGGATACGTTTCAAGGTCACCATTCGTACAGAGGTAAAAATCAGCGAGACAACCAATGCTGCCACCGCAATTGCACGTAAAGGCCCCCAAGAGAAACTAAACCCGTTTACTACCGTTCCGCCTAAACCGGCAAATACCAGCCAAATGCCGACAATCTCCCAGTCGCCTTTACCCACCCACGCTGCATAAGTCGAGATTGCGGACCCAAACACTAGCATGACCGAGGCCACCGTAACCGTCCAGCCAGCATAAGGGTGCACAAGGAAGAGGTCTATACCTAGAATCACCAGCACCAAATATGTCGCTACTAATGATCCTGTCTTTACCTTTGGCTCATTGAGCGTTTGGAGTATACGATTCATCAGTCAAATTCGCTCTCGCCAAAGTGCTCAGCAGTGTGGTGACAGCGCCAATGAACGACAAAATCACAGACACCCACACTTCAGGGGTCTCAAGTGCCAGCATCAGGGGTCCGGCAACGGTAGCCAAAATTCCCAGACTCAGACCCAGGACATACAGAACTCCCCGTACGTTATCTGATATCGGATTATCCATTAGCCTATTTTCGCCCCTTGTTCAGTCGTAGTTGGAAATTCCCCACTGCCTCAGCCAGTGTCTTGCCACCCATGTACGCGGTGAACGCAGCCACGAACTCTGGGCCAATCAGCCCGTCGATCTTCGTGATCTTGTGCCCGTTCTTCTTGAAGTGGGTTTGCATAGCAACAATCAGCTGAGAGCCCTTCGGCTTCGCCGCCCATTCCCAGCCGCTGGTGAACCGCGAAGAATAGCGGGAACGCCAATAAGCGGACTGCGAAGAAACCTCTCCGTCTACGGGAGTGCCGTACACTTTTTGTGCTTTGCGGGTGGTCGCCTTCCCCCAGTACTGGTCCGCAACGAGCGTCTGCGGAACGGTGGCCGTGGGCTTGCCGTTTAGTGCATTCAGCTCGGCTTGCACCTGGGCTTTGAAGCCACCCCACAACCCGTTACCACGGATAATCGCAGGACAGTTTTTACCCGACCAGTGATTATGCTGCACCATATTGGAGAGCGGGATGCCGTTGCGCTTCAAAATCCGCGCCGCCAGTTTCGCGGCGTTTGCGCGGGATACGGCATTGTTGCCGTCAGCGTTTACGCATATCTCAATCGCGATACTGGCCTTGTTCCCATTTCCCGCTCCATCCCCCGCGTGCCAACAAATAGCCGAATCCTCATAGGACTGCACTGCTTCTTTATCATCGACGGTGTAATGCCAGGATGCTGCCCGATACCCGCGAGACTGCAAGTTGGCGTGGGCTGCAGCGTTTGCGCCCCGCCCGTGGTTCGCGGTTTCGTGGATCGTCAGATATTTGCGAGCGTTGGTGCCCGAGCCGACAAAGCGGTTCCTGGCAGTGACCAGTTGTTTACGTAGTTTCATGTTTTTTAGTATATCACAGTTGGGGGTTGGGGTCGGGGTAATACATACGCCAGTTGTCAGGTCGGTGGTCGCGTAACTCAAACGTCAAGATCGCGGGGTCGGATGACTTTCCGGTGCGGTTGGAGAACCAACTCGACCCGTTGTCAATCGTGGGGGCGCAAATCACAAAGCGGTTATCCCCCGTTAGCGAGATACTAAACGAGTGAAAATGCCCATGCAACAACATGTCCGCATTTTGTAGGTTCGCCCGTCGCCCAAACGCCTGCCCCGCAAACCACTCCCCCACTTTCAACGGACTGTTAGCCAAGTGCCCGTGAGTTACCCCCAAGGTAGTCCCGTCTTGTGCCGTTACCGTAACCGACTCGTCCCACGGGGATTCCGGCTGTACGAAGTAAAGGTTGGGGTAGAGTTCGGGGTTGTGGTCGAGCACCTGCTTTATGTTGTCCTGTATCAGCAGCCCGAAGTCATCATTCGGTTTATTGGCTCTCGCCTTAGCATCCGCCTTCGTTCGCACCTGGCAGTGGTTACTCGGCACAGACACGTAGGTCAGGTTGTTAGCGGCATACGGGTAAAACCTCCGAATCGCCTCCAGAATCAGCGCCTGTGCAGTTCGTATCTGGTCCGTCAGGCTAAGGTCATTCGTCTGCTGTTGCTGTACGGTATTCCCGAATCCTTCTAGGATATCCCCCACGTCTACCAGGATTATTTCTTGGTAGGGGTGACGGAGGGCTGACAGTGTGCTGGTGATCTGGTCGTACACGTTCTGCACACGGGCAATCAGTTCCGGGGTGCCCCCCAAGTAGTCGGTCTTGCCCGTTTGAAAGTCTGCGAGGCAGATCACTAGGGTGGTCGGGGTGGTGGCGGTTTGGGTTTGGGTTTGGGTGTTGGTCGGGTTAGTCGGCGGGTCTTGGAGTTGCGCCAGAACGTCTTGAAACACGGTCTTTTGGTACTCGACCTTCGCCCAGTCCTGGGGTCGGTACGTGATCTTCTCCCACGACCCATCAGGGAGTCGCTTGGATATGCCGCGAGACGTGACTATTTCGTCTGGGATGTCAAACTCGAATGGCTGGGGCGGGGGTTGGGTTGGGGGTGCTGTGTAGCGACTAGAGCGGGGGAGGCCCAACTTAATACGGCGGCGGCGTACCGTGGCTTCTGAGACGCCAAACGTGGCTGCAATCTCCGTATTGGGAAGGGGGGTGTCGGGGTTATCAAGTAGAAAGTCGTCTAAGCCCATTACTTGATTATAGCCCATATTTTTTTTCTGGGGCGGGTGTTATTGGTGGTGGGGGCGTATATGGGGTTTTTGAGGCGGGGGGTGAGAGGTACCTACAACCGCCCCGGTTCAATAATAACGCCGTCATAAATCCGGTTCTTTGGCACTGGTCTCATTATACGGACAGCGTGACGGAGGTCACATTGTAGCACTCACGCTACCATGCCCCTCGCATCTCAGCATATGGACAACATCTCACCATATGGACACCCGTCCCAAAATCTGCGCGAAGCGCGAAGCGCGGATACGTGTAGCATACACGCTACAATCAACAATGAGGCGAGATCTCTCGGCATGTAGCACAGACGCTACACCCAAATTATTAGTTCAGTTTTTGAAGCAATAATGTTGCCATTGTTAGTTGCGCTCAGGCGACTAGCACACCTCACGTCGCAGCGCCACCGTGTCTCACAGTGTGGACACTCAGCTTGCTTTCATTGTATGAGTGTGCTAGCACGCAACCGCGCCACTGCACTTAGCCCACACTACGCCTAATGTCAAACGCATCTCACTATATGGACAGACGGTTTGACAAAATAATCTAATGGTAGTAGGTCTCACCATGCGGACACGGCTTGACGCTTCCATTTGGTTGTGCTAGGTCTCACTATGCGGACACAGCTTGACACCTTCCACCCGTTGTAGTAGGTCTCACTATATGGACACGATTTGACTTAGCCCTTCTATTGTAGTAGGCACCCCACACGTCTCACTATATGGACCCCGGTTGACATTACCTACCATAATGTAGTAGGCGTTCCGCTATCTCACTATATGGACACCACTTGACCCCTACGCCTAGTTGTAGTAGGTCTCATCATGCGGACACTGTTTGACATCTTCACCCCAGTGTAGTAGGTCTCACTATGTGGACCCCGTTTGACATTATTCCCCACATCAGCTATATCCCGTGACTGCATTGGTAACTGACTCATACCCGCAAGCAATTGTCAAGCTTGTCCGTATGCCGGACACCACACTCCGGCATCGTCGGACCGCTACATCGTCAATAACGGTGTTATCCGGCGATCTGACGGGTCTAACCCCCCTCCATGTACTAGCAATAACGCCATCGCTGGAACTCAGTTCTACGACAAATGCCCAGGTCAGACGGTATTTGGACGGCGTTATATTACACCGTGATAACGCCTGCTTTATTTGTGAGGCATGTCACACTATAACCCCTTGACAACAGCTAGCTAGGTGTGCTATTGCGCAGTGAAATCACCAATAACACTGTTATTTTATGGGCAAAGCTGAACCCTATCGAGAGAACTCGATAGGGCTAGAGCTTAATGTTTCGGCTCATACATCTCAAATACAATGTATTGTAGAAATCCTTTCAATTCCAGCTTGTCGTGGTAATGCTGATTACTCTGCCAGACTTGATAGATTTCCCGGATCAGCTCCTCGCGGGTATCTCGATCTTTTACATTATCGAGAAGCTCTTCTAGTTCAGCAGCTCGTCGCTCAGCTTTTTTGACCCGCGCCATAGCAATTCCAGTTTCTAACGAAATGTTCAACATTTGTAGCAGCTCCTTTTATTCAGTTCATAATCAACTACTCCTATAGGGTATCCGGCACACATACAGTTAGCAAGCTGTATCTCACTATTTGGACGTGACTCGCATCACATTTTTCTGCACAACGATGTGACGCGGATCACAGGCGTTCAGCTTGCTAACTGTATGATCTCCGGATATACTTGACGTAGTTCTTGATAAACTGAATAGCGGTTGATTTGGACCTCATCTCTCGCGCGAACGACTATCGCGCCTCATGGCTCAGCTCTTCGGAGCTGGGCTGTCAAGTTCGATAGTCGGACTAAGTTGGACGGGAGCAAACAATGAACCTCAATAGCGCAAAATTTGCAGTTATGGCGAGTCTGCCAGGATATCTACCTAACCCCGACGGCTGTTATACCGTTGTCGGTGTCGATAGGGCAATTGACGCGTTACTTGACGAAATCGAATTATCAGCTGAAGCTTTGGAAGAAGAATTTTCCACTGACCTCGATCGTTCGCAAGTAATCCGCACGATACAGGCTACGGGCGGATACATTGAATTTGCCTATAACTATTTCCATGAAATCAGGATAGTGTAAATTTCCAGATATCTCAGCTCCTCGGAGCTGGGAATTCTAGTTAGTTACACTAACTAACTAATGAGAGAGAGAGAAAATCATGTTCGATCAGGATAACCTAGTCGAAAAACGAGTTTTAGCTAACCGCAATCGTCGCCTAATTCTGGCGATTGATCATCGAGCTCAAGAATTTGCTTGGTTGACACAGCTCACCCCCAAGGATTTTGTTTGGGATGAGGTAAGTCTGCCAGAGTGGTCAACCGTCGATTCGGGCAAGCTTCCCTTAGCAAGTCTCGATATCCTAATCGAGACGTGGATTTGTTTAGTCGACACTCCGAACGATGTCTTAGTGACACCCCACTGTAAGTAGCCAGATCGTTCAGCTCTCCGGAGCTGAGCTTTCTAGTTGGTTACAGTAATCAACTAATGAGAGAGAGAGAAATCATGTTTTCCGATATGCAAGAATTATCGCCCCAATGCGACGCGGCGCAGAGCTTTTATCGAAAAGCTTTCGTATCGAGTCAGGGCGATATGTTTCCAAGTACTTCCAGCTCCGCTTACCATGAGCTTTACTCATATGAGCAGCTTGTCGCTAAGTGGAATGGCAGTCAGCTGATTGTGTATCCGTTAGGCGTGTCAAGTCAGACTACGCTACGTCACGTTAAAGAGTTCGCACGACAGCTCGGCGTATATGCTGGCACTAGGGCAGATATTGTCCGTAACTACGTTGTGGGTGGTGACGAACAATGAATCATAACCCACGATTGACCGCCCGAGAGCAAAAGCTCGACCGCAAGCTGGCCAGACGTTCAAAAGCTGTCCGACAAGCTCGCGCGAACCGAAAAGCTCTGCACACTGCAAGAATGCGTTACGCGCGTTGAACCGAGATAGATATACGCCTCAGCTCACCCAAGCTGGGGCGTATATCTAACGCCGTTACATAACACTGTTATCTTACCCGCCGGTGTGATGCACGTCACAAAGATAAGGGTTGACAAAATTTCCGGGGGGAATATATACTTTACATACAACACCACAACAAAGAAAAGAGAAAACCATGAACTACACCGACCTCATTGAGCGAGTGCAAGACCAAGCTGAATGCGAGATTAACTACATTTTCCGTGATGTCTTCGATCAACTCGAACAAAATCCAACCGAAGACGAAAAGATCGAGCTTTTGGAAGAAATCCGGGACCATAATACTGAGTCAGACTGGCAGGACGCCGCTCAAGAAATGACCTTCTCAGTTCTAGACAGCCAATTGATTTATACGGCTGACATTCGAGAGCTTTGGGACGCATTGGGCGAGCCCGATCCTGATGAATCGTTGGGAGCATACGACTCAATTTCTGACGCTATTTCTGCAGCTGTCTTCGACGCCTTGATGAATGAGCCCTTAGCGGATGACGCTCTCGAGGCTATGTCCGATTGTGTCAAAGAGCATCTTTCAGAGCTCGAAATTGATTTCACAGACGAAAGTAATATCCCTGACATTGCACAATCGGCAATAGATTTGCTGTAGTTCTCCACAACACCCCCCGCCCTAGCCCTAACACGGCTAGGGCATTTTTTTGTTTCCGCCCCTCCCATAAATCGCTCTCTAACGCCCTCGCAGCCCTCGACCCTACCCAACTACCACCCCCGCCCTCAAACCCCCGTAGAACGAAGAATAACACTGTTTCCAGCCCAACTAGGTCCCGCCCCCCGCTCTCAAGTTTCACAATCAAGTTTCGCAGTCAAGTTTCGTGCAAAAGTCGAAGACAAAATTCGGGGCCAAAATAAAAAACACCATATCTTCCAACACTTAATATAACTATATTATCTATATATATAATATATATAAGTAGATTAGTAAACAATAGATTACCCGCTTTTTACCATCCCGCCACTTTTCCGCGCAATTTCAAGGCTCGCCCCCTGTTCCAAAATCTCCACAAAATCCATGAACCATACCAAACCAACATACACTATCCCCCAAACAGCAATGAATGAGCCAAATCGCTACTTTTACATGTCTTGCATACACACCCTACATATATGGAAACCTCCTACGTCCATATGCGCAGGTCAAGCCGGTAGACAACTTTCATATAGGTGACCTGTATCTACAATACACTCACTAACACACTTTTCGCAGAATAGCAACGATTCTAGCGATGTTGTAGGTCACACCCCCAACGATTGACCGTTTTTCGCCCCCCCGTCTATTTCACTCTCTCGAGCACCCCACCACACCCCTACCACACCACACCACACCCCAGAGTTATCCACAGCTTTTCAAAAGTTATCCACATGATCCATGTCACACAAATTTACTTGACACCCTGCCCCAAACTGTATATATTGGATACATAAGCAAATCCAACACTGGGAGGAATCAATGACTTACTCACTATCGCCTGAAGCTCTGACCTACATCGAGGAATATCTGACTGTGGAAGACATCCCCGAAGTTCAGAAAATGGTCAAAGACGCCCTAACTCAACCGTCCGATTCATACTGGCATGATCAGACGCTCTACCAAACTCACGCCGTGGCATTCTCCCACCCGTATCGCCTAGGGGGACCTGAATACCTTAGAACCGCCGTCAACCTTGAAACAGCCCTCGAACGTCTGCCAGAAAACTCAGCTTCACGGGAGACTTTTGGGCATTGGACCTACTCAAGTTTCGATTGTCTCAAGGTGGAGCTGCTCAGCTCCGAACAGTCCGAACAGTCCGAACAGCTCCAAATCACCCTCGCCGCCGTCATGCTGTACGAAATGCTACTCGAATTGGATTCTTACCCGGTCTTGGACGACGATGCCCTCATTGCGGCTGAACACGCTATTAGTGAAAAGTACTTTATCGAAGCACTCGAAGACACGGATCAATCGGATCGAGACAAAGCACGCCAATACGATTTTACGCACGAAACAGAATATGTTTCGTGGGACGAAGCTTATTTTTACGCTGACCCCGTTGAAAACCCGGTACCGGAAGATTGGATGCCCGATAATGACTACGCACTCGAACCCGGTTACTGGCAGTCACGAGTCAAGTACGCAAAGAGCATTGACCTCGACGACGTACGCGGCCTAATGGATGGAAAATACTACTAGGCACACCAACGTAACCCCCCCCGAAGAGGGGGGCCCGCTCTCCCACTCCACTCCACTCCACTCCACTCCACTCCACTCCACCCCACCCCACCCCACCCCACCCCACCCCTAACCCCAAGAAAAGAGAAAAGACATGACTCACACAACCAACACAACTCAACGCCGTTGTGCGTGCGGTAACGATATCGAGCCCGAACTCCACCCTACACAATGCGAATTTTGCGAGACAGAGGAACGGCTTAGAGAGGAATACGACCGCCTGCCAGACAAAAGAAAACACCGTTTTACAACAATGATGTTTGGGGATACATGTTGCGTAAAGTGCGGCCTCAACCTTACCTACGCGGGAGACCCTACGGACCTGTTAGTGCCCTGTGACCCAACTCACAATTGAAAACTTGAACCGCCCCTGTAGTTTGTGTAAACTAGACACATAACCACCCGCCCCTGCCCCTACCCTACCCCTACCCCTACCCAAAGAAAAGAGAAAAGAGAAAAGACAATGAAAACTCACCGCCTAGTCTTGATTCAAGACCCCGATTATAACCCGCTCTATGACCAAGATGAGACAATAATCTACCTGCCTAACTACCCTTACTACGGGGGACCGAGCTACAGTGGCACAGACTTGGACTCATGGCACAAAACCGCCGTTGAGAGAGTACTTGATTTTCATGGCCGGGATACCCGTGTCGAAGCGCTAACCAAACATTTTCAACGTAACGGCTTTGATACGGACTTTATCGAAGCGGATTACTACAACCTCGACCAAGACATTTTGGTTGTGCGTCAAAGAGACGATGATGAAGACCCGGACCAACACTGGACTAGCAAAACCGAAATTCAAGCGTGGATCAACGGCGATATCTACACCGTTGCGGCTCAAAGAAAAGTCACTTACTACGTCACCAAAACCCCCCTCGACCCGCTAGGACCTACGACAACGGACTATGAGACAACGTGGGTGGAAGATGACGCGATTGGGGGATGTATTCTCACGGAAGATTACACCGCCTATGACGTGGCAAAATATTACTTTGAACCCGTCTACAGTAACCCGGAAGAAACGGAGACAGAATATGTTCACTACTGAAATCAACCCTTACCTAAGTGAACACTCGGATGACGACTACACGATTGTGTCTCTCGAAGATTACCGTGAAGCGGTTATCGCCCTAACCGTGGACGGCAGCTCAATCGGTTACGGGGACGACACTACCGACTTGGAAAGCCGGATCGAGCAAGAATACTACAACGGACCTAACGCTTGGGCTTTGGACCAAAACCGGGTCTATGCGTACTTGAAAGAGGTGTACGAATGATTTCGCTCGGACTTAGCATAGTCGTGGCGCTTTTGCACACCCCCCTGATTCAGATTGTCGCAGTCGGACTCTTGATAGGCGCTCTCGCTCTATGGCGATCCTAGTCTTCGTTGCGGCGACTATAGGCACGGGTCTAGTGTTCCTATCTAACGCACTGGACTCGACCGCCCTAGCCCTTGTAGGCGCGTTCCTAATCGTGGCGGCGACCCGTGCCCTTGTGCAGGGTCTACCCCCTACCCTTACCCCTACCCCTACCCCAAAAGACAACGAAAGAGAGGAAAAATAATGCAAGAAATAATTGACGAAGACCGGAAATTGGTGATCGAGGTCCCGGAAGACAATACAGATTTTCTGTGGGCGACCTACGTACTTGAAACAGATTGGTATGGCGATGAATTCTGGGACTTGGTCGACGCGGGAGAATGCCCCGTGACCGCTCTAGATGACGCTGTAGCAACATGGAAGACGGGAGAGGATTGGCTGGACCGTTTCGCAAACTACAGCGCCCCGTAAACAGTGTGAGTGAGTGAGTGAGTGTAATGAGGTACTTAGACATAGACGTGACGCAATACCAGAGTTTGTTTGTCTGGAGCACGTACGACGACAACGGTAAACTAATCGCAAGTGGGCGAGGACGAAAAGAAAATCTCGAACAAAACAAACAGAGGTGGAAAAATGGAGAAGATTACCTTGACAACGACTAAGGTCGCCAAACTGAAGCAAGACATTCAGGACAAAACCCAAGAGTGGCGTGACCTGAAAGATACGATGCTTTACCCGCAGCGCCGTGAAGCGGGTAACTATCTTCGTAAACTACAAAACGAAGGGTACTCGGTAACCGAACTGTGTGAACTTTGGGGGACTCGGGACCGCAAGACCGTGTACGACCTACTGAAATTAGCGACAATCGAAAAGACTCGGGCGTACCCGAAAAGACGTACTCAATCGGGGCCGAACCGCGCCCCCCTTGTGCAAGAGCTTGCGCCTAGCCCCTGGGAGACTCATGTCAAAAGAGACGGTAACACCATTGAAACGGTGACCCCGATACCCCCGGACGCCTGGCCCGCAGAACTGGACCCTCGATACCGCCCTAGTTTGCCGTGGGTAGGTAAGGCTATGTGGGACGAAAACGGCGTGTTAGTGGAGAGTGAAAGCAATACCAAAGACAACACTAACCCGTTGCACCGCCTCATGAAGCTGGGAGTAATTTCGCTTTGAGCTATGAATATGACGCGCTTTGCCGTAAAGAGGGTGTACCGTTAGAAGTGTTCTTCGAACCCGACCCGTTTGCACAACGATTGGCTTTGAGTTATTGCGTTCGTTGTCCCGTGCGAGAAGCCTGCCTGGAAGCGGCTATGGCAGAGGAAACGACATTTCATAAACGGGTTGGTGTAGTAGGGGGGATGACGGGCGCAGACCGTAGGCGCCTAGCGAAACGGAGGAAAGATGAAGCTAGACGAAGCTCAGATAAAAGCTAAGGACCGGATAGTCCAAGAGCCCACAAAAGCGGCGCTAATAGCGTCCATAACGGGCTCAGGAAAGACTGCGACGGCCTTAGCGGTACTGGAGGAACTAGGCGTTCGTACAGTCCTTGTAATCGCGCCTGGCAACACGTTTCAGAATCCGAAGACGGGCTGGAGACAAGAGGTGAAAAGATTTCTGCCCGAATCTTCACCGCTACAAAATCAGTTCTTGCTGGACCGAAAGAACATCGAGAATTTTGACCGTTTGAAAAGAGGTGAACCGGGAGTGTACTACGTGACTCACACTTGGTTTACTCTAACCGGCACAGAAGCAAGAAAGAAAGACGAAAACGGCCAAATGCGGGTCACGCGGAAGCAAGAGCTTAAATGGAACGAACTGAACTCAAAACTGGACGCGGTTATCTTGGACGAAGCTCATGCCCTAGCAAACCGTAAGGGCCAAGGAGCTAAGGCACTCAAACAGCTTCACCCTAGAAGACTGAAGATCGCTATGTCAGCCACCCCCGGCGGGGATAAATTTGAGGGTATGTGGAACCCAACTAGGTGGTTGTGGCCGACAACAATAGACCCAAAGACAAACTCGCTTTACGTGGATCGTTCGTTCTGGAGATGGGCCGCTAAGTGGGGGACGACCGAAAAAGCATACCACTCTAACGGTAGTTCTATGGTTGTTTCAGGGGAAAAGAACCCGGGAGAGTTTGCTAATTCGCTACCATGCTACATTCGAGACGAACCGCCTAGCATTAAGGTGCCAGTAAATCCTTGGTATGAAGCGCCCCTAACAATGACTCCGAAGCAACAAGAGCAATACAACTCCATGTTGAAAAGCTCAATCGCGTGGATAAACGACAACCCGTTAGTGGCCCAGTTGCCGATTAGTCAGAAGGTGAGATTACGGCAAATGTGTTTGGGTGAAGTGTCTTTGACCCCGAAGACGGATAAAGATGGGAAAGAAATAGCCCCGACCAAAGATGACCCGTTCCCGTTTGAGGTAGATTATCCCGAAAACGCTCAGTCGGCTAAAATAAATGCGTTGATTAGGATTTTGACCGAAAGACATACGCCGGAAGAGTCGGTGGTGGTGTATGTTGGAGACTCCCAGAAGTTCGTTCGGCTTGTAACCGAACGTCTAATAGCGCAGGGCATAAAGGCCGCAGAATGGTCAGGAAAGACTTCTAAAGCGCAGCGTAGGCAGATCATGGATGACTTTATGCAACGTCGCTTACGGGTTATTGTAGCGTCGATTTCGGCTATTTCTGACGGCACAGACGGGCTACAGACCGTGTGCAATATCGAAGTGTGGATGAACAAGAGTCTTTACAGTATAAAAAACGAACAAGCCGAAGGCCGATTGAATCGAAGAGGGCAGCATAAAGACCACATAATCCGGTACGACCTTGTGCATGAGGGTACCGCTGATGAAGAGACGTTCGAGTTGGACGCAAAGAAGTTTCTGCGACGCATGGCAGAATTAGAGATCAATGTCACAAACACAAATGTAGACAGAATTGAAACACTTGCATAAACTAGAAGTTGAAAGAACAAAGAAAAGAAAGGGGTAAACATGAATCACAATATTCCACAGTTCGGGGACCGGGTCTTCCACACCACACCCGCAGGCACGCAGATTGAAGGCATAGTACGGTACGCCTCCGAAGACAAGCTTACCGACGTTGATGGACTGCCACTGTTTGACCCGGAAAACCCCGACCGAACCACGATTTTGTACTCTGGTTCGGCTGAATCTTCCTGGCCGAATGCCGAGATCATTGTGGCGGCTGGTACATCATCATTCCGCACGTTTGAGGACAAGATTTTATGGCAGGTGGCCCCCGACGTTTTTCAGGGTAAAGATGACTTTGTGGTCATTCGAGGTTTCCCTGGAGACGCTATTACAGAATTTGAGGTGTTGAAGCCGTGAAGATTTTGTTACTGTATGCGCTTGGTGCTATCGTGGCGACAGTGCTGATTTTCTATCTGGACGTACGAAGCCGAAAGGCGACAAGAGTCAAGATCGAAAAGAAACTGCGAAAAGATATTCTTGCGGGTAAACTTCCGCTGGACACCGCAGAAAGAGTGTTGTGGCTCATTTACCCCGACAGCGACGTGACTGTGTATTACGATCCGGAGTCTAACTACGTTTCCTGGAAGGTGACGAAAATATGAAACTGACTACGGAGTACCTGGAAAATTTGTACGTGAAAGATCAACAGGACCACGGGGTTTCAGAAACTGAAGCCCGGAGAATCTTTCAACAGTGGTTGCGATATGCTAGCAACCCCACCGCTTGGTCCACCCGCCCACCACGATATAAAAGGAGATAACAATGGATTTCATGGACTTTATTCTGGATCAACTGCCCATCTTGGAAGAAGAGTACTACGACTACCGAGGCGGTTGGTCTTCCCCCTCGCCTTTGACGGGAGAAGACATTGAAAAAGGTGAAGTTTCGAGGGAACAAATCTCAGATGATGTAGCTGAGTTTGTTCGGCTCACAAGAGAAGCGGGCTTGCACAATGTGCGCTACTAAACATGATGTTCACCGTTCCTCTGCGCAGAAGGTTCTGGCCCGATGAATCACCTAATGCGTCGCGCTACCGAGCGGCTAGTCGAGCACGGGGAGTTGTTGTGTCTCGACCCGATTGACATAGACTTTGACTTGTTCATGGAGGCGCTAAACAACGGTCGGGTCGTGGAGGACTTGACTCAACAAGACCCGCAGACAGTGGTTTACACCTTGAATAATGGTTTTGCTGCAATCGAAACGGTGCTCTTTGATGATCTGTTACGGGAATTGTCATGAGAAAATCAGATGAAGGGAACCGGAAATGAGTGAAATCAACCAACCAGCATCAACGAACGGGTACGTGCCGACTACGGATGAGGTTCGCGCCGACTATGTTGATCGCATTTTCGAGTACGTGGGTGTGCCCGAAGAGCAAGTCGGAGCCGATTTTGATACGTGGCTCAACAGTGTGCGAGCCGCCGCGTGGGAGAAGGGGCACCTGCACCGGCAACGGCGTGGCCCTGACGACTGCCACTGTTACGCATACTATCCCGGTGAGTGCGCCTGCGGGCGTTTCGGTACCGGCGAGCTTATCAGCCTCAAAGACAACCCATACAAACAAGGAGAAGAATTATGACGCCTGACCGTGAACTAAACGCATATCTCGCTGGCGGTGAACATGCGCGGACCACGGAGCCCACCG
>CAYSSU010000034.1:0-33791 GCA_964433895.1 uncultured Prevotella sp.
CTTAGCGATATTTTTTTTATGGGCTAATTAACTAGCATCGCGGATACGCTTACCGCAAGCCAATATAGCACAGAATGCAACGTAACATATATTTCACCGTAATTTATTAAATATCAACATCTTACTGTGAAATATGAAAACAAAAAACAATTATACATACCTTAAAATCATTGGAAACTTACACCCTTTATAAAATACCAATGCTGAGCAAACAAAAAAATGCTCTCCTAAAAATGGAGAGCACTCTTTATCATATTATTTTGATATATGTTTTCTCACAATTTGAGAAACTGTGCTGCCGTCTGCAGCACTCCATTTTGCCTTTACTTCCTTTATCACTATTCCCATCTGCTTCTGTTCCAGTCCGTCAGGATAATTCTCTGTGATATATTTTTCAATATCATCTTCAGACGGAGCCGCAGGCAACAAATCCTCCAATATCAGATATTCAGCTTTTTCATTATCAGCCAAATCCTGTCTGGCAGCCTTGACATATATCTGCTCACTCTCTTTGCGCTCTTTGACCATTTTTCTTATTATCTGAATTTCGGCAGCATCATCAAGCGGTTTGGCATCCTTGGATGTCTTGAACTTCAGAAATTCACTTTTCAGCAATCTGTAAACAGCTGCTTTTTCTTTTTCACCTGACTTCATAGAAGTCATAATCATTTTGTTAATTTCGTCATTATACATAGCTATATATATTTATGATATTACAATATTTGTATATATATCAGCAAAATTAATGCCAAAACTTCAGCGTTTTTTCTGAATACAATTTTTTTCCGTAACTTTGCACACCGTTTCGCAAAAAAAATGATAACAGTTAATTTGTATGACTAGGATAAAAAACAAAACTACACATTCTCTGCCCGTATGGACAGAGGTAAACTATGGTGCATTATGTACAAATCCGTATCTTTCTACTCCTGTATTCGTTCCGGGAGAAACTGGTATTTTTCTATGCCGTGAAGATGGCAGCCGCAAGGAAATGCGCCTTACATTTACAGTTTTCAAAAGCCTGGACTCGGATGAATGGGAAGACGACCCGATGATTGGCAATATTCTTATGGAGGCACTGGGCGATGCAGATGAAGAAGTGGAACCTGTACAGATTGTCAATCTAGGCGTAAGCCCTGACAAATTCATTTCTGTGGTACGCGAAGATGCAAATGATATAGTTTTCAATATTTCATGGGAATACGGCGATGTAGAAATCAAACACGCGCAAATTACAAATGAAGGCTATCTTATTCATAAGTCTGACTTCGGTGATGACGGCATAGAATGTAAACTAAGCCCACACTTTGAAAATTCTTTCACAATAAACATACAGATACCTGTAACGGGCTTTTCTCTTCATGACGCTGAAGACAATCTTATACACGGTAATCTGGAGACATCTCCTTCTAACGCAGACAAATATACCTATTCTTTTATAAGTGACGGCAGCAACGACAGATTCTCCATTGTTCTGGAAGAAGGCAAACTTAATTACCTGTGTGTGCTACGGGAAGATGGTAGCATTGCCATACGCAACCAGCGGGACCATCTGTCACTCGTTGGAAATATTCCGGCAGAAGGGACTCTTAGTCAACTTCTCATGGGAACCCACGATATGTTGGTGAAAAACAAGAACTCACGCTGGCACGTTACCATTGCAGCTACAATATCTGACAATTCGGAGGAAGAATTCAACTGTTCCCCTTCTTCCCTTATTGAATATGCTTACGGCAAGTTTACGTCAACACCGGAATCAGAGCAAGGCAATATGGCAAACGACTTGCTGTTGCTGGAGCGTAAATATTTCTTTCAATGGTTTTGGCTGGACAAAACTGCATGGGAAGAAAAGGATGACAATGAATTCAATATTTTCATGCTACAGTTGACAGCCCTATCCTATCTGGCACAAAAGCCAATTCAAGGCGACCAACTGCAGGCACGCAATGACAAGCGTAAGATCACCCGATGTGCCAAGCGCCTGGCTGCCTATAAAAAAGGAGAAGAGAATATCTGGTCTTTATCAGAAGAAGAACGTCAGGAAAATCTGCATTTCTTCCTTACTTATCATCGCGAATTCTTGCAGATACTGGATTCCCTTTTATGTGCATAAGTTCACTTTTTATGTATAATAAAAGAAAAAGACATCTGTTTTTATAAAAAATAGAGCATCAAGCGAACCACGGTTCGCTTTTTTTTATTATCTTTGTGATTAAAATCTTAACATTTACAAACTAATACAATTATCTATATGACAAACATCCCTACTGTTTTTTGGCTCGTACCCATAGCCTCCATTCTGGCACTGGGCATGGCTTTGCATTTTTTCCGTTCTATGATGAAAACGGACGAAGGTACCCCCCGGATGAGGGAGATTGCACTCCATGTACGCCATGGGGCAATGGCATATCTGAAGCAACAATATAAAGTGGTATTCATATTTTTCATTGTCCTTGCCATAGTTTTTGCCATTATGGCATACGTACTGAAAGTACAGAATCCATGGGTACCGTTTGCATTTCTCACCGGCGGTTTCTTTTCCGGTCTTGCCGGTTTCTTCGGTATGAAGACAGCTACATACGCCTCTGCACGTACAGCCAACGCTGTGCGTAAAGGACTTGACAAAGGTTTGCAGATAGCATTCCGCAGCGGTGCCGTTATGGGACTTGTAGTAGTGGGACTTGGACTTATGGACATAGCCCTGTGGTTCCTAATTCTCAATGCAGTATATAATGGCAGTGACATGGCTCTGATAACCATAACCACCACTATGCTGACCTTCGGCATGGGAGCATCTACACAGGCTCTGTTTGCCCGTGTGGGCGGAGGCATATATACAAAAGCTGCCGACGTGGGAGCTGACTTGGTTGGCAAGGTGGAAGCAAACATTCCTGAAGATGACCCGCGCAATCCTGCCACCATTGCCGACAACGTTGGCGACAATGTGGGTGACGTGGCTGGAATGGGAGCCGACTTATACGAGAGTTATTGCGGAAGCATACTATCCACAGCTGCTCTAGGCGCCACAGCTTTCGCTATGAACGGTGAAATACAACTGCGTGCCGTGATAGCCCCGATGATTATTGCTGCCGCCGGCATTTTTCTGTCACTCATCGGCATATACCTTGTAAAGACTAAAGACGGAGCCTCTATGAAGGAACTGCTCCACTCTCTGGGATTCGGCACAAATATTTCGGCTATATTAATTGCAATAGCAACATTCATAATCCTATATCTGCTAAAACTCGACAACTGGATAGGCGTATCTTTTTCCGTAATCAGCGGACTGGCTGCCGGAGTGATAATTGGGCAGTCATCAGAATATTACACATCACAAAGTTACAAACCTACACGCCGTATAGCCGAGGCTTCACAAACCGGAGCCGCCACTGTTATAATAAAAGGAATAGGCACAGGCATGATATCCACCTGCATTCCGGTAGTAACAATTTCCATAGCCATAATGCTGAGTTATATGTGTGCCAACGGATTTGACCTGTCTATGTCTGCAACAAGTATTTCTCATGGACTATACGGCATAGGAATAGCTGCCGTGGGAATGCTCTCCACTTTGGGAATTACCCTTGCCACAGACGCATACGGACCAATAGCCGATAATGCAGGAGGAAACGCTGAGATGAGCAATCTGGGAGAAGACGTACGTAAACGCACCGATGCCCTAGATGCGCTGGGGAACACAACAGCAGCCACCGGCAAAGGTTTTGCCATTGGCAGTGCGGCTCTCACGGCTCTGGCTCTTCTGGCTTCGTATGTAGAAGAAATAAAAATAGCAATGATTCGTGCCGTGGAAGACGGAGAGCAGTATATTGACTCAGCCGGAAACATTTTCAATCCGGCAAAAGCCAGTATGCCAGACTTCATGACATTTTTTCAAGTAAACCTGATGAATCCTAAAGTTCTTGTGGGAGCATTCATTGGAGCCATGGCTGCCTTTCTGTTTTGCGGACTCACAATGGGAGCCGTGGGACGTGCGGCATCTGCAATGGTAGAAGAAGTGCGCCGACAGTTCAAAGAAATTAAAGGCATCCTCGAAGGTAAAGCAACTCCGGACTACAGCCGGTGTGTGGCAATATCCACACGCAGTGCCCAACATGAAATGATACTGCCGTCAATTCTGGCAATACTAATTCCTGTAATAGTAGGTATAGTTCTTGGAGTGGCCGGAGTATTGGGACTGCTCGTTGGCGGACTGGCGGCAGGTTTCACTTTAGCAGTATTCATGGCAAATGCAGGAGGAGCCTGGGACAACGCAAAAAAGATGGTAGAAGAAGGTAATTTGGGGGGCAAAGGTTCTGAATGTCACAAGGCCACTATTGTGGGCGACACCGTGGGGGACCCGTTCAAAGATACTTCAGGACCTAGCCTGAACATTCTAATAAAATTGATGTCTATGGTTTCTATAGTGATGGCAGGACTGACAGTAGCCTTTATTTAGAACCAATGGAAACCAGCTTTTTAAAATAACTCCAAATCATAGGAACTGTCAGGCAGAAAGACAATACATCTGACAAAGCCTGACAGATTTCCACTCCAAAAAGACCGAATAGTCGTGGAAGTATGAAAATCAGCGGAATAAAAAAAAGTCCGTTTCGAGATGCAGCAACAATATTTGCAGCGATACTCTTTCCGCTGGTCTGCAACGTCATATTACTCATTGTAACCACAGCTGCCAATGGAAACGTAATCACCTGCCAGCGTAGTGCTACAGCTCCTATAGACACCACATCAGAATCGTGGCGCATCATATCTATAAGCGAATCAGCCCCTATAAGGCAAATGGCACAAAAAGGCAATAAAACAACCATACTCAATTTTATGCCATACATATATCCGGACCTTACACGACCATAAAATCCGGCACCATAATTGAATCCACAAAGAGGTTGGAAACCCTGTCCTATGCCAATGACAATGGCAAAGACTACAAAAGCAATCTTGGTGACAATAGACATTCCAGCGATTGCAGCATCACCATAGGCACCGGCTGCCACATTGAGAAGCAAAGTGGACACACTGGCAAGCCCCTGTCGGGAAAGTGAAGGTGTGCCTCCATTGAATATTTCCTTGAAATACATCTTGTCTATCGAGATATAACGTGGAGATATATGCACATTCTGCCCTTTGAATGACATAAGCAGAAGTATGGAAAAACCCACTATCTGGCTTACTACCGTACCTAAAGCACATCCCATAATTCCCATGTGGAACACAAACATCAGCAGTGGTACCAACAGTACATTGAGCGCTGCACCTGCCATAATACCAATCATAGCATTAGAGGCATTGCCCTGAAAACGCATCTGATTGTTAAGTACCATAGAACAAGTCATAAAAGGTGCTCCAAGCAGAATAACTCCCATATAAATGCGGGAATAAGGCAATATTGTAGATGAAGCTCCCATAGCAAGCGAAAGTGGCGTAAGAAAAAGAAGCCCGGTCAAAGTAATAATCACACCGAAAAGCAACGAGAAGAAGAAAGCCGTAGAAGCCATGACACGAGCCTGGTCATCTTTACGTGCTCCCAGTTTACGTGATATGTACGTGCCGGATCCCTGTCCGAAGAAAAATCCAACAGCCTGAATAACCGACATCAGCGGAAACACTACTCCAACGGCTGCAGTGGCTTGAGTGTTCAATTGCCCCACATACCACGTATCCACTATATTATAAATACTAGTAACGAGCATGCTTATTATTGTAGGAACAGCCATCGTGCGAATGACTTTTCCTACCGGAGCAGTTGTAAGGAATATGTAATTGTCTCTTTTTACCATAATATATTTTCAGTGCAAAGATACGGCAATTCCAGAAAGTTACCAAATTCTAAGCTAAATTTGCAGCCAAAATCTGTTAGCTCATCATTGAAAGGCTTTTCATACCATTGACAAAACATATATGATTTAGATAATTTAACCACAATAATGAACGTATGTTCAAAATAAAGACTTATCTTTGCAACATAAACAGCATAATTGAAATGAAATTATGGCAAGACCAAAACAACGCAGACTGGTGAATAAAGTTCCAGGCATATCCGGGTTAAGACCGTACGGATGCTATAAATCCAAAAAGACAATAGAACTGCAATATGATGAATATGAGGCTCTGAGACTTTTGGACTATGAAGGTATGCAGCAAGAACATGCAGCACAAATAATGAACGTGTCGCGTCCTACACTGACAAGAATATATAACATGGCAAGAAAAAATATTGCACAAGCTCTTGTGGAGAGCTGTAATATATGCATTGCCGGAGGAAATGCCGATTTTTCAATGTATCAGAACCAGAAAATAAATTATAAAATTATGAATCAGAAAATTGCAATCCCTACCGCAGAGGGTAATCTGTGGCCACATTTCGGAAAGGCTCCCCAAGTGACTATTGTTACAATAGAAGAGGGAGAAATAAAGGAATCTGTTGTACTAGAAGCACCGGAACATGCTCATGGAGCCATGCCTCGCTTTATCCAGGCTCAAAAATGCACTGACGTATTGTGCGGAGGACTGGGTGGAGGAGCCGTAGAAATGCTAAACAAAATGGGTATTCAAGTACATGCCGGCGCACCTTCCATAAAAGTAGAAGATGTGGTGAAACAATATCTTGACGGTTCTATCGTATATGGTGACGGAACCTGTCATCATGACGGATGCGGGAATCATCATCAAGATAAGGCATAAGAAACAACCATAATATGGAATCAGTGTACACTGATTCCTATTTTGCTTTCCACTTTCTTTTCTATATTATCAGGCAAAGAAGGGAAAAAATCTATACCTGTGATACGCTCAACTTGATCCACTGTATTCTGATAGCTGTTTTTGGGGCGATTACCATTTTCGTTCTTATATATGAATCCCACAGCACGTGGAATTCCATTCATACACAGCACTACTTTGAAAAAGGCTTCGGGTACAGTTACATGTGCCTTACCTATAGTTTTATGATTTCCCTTATACAATATCGGACCAGCCACAATATAAATATCACCGTATTCTACGGCCCACTTACGACACTGTATTTCCATTTCATTCCAGTCACCCCGGTTCAGTCCTCCGTTCTGAGGACACATATTCGTCATAAGAAATGAATCATACTGAGCCATCTCATTCCACTTATTGTCACCAGACGGACACATGTGTCCGCGATCATAACCACTGCGCGCATAATCCCCGGTGGTGACCTTTACTCCTTCAGCCTCATCATCCTCATGAAATTTTATGCCCTTTCGGTTATGAGGACCATCAACATGAGCAGCCGTAAGATGCCACGCCACCCAATTAGGTATTTTCGTGTCCCGATTATATGACACTATATATCCCTTCTTATGCATAATCTGCGAGGCTACTCCAGTTGGGAGACTCTGCTTGAGCAGACGCTCATCAAACTTGGTGTCATCATTAGAAGCATAATGAACTTCTTCCCGATTATCTGTCTTGCTGATTTCTCCAATAATATGTCCATGGTTGCCATGCGCCAACTGACAAGAACTCACAGACAGAATAGTCAACAGACACAAACATATACGTTTAAGCCCTATATTATTTATCATTTTTTTCCACAACATCAACTTCTGTAAACACTTTATTAACTCTCTGATATTCATCAAAGGCATATCTCTTTGCAACATACAGAGCAATAAGCAGTGACAACGGCGCAACAGCAAGCATGGCAGCCAAAAGTATTGCCTGAATCAATATTGCTGTAACTATGTCTATTCCAGCCAAAGCCATACTCCACAATATCAAAGGAGTTACTCCAATCACAATATATGCAATATGGCTAATTCCTGGCAGCATAGCACGCTCCAAGGCCCGCTTCACAAAATATCTCACGGCCTCTCCATGAGTGGCTCCATTGCCAAGAAGATAATAATATACGGCACTATGATTATGCAGCCCCACATAATACTCCCGCAATGCCAGGTAATTGGTCTCCATGATACTTCCAATGAGAAATCCACTAACTGGTATAAGAAAACGTGCATCAAAAGGATTCTTTACTCCAAATACCAAAAACACAAGATAAAGAACTGTCACCAACACTGTCACTAACGTGCCTGAAATAACAGGAACAAGAAACTTGCCGGTATTCATTCTAGCCTTATCAATTGTTGTAAATGAAGCTGCAAGTATCATTAATATAACCCACAGAATATTAATCCATACATTGTTCCAAGTGAACACATAATATAGAAAGCCTCCTGTAATTCCAAGACTGAGCAGCATTCTGCCAAGAGCCTTTAAATATCTGGTCTGCAAACCTATCTGAAAATAATATATTATACAAGCCGGTATGCACAGGAGCAATAGCCCAAGACATATTCCTATAAATGTAATATTCATATCTTTATTTGTTATTATCCGCTATTCTATAAATCCATCAACAGCGACTTATTGCACTGTCGCCGTACATTCTCGTCATTTGATACTATTATCAAAGCATGCCCCGAGGAGGCATACTGCCTCAGATAACTTATCACAATGTCAGTGTATGCTTCTCCATCTTGAAGTTCATCCATCAAAAGGTAAGGACGTTCCAATACCACTGCGGCACACAACAAGACCAACTGGACTTGCGAAGGAGACAATTCTTCTAACTTTTTATTGAAAATGTTTTCTGACATGCCCAGTTTCAAGTATTCTCCTTTTATCACACCCTTGAAATCCCTATCTTCCCTATTTGTTTTTAAATTCAACAAAACATCAGTCATTTCATCTATTGTGGCGAATGGTAAAGACACATCCTGAGGAATATATGACATTTGCTGACGAAAATATTTTGCAGAAGAAATATCAACAACATCACCGTCAATAGTCACAAAGCCCGAAATTAATGGTTGCAGCCCCATCATAGCCCTGAGCAATGACGTTTTGCCACTGCCTTTACGTCCTGATATACAGAACATTTCTCCGGTACCGACAGTAAAGTTTATGCCGGGAGTCAATTCCGGAACTCCAACCCCCACTCTTCCATTTTTGATTTCCAGCATATTTTTATGCATTATTATTTAATGGCAAAGATAATATTTTTATCTCAGAAAAGTATAGTTTTAAAATAAAATAGTTATTTTTGCAGTATAATTTTTTTATATGACACAAGACACATCACTTTTTTTGCCTGCTGAATGGTATCCACAGGACGGCATTCAGCTTACATGGCCTCACAAACATACCGACTGGGCTCCTTATCTGGAGGACATAACAAATGTTTTTATCCAAATGGCTAAAATAATCAGCGAAGATGAGTATGTGATAATCGCATCACAATTTCCAAATGAAACCGCCAAAGCATTAAGTGATCTGGCAGCATATCAACTCTCACATATAATAATATATAAGGTGGAGAACGATGACACATGGGCAAGAGACCACGGAGGCATAACCTTGCTTGGTGAACAGGAAGAAAAACTACTAGACTTCACGTTCAACGGATGGGGTAATAAATTTCATGCTGAAAAAGACAACAAGATAACACATTCTTTGTATGAAATGAAGGCTTTCAGCAAAAGCACAACTTATCACAGCACAGACTTTGTACTTGAAGGCGGCAGTATAGAGAGTGACGGTAAAGGCTGTGTGTTCACTACAAGTCAGTGTCTGCTTGCTCCAAACCGTAATCAGCCTATGACACGTGAAGACATAGAAAAAAAACTACTTTCATATTTCTCTGCCAAACGTATTGTTTGGTTTGACTATGGTAATCTTGTAGGTGACGACACAGACGGTCATATAGACACAATTGTACGATTGGCTCCCAATGACAGCATTGTCTACGTTGGATGCGATAATTCTGAAGATGAACAGTTTGAAGATTTCCAGACTCTGGAAAAACAAATAAAAGAATTACGCACATCAGATAACAAAATGTATAATCTGTACAAATTACCAATGCCAGATGTCATATATGATGATGGTGACCGCCTGCCTGCCACCTATGCCAACTTCGTGATAACAAACAAAAGTATAATCTGCCCTACATACGGTCAGCCGGAAAATGACAACAAGGCTATGAATATTATAGGCAAGGCTTTTCCCAACCACAGAGTCATTGGAGTTGACTCTCGTACCGTGATACGTCAGCACGGCTCTCTGCATTGTCTGACAATGCAGTACCCCAAAAGCTCACTAAATATATAAAAAGAAAAAGAAAATGAAAATAGGATTATTACAACAGCACAATGTTGCTAACATAAAAAACAACATAACAAGACTTGTCTCCGGAATAGCCGATTTGGCAAACCGTGGCGCAGAACTCATAATAATGCAAGAACTGCACAATTCAATATATTTCTGTCAAGTGGAAGACGTTAACAACTTTGATTTTGCAGAAACTATTCCCGGACCATCTACAGATATATACAGTAAAATAGCAAAAGAATATGGTGTTGTTATCGTCACATCTCTGTTTGAAAAGCGTGCTCCTGGACTATACCACAATACAGCCGTTGTGATAGAAAAAGACGGAACTATTGCTGGTAAATATCGCAAGATGCACATCCCTGACGACCCTGCATATTATGAAAAATTCTATTTTACACCTGGAGATCTCGGATTTCATCCAATACAGACAAGCGTTGGTAGATTGGGTGTATTGGTTTGTTGGGATCAATGGTACCCGGAAGCAGCTCGTCTCATGGCTCTTCAAGGAGCAGAAATTCTTATTTACCCTACCGCAATAGGATATGAAAGTTCAGATACAAAAGAAGAACAGGAACGCCAACGGGAAGCGTGGACAACAGTGATGAGGGGACATGCAATAGCCAATGGTTTACCAGTTGTGGCTGTAAACCGTGTAGGACATGAACCTGATCCTAGCGGTCAGACCAACGGCATTAATTTCTGGGGAAGTAGTTTCATTGCCGGACCACAAGGAGAATTACTATATAAGGCAAACAAATGTAAGGAAGAAATCTCTGTAACCGATGTAGACTTGAAATATTGTGAACAAGTGAGACGTTGGTGGCCATTTCTCCGTGACCGTCGCATTGATGAATACGACGATATCACGAAGCGGTTTATTGACTAATCATCTTCATCGGAAATTTCTTTCTTTCCGAATTCCGGATCTATTTTTATAAAAGCGGTTACAAGGAAAGTAATAACACAAAACGCCATCACCAAAATAAAGAATTGGCGATAGCCCAATATATCTTTCACGTAGCCGCTTACCATTCCCGGCAACATCAATCCCAGATAACTAATCCCGGTGCATATTGCATAATGACTGGTTTTGAATTTCCCCTGACAGAAATATAACATATATAGTGTAAGGGCTGTAAAACCAAGACCATAGCCAAACTGTTCTATAAACAGGCAGATACTCACAAGGAGCAGATTACTGTCAAGAGTATAACTGAGATACACATAAACAAGATCTGGCAATGTCAGGGTAATAACAAAAGGCCACAGCCACTTTTTCAATCCGTCACGACTGGCAAGCCATCCTCCTACAATACCACCAAGCATAAGTCCTATAAGTCCTACTGTACCATAGCACAACCCATATTCTTGAGGTGATAACCCCAGTCCACCTTCTGACCCTGGGCGCTGTAAAAAAGTAGTAGTCATCTTGGAAAGCATCGCTTCCGGAAATCTGTAGAGCAAAAGAAACAACATAGCAAATATCATCTGGCGAGCAGGAAATTTATGTATGAACGAGAAAAACATATCCTTCATACCTTCAGTAACCTCACATGCATCAACATTATCACGATTGTCGGCTTTAGGTCTTGGCAATATGAAACAGTGATACAACCATATAGCAATGAAAAGACCAGTCAGTCCAAAAAATATAAGACTCCATGTATAAGCTTTCTGGTCACGGAAATACACCTGCAAGATACCAGCTGCCGACACCAAGACACCCTGTCCGAATATCACGGCTATACGATAAAAAGTGTTTCTTATTCCCACAAAAAAAGACTGCCCATGCTCATCCAATTCCAACATATAATAACCGTCTGCGGCTATATCATGGGTAGCACTGCTAAAAGCCATCAGGAAAAAGAAGAACATTGTACCTTGAAACCAGAAAGCAGTGTTTAGAGTAAACGCC
Organism: uncultured Prevotella sp.; assembly: GCA_964433895.1. GTDB lineage: Bacteria > Bacteroidota > Bacteroidia > Bacteroidales > Bacteroidaceae > Prevotella. Next base: position 12,077 of record CAYSSU010000034.1, read on the forward strand.
ACTCCTGCAAGAGCACCACCTATAAGCACCTGCATAGTAGTAACCCACCAACGCTTTGTCTTATACAAGTCTACAAACGGACTCCACAACGGTTTTATAATCCACGGAAGATTAAGCCAACTGGTATACAAAGCAATCTCCGTATCTGTCATACCAAGTTGCATATACATAGTTACAGCAACAACAGTGACAAGCACATTTGGCAGTCCCTCCGCAAAATACAATGTCGGTATCCACGTCCATGGATTCTGATGTTTAATGTTTTTCATCATCATTATGTCATTTATATATTTCCTTTATCTCTGCACCTTTATAATAATGTAGAAGAATTTCATCATATTTATATCCTTTCTCTCCCATAACAGCAGCACCAATCTGGCATAATCCAACGCCATGTCCCCATCCTGCACCGATAATCTCAAAAGTCTGAGGCACGTTGTCACTATAATCTTTTTTGTCTACCACAAAAGCAGAACTGTACAAATGCGTTTCACTTAGAGTGCGGCGTATTTCAAGTTCTTTGCCTATAGTAAACACCTTATCGGATCCCACAATCTTCAGCTTTGATATTCTTCCACTCTTGCCTCGCTCAACAGGTATCAAGTCTATGATGTCACCCAACTGCATTTTTAGTTTTTCTTCTATAAGATTTTTCAATTCTATCTGTGTATACACCACCTTCCACCGATAGAAGTCTGCTGTTTCCTGATCATAATCATTGAGCACCTGTGACAGAACCTTCTTGTCATTAGTATTACAGAAAGCTTCTGGCGAAGTACGTATCCATCTATCGGCATTAGCCTCAAGACAAAGTGCTCCTATATCTGAAACACCTGCACAATCCCTCACTGCAGTAAGGTATCTCTTCGGAGTATTCTCCCAACAATATTGGTATTCCTCAGTCACACCACCACAACACTTTGAAAATCTGGCATCACAGATATCCCCTTCATCCATAAGAATCTGACCACGAGTCTGTCTGATAGCCTCAGCCACGTGTTTACTGGTTTCCTTTGTTATGCCTTGGTAACGCTGACAGTGATCATCAGCACAGACATCAAATATAGTATGGTCTTCACGGTCGTACCATTTTATCAATTCATCATCTTTCTTTATAAAAGAAAAGAAATTATTTCCACCTTCTTCATTTTTTCTTCGCTTCTCCATCTGAGCCAACAACCAACTGCGAGATATCACAGCATGCGCTTTGAGAAGTTCCAAACTAGATGTAGCACTCATCTCACTGGAAATTACACTTTCAAGATATTTTTCTACAGGGAGTTCGTTTATTGCACATATTTTATCTGCATCCACAACAAATCTAAGCGTACCCAGGAAAGTCTGTGTTTCCTTACGTTCCCAATGGAAATTCACCCCAATGGTAACATCAAACAAAGAAAAAGAAGATTTCTCATCATGAGGATGGAAAGTAAGTTGACTATATCTGTTACCATTCCACAAGACTCCTCCTTCAGAGAATTCCACAAACTGTTCGCCTGTAACAGCTTCGCCTTTCGCCAGATAAGGCATATTGAGAGTAAACTTAATTTTCTCTCCACTTACAATGCCAACCGTCACATTTGGCTGTGGCTTGGACATAACTTCGTCCTGACGGCAATCCTCACTTATAGCTTTAAGCTTATCTTCTATACTATGCAAAACATTATTGCTAATACCACATTCCTGCAGAATAGCCTTAGCCTTTTCCTCATCAAGACGAAGGAAATCTTCCTCTCTTGGAGTTATTATTAGTCCTGTTATATCTAGTGCTCCAGGACTCACCATTATACGTTCATCACCCTCAGCATAATAACAATCCGGACGATGTTTTTCCCTCGGTATCACCACTGATATAAAGCCTTCATCAGTTCTCCACCCCACTATATTCATCATTGGTTCCGTTTCCCCTTCACGCAAAGGCAATGCTTTATACAGAATTTTGAATAATTGACTGTCACTGTCTGATGTTCTGCTTTTTATAACAAATGCAGGCACCACAAAAGTTTTCAATTCATAAATACCTTCATCCTCGTTCAATCTATATACAGGCTGAAGTTCCCGGCTCAAACGTCCCCAAAATATCTGTATAGGCAAAAAGCCATTTGTCCCTGCCTGAAAATGCATGTGATCGGGTGCACTGGCACCACACTTAGGTCCATTATAGAACACCATAAGATTATGATATTGCTCCAACATCTTGTGCATTTCACCATAGTTATCCATTATGCTCTGCATCTGATGCTTTTTGGCAGGAATAGTAAAGTGCATCGGTAATATCGGGAATGGATTCACCAGCAGCCAGAACCTTTCATCCAGATTTTTTTTCATCTGTTTTTTAGGTCTATTCTGATCACAGAGAAAACAAGGACGCTTATCAAGAATCTCCTTGTCTATCTTGGCACCAGTGCTCACCATTCTGGCGGGATTCCACTGGACTTTCAGGTTACCAATAGTTTTAACCTTCACATTCTGAAGGTCACTATATCTTTTACCGGCATCATCCCAAGTTTCAAGTTGACGATTGAAAAAACGCTGCAAACTAGTATCTTCTGTTATATCTGCTTTGCCTAAAAGCATCTGTTGTCGAGCCTTTATCTCCATGGTTCTCAAACGGTCTTTATACAAATTATTAGCATTAATCTTGTCTATGCTCAAAGCGGCATCACTGTTTCCTCCCCAACGGCGACAAAGATACAGTTCATCATATATTCGTCCTATACGATAACGACGACTGAAAGCTAATCCCAAAGCATAGTCTTCTCCATAACTGGTATTAGGAAACTGTATCTGTCTTACCAGAGGGGTAAAGAATGCCCTTGGAGCTCCAAGTCCATTTATTCTCAATGCATTGTTACATCCATTGTCATCTGTCCATTCTTTATGGTCTATCATTCCCGGTGGCAATGTATTCAGCTCGAAATCGCACATTCTGTAACTGCCAATTATCATAGCAGCTTTCTGCTTGTGAAATGCATCCACAATTTTCTGCAATGTATGGGGAGTTGAATAGAGATCATCACTATCCAGCTGGACTGCAAATTTTCCACACCGCTCATCATTTACAGCTACATTCCAACATCCTCCAATACCGAGATCTGTACGGTCAGGAAATATAACGGTGAGTTTATCATTGTCCTTCTTTATCTCAGCGAGAATTTCTCCTGTACGATCTGTAGAATGATTATTTACAACTATGACATTATAATGAAAATTCGTTTTCTGGCCCACCGCACTTTTCACAGCGTCTCCTATTGTTTTTTCACGATTGAATACAGGTATTATCACAGATGCCTCATAGTCAAAATGCTGCTCATTGAAATCAGGTTTGCTATAATATACAGTATCTATCAATGCTCCAATTTTGTCCAAATGAACAGTAACGGCCTTTTCCATTTCAACCTGAACCTCACGATTGCGCGGATTCACATAATCAAACTGTTTTTCCCCACTTTTTCTAAGGTCAAATTCTTCTTCTGTATACAGATATTCATTTATATGAAAAAGTTCCCCCTTACGACTCAGAAAAAGTCTCAAATCATATAGTCCGGCATATTTATAAAACATGTTTTGCTCTTCTGTCTTCTCAACATATTCATTTAAAGAAGAAGCTTTGATTAAAAGCAATGAACCAAAATCGAAATCATCTCTAAGACTTCCATTCTGATAATCTATTACTGGATGCTTTACCATTTTTCCACACTCTACAGAATAATGGTCACTATATATCATTTCGGCATCTGTATCAGAAGCCACACGAAGAAATCTCTCAAAAGCATAAAGTCCGAATGTAAGTGGTGTAGATTTTGTCAGCAACATTACATAATCAGCCTCTGTATTCTCGCTAATAATCTGCATTGTACGGACAGATGTTATATTATCAACAAGTACAAGTGTGCAATAGTCTGGCGCATCAGAAATACGGAATTTTTCATCCACCAACAAATGAATATGCTGAATAGTCTTGTCCTTACGTAAGTCAACAAGCATATTGCTTATAGCATTGATATCAGAACATGGTATAAAACAATCTATCTTTCCTCTCATATTTTTTATTTTGTACAAAATTCTCTACAAAGATATGAATTTATTTACTATTATTCATATATAATTCTAAGTTTTTTCAAAAAAACTCATTACAACAACATCTAATCTCTAATCTTTTTCATATCTTTGCACTATGAATTCTTCGAAGAAAACATTATTGGGTCTTACACTACCCGAATTAAAATCTGTTGCCAAAGAACTTGGCATGCCGGCCTTTACAGGTGGACAGATAGCAAAATGGATGTATCTGCATCACGTGAAATCTATTGACGAGATGACAAATATATCCAAGGCTAACCGTATAAAGCTGGAAGAACATTACACCATTGGCTGTGCCGACAACATTGACGCACAGCACTCTGTAGACGGTACTATAAAATATCTGTTTCCTACAACTAATGATAAATTTGTAGAAACTGTTTACATTCCTGACAAAGACCGTGCAACCTTGTGCGTATCATGCCAGGTGGGGTGTAAGATGAACTGCCTTTTCTGTCAAACAGGCAAACAGGGATTCGAAGGAAGCCTTACTGTCGCTGACATTCTTAATCAGATTTATTCTCTACCGGAAGTTGACAAGCTTACAAATATTGTATTTATGGGTCAGGGAGAACCGATGGACAACCTAGACAATGTGCTACGTGCCACAGAAATTCTCACAGCCGATTATGGGTGGGCATGGAGTCCTAAACGTATCACAGTAAGCAGTGTAGGAATTAAGAACAAGTTAAAACGATTCCTTGAAGAAAGTGATTGTCATGTAGCTATAAGTCTTCACAATCCTATACCAGAAGAACGTGCACAACTCATGCCTGCTCAAAAAGGCATGGGGATTGAAGACATTATAGAATTGCTCCGCAATTATGACTTCTCTCATCAAAGACGACTTTCTTTTGAATATATTGTATTCAAAGACGTAAACGACTCTCTGGAACATGCAAAAGCCATAGGTAAACTGCTTAAAGGATTAGAATGCAGAGTAAACCTTATACGTTTTCATCAGATTCCAGGCATAGAACTGCATGGTGTTGATGATAGGAAAATGGAACAATTCCGTGACTACCTCACTCAACATGGTATATTCACCACTATACGTGCCAGCCGTGGACAGGATATATATGCCGCCTGCGGATTACTTAGTACATCAAAGAAAATAAACAATATAAGAAATGGAAAATAATAAAATTCGCGTAGCGATAACCCATGGTGATACTAATGCCATAGGATATGAACTAATATTTAAAACTTTTTCTGAGCCAGAAATGCTGGAACTTTGTATTCCTATAGTATATGGTTCACCAAAGATTGCAACTTATCACAGAAATGCACTTAACGTGCAGGCAAACTTCACTATTGTGAATAACGCTTCAGAAGCGCAAGACGGAAAAATAAACATAATTCCATGCTTTGATGATGACGTAAAAGTGGAACTTGGTATTCCTACGCCGGAAAGCGGCATGGCCGCCATAAAAGCTTTAGACCGCGCAATGACCGATTTCAGGAATGGCACTTATGACATACTAGTGAACTGTCCGGTAAACAATTCTAACATTCAGATAGAAGGTTATAAGTTTGGAGGCATAAAGAAATATATAGAAACATGCCTTGGTGATGGCAAACAAGCAATAACCATCACTATGAACGAAAGAATGCGCATCGCTTCTGTTACCGGAAACAATACAGCTTTTAAAGATGTCACAGAACTCATAACCAAAGAAACAATAGAAGAAAAAGCTCTAACATTTTTCAATACTTTAAAACGCGACTTCAACATATCAAATCCACGAATCGCAGTATTGGCCTTGAATGCCAATGCAGACGGGAAAGAAGAAGCAGAAACCATAACTCCAGCCATAGAAGAATTGGCTGAGAAGAAAGTTCAGGCATTTGGTCCTTACGCTGCTGACGAATTTTTCGGCAATGGATACTTTGAGAATTTTGACGGAATTCTGTCTATGTACTATGACCAGGGAGTAGCCCCTTTCAAAGCTATATGCCCAGACGGATGCATAGAATATAATGCAGCCTTACCTATAATTTCCACAGCACCAGATACGTCTGTGAACTTTGAAACAGCCGGTAAAGGTGAAACTGATGACACATGTTTCAGACATGCTATATTTGCAGCTATTGACATATTCCGCAACCGCAACAGATATGATGAACCAATGCAGAACCCTCTTCAAAAACTTTATCATGAAAAACATGACGAAGGAGACAAGGTAAGATTCACCATTCCTAAGAAACGTGAGTTTACGCCTAGATATAACCAATCAAAGAAATATAAACAAACTACAGAAAATCAACCGTCTGCAGAGAGTCAACAAAAGGGTGAAAATCAGCAAACCGTTGAAAATCAGCAGGTATGAAAAAGAAATATCAAAACGCATTCTTTATTTTTGGTATTGCCGTTCTAGTAATAATGGTTACCCAACTAGACTTCGCTCAAGTTTGGCAAGGATTATGCCATGCCGGATATTGGTTCTTTGCGGTTTTGATTCTTTGGGCTTTTCTTTATGTATTAAACGCATCGGCATGGTATATAATAATACGTAGCCAAAAGCCTAAAGTCCCCATTTCATTTCTTTGGCTATACAAGATTACCATAAGCGGCTTTGCTCTTAACTATGCAACGCCAGGTGGTCTTATGGGCGGAGAACCATATCGCATTATGGCTTTGGCACCAAAGATTGGAACAGAGCATGCTTCTTCTTCTGTAATTCTCTATGCCATGACTCATATATTCAGTCATTTCTGGTTCTGGTTTCTTTCCATATTTCTTTATGTATTCACTCAGCATGTCAGTATTTTTATGTGCGGTCTGTTAACTGTCACAGGTGCATTCTGTCTATTAGGTATATGGTTTTTCCTTTCCGGATACCGCAAAGGACTGGCCAACCGCATAATGAATTTTCTAAGACATATCCCTTATGTAAAAAAATGGGCAAAGCCTTTCGTTGACTCACATCGTGAACAACTCGACACAATAGACAATCAAATAGCAGCTTTGCACAAACAGAATCCACAAACGTTCATAGGTGCTGTATTGCTGGAAATGGCATGCAGAATATGCTCAGCACTGGAAGTTTTTTTCATTCTACTGGTATTAAATCCGGATGTAAACTTTCTTCAATGCATTCTTATTCTTGCATTTACATCTCTATTTGCTAATTTGCTTTTCTTCATTCCATTGCAGTTGGGCGGACGTGAAGGTGGTTTTCTTATGTCTACAGCCAGTCTTGGAATGACAGCAAGTGCCGGGATATTCGTTGCTCTAATCGTAAGAATTCGTGAACTTGCATGGACTGGAATAGGTCTTCTGCTAATAAAATTGGAAAAAACAAAGCATAAAGACATATAAAAAACTGCCAAAATTGCAGATATTTCGAATAAAATATGTAATTTTGTCAACAAATGAACAATTCTGAACTTCAAAATATAAAGCAACGTTACAATGTCGTAGGCAATAGCGACGGACTTAACCATGCACTAGATGTAGCACTTCAGGTATCTTCTACAGACTTGAGTGTACTTATAGTGGGAGAAAGCGGCGTTGGCAAGGAAATCATTCCACGCATAATTCATGATAATTCTCCTAGAAAAAGAGAGAAATATTTTGCCATCAACTGCGGTTCTATACCTGAAGGAACAATAGACAGCGAACTATTCGGACATGAAAAAGGTTCTTTCACCGGTGCTATCGGCGAAAGCGAAGGATATTTTGGAATAGCGAACAAGGGCACTATTTTTTTGGATGAGGTTGGTGAACTTCCTATGGCAACGCAAGCCAGGCTTCTACGTGTACTTGAGACCGGTGAATATATTCGTGTAGGCGGTCAGAAAATTTTGAAAACTGATGTACGCATAGTAGCCGCAACGAATGTAAATATGCATAAGGCTATATCAGAAGGACGTTTTCGTGAAGACCTATATTATCGTCTCAATACTATCCCGGTACAGATGCCTCCTCTCCGTGAACGAGGCAACGATATCGTACTATTATTCCGTCTATTCGCAATGCAGATGGCCGAAAAATATCGTCTCCCCAAAATAGTCCTTACAGATGATGCCAAGCTGATTCTGCTAAAATATAAATGGCCGGGTAATGTCAGACAACTGAAAAATATAACTGAGCAGATGTCTGTACTAAGTCAAAAGCGTGAAATTGATGCAGAAACAATGTTGCAATATATTCCTCAGGACACAGAAAGTACACAATTGGCTACCATTACCAAGCCTGGAGGAGAACACAGCTTTGAGAGCGAACGGGAAATTCTTTATAAAATCTTATATGAGTTACGGGGCAATGTTTCAGACTTACGACGTGACATGAATAGTCTGCGCAAACAATTAGACGATGCACGAACAATAAGTCAAGCTGCCCATGACAATAATAATATGCCTGCTACAGCAGACAGACCTATTGTCAGCGTCCCAACATCAAACAGCCACATAACCTATCCGGCAGCTACGCAACAGCCCCAATTTGAAGATGCTATTGCAGAAGAAGTGAATGAGCCGGAATGTCTTAATCTCAATGATATAGGCAGACAGATGGTTGAAAAAGCTTTGGAACGCAATGGTGGCAACCGTAAAAAAGCAGCTCAGGAACTGGGCATAAGTGACAGAACTCTTTACAGAAGATTAAAACAATATGGGCTCGAAAATAAATAAAATAATAACTTGCATCTTCATGCTAACTCTCATTTCATGCAGTGTGAGCTATAAATTCAATGGTGCCAGTATAGACTACACCAAAACAAAAACCATACAGATAGCAGACTTTCCTATCAGAAGCAGCTATGTGTGGGGACCTATGGCACCACTCTTCAACAATGCACTTAAAGATGAATTTGCCAACCATACTCATCTACAACAGGTGAAACGCAATGGAGACATGAAGATTGAAGGTGAAATAACACAATACACCCAACGTAACAAAGCTGTTTCCAGTGAGGGATATTCTGCCCAAACAGAATTGTCTATGACTGTGAATGTCAGGTTTACCAATACAAAAAATCATAAAGAAGATTTTGAAAAACAATTCACAGCCACATCTACCTACGAAACAACACAGAGCCTCAACTCTGTACAGGAAGGACTCGTTACTGAAATGATTAATGACATCGTTGAACAAATATTTAATGCAACTGTAGCCAACTGGTAATAATATATGATGAATATTGCGCAATTAATCCACACACCGGAAAAATTAGACAAGGAGACCTTATACGATCTCCGAAGTCTCATTGCAACCCATCCTTATTATCAACCTGCACGCATACTATTACTCCAGAATCTATACCTTCTGCATGATTCTAGTTTTGATGAAGAATTACGCCGCACTGCTATCTATGTAACAGACAGGAATACTCTATTCAACATGATTGAAGCTGCCCATTACCGTATGCACAAGCAGGTTGGTTCTGTACAAAATTCAAAGACAAAAGACGAAGACCGGACTTCAAGTCTAATAGACACATTTCTTGATTCCATACCAGAAGATACCGCAGAACCTGAAGAAAAGAAACAGCGCAAACCAACACCAACTGACGCTACTGTTGACTATGTCTCATATCTTATGGAATTAGAGGAAGATGCTGATACTTCAAACGCTTCTGATAAAGTGATGCCTATAACATCAAAACATCCCAAACCATCAAACGATGACCGGACAACTAGCCTTATCAACAATTTTCTTGAAGACGGGGGATTCACGCTACGCGAAGAGGAAAACCTAGAATATGTACCGGAAACAGAAGATTACATTCAAGCTAGTACAACAAAGAAAGATTCTAACGAAAAAGAAGTTTCCACATCTAATTCCAAAGTTGATAATATAACAACAATAGCACAGAATAGCATATCGGAGTCTAATGTCCAGACACCGATAGAAGAACCTGCCATCACTATAAGAACAGCAGATGAATACATAAAAAATGGTCAATATGAGACAGCTTTGCAAATAATTAAGCAATTAAATTTGAATAATTCAAAAAAAAGTGTTTACTTTGCAGACCAAATACGTTTCCTTGAGAAACTGGTTATTAATGATCGAAATAAAAAACAATAAAATAATAAGAAAATGTACACACTATTTGTAAGCCTGATAATCATCGCTGCCCTGCTCATGATAGGCATCGTGCTTATTCAGGAATCTAAGGGAGGTGGTCTTGCCTCTAACTTTTCATCTTCCAACGCCATTATGGGCGTGCGTAAGACTACCGATGTTGTAGAAAAAACCACATGGGCTCTTGCTATAGCCCTCGTTTTACTTAGTGTAGCTTGTGCCTACGTTGCTCCTCAGGCCACAACAGACCAGAGTGTAATGGAACAAAGCGCTACAGAAAATCAAACAACAAATCCTACAAATACTCAGGGATTCGGCGCAAGTCAGCAAACACCTGCTGCCGGTGCACAGAAAGCTGCTCCTAAAGCACCTGTTACACCTGCTAAATAAAATATTTTCAAAAAAAGTAAGAGAAATATTTGGTAATATCAATTATTTCTCTTACCTTTGCACTCGCTTTTAAGACATAAAGCATTCTAATCATGGTGGATGTAGTTCAGTTGGTTAGAGCGTCAGATTGTGGTTCTGAATGTCGTGGGTTCGAGTCCCACCCTCCACCCCTTTAAGACGGAAGTTCATATATGAATTTTCGTCTTTTTTGTTATATGCTTATACAACAAAATATTCAATACACACGTATATTATCACACATGCATATTGTAAACATAGAATAAAAAAAATGATTTTTCCGACAGTAGGGACAATGGGACTCGAACCCATGACCTCTGCAATGTGACTGCAGCGCTCTAAACCAGCTGGGCTATGCCCCTGTCATAATTGAATTGCAGATGCAAAAGTAACTGTAATTTCTGAGATAGCCAAATTTTTCTGCAATTTATTTCAAACTTCTTAATCTGACATCAATATCCAATCCTTTTGTCATCATTATGATACTATCCGTATCCGTTGCACCATAATGATATGGGTACAGAGTCTTAGGCCTTATAATCTTCACCGCTTCACGATACTGCTTTAATGTCATTGCCTGAATATAATCACAAGGAAAGAAGGCCACATCTATCTTCCCTAAACGTTTCATTTCAGTGATAGGTTCTGTATCACCGGCTATATATATACGAAAACCATCAATATCAAGAAGATAACCATTTCCACGACCCTTAGGTGCCAGACTACGCTTATACTTATCCGTGTGATTATACGCAGGAACAGAATATACAGTAATATCATCAGCCAGTTTGGCTTTCATATTATTGTTAAATTCAACACAATGACTGTATATCTGAGTCTTACGAAATTTCACAATACATCTCAACGGCAACAGTATATTTGTAGACTGTTTGCATAATATCCCTATTGCATAAGGATCAAAATGGTCACGATGCTCATTGGTGATAAGAATATAGTCAGCCTTCGGCTTGTCTGTATAATCGACTATCGGACGTGAGTAACTGCTTACAGGGTCTATTTCTATTTCCTTACCTTGATAAGAAATTTGTATACTTGCATGCTTTATTGGTGTTATAACAATTTTATTACCATGACGAGTATAATAAGCATCACGCTTGTCAGGCGCTTCTCCCTGATGACAGGAAAACAGGCAAATTGCAAATGAAACAATAATAAAATAATATTTCATAATTCTACCCTCTCAATCTATTGAATATTTCTTTAGCTGCATTATCTGGAGCAACAGTATCTCCTAATCTTCTACGAACTTCCTGATACTCCTGCAACATCTGCTCACGACCATCTCCTTCAGGCAAAATTCTACCAAGTTCCTTTTCTATATTCTGCAATGTAAAACGATCAGCCATTAGCTCTTTCACAATTTCTTCATCCGCAATAAGATTTACAAGAGATATATATTTACACTTTATTATATGGTTAAAGGCAAAACGAATCAGATTAGGCACCGGTGTTTCATAACATACCACCTGCGGCACATCAAACAAAGCTGTTTCCAAAGTAGCAGTTCCACTTGTAACAAGAGCAGCCACACTATTCGCCAACAAGGAATATGTTTCATTCTTAACCATCACCGGAGGCTTCACATTTCCTATTCTCCCCAATATGTCATCATAATAATCATCATCAATACCCGGAGCACATGCCAATGCCACCTGAAATTTATCAGCAAATTTATCTGCCGCTCGCAACATCAAAGGCAAATTATCTTTTATCTCTTGTTTTCTGCTACCAGCAAGGAGAGCTATTACAGGACGAGATATGTCAAGTTTATTTCTAGTGCAGAATTCTTCATAAGTCTCTCTATATTCAGCACGGAATCTAACCACTTCATCAGACGTAGGATTACCTACATAATGAATAGGATAATGATGTTTTCTTTCAAAGAAGTCTACTTCGAAAGGAAGAATTGAAAACAATTCATCCACATCACGTTTAATATTCTTTATACGATATTCTTTCCATGCCCATATTTTTGGAGAAATGTAATAATAAACAGGAATTTCAGTCTTGGAATGCACATATTTTGCTATATTCAGATTAAATCCAGGATAATCCACCAATATCACGACATCCGGCTGCCATGCCATTATATCATGCTTACAATATGACATATTATGGAATATCGTACGTAAATGAAGCAATACAGGGATAAAACCCATATAAGCTAATTCACGATAATGCTTAACCAATGTACCTCCAACCTTCTGCATCATATCTCCACCGAAAAATCTAAAATCAGCATTTGAGTCAATATTTTTCAGAGATTGCATCAGGCATGAAGCATGGAGGTCTCCACTGGCTTCCCCCACTATAAGGTAATATTTCATAGATTCCAGTTTTTTATCTCGTCTATCATATCATAAGCAGTAACATCTACTGTTGTAGGCGTAATTGCAACATAGCCTTTGTCCAATGCCCACTTGTCAGTATCATCAGCAGCAGGTTCGTCATTACGATAATCACCTATAGTCCAGAAATAATCATAGCCATGCGGATGACTACAACGTTGGTGTTCATTTGTCCACGATGCATAACACATTCTGCACACCTTGATGCCATTAAATTTATCCGCTGCCGGGAAATTCACATTCAGACATCGACCACGGCGAAGTCCATTATCCAAAACACTGTTTATAATTTTCTGCACATAAGGTCGCAAAGGTTCCAGATTTGCATCTTCATTATAAAAGCAGCTTGAAAATGCCACAGAAGGAATATATTTCATACAGCCTTCCATTGCCGCCCCCATTGTACCAGAATAATGCGTATTTACAGAAGCATTGTCACCATGATTGATACCGGAAAGTATCATATCAGGTCTACGGTCTGGAATAATCTCATCTAAAGCTATCTTGATACAGTCGGCAGGAGTACCAGTACAAGACCAGACCTGAGCCTGTCCTATATCCTTACGGCGTTTTATAAGTAAAGGCTCTGCCACTGTTATAGCACCGGCAAATCCACTACGCCCCGATTCCGGAGCACAAACCACAATGTCAGCCAGACAGCTTACCATGTCCACCAAAGCATGAATGCCAGGAGCATGATAACCGTCATCATTGGAAATTAATATTAAAGGACGCTTGTTATTCATCATAATCTTTTAAAAACTTTGCGACAAAGATAATAAAAAAGGTTTAATTAGCGCCTTTTCTCACATAAATTATGTAACTTTGCGCCAATTAAACTTTTGCAGAAATGGGAAAAATAATTGCTTTAGCCAATCAGAAAGGTGGCGTTGGTAAAACCACAACCACTATAAATCTGGCTGCATCACTTGCCACTCTTAAGAAAAGCGTACTGGTTGTTGACGCTGATCCACAGGCAAATGCCTCCAGTGGACTTGGTGTTGATATAAAGGACGTTGACTGTTCTCTGTACGAATGCATTATTGACCATGCAGACGTACGCGATGCAATATACACTACAGATATAGACGGTCTGGACATTATTCCAAGCCATATAGATTTGGTTGGTGCGGAAATAGAAATGCTGAACCTAGATAACCGAGAAAAGGTAATTAAGGAATTATTGGCTCCGATGAAGAGCGAATACGATTACATTCTGATAGATTGTAGTCCATCGCTCGGTCTGATAACAGTAAATGCACTCACAGCTGCCGACTCAGTTGTTATACCGGTACAATGTGAGTATTTTGCACTTGAGGGAATCAGTAAACTTCTGAATACTATTAAGATTATAAAGAGCAAACTTAATCCAGCTCTGGAAATTGAAGGATTTCTACTAACTATGTATGATAGTCGTCTGAGACTAGCCAACCAAATTTACGATGAAGTGAAACGTCACTTTCAAGAACTTGTATTCAAGACTGTTATTCAGCGAAATGTAAAACTCAGTGAAAGTCCTAGTCATGGGCTACCGGTAATCTTATATGACGCTGCATCTACAGGAGCCAAAAACCATATTGCACTTGCAAAGGAAATAATAAACAAAAACGCTTAAAAGAAGAAAATGGCAGTACATAAGAAATTTAACGCACTGGGGCGTGGACTCGACGCACTGATATCTACAGATGCTGTACGCACACAAGGCTCATCAACTATAAATGAAATTGCAATAGACCAAATTGAAGCCAATCCTAACCAGCCACGTAGAGAATTTGACGATGACGCACTTCAGGAATTGGCATCCAGCATAAAGGAATTGGGCATTATCCAGCCTATCACACTGAGACAGGTTTCAGAAAACCGTTTCCAGATAATAGCCGGAGAAAGACGTTGGAGAGCTTCTCAATTAGCGGGACTTAAAGCTATACCTGCTTACATCAGAACCATAAAAGACGAAAATGTCATGGAAATGGCTTTGGTGGAAAACATCCAACGCCAAGACTTGAATGCCGTAGAAATAGCATTGGCCTATGAGCATCTGATGGAATCTCCGGGAATGACTCAGGAAAAAGTTTCAGAACGCGTGGGGAAAAGCCGCACGGCTATCACCAATTATCTGAGATTGCTAAAACTCCCGGCACAGATACAGATGGCTCTACAGAAAAAAGAAATCGACATGGGGCATGCACGGGCTTTGTTGGCTTTGGATGACCCTAAACTACAATTGAAACTTTTCAAAGAAATACAGAAGAACGGTTATTCGGTAAGAAGAGTTGAAGAAATGGTACAACTTCTTAAATCGGGCAATGATTTGGAAAATAGCAAAAAGAAAATAATTGCCCACGGTCAACTACCGGAAGAACTGACAAAGACCAAAAATGACTTGTCTCAGATGCTAAATGCCAAAGTGCAACTTACATGTTCGCCAAAAGGCAAAGGCAAAATCAGCATTCCTTTTGCCAGTCAGGAAGAATTGCAAAAGCTGATGCAACTTTTTAATCAACTTAAGAAAGATTAAAACAAAATATATAGAGGTGAAGATATTCTCCAATATTATAATTGCGGTGATGATGCTGGTGCCAAAGGTTGCCAGTGCACAAAACAACGACAGCAAGATTTTGCTTGCCGACACTACATCAGTGAAAGCAGGTGACCAGCTCACAAAGGACGACAGTTTAAAACTGATGCGCCCGGATACTACAGCAATAAGGAAGAAGCAAGGACGCAACTGGGCCACATGGAAGCCTAATCCACAAAGAGCTCTGTGGCTGGCACTTGTTTTGCCTGGAGCAGGACAGATATATAACCGCAAATTCTGGAAACTGCCTATTATATACGGTGGCATCGTGGGATGCGCGTACGCCATGACATGGAATAATCAAATGTACCATGACTATGCGCAAGCCTATATGGATCTTATGGATGATGACCCACAGACAGACAGTTACAACCAGTTTATGCATCTTGGCGGACAGATAACAAGCGACAACATATCTACTTATCAGACTCTTTTTCAAAAACGTAAAGACAGATATCGCAGATGGAGAGACTTGAGTTTCTTTGTCATGGTAGGCGTATATGCTTTATCTGTTATTGACGCCTATGTAGATGCATCGCTATCTGAATTTGATATTTCTCAGGATCTAAGTCTGAGAATAGAACCGGCCGTAATAAATACTAATGCCGGGTATACGAACCGTATGTCGCTGAAAAACAGCGGAGTCGGAGTGCATTGCGCACTGAATTTTTAATTTATGACTAAAAGATTGAAATGAAAAAAATTTATTTAATGGCTATCAGTATGCTGTTTGCCTGCACTTGCGGGATGCAAGCGCAAGTGACAAATCATAGTGAAGACTATTCAAATGATGAAAATGATGAAGTTGTTATAAAAAACTCTAAAGGCGAGAATGAGACAATAAGTCTGCCGGAAGCTATGACATATCAGTTAGACAGTCTTATGCTGCTCTACAATGCCAAAACATACTTGAAGCCGGACACGAACTGCAATATGCCTGACATAAACCCTATATTCGATAAAGAGGTTTATAAAAACAGACTCAGCAAACTGCCCACTGTAATAGAAATGCCTTACAATGACGTCGTACAAAAATTCATCGACAAATACAGCGGTGAATTGCGCCGTTCTGTAAGCTATATGCTTGGAGCACAAAACTTTTATATGCCAATATTTGAAGAGGCATTGGAAGCTTACCGCCTGCCACTGGAACTGAAATATCTTCCTGTAATAGAATCAGCACTCAATCCTAGAGCTGTGTCCAGAGTCGGTGCAGCCGGATTGTGGCAGTTTATGCTAAACACAGGAAAAAGATACGGACTTTCTGTCAACAGTCTTGTTGACGAGCGACGTGACCCTATAAAGTCCAGTTATGCCGCAGCTCACTATCTGAGTGACTTATATAAGATATACGGAGACTGGAATTTAGTTATTGCAGCCTATAACTGTGGTCCTGATAAGATTAACAAAGCAATACATCGCAGCAAGGCTAATGATTACTGGCAGATTTATCCTTATCTGCCTCGTGAAACCCAAGGCTACGTACCAGCATTCATCGCAGCAAATTACATAATGAATTACTATTGTGACCATAACATTTGCCCAATGATGACAGACTTACCTGCCAAAAGTGATACTGTTGTAATAAACAAAGATTTGTATTTCGAGCAGATTGCCGGAGTATTAGGACTGGACATTGAACAAATAAAAGAGTTAAATCCTCAATATCGGCACAACATGATAAACGGAAACACCAAACCGTCTTCTCTCAGACTACCGGAATTGATGATAACAAAATTTATTGACAATGAAGATTCTATATTCAACTACAAGTCTGAAGATTTACTAAACAAGCGCACTGAGGTTGATGTGAATGACGAAGAACCGACCGTTCAACGTTACCGCAAGACATACACAAGCAGCAAGCGCAGTACAAGCAGAAACAGCAGAAGAAGCAGAAGAAGCAGAAAAAGAACAAATCACAAACCTGCAAACAAGAGCGTAAGCATACGTCAAGGAGATACACTCAGTGAAATTGCAGAACGACATAACACGACCGTAAAGAAACTTAAGAAACTTAATCATATAAGTGGAAACAGCATTCGCGCTGGAAAGAAAATAAAAGTGAAATAAAATTTAGGAGATTCGCTATATGGACGATCAGAACATGAAAGACAATACTAGGGAAAATGTAGAGGTGAAAATGGTTGATGATGCTTTTCAGCATCTGCTTAATACCTATCTGGCATCACGCCACAGAAAAAAAGTCGACATAATCACCAAGGCATTCAATTTTGCCAGACAAGCCCACAAAGGTGTGAAACGTCTGTCTGGCGAACCATATATCATGCACCCCATTGCTGTAGCACAAATTGCCTGTGAAGAAATGGGACTTGGCTCCACAAGTATATGTTCTGCCTTGCTGCACGATGTGGTTGAAGACACCGACTACACGGTTGAAGATATAGAAAATATATTCGGTCCTAAAATAGCACAGATTGTTGATGGACTTACCAAAATAAGCGGTGGAATTTTTGGTGACAAAGCCAGTGCACAGGCAGAGAATTTCAAGAAGTTGCTGCTTACCATGAGCGATGATATACGTGTCATTCTGATAAAAATATGCGACCGGCTGCACAATATGCGCACTTTGGCTTCACAACCTGCCAACAAACAATACAAGATTGCCGGTGAAACCCTATACATATATGCACCTCTGGCAAACAGACTGGGACTGAACAAGATAAAAACAGAACTGGAAGATTTAAGTTTCAAATATGAACATCCTGAGGAATATGCAAGTATAGAGACCAAACTTGCCAGCACACAGAATAAACGTGAAGAACTATTCGACAGTTTTACAGGTCCTATTAAAGATGAGCTTGACAAAATGGGGCTGCAATATCAGATAAAGGCACGTGTGAAAAGTCCTTTTTCCATCTGGAACAAGATGCAGAACAAACATATCACCTTTGAGGAAATATATGATATTCTGGCTGTAAGAGTAATATTTGAACCTAAAATACGCGAACAGGAAATCAATGAATGCTTTGGAATATATGTAGCCATAAGCAAAATATACAAAAGCCACCCTGATCGTCTGCGCGACTGGCTTAATCATCCTAAGGCAAATGGCTATCAGGCTCTGCACGTAACCCTTATGAGTAAACAGGGACGCTGGATAGAAGTGCAAATCCGTTCTGACCGTATGGACGAAGTTGCCGAACAAGGCTTTGCTGCTCACTGGAAATACAAAGAAGGTGGAGAATACACTGAAGATGAAGGTGAACTCAATGACTGGTTGCGCACTATTAAAGAGATTCTTGATGACCCACAGCCGGATGCTATGGATTTTCTTGATTCCATAAAACTGAACCTATTTGCATCTGAGATATTTGTATTTACACCCAAGGGCGAAATAAAAACTATGCCCGCCGGATGTACAGCTCTAGACTTTGCTTTCCAGATACATACATTCCTTGGCAGCCATTGCATCGGAGCCAAAGTAAACCATAAACTGGTGCCCCTGAGTCATAAATTAAAAAGTGGTGACCAAGTTGAAATTCTTACGAGCAAAAGCCAACATGTACAGCCGGCATGGATAAATTTTGTTTCTACAGCAAAGGCCAAAAGCAAAATTCAGGCAATTCTACGAAGAGACAATAGAAAAATACAAAAACAGGGAGAAGACACTCTGAACCAATGGTTAAGTCAAAACGATATGGAATTGACTTCTTCCGTATTAGATAAGCTATGCGAACTGCACGAAATACAAAAGCCGGAAAATTTCTTCCTTGCCCTTGGTAACAGAAGCATTCTTCTTGGAGAGAAAGATATAGATGAACTTAACGGTAAAGAAAAGAAAAAGGCTGAAGTTGCATCCAAAGGCTGGAAAAAATATGTTCCTTTCCTTGGCAGAGGAAGCAAAGAAAAAGCAGATACCGCATTATCAAATTCCCAACCTGCAAAACAATTATTTATAGCAGGTAAAGACTTCAATAAAAAGAAACCTGTCATTATTAATGAAAACACCTTTGGGATGTATATATTCCCCCACTGCTGTCATTCTATACCGGGAGATGATATACTGGGCTATATAGACGGCAATGGTAATATTGAAATACACACAAGAAACTGTCCGGTGGCTAGCCGCCTGAAATCAAGCTATGGCAATCGTCTTGTAGATGCCAAATGGGACATGCACAAGCAAATTTACTTTGACGCAATAATAGAAATCAGAGGCATAGACCGTAAAGGAATGCTGCACGATGTGGCTGAAGTGATATCAAAAGATATGAATCTAAATATTCACAAGCTCACGATAAACAGCGATCAGGGTATATTCGATGGTAACATAGAGGTGAAAGTACATGATAGAGATGAAGTAAGTACTATCATGGAAAATCTTAAGAAAATAGCCGATCTCAAAGAAGTACAGCAGATTCTCTGACAAAGAATCTGCAACAGCAGCAAAGACTTTATTTATTGCGCTTCCTATAGACTAAACAACAAAACATATAACTTAAAAACAAATGAAAAAACTACTACTGATTATTGCAATGGTTACAACGGCTGCATATATAAATGCAGCCAACAAGTATGACAATCCTGATACCCTGTTCGTTTCCCGTGACGGTACGGCAGAGTTTCGTAATGTAGACGATGCCATTGAGGTTTGCCGGGCTTTTATGGACTATCACAAAGTGATATTTGTAAAGAAAGGAACCTATAAGGAAAAACTAATCATTCCTTCATGGCTCACAAATATTGAAATTTGTGGTGAAGACCGTGACAATACAGTCATCACTTATGATGACCACGCCAACATAAAACTTCCTGGCACCACTAAACCTATGGGTACATTCCGCACATATACGCTGAAAATTGAAGGGAGCAACATAACCCTTAAAAACATAACCATTGAAAACAATTCTGCTCGCCTGGGTCAAGCAGTAGCCCTTCATACAGAGGGAGACAAACTTGTATTCATCAACTGCCGTTTCTTAGGGCATCAGGATACCATCTATACCGGAATCGGTGGAACAAGACTGTATTTTAAAGGGTGCTACATTGAAGGCACCACAGATTTCATCTTCGGTCCAGCCACAGCTTGGTTTGAAAACTGCACTATAAAAAGCAAGACTAACAGTTACATTACAGCTGCCTCTACCCCAGCCGACCAACCATACGGATATATATTCAATAAATGCCGTCTTATAGCTTCAGAAGGAGTAAGCAAAGTGTACTTAGGTCGCCCATGGCGTCCGTATGCCTACACATTATTTATGAATTGTGAAATGGGCAGCCAAATTATTCCTGCAGGATGGTTCAACTGGAATAATACGGCAAATGAGAACACAGCCAGATATTCTGAATATAACAACACAGGTGCAGGTTCAGGTACCATGTCACGTGTTTCATGGAGTCATCAGCTTTCCAGAAAAGATGCGTCACGCATTACTCCAAGCACGGTATTCAAACAGGAAACAAATTGGATTATCAAATAGACTTTCTATTGATATTTTCTACAATAAAATAAAGAAAGCACAAAGACTGTTTCACCATAAGGGTATTGATACTTAACCTGTTATGGTGAAACAGCCTAACACAGTATCTTGCAAAATATCATTTATCAAAATGTTTTTTAGAATCATAAAGTGGCTCTTTGGCAAAGACAAAGTGGCTTCTTTCGACTTGCAAAATATCACATTATGACTTGCAAAGTAGCACATAATGGCTTGCAAAGTAGCACATAACAGCTGCTAATGTGTGCTATAAAGGAAAAAGCAATTTATTCGTGATGACAGATTTTAAATATTATTACTTCTATGTTTTTTTTCATAAAAAATCTGTCAATCTGTTATAAATCTCTCAAAGTGCCAGTGTTTACAGGCGTTCTGCGTATAACAGATTATATAACAGATTGACAGATTAACCCCAAAAAAGTTGTTTTTTATGTCTTTTCCCATGTTTTTTAAGCAAAAACATCCTTCTGATTCATTGATATATCAACTTGGGCATATAGTCAAAAGGGGCATCTATTAACATGAATTCCGGATAGCTAAGACTTCCGCAACAAAGGTAATCAGATGCTGATATTAAAAATAGAAAGACTAAAATAATAAGAGGATGCATCAAAAACTCTTTATCCTGATGCACCCTCTTACTATAAAAATCATATTTTTTATCTGTCCTTATACATATTATCATAGTACTTCTGATAATCTCCGGAAGTCACATTGTCCATCCACTCCTGATTATCCAGATACCACTTCACCGTCTTTTCAATGCCCTCTTCAAATTGCA
>CAYSSU010000035.1:0-33536 GCA_964433895.1 uncultured Prevotella sp.
TCGGCAAATTCAGAGAAGTTCATGCGTGTGTATTATTTTAAAATGAAACACAAAAATAGCAATCTTTTGCCGTTGAAGGTATCTTACGTGAAATAAATTTTTGTTTTCCGAAATATGTTTCACCGTAAAATGCTGATATTAAGGAAGTTGCGGTGAAAGACGACGACACAGCAAACCGGCACTTAGACGCGCGCGATATGAACTATATCGGGCTGCACTATGCACTGAATCGGACTGAACTATGCACTATATTGGAAGGATTAAAAATTAAGGATTAAGGATTAAGGATTAAGGATTAAAGATTAAAGATTAAAAATGAATGATTAATTCTTTACTAAATTGTAGGTTGGGGCTTTATGCCCCGACATGAGTTTATTTGCATATTATCTCATTTGAAATATGTTTTGTGGCGCTGTCGGGGCATAAAGCCCCAACCTACAATTGCGCTGATTATTTTACACTAAAAATGTATCAATTATCAATTGTCAATTGTCAATTATTAATCCTTAATAGTAAGCGTATCCACGATGCTAGTTAACTAGCATCGCAGATACACTTATATATCAAAGCGGCTTGTATTCCACAAAAGCCTCCATTGCCTCATAGCAAGCAAGTCCCAAATCATCATAGAGTTTGGCTGTGGCGCGGTTACGGTCTTCAGCACGCTGCCAGAATAAACGTTCATCATTGCCCAGGAATGGCGCACTCTCCATCTGAGAAGAATGCTTGAGAATGGCATTTCGCTTTGCACGCAACTCTTCAGGACTCATAGGAACACACATCTCTATATTCTCTATCTCCCATTCTGCCCACGCTCCGCGATACATCCAGATGCGACAGTCCTTAAGCCATGAGGCATTAGCCTCTTTCTCCTGGTCTATGGCAGCAAGTACGGCATCAGTACACTTACGGTGAGTTCCATGAGGGTCGGCAAGATCGCCGGCAACATATATCTGATGAGGCTTAACCTCCTGCAGCAGATTGCGAACAATCTCAACATCCTTTGCCGTCATAGGCAACTTCTCTATCTTTCCACTTTCATAAAAAGGCAAGTCAAGGAAATGCACATGGTCCAAAGGTATTTTGTTGAATGTGCACGCAGTGCGGGCTTCACCACGACGGATAAGTCCCTTTATGGTGCGCACATCCAGCGTATCAATGTCACCCTCCTTCTTGTTGGCAAGGAACTTCTTTATGCTCTTGTACATCTTAGTGACAGTTTCGTCCTTGGAATTCATGAAAATCTGGTTGAAACCATTTATGAAGTGCATGAAACGAGTAACCTCCTCATCACCTACGGCAATATTTCCACTTGTTTCATAAGCCAAATGCAAATCATGCTTCTGCTGCACAAGGCGACGTATTGTTCCGCCCATTGAGATAACATCATCATCGGGATGAGGCGAAAATACAATTATGCGCTTAGGGAACGGCTTGGCACGCTCAGGACGATAGGTGTCATCGGAATCAGGTTTGCCACCTGGCCATCCTGTGATGGTGTGCTGCAAGTCATTGAATATCTTTATATTGGCATTGTAAGCAGAACCATACAGGGCAAGAAGTTCTGAAAGTCCATTTTCATTATAGTCTTTATTGGTGAGCTTAAGAATAGGCTTATGCACTTCCTGACACAGCCATGTAAGGGCAGCACGCGTAAGTTTGTCTGTCCACTTGCAACTGGTTACAAGCCAAGGATGCACGATGCGCGTAAGTTTTGAAGCCGCAGCCAAATCTATAATGACATGAGCATCATTATGAGTCTGGAGGAACGATGCCGGTATAGCCTCGGTAATTTTTCCCTCCACAGTCTTCTGTATAATGTCAGCCTTCTCATCTCCCCACGCAGTAAGAAATATCTTGCGCGCACCGAGAATAGTGGCTATGCCCATTGTAATGGAACAAGGCGGAACAGGCTCCTGAGAACCGAAGCTCATGGTCATCTCTTCTCTTGACGTAGCATCAATAAGCATGAGCCTTGACGCAGTGGTTAGTCCGGAACCGGGTTCATTTGTGGCAATGTTGCCTATGCGACCTATGCCCAGCAACATTACATCAATGCCGCCAAACGACTGTATGCGCTGTTCGTACAGGCGACACTGCTCCTGCACGGCATCCTGCCTGACTGTTCCGTCTGGAGAAAACACATTCTGCGGGTTAACGTCCACCTTATCTAAAAGCATCTGCTTTAGCTGTGCTGCACTGCTGTGCATGCTGCCGGAATCAAGAGGAAAATATTCGTAGGCATTGAAAACCACAACATTGCTGAAGCTCAATTCCTTTCTGTTATATCTGTTTATCAGTTCGTCATACACCGGAACCAGACTTTTACCTGTGCCCAGTCCCAGCACACAATAACGACCATCGTTCTTTCTCTGATTAATAAGTTTTGCCACTTCATCGGCAATGCCGGCAGCAGCCTCTTCTACCTTAGGAAAAATGTCGGTAGGTATTTTCTCTGCACGAGTGATTTCAGAACGCTCTACTGCGGTGCGAGGACGATAAAACTCCTCAGGTACTTTATTCAGTACTATCTGTGAACTTAAATTTAGTTTCATTTGCTTTCAATGTCTTTAAAATAACGATATGTTCCAACTCTCAATTCGTCTGTGGCATCTTCGTCACATACAATGACGCCATGCCGGTGCATCTGCAACGCACTGACGGTAAACATTTGGGTAACAGGTCCCTCTAAGACAGCCTTAAGGGCGGCAGCCTTAGAATGACCGTTTACAAGAATCATAACCTCACGTGCATCCATCACCGTGCCGACACCAACTGTAAGCGCATAGGCGGGCACCTTGTTCATGTCACCGTCGAAGAAACGGCTGTTCACAATTCGGGTGTCGGTGGTAAGAGTCTTCACACGGGTGCGTGAAACCAGAGAACTGCCGGGTTCATTGAACGCAATATGTCCGTCGACACCGGCACCACCTATAAATAGGTCTATACCACCGGCATCAGCTATCATCTGCTCATAGTGTTCACATTCAGCCTCCAGATTTTCAGCATTCCCGTTAAGGATATGTATGTTCTCGCGAGGGCAGTCTATATGATCAAAGAGATTACGTGACATAAAAGAATGATAACTCTCAGGATGCTCTGCAGGCAAACCTACATATTCATCCATATTGAACGTTATGACATTCTTGAATGAGACACGCCCTTCTCTGCACGCCTTTACAAGATTCTGATACATGCCTATGGGCGAAGAACCGGTAGGCAAACCCAACACGAATTTATGTTCCGGAGTAGGATTGAAAGCGCAGATACGTTGAATCACATGCTCTGCTGCCCATGCAGACAGTTTGACATAATCTTTTTCAATAATTAATCTCATGTGTGTATAATTAAGTTAGTTAATTGGATTACTCTAATTTGCAAAGATAATAAAATCAATTGATAAATGGGCACTATTAAGCAAATATTTTAAATAAGTTAATACTTAACGCATTTCTGTCTTTTCAACCGACAGCGATTTGGTTAACAAATATTAAACATAAAAAGTTTTTTGAAGTTTCTTTCGTTTGTTCTAAATAAAATACTTACTTTTGCACCCGCATTACAGCAACGGTACCTTAGCTCAGGTGGTAGAGCAATGGACTGAAAATCCATGTGTCCTTGGTTCAACTCCAAGAGGTACCACAATAAAAGTTCAACTTGTAAAGAGTTGGACTTTTTTGTTTTTAGTTATTAAAGTCTAAAAGATACCAATCCTTACGGTATTTGAATTCTTATTTTATTATCTTTGTGCCCAAACAAAACAAACTAAAAACAGATGAAGAAAATTATTCTATTGGGGCTGTCCCTGATTATTACAATGACAGCGTTTGCAGCCAATGACTACAGCAAATATTACAGAAATCTGCCGAAGGCTATGCCTACGGTTACAGCTCCGGTTATTCCCGACAACACAGTGACACTGACTGATTTCGGTGGCACCGGTGACGGAATAACCATGAACACGGAGGCTTTCAGCAAAGCCATAAGCAAACTAAGCAAACTTGGCGGCGGACATCTGAACGTGCCTGCCGGAATATATCTGACCGGACTTATATCTTTAAAAGACAATATCGACCTGCACATTGAACGCAATGCCATAATACTGTTCTCTCCCGACAAGAAGGATATGCTGAAGACGGAAGACGGAAAGACTGAAGATAAAGCTACTCCGGGCATAAACGCCAGCAAACGCAAAAACATATCAATAACAGGCGAAGGTATTATAGACGGTAATGGAGAATGGTGGCGACCTGTGAAGCGCAGCAAAGTGAGCGACACGGAATGGAGCCAGTTTAAGGCTATGGGCGGAACCGTGAGCGAAAAGGGCGACCTGTGGTATCCCTTCAACCTGAAGCATTTTGACAACATAGCAGCAACAGCCGAGGCTCAGGAAAAGGCACGCACACACCTGATACGCTTTACAAGTTGTGAAAACGTATTGATACAGGGCATAACTGTGCAAAACTCACCTAAATTCCATATAGTTCCGTCACGCTGCCAGAACGTAATCATTGACGGAGTGACCGTGCGCTGCCCATGGAACGCCCAGAACGGTGATGCCATTGACATTGGAAACTGCAAGAATGTGCTTGTGGTAAACAATACCATTGACGCCGGTGATGATGGCATCTGCATGAAAGGCGGAGCCGGAGCTACGGGGGCAGAATATGGTCCATGCGAAAATATAAACATACAAGACAACAAGGTGTTTCATGCTCACGGAGGTTTCGTTATAGGAAGTGAATTTTCAGGAGGTATGAAGAACATATATGTGCACAACAATACTTTCAGCGGCACTGACACCGGTCTGCGTTTCAAAAGTGCAGTAGGACGCGGCGGAACAACTGAAGACATATACATAAGTAATATATGTATGTCTGACATAAAAAACGAGGCTATTGTATTTGAGACTACTTACTGGGACAACCACGTAGGGGCAAAGAAGAGCAGCACACCGAAGCAGCAGGAATACGTACCAAACTTTAAGGACATACACATATCCGACGTTATCTGCCGTGACGCCCATACAGGCATTGCCGCACACGGAGAAGAAGGCATGGTGCATGACATTACGATAGAAAACTCAACTATATTCTACACTTCAAAGGCTACAGACATAGACGCTGCCTGCGGAATAAAACTCTCCGGGGTGAAATTGTCTACATTCGCGAAATAAGAAAATCTCAATAAGGCAATACATACAAAGTGCCTTCATCTACTTTGAAGTGCACGTCACGACCCTCAAAAGGCATTCCATAAACCTTTTGGGGGTTGTTCTGATAATGGGGACGCGGGTCCAACTCCAATACATGGCGCAACTGTTCCAATCTGCCTGCATCAAAAGCAACGGCAAAAGCATCACTGAACTCTACACGTAGTCTTTTTATTGGATTATTGTCTACAAAGCCACTGCGGGCTTCAGAATGAGAGTCGGCATAAGTAACGTATGGTTTTATATCGTATATTGGAGTTCCGTCCATAAGATCGGCTCCTTTCACATGAATCACCGGACCCTTAGCAGTCTCCCACTCCACATAATCCAACCTGACACACGAAAGACCTATATTATTGGGACGGAAAGGACTTCGCGTGGCAAACACGCCAAGTTTTTCATTTCCACCAAGTAGCGGTGGGCGTACCACCGGACTGTTAGCCTTATGCCTGTTGGCGGAAAATCCCCATATAAGCCAAAGAAAGTCAAACTCTTCTATGCCACGCAACGCATCTCTATTGCGATATTCAGGCACGAAGCATATCATTCCTTCCAACTCACAGACAAGTCCGCTCTGCTTTGGAATACCGAACTTGCTGCTGAACGGTGAACGGAAATATGCAACAGGCTCTATATCCATCCCAGACTCACAAAATATTCGAAAACGGAAATAAGCAGAAACACCACTATCGTGATAGCTCCCACATACACACTGCTATTGGTATGCTTGGGCATAAATTTCTCTTCATCATGCGTAGCAATGTATCTCATAAACAACTTATACACCAGCGTAGCTACAATAAAGCCGATAACCGTTCCAACAAACAAATCAGCAGGATAATGCACACCTATATATATACGGGAATAACACATCATAAACGACCATGCCACCATAAAATATGTAACAGGACGCTTTCTGAAAAGATATATTACAAAGAATGTTATTCCCCATGCGTTGGAAGCATGACTGGAAGGAAAGCCAAACCGCCCTCCCCTATATCCATTAACAATATGAACCATTGATGCTATAGGACTGTCAAGGTTACTGGGTCTTAAACGGCACACCAACGGTTTCAGCAGCCCTGACGCAATCTGGTCCGTAAGGGTTATAAGTACCACTATGGCAATAATAAGTTTTAATGTGAGTTGCCACGAATAGTTTTTCATCATAACATACAGGAAACTGGCATAAAGAGGAATCCATTCCCACTTGCCACTGTAAAGCACCATGAAATAATCCATAAACTTACAATGGTGCCCGTTTATGGCAAGAAATAAATCGGCATCCCACGATGCCATTGTCTGCAATATCTGCAATATCAGGTCATTCATTATCTTTTTTCTATATCATCATATATCTTCTGCAGGTAGGCTTTTCCTTCATTCATCAGCTTTTTGTCCTTGCCTACCGTCTGTCCGGACTTGTTATCATAAATAAGATAGCCGCCGCCTGTCGCCATTCCCCATGAATCAGGCACCGTAAAGAAAGCAAATTTAGGAGACTTGGCGGAAAAAACATTCTTGCTGAACTGCATATCAGAATGACGTATGCCCAACTGCCCCAGCAATGTGGCGGCTATATCCTGCTGCGAACAATAAGCCTCAACATCACGCGGCTTCTTTATGGCTCCACCGGTCCACACCATAGGTATCTGATACCGCCACAGAGCCATATTGTCTATGTCGCGCGGATAGCATCCCAGATGGTCTGGAATAAATATCACCAAAGACTTGCTCCATCTGCCGGTCTGCTTAAGATAAGCAATAAACTTGCCTATACAGTCGTCAGAATAACTAAAGGCATTAAGCACCTTATCTTTCAACTTATGATACGGAACATCAAACGGTTCATGACTGCTACTGGTCTGCAAAACCCGGAACAACGGTTTTCTGCCATGCTCGCATTTCAAGTCGGTCTGCAACCTTCTGAACAACAGATGATCGGGCACGCCCCATTTGCTGAGTCTTTCTTTAACAAGGAAACTCACATCACTTATTATATCAGTAAAGCCCATACCGGTAAGATATGAGCGCATATTAGTAAAGTCGGCATCTCCACCGTAATAGTAAGCCAAATCATATCCGGCATTTTCCATTTTCCTGCCTATGGAAGGAAGCCTGCCGGTCTTCTTGGGATATTTCATAAGACTCATC
Source organism: uncultured Prevotella sp. (assembly GCA_964433895.1). Lineage (GTDB taxonomy): Bacteria > Bacteroidota > Bacteroidia > Bacteroidales > Bacteroidaceae > Prevotella. Next base: position 7,367 of record CAYSSU010000035.1, read on the forward strand.
GTGGGCTGTGCTGGGTATCCGCTAAGTACAGCCAGCGTACCTCGGTCTGTACGGAAGCTGTTGGCATGCATATTTATGAAGTTCAGTCCTTCGGTTTCCAGTTTCTTCAAATTCGGAGTTGCCCCGGCAGCCATAACCGTATCAGAGAAACTTTCAAGTATGACAATATAGACATCGGGGCGTCTGCAGGTAAGCACCGTCTCAGTAGAATCATCTCCGGTGTACACCATATTTCTGAATATCGCCGTTGCCATTTTATTATCCATGAAACGATACTGTTCTCCGAAATCTTCTTCATGACTGAGACTTTCCATAAGACTGAATGCTGGGTTTACAGCGGCATGGTTCAACTTCATATTATCACTGAAATAAGCCTTGCCGGAATTTTGGGTAGAAACGGTAACGCCTCCACGTATGGGCAAAAACAGAGCCAACGTCAGCAATATCAGCACACCGGTAGAAAGAATGCGCCTGCCACAACAGTCCTCAAATTGTCTTCTAACCCATTCAAGCACGCACCACACACCAACTGTAAGAGTCAACATTGCCACAATACCACCCGCAACAACAGTCCAACTGACACTTGCCACAGCATCAGAAGGAGATGATAAGAAATAAAACAAAGGAGTTGAATCCAATGGGAATCCCCAATATTTATAAAGAGCCAGATTAAGACAAAAAGTAACTGCAATTATCAATGCAGCCAATATATTATATATACGCCATATATGGTCTACTATCCAATGATAGGTCCACACTTCGGCTATAATAAGAATTGCGGGAACTATCATAAGATACCCTGCAACAGACAAATCCAGCGAAAGTCCACGCCTCACAACCTGCAGCCACTCTTCAGCCTTAACGTCAGTGAACATTCCGGCATAGAAAGCCATGAACAATGGCTTCTGCAGCATGAACAACACTACAAAGGAAAAATATACGGCAAAAAACTTTAAAACTCTATTCTTCATTATTGTGCTTAACGCATATATTTATTATGCTGCAAAGTTACAAAAAAGATATGAGAACAAACGTTTTTATATTCACTTTTTGCCATTATTATTCAAAACTCTTCATGATTTATGAATTACACTTACTCCTCCATATCTGTCTATCAGCGTATGCTTTCTACCCTGTATACCTTCGAAGAAAGGCGGTTCACTGCGCAACTGGATATCATCATATATGAAATCTGCCACCACCGTATCTCTACCGTCAGGCAATATCAGTCCCATTTTGCCTCCCTTTTGCACCATGATGGGCATCGTGCAGAGATCATCCACATATATATATGGTGTACGTATAAATTCATAAAGAGGATGAACGAGGATTCTGCCGGAAGCAGACTTCATGCCAAACTTGCCGTTTTCTTCGTAAACCTGATGGAAACGGACATATTTTTTCTTAATGCGCTGAAGATATGCCACGACCTTGCGCTTATCGTTAATCAATTTGAGCCAATAGCCGTAAGTGTCACAATAATTGGCAGAAGCCCTGACAAGAATTATTTTCCAATCCAGCCCACTTATCGCCTTACGGTTCAAATCTATGTATCTGGCAATAGCCTTTTCCTTTTCAGGTACCGACAATTTCCTGAGATTTTCCTCAAACTTGTCCATAATGAACTTGGAACCTGACATACCTTTAATATAACGGTGAATCTGACGGCTCATCTCATCACACACGAACTTGTCTATCTGCTGTAGTTCTATTTTGTCTACATACAGTTCATCAAAATTATCAGCAGTTATCTTTTTCATGGGTAAGTCCCTTTCCTTTATTAAAGTTGTAACAAATTGTATATGAGCAAAGGTAAATATTTTATTTCAAAGAAAAAAATTATTTGTATGGAATTTATAAAATCATGCTAAACAACATAAATAAGCGTTTTACATGATTCGTAACAAAATGGATATGCTTTTTATTTGTATTCTTCAAATATAATTTATAAATTTGTGCTCTGAAACTAACAAGACAATAACAATGGAAAAATATTTTGCAGACAACAAGCGATATGATTGTATGAAATATCAACGCTGCGGCAGAAGTGGAATTCTGCTACCTGAGATAAGTCTGGGGTTCTGGCACAACTTCGGCAGTGTGGATTCTTATGAACGAAGCAGAGAAATAACGCACTATGCCTTTGACCACGGAATAACACACTTCGACCTTGCCAACAACTACGGTCCGGTGTATGGCAACGCGGAACAGACTCTGGGCAGACTCATGGATGATGACTTTCGCCCTTACCGCGATGAATTGTTCATAAGCACAAAGACAGGATACGACATATGGGCAGGACCTTATGGCAACTGGGGTTCCAGAAAGTATCTTACAGCCAGCATAAACCAGTCGCTGAAAAGGATGAATTTGGAATACGTAGACTTATTCTACAGTCACAGATATGACCCGGAGACACCTCTTGAAGAGACTTTACAGGCCATGGTTGACATTGTAAAAGCCGGCAAGGCACTATATCTTGGCATTTCACGATGGCCACTTGAAGCTGCTAAAGTAGCATTTAAATATCTTAGGGAACATGACACTCCATGCCTGATATATCAGGGCAGACTGAATATGCTTGACCATGCACCTATGGATGAAGGTATTCTGGACCTTTGCAAAAACGAGGGTGTGGGATTCATATCTTTCTCGCCATTAGCCCAGGGACTGCTCACAGACAGATATCTGCACGGCATACCGGAAGATTCAAGAATGCAGAAAGATAAGTTTCTCAAGAAAGACATGCTTACACCTGAACTTCTAAAGCAGTTGAACAAATGGAATGACGAGGCTGTAAACAGCGGTCATACGCTTGCCGAGCACGCCCTGAAATGGATTCTGAAACAAGAAGGAGTGACAAGTGTGTTAGTAGGCGCAAGCAGTACGGCTCAACTTGCAAAAAATCTACAAGCAGTTGCTGAACAAGCATATTGAAAAAAGAAAGTCCCGACTCACGTCGGGACTATTTCTTAATTTTGAATGTTTCAGCAGTTTTGTCTATTATGTAGTTATGATCTTATTGAAAATCAGTTTATGTGCGTTATTACTTAACGAGTGCAAAGATAGGCAAAAGATTGACTTAAATCAAAATCTCGTAACTTTTTTACGTAAAAAGTTACGTAAACGTTTGCAACTGAAGCAAGTGTAATTAAGCCATCTGTTAGCTTTTTTTAATTCACCGTATGTCTTTATATGCACATTATTTAGTATCTTTGCCACATATTTATATTAAAACGTTTTAATGAAAGAATTTGTAATATCAGAAGCCAAGGCTGAAACTGCCATTCTCGTGGGACTAATCACCAGCGAACAGGATGAGGCAAAGACTAAGGAATATCTTGACGAACTGGAATTTCTTGCTGACACAGCCGGAGCTGAAACGGTGAAAAGATTCACCCAAAAGGTTAATGGTCCCAACTCTGTAACATACGTTGGTAAGGGTAAGTTGGAAGAGATAAAGCTTTATATCAAAGATTGCGAGGATAACGAAGAGCCTATTGGCATGGTTATATTTGATGATGAACTTTCTGCCAAACAAATTCGGAACATAGAAAACGAACTGCAAGTAAAAATTCTGGACCGTACGTCTCTGATACTCGATATATTTGCCATGCGCGCTCAGACCGCCAATGCCAAAACACAAGTGGAACTGGCTCAATATCGCTATATGCTACCGCGCCTGCAACGTCTGTGGACTCACCTTGAACGACAGGGCGGAGGCTCTGGCTCTGGTGGAGGAAAAGGCAGTGTGGGACTACGCGGACCAGGTGAAACCCAGCTTGAAATGGACCGACGCATAATATTGCAGCGCATGAGCCTACTGAAAAAACGAATTGCAGAAATTGACAAGCAGAAGACTACACAACGCAAGAACCGCGGAAGACTGATACGTGTGGCATTGGTGGGATATACCAATGTGGGCAAAAGCACTATTATGAACCTGCTTGCCAAAAGCGAAGTTTTTGCAGAAAACAAACTTTTTGCTACTCTTGATACTACAGTGCGCAAAGTTGTGGTGGAAAATCTACCGTTTCTGCTTGCCGACACCGTGGGATTCATACGCAAACTGCCTACCGATTTGGTTGACTCTTTCAAAAGCACACTTGATGAGGTGCGGGAAGCTGACTTGCTACTCCACGTTGTAGACATATCACATCCTGACTTTGAAGAGCAGATTCAGGTTGTGAACAACACTCTGAAAGAATTGGAATGTAGCGACAAGCCTTCTATGATTATATTCAACAAGATAGACAATTATCACTGGATTGAAAAGGAAGAAGATGACCTGACACCGGAAACAAAAGAAAACATAACACTGGAAGAACTGAAAAAGACATGGATGGCACGTCTTAATGACAACTGTCTTTTTATAAGTGCGAAAGAAAAAATGAATATTGAAGAATTCCGAAACATAATATATAAAAAGGTGAGAGAACTGCACGTACAGAAATATCCGTACAATGACTTTTTATACCCGGAAATAGACTGATGATATGAGACAACTTACAGAACAGGAAATAAGCATACTGGAAGACAACAGCTGTTGGGCTGAAGACTGGACAGCCATAAGCGTTTCTGACGACTTCCGCCCCAACTACTACCATCGCGTGATGTTCTATGGCGACATAGAACTCGGTACATGTGAAAAGAATATAGAGGTGAGCCGCGGATTTCTTAAACATTCAGGAATAAACAATGCCACTCTGCGCAATGTAAGTGTTGGCGATGACTGCCTTATCGAAAACATCGGCAACTATATAAACAACTACACTATAGGCGATGACTGCTATATAAGCAACATAAGCAGCATGGAAACCACTGAGGGTGCCACTTTCGGACAGGGAAATCTTATTTCCGTACTCAATGAAGTGGGTGAAGGCAACGTATTACTGTTCCGTGATTTAAACAGCCAGTTTGCAGCCTTCATGGTTAAGCATTTCAGAGATAAGGAACTGAAAGAAAAAATACGTGACCTTATCAATGAAGAAATACAGCAAACAATACCTGAACGCGGAACAATAGGCAACCAGGTGAAAATTGTAAATACAAAAGAAATCACCAACACATTAGTAGATGACGGATGTGAAATAAACGGAGCCGCACGATTGAGTGACTGCACGATACTTAGTGACCCAAATGCCAGCGTGTATATAGGCACAGGGGTAATCTGCGAAAATTCAATAATCAGTGAAGGGAGCAGCGTTATCAACAGTGTTAAAATGCAAGATTGCTTTGTGGGAGAAGCCTGCCAGATAAGCAATGGATTCACAGCATCAGGCAGTCTTTTCTTTGCCAACTCATATATGAGTAACGGAGAGGCCTGCGCTGCTTTCTGCGGTCCTTTCACCGCCAGCCATCACAAAAGCAGTCTGCTGATTGGAGCCCAGTTCTCATTCTACAATGCAGGAAGTGCCACCAACTTTTCCAATCATGCCTACAAAATGGGACCTATGCACTACGGAACACTTGAGCGCGGAACAAAAACAGCCAGCGGAGCATACCTGCTTATGCCAGCAAATATAGGAACATTCTCTGTATGCTTCGGCAAACTGATGTATCATCCAGATACGCGCAAACTGCCTTTCTCTTATCTTATTGCATACGGTGACACTATGTATCTGTCTCCGGGACGCAATATCACAACAGTTGGATTATACCGTGACATACGCAAATGGCCCAAACGAGACGTAAGACCTCTTGGCAGTCAGAAAAGCAGAGTGAACTTTGACTGGCTTTCACCTTTCAGCGTGGGTGAGATACTGGAAGGAAAGAAAATACTTGAAAAGCTGCGAGAGGCTAGCGGTGACAATGTTTCAACATACAACTATCATGAATATGTTATCAATACATCCTCATTGCGCAAGGGCATAAAATATTATGATATTGCCTTGAGAATATATATGGGCGCCGTACTCAAAAGGGTTATTAAACGCCTGGGGGCAATAGAAAAGCCAGACTCCGACATAGGATTGGGTAAATGGGATGATTTGTCGGGACTGCTACTGCCGGTAACGGAAGAACAGCGACTTGCTGACGACATAAAGAGCGGAGAAATTGAAAACATAGAAGATGTGCTTGAAAGGTTCAAAAACATAGATGAGCACTATCGTGATTATCAGTGGGTATGGACTTACAGGATGATTCTGGATTACTATGGACTTGAAGAGCTAACAGACGAGAACATAGAACACATACGGGAAGACTATGTAAACGCACGCCGCGCATGGATTAACGAAATACGCAAGGATGCCCAAAAGGAATTTGAAATGGGAGATGTTGAAAGATCTGTATTCGAAGACTTTACAGATAAGCTGGATCATGAAATAGATTTTGAAAACTAACAATAAAACCAAATATTAACATGAAACTCAAAATTGTTTTGTCAGCTATTGCCATTGCGCTTGGAACCAACGCCATGACGGCTAAGGAATATCACTTTACAAGCGTAAAAGGTGACGCAATGCAAACCCGCATTTACACTTTGGACAACGGTCTGAAGGTTTATATGAGCGTAAACAAGGAAAAGCCACGCGTGCAGACTTACATTGCAGTGCGGACTGGCAGCCGAAATGACCCGGCTGAAACCACCGGACTGGCTCACTATCTGGAACATCTTATGTTCAAGGGCACAACTCATTTCGGTTCTTCCAACGTGACCGTGGAAAAGCCACTGCTTGATGAGATTGAACAGCGATTTGAGGCTTATCGCAAACTGACAGACACAACAGCACGCAAAAAGGCTTATCACGAAATAGATTCAGTAAGTCAACTGGCGGCAAAATACAATATTCCAAACGAATACGACAAGATGATGGCTGCTATTGGCTCTGAGGGCAGCAATGCCTACACAAGCAATGACGTGACATGCTATCAGGAGAATATTCCTAACAATGAAATAAATACTTGGGCTAAAATACAAAGCGACAGATTCATGAACATGGTTATCCGGGGATTCCATACAGAACTGGAAGCGGTGTACGAGGAATACAATATTGGTCTCAGCAGCGACAATGAAAAGGAATGGAATGCCATGAATGCCAAACTGTTTCCAAAACATCCTTACGGAACACAGACTACTATAGGAACACAGGAGCATCTTAAGAATCCGTCTATAACAAACATAAAAAATTACTTTTACCGTTACTATGTACCCAACAATGTAGCTATTTGTATGGCAGGCGACTTCAATCCGGATGAAGTAATTGCCGTCATTGATAAATATTTCGGCTTTTGGAAAAAGAGTGAGTCTCTTTCACGTCCGGAATACGCACCTGTGCCAGACTTGACAATTCATGCGGACTCTTCTGTTGTAGGTCAGGAAGCTGAAAATATTATGCTGGGATGGAAATTTGACAAGGCTGCATCTTTGCAGACTGACACTCTGGACCTGATAAGCAACATTCTATATAACGGCAAAGCTGGAATAATAGACACAGACCTTAACCAGCCAATGAAGGTGCTTGATGCAGGATGCTTCAATGAAGGACTGGCAGACTATTCAGAACTTATTCTTGCAGCCAATCCTAAAGAGGGACAGAAGTTGGAAGACGTGCGCACACTGTTACTTGCCGAAATAGACAAATTGAAAAAAGGCGACTTTGATAATGACTTGATATCGTCTGTGGTCAACAACAAACGCCTTTCTTATCTGCGTGCTTTGGACAAGAACAACAACAGAGTGGAAATGATGAAGGACGCATTCATAAATGGTGAGAAATGGGAACAGGTTGTTGGACAGCTTGACCGCATGGACAAAATCACCAAACAGGACGTCATTGCTTTTGCCAACAAACATTTCTCTGACAATTATGTGTGCATATACAAGCGTCAGGGTGTTGATTCTACACAAAAGAAAATAGACAAACCGGAAATAACCCCGATTCCTACAAATAATGACAAACACAGTGACTTCCTTACAGAAATAGTAAACAGTAAGCCACAATCAATACAGCCACGTTTTGTAGACTTTGACAGGGATATGACCAAAGGTGCGCTTAAAAACAAAAATCAGTTGCTCTATAAACAGAATACAGATGATGATCTTTTCAACATATCATACGTATATCCTGTAGGAACCGAAAACAACAACAAGATTGCAGCCGTTGCTGACTATCTGGATTATATCGGTACTGATAAGTATACGGCAGCACAACTTCAGAAGGAATTCTATAAACTGGCATGCAGTTATAGTATAAATGTAAGCGCAAACCACACCTACATAAACCTAAGCGGTCTGAACAAGAATATGCCGGCAGCCATGGCTCTTCTGCACAATGCTATAAATAACGCAAAAGCCGACAAAGACAGTTACGCACAGTACGTGGACATAGTATTGAAAGGACGCGCTGACGCAAAAACAGAACAGCGCAGCAATTTCTATGCCCTTCGCGCATACGCTACAAAAGGCAGCTACAATCCAGTAACCGACATCATGTCAAAAGATGAACTTGCTTCGTACAAGAACAATCCTCAGAAATTTGTAGATGAGCTGAAGGTTTTGGGAAATGCTTACACATTATTATATTATGGACCGGACGATATAAAAGCATTCTCTAAGACCGCCAATCTATATACAGGAAAAATCACAGCCAATAAATTGCCAGTTCATTTATACAAAGCAGAAACTACGCCTGAAAACGAAATTATGATAGCACCATATAATGCAAAAAACATATACATGGTTCAATATCATAATGAAAACAAAGAATGGAATCCTGCCAATGCGGCACTAGAAGCTCTTTTCAATGAATATTTCGGTGGAGGAATGAACGCAATAGTATTTCAGGAACTACGCGAAGCACGCGGACTTGCCTACAGCGCAGCAGCATATTATACATCGCCTCAACGCAAACAGGACAAAGAAGACTTCTACACATATATCATTACGCAAAACGACAAGATGATGGACTGCATAAAGGAATTCAATAATCTACTTAACAACATGCCGCAACGCGAAACCAGTTTGAATCTGGCAAAACAGAGCTTGCTAAAGAGCCTTGCTGCCGGACGCACTACTAAATTCGGAATTCTAAATGCATACCTGAATGCAAAAGAACGTGGCATAGACTATGACCTGAACAAGAAAATATATGAAGACCTGCCAAAAATATCATTGCAGGATATTGTGAACTTTGAAAAACAGAATATTGCACAAAAGACAATGAGATATGTCATTCTCGGTGATGAGAAGAATCTGGACATGAAATCTCTCGAAAAAATCGGCAATATCAAGAGGGTATCAACAGAACAGATATTCGGATATTAATACTGACTTATATAAATAACAAATACAAAAACAATATGGCAAAAGCACCAAATTTCAAGTATGCTCCTATGTTCCAGGTGGGCAAGGACGACACTGAATATCGCCTGCTCACCAAAGAAGGCGTGAGTACAGGTGAATTTGAAGGTAAAACAATTCTGAAAGTAAGCAAAGAAGCTCTGACATTGCTGTCACAGCAAGCTTTTCATGATGTAGAGTTCATGCTCCGTCGTGAACACAACATACAGGTGGCACAGATTCTTAAAGATCCGGAAGCATCTGAAAATGACAAGTATGTGGCTCTGCAATTCCTGCGCAATGCCGAAACTGCCGTTAAGGGAATTCTACCGTTCTGTCAGGATACCGGTACAGCTATCATTCACGGTGAAAAAGGTCAACGCGTGTGGACAGACTTTGAAGACGAGGAAGCTTTGTCTCTTGGCGTTTACAACACATATACCCAGGACAATCTGCGTTACTCACAGAATGCTCCTATAACAATGTATGATGAGGTCAACACCAAATGCAATCTGCCGGCACAGATAGACATTGAGGCTACGGAAGGTGAAGAATATCGCTTCATCATGGTGGCAAAAGGCGGTGGTTCTGCCAACAAGACATACTTCTACCCTATGACAAAGGCTACCATACAGAACGAAGGCACTCTGATGCCATTCCTCGTAGAAAAGATGAAGAGCCTAGGCACAGCAGCCTGCCCTCCTTATCACATCTGCTTTGTCATCGGTGGTACTTCTGCAGAGAAGAACCTTCTCACTGTAAAACTTGGCTCTATAAAGTTTTATGACAATCTGCCTACCACAGGTGATGAAACAGGACGCGCTTTCCGTGACATTGACTTGGAAAACAAACTTCTGGAAGAGGCTCACAAGATTGGACTTGGCGCACAGTTCGGCGGCAAGTATCTGGCTCATGACATACGCATAATCCGTCTGCCTCGCCATGGTGCAAGTTGCCCTATCGGTATGGGTGTAAGCTGTTCTGCCGACCGCAACATCAAGGCTAAAATCAATAAAGACGGTATCTGGCTCGAAAAGATGGATACAAACCCTTCTGAACTGATACCTGAAGAATACCGTAAACCGGGAGAAGGAGCAAAGGGTATAGAAATAGATTTGGACAAGGGCATTGATTCTGTTCGTGCCGAACTCACCAAATATCCTGTTTCTACACGCGTAAGTCTCAAGGGTACCATAATCGTAGCACGTGACATTGCTCACGCAAAACTGAAAGCACGTCTTGATGCAGGTGAAGATTTGCCACAGTATTTCAAAGACCACCCTATTCTCTATGCCGGACCGGCAAAAACTCCGGAAGGCTATCCTTGCGGAAGTATGGGACCAACAACAGCCAACCGCATGGATCCGTATGTAGACGAATTCCAAGATCACGGAGGCAGTCTGGTAATGATTGCCAAAGGTAACCGTACACAGATTGTGACTGATGCCTGCAAGAAACATGGTGGATTCTATCTGGGAACAATCGGCGGTGTTGCTGCTGTTCTGTCACAGAGCAGTATCAAGAGCATCGACTGCGTGGAATATCCAGAACTCGGAATGGAAGCCGTATGGAAGATTACGGTGGAAGACTTCCCTGCATTCATTCTGGTAGACGACAAAGGCAACGACTTCTTCAAGCAGTTGAAACCTTGGTGTCCTAACTGCAAGTAAAGAATAAAAAAACATATACTTAAATAGTGAACAGATTTTTTGGTCTGTTCACTTTTTTTATATACCTTTGCCCACGGTTTATAAATCAAAAGGGGTGCTACTGCAATTGCAGATGCTGAGAACAGACCCATTGAACCTGAACCGGATAATGCCGGTGTAGGAAATGATATAAATATCATCTATGCTCTCACTTATCACCCTATTCATATTATTAAAAATAGGTATATAAAAAAAATGAAAAAAATTGCGATTTTATCTGTAATGCTTGCAATGACCATATTGCCGGCAAACGCGAAAATTAAAATTGAAAAGGTTGACTCGATAAATACTTATCAGCTTCAAAGCGTACAGGTTACGTCTACCCGTGTCAACAAAAAGACTCCAATTGCGTTCAAGAATTTGGATTTGCAGCAGATTAAAGCTGTTAACTTCGGACAGGATATTCCTTATATTCTCTCGTTCACCCCATCCGTAACCACAACTAGCGATGCCGGCAACGGTATCGGCTATACAAGTATGCGTATCCGCGGTATAGACCCAAGCAGAATAAGCATGACCAGCAATGGTATTCCTATGAACGACGCAGAAAGTTCACAAGTTTATTTTGTAAATATAGGAGATTTCACATCCAGCATACAGAACTTGCAGATTCAGCGTGGCATCGGCAGCAGTACCAATGGTGCAGGCGCGTTCGGCGCAACCGTGAACATGCAGACAGAAGATATAGGAGTGAAACCTTATCTGGGGTTAGATCTGAGTGGCGGAAGTTATTATTCACACAAGGAAACTCTCAGATTCAGTACAGGCATACTCGGCAATCACTGGGGCATTCAGGTACGATTGTCTAATATAGGCAGCCATGGTTATATAGACCGTGCCCATACCAAACTAAATTCTTATTTCCTTCAGGCAGGCTATTTTGGTGAGAACACTATGATTAAGTTTATCACATTCAATGGAAATGAGCAGACATATCATGCTTGGAATTATACCAGTAAATATGAGCAGAGCCTGTATGGACGCACATACAATTCATGTGGTGTATACTATGATGACAACAAAAAGATGCAGTATTACCAAGACCAGACTGACAATTATCATCAGCAGCACTACCAGCTTATCTGGGACCAGATTCTAAACAAAGAATTCAATTTGAATTTTGCTCTCCATTACACCAAAGGGCACGGATATTATGATGAATATAAATCTAACAAAGATTTGATGGATTATGGCTTGTCCATAGAAAAATATAAGACAGACTTAACACGCATGAAGAATATGGACAATGATTTCTATGGCGGCATAATGTCTTTCAACTATGATAATCACAAAAATATAACTGCAACTTTAGGTGGTGGATGGAATCGCTACGACGGTGACCACTATGGAAATGTAAAATGGGTGAAAAATCCAGTTACGGTTTTCTATCCAGGATATGAGTACTATCACAACAATGCCCTTAAAAGCGACTTCAATGTATATGGCAAAGTAAACTACGAATTCATCCACGGTCTTAACGGATATGTTGACTTGCAATATCGTCATGTGGGCTATCGTATGCAGGACCCGACTGACACTTATGGTTACAACCTGAATGGTGCATACATAATACATGACGACTTCGATTTCTTTAATCCCAAATTCGGCTTCAGTTTCAATGTCGACCGTCATAATGAAATATATGTATCTTATGCCATAAGCCACCGTGAACCTACACGCAATGACTATCAAGACAACGGTGTGACTAATCTGAAAGCTGAAAGTCTTAGAGATTTGGAATTCGGCTACAAATATCAAAGCAAGACATTCTCTGCCGGCGTAAACTTCTATTATATGAACTATCGCAATCAATATGTTCTTACAGGTAAACTTAATGACATAGGCGAAATGATTGCATCAAATGATAATTCCGGAAAAAGCTATCGTGAAGGCATAGAAATTGAAGCTGCATGGAAACCTGCAAACTGGTTCAAATGGGACGTAAACAGTACTTTATCACACAACATGAACAAAGACTGGATTATTACGACAGAGAGCAACGAAAACGTAAACATCGGTGATACCCACACAGCCTTCAGTCCTGACTTTATTTTCAACAACATCTTCACTTTCCTGTATAAAGGATTCAATGCAAGTATTCAGAGTCAATATATAGGAGAACAATATCTCACAAACTCTAATTTCAAGACAATGAGATGTAATGATGAAGATGGAAATACCACATGGGAGACCATTATGCTTGACAGTCATTTTACAACAAATCTGAATCTTGCCTATAACTTCAACCTGAAAAAAGCAGGTATCAAGTCTGCCACAATCGGCATTACCCTATACAACATCTTCAATGCCAAATACGACAATAACGGTTGGGCAGCACCACAATATATAAAAGAGAATGGTAGCATTATTGCCGTTAATACATTGAACATCCAAGATATGGATGCTGCCGGATTCGCACCTTCTGCCCCATTCAACTGGATGGTCCATCTGTCTGTAAACTTCTAAACATATTACATGACAGAATATTTTATAAATCACTGGCTTGACATTGCCACCACGATACTCGGACTTATATATATATTGCTCGAGTATCGTGCCAGTATCCTTTTATGGTTCATAGGCATAATAATGCCGGCACTTGACATATATCTGTATTACAGTCATGGACTATATGGAGATTCCGGCATGGCAGTCTATTATACAATTGCGGCTATTTACGGTTGGTTGATATGGAAGTTTGGCAAAAAGCACGGTCAGAAAGAAGGAGAAGATTTGCCCATTACAAATATGCGTCGCAAACTATATCTCCCGGCAACAATATTTTTTATAGTAGCATGGGGAGCAACATATTTTATATTATCACGTTATACAAACAGTACCGTGCCCCTTTTAGACGCATTTACCAATGCGTTGAGTTTTGTCGGATTGTGGGCACTGGCACGCAAATACATAGAGCAATGGTTTTTCTGGATTGTCGTAGATGCCGTAAGTTGCTATCTTTACATAGGGAAAGGCATACCTTTCAAGGCTGGACTCTATGGACTATACGTCATTATTGCTATTGCCGGATACTATAAATGGAAAAAAATGAAAGCATGAAATATCAGCTTATTGACAAAGACTCCACATTTCAAGTCGCCATCCTTGCAGATGGCGACTTTCCTCATAACGATATACCACTTAACATACTGAATAATACCATAAAAATCATTGTCTGCGACGGTGCTGCACGCAAATTGAATTTATTCAATATAACAGACAAACAGATAACTCTTATTGGAGATGGCGATTCATGTCCTGACAATCTTAAAAAAAAATTCTCTCTTATTCACATTTCAGAACAACAAGATAATGATCTTACTAAAGCCACAAAATATGCATTGTCCAAAGAAAGCAATATAACTGATGTTGCATATATTGCAGCCACCGGCAAACGAGAAGATCATACGCTTGCCAACATATTCCTGCTCATGCATTACTATGACAAGCTGCATCTGCACCCAGTCATGATTTCAGATTATGGATACTTTATTCCAACTGATGGAGATTCTGAATTTCAAACATTCCCCGGTCAGCAAGTAAGTATTTACAACTTTGACTGCAAGATTCTAGAAGGAAAAGGACTTCGATGGGATACGTATCCTTATAAAGAATTATGGCAAGGAACATTGAATGAAGCAACCGGAACACTTGTAAGTTTTCATGCCGATGGAAATTATCTTGTTTACCTTACACATAAACGAAAATAGGATAATAATTCAAGTTGCGATTATAACATATTTATTCATTTCCGGTATATTTTTAATATAGTTTTCTACAAGAGACTAAAAAACTCTTCGATTTCTTGGAAGTTCCAAAAATATGTTGTATATTTGTAACAGATAATTTTTCGCATATTAAAGTTCTTGGTAAACTTGTGAAGGTTGAATAGAACATACTTGAGTTAATTTATTTTTAGTAATAACTAGCGCCATAGTCGAGAGACTGTAGCGCTAGTCTTTTTTATAATAGTAATGAAACATCAATATTAAAGACATTAAAGAACTTCTAGATTATCATTTATGTAAAAAGTCTTTGATTATAAATGTAATTTTACAGCTAAACGCAAAAATCATTATATAATGCAAAAGCTAAAAGGACTGGTAGATATTCTTTTAAATCCTCCAGCAACAACTTTAAAGATTGTTGTATTCGATAATCCACAGTTTTAGGAGAAACATTCAAATGTCGGGCTATTTCTTTGTAACTGTTTCCCTGAAATCTGTGCATAACAAAAGCTTTGCGATAACTTTCAGGCAACCTATCTATTGATTCGTGTATACGTTTCAACAACTCTTCAGTTTGGAATTCTGTCACATCTTGAGGAATATTATCAACTTGATTTTGCCAATAAAACTTTTCTGCCTTCTGCTTTACATTGTTCTGTCCAATGCAAGAAATACAACGTAAATACACGGCACGGAAAAGATATGAAGAAAGGGAAGTTTGTATTACCATCTTTTCGTGATTCTGCCACAGCCACAACAGTAAGTCCTGTACTGTTTCTTCCGCATCATCTATGGTTACAAAACGATATGCGTATGCGCAAAGAGGCTTATAATACTTGCGAAAAATCACATTAAAAGCCTCCCTGTCACCATCATTGATTTGTGACAGTAATTCTATATCTTGGCTAACAGGAATGTTATTTTTCATGATATTTAGTGTAAATATGCGGCAAAGATATAAAAAAAATAGGGTTTGGCAAAAAAACTTCTATTTTTGTTTAGGAACTCTTCCATTTAATCCGTCATAATAATAAAAGACTTAATATCGTGAATGACAATCACCAAGAAATAAAAGAACTTCTACCACTCTATTTTGAGGGTAAACTGTATAAAGCTCAAAAACAGAATGTTGAAAACTGGATTGAGGTTTCAAAAGAACATAAAGCTATTTATGACACATGGCTGAGATTTACCGTGCGTCTGATATGCTCTATGCCATGGATTATACTGATACAGACAAAGCATTAAAAAATATTGGCAAGAAGATAAGACATACACATATACATTTGTTCATTGCAAAAATGCAACGAATAGTAGCAGTTTTATTTATACCTTTGTTTTTATGTTCTTTATTGCTGTTATATAAAACATTGAATACACAAGCTCCAACAAGGATGACTATTACAACAAGTCCAGGCATGACAGCCAACGCTACATTGCCTGACGGAACCGCTGTTACCCTTAATTCTAATTCCCGCCTGTCATATCCATCAACATTCACAGGAGACAGACGCGAAATCTGTTTACAGGGTGAAGCTTATTTTAATGTTACAAAAGATGCACGGCATCCCTTTATTGTAAATACTACAAAACAAGCTGCAATAAAAGTCTACGGCACACATTTCGATGTAGAAGCTTATCCAAAAGAAAACATTGTGACTGCTACCCTGGAAGAAGGTAGCATAGCTATGCTATACGCAGACAAATATAATCGCATCATGGAGCATAGAATAACACCAGGAGAAAAAATTGTATATTCAACAAAGACCAGAGACGTAATGATATCAAAAACAGATGTAAATGTTGCCACATCATGGAAAGATGATAGACTTATTTTCAGAAACACTCCTGTCAGAGATGTTCTACGAAGCCTTTCCAAACGTTATGGAGTTGAGTTTGATGTACGTAATTCTAATATTTACACCAATTCCTTTACAGGAACGCTGGAACAGCAACGACTAGACCGCATATTAGAATATCTCGCCATAACTTCAAACATGCACTTCAAATATATCTCAAATTGTAACATAAGCAAACAAAAGCAGATAATTGCTATTTACTAACATTATAAACCTATAAGACCATGATATCAAATACAACCTAACAAAAAGCAGAGGGACATTGCCGTGCCACCTCTGCATGGAAAAATCAATTAACATCAGTTCAAACTGACCAAAATTAATCCTTTAAACCATTTACAAAGTTATGAAAAAACTACAAAGCCTAACGAAAATTACAAGAAAAGTAACTTTTTTTATGCTTTTTTGCTTGGTGACAATGATGTATTCAATCAATGTACAAGCACAGAAAGTAACATTACCAACAAAAGCCAAAACAACACAACTGATAATTGGAGAAATAGAACGCCAGACCGGATATAAGTTCTTCTACAATAATAATATGGTGAATCTGTCTCGCCATGTCTTAATCAGAGCCAAGAATGAAAATCTGTCATCAGTATTGGATCAACTTTTTACAGGAACAGATATCAATTACAAGATTATAGGCAAAACCATTGTGCTTACAAAAGATGATGCCCCTAAGCAACAATATAGAGCAAATAGACAAAAACAGAAAGTTACTGGACAAGTCACAGACAGCAACGGTGAACCTATTATTGGAGCAAGCATTATAGAGCAGGGTTCTTCCAACGGAACTATAAGTGATCTTGAAGGCAATTTTGACTTAAGATTATCAGCAGGAACAAACATCAAGATTTCATATATTGGATATGAAACACAGACTATTCAATTCAAAGGACAGGATTTTCTGAAAGTACGTTTGCAAGAAGATACAAAAAGTTTAAACGAAGTTGTCGTCGTAGGTTATGGAACACAGAAGAAGTCAGACATGACCGGTTCTGTAACATCTATACCTAAAGAAAGACTGTCAAAACTGCCTGTATCAAATGTATTGCAAGCCATACAGGGAGCTGCAGCAGGCGTTACAATCACTCAGTCTTCTGCAATTCCAGGTGATTCTCCGACAGCTTTAGTACGTGGTAGAAATTCAATCAATGCTGATTCCGGACCATATATCGTAGTTGACGGAGTACCTATATCTAAAGCCGGAGGAACTCTTAACGATATAAATCCCAACGATATAGAATCTATAGAAATTCTTAAAGATGCTTCTGCCGTAGCCATTTATGGAACTAACGGCGCTAACGGTGTAATACTTGTAACTACCAAGCGTGGAAGCAGCGGCAAACCGACAGTAAGATACGGAGCATATATTGGCATCGAGAGCATAGCCCATAAACTTGATCCTGCTTCTCCAGAACAGTTGCTTCAGAGATACAAGGATTATGTTGCACAGAACCCAGGTGAATCAATGTTCAACAATGATGTGCGCTATGCCAATGAAGCTGATAATTATGCAGCGGGAAAAACTACTGACTGGATAGATGAAGCTACACAGACAGGAATCATCTCAGACAATAATATCAGTGTCTCAGGTGGAGCCGAAAACGTAAAGTATTTCATATCAGGAGACTTCTTGATCAAAAGGGTGTGGTAAAAGGTTATAATTACAAACGGTATTCTCTGAGAATCAATCTTGACGCAAATGTAACAAAATATTTTACTATAGGTACAAGTTCGTATATTGTATCACATAACAGGGACGGCGGACGAGCCAATCTTCTAAATGCTTCTGCCATGAGTCCTTATGCCAAAGAATATGAAGATGATGGTACATATTGTATTTATCCTATGTATAGTGAAACTTTATGGTCCAATCCTATGCTTAACACGACAACCAGTCCGGAAAGGCGACAATGGAACATCAGCCTTAATGGTTATGCGGAATTAAATTTCGGAAAGTTATGGAAACCTCTGGATGGACTGAAGTTTAAATTTAATGCAGGATACAGTTATGTTCCAGTCCGCAATAATACATACAAAGGCGCATCTGTCAATGAACCTAATGGATGGGGGCAAATTGTAAACAAGGAGACGCAGGCCAGAACTATTGAGAATATAATATCTTACAGTCGTGATTTCGGGCTTAATCATATAGATTTAACTGGTCTTTATGCTTCTTCACGCCGTCATTATCAGGAAAACACCTCTGAGGCATCCAAGTTCATGAATGATGTGCTGGAATGGAATAATCTTTCAGCAGGTGCCACTGCTGTTGTTAATTCCTATGCTGATATATACAAAACGGTATCTCAAATGGGACGTATAAACTACTCATACGACAGCCGTTATCTTTTTACCTTTACTGTACGCCGCGATGGTTCTTCTGTATTTGGCGACAACAACAAATATGGAACATTTCCTTCTGTTGCGTTGGGCTGGAATATCGCACGTGAAAAATTCATGAACAAGACAAGGACATGGTTAGACAACCTTAAATTGCGTGCTTCTTATGGCGTTTCCGGCAATGAGGCTATCGGAGTTTATCAGTCTTTAACAAAAATGGCATCTAATTCACTGGCTATGGGTGGCACGTCATTGACCACTTTAGTTGCAAATACAGCAATGGGAAATTCCAATCTCTCATGGGAAAAGACAAAGAGCTTTAATGTAGGCGTAGATTTCAGCGTTTTAAACGGACGTATAAATGGAACTTTAGATGCTTATACGGCACAAACAACAGATTTACTGCTTAAGCGCAATTTACCTACCGTATCAGGTTACACTGATGTATATTCAAATATGGGAAAAACTCAAAACTACGGCATTGAAGCAACACTGAACACACATAATATCACGACCAAAGATTTCACATGGAATACCACTATTACATTTTCATGGAATAAAAACAAAATCAAGGATCTTTACGGTGACGGAAAAGATGATATCGGAAACCAGTGGTTTATAGGAAACCCTATTGGTGTAATCTATGATTATAAGAAGGTTGGTATATGGCAACAGGAAGAAATAGATGCCGGTCTTAATGCTAAATGGGATCCTGTGGCTAAAGCTGGTGATGTGAAATTGGAAGATTTAAATAAAGATGGAAAAATAGA
This sequence comes from uncultured Prevotella sp., assembly GCA_964433895.1. Lineage (GTDB taxonomy): Bacteria > Bacteroidota > Bacteroidia > Bacteroidales > Bacteroidaceae > Prevotella. Next base: position 27,065 of record CAYSSU010000035.1, read on the forward strand.
TGAAAAAGACAAGTGCATACAAGGACAAACAACTCCTAAATGGATTGGTGGATTAATGAATAATTTCACATACAAGAACTTTGCTCTCAGCATTTTCATCCAGACTGTTCAGGGACTAAAGAAAAACAATGCAGAAATAGGTGTCGCCGCAGATGAAATGGGACGAAGAAACGGACCTGCCGAAATTGGTTACTGGACAGCAGAAAACAAGAGCAACGAATGGCGTTCTCTCAGCAAGGAAAGCAACCGTCATGGATATGGATTTCCTTGTGATGCCAGTTTCACACGAATAAAGGATATTACGTTAAGCTATAATTTGCCAATGTCTGTTCTGGCAAAATACGGTATAGGAGGATTACAGCTATATGTAAGCGGCAGAAACATCGCTACTTTTACAAACTGGATTGGTTGGGATCCTGAAGCTAACGATGCCCAACGTGGATGGAGCGGATGGGAAGACAACTATCCCAACACCCGCACATTTGTATTTGGAATAAATCTAACCTTATAATAATAAAATACGATAATTATGAAAATAATAAATATTGCAAAAACGACAATTATAATATGTCTGCTGGTAACATTAACTTCATGCAGTGACAGCTATCTTGATGAGAAAGTATATTCCAGCTATATGCCAGGTAGCACTGACTCAAAAACTATAGAGGCACAGATAGCAGGACTCCATCGTCTGTTTGCCGCTTTCTGGGGTGTATCAGGAGGTACACAAGGATTCGTTGCCTGTTTCCAAACAGGAACAGATGTTGCATCAGCAGGAGACGAACAAGGCGTTGAACGTCCTTTTCATGCTTATGCAGAGATGAACAGTGAATGCCAGGGACCTCTTATGATATGGCAAGGTATGTATGGGATTATCAATAATGCTAATCTCATAATAACAGCTTTAGGAGATAGTCCCAGTGGCGTACAGGCACAACAAGTTGCAGAAGCCCGTTTCTTCCGTGCTTATGCTTACAACATGCTTGTTACACTTTTTGGAGATGTCCCTTTAATAACAAAGTCTACTACAATACCGCGTACTGATTATACCCGTGATGCAGTCACAGACGTGGACAAGCAGATAGAGGAAGATGTGACTTTTGCTATGAACAATTTACCTGATGTTGGAAAAGCTGCACATGAAAGCCGCGCCAACAAAGACTTTGCCCGTATGCTGGCTGCCGAAGCCTTCCTCAGAATTGGAATGCGAGACAATAGTTATTATAAAAAGGCAGAAGAGGCTGTAAGCCCTATTATAACAGAAGGTAACTACAAACTCATAACCGAAAGATACGGCAAATATATCAGTGAAGGCGGAGATTGCTATCACGATATGTTTCGTTGGGGAAACCAAAGACGCTCACAAGGTAACACAGAGGGTATATGGACTTTTGAAATGGAATATAATCGTGACGTGACAGGAGGTACCATAGACAATCCGCAAATGCGCCGTGTGTGGGTGCCGGCATTCCACAAATATGCAGGCATGCAGAATTGTGATTCACTTGGAGGACGTGGAAATGGGCGTCTACGTCTGAGTAACTTTGTAAAATACGGTCTGTATGAGAACGGGGACATGCGCAATTCAAATTGGAACATCAGGCGACATCTGTGGTATAATCGTTCTGGATACAGTGAAGTGATAGGCGTAGACAAAGACGGTTTTAAGGTAGACAAAGACAGTAAGGATGCCGTAAAGACAATAACGGTGAAAACCGGTGACGCTGTAGTTCCGGCACGTGGAGACTCTCTTAACATGTATTATCCATATACTACTAAATGGGGTGGCTATGACACTACAGATGAATTTGGCTATGCCCTGGTAAAAGACTGGCCTATCATGCGCTATGCCGAAGCATTTCTGCTCAGAGCAGAAGCCCGTTTCCGTCAGGGAAACACAGAAGGAGCTGCGGATGACATCAACATTCTGCGTGACCGTGCTTTCAAAGCATACAGGGAAAAAACCGGTAATATGAATGCAGGGCACGTGTCTTCCTCACAAATCAACATTGATTTCATTCTTGATGAGCGTGCACGTGAACTCATAGGTGAGGAAAATCGCCGCATAACATTAGTGCGTACCGGAATGTTGGCAAAACGAATATTGAAGAATGGTGACACCAAACAGGGAGCTCCTGAGAATAAAATCATAACAGGATTTCAAGACTATAATACTCTGCTGCCAATTCCTTTAACAGAAATACAGCTCAACAAAGATGCTGAATTAAAACAAAATCCAAATTATTGATTCATACTTTAAGGTAAATTCAGGTAAAAAGCCATTGGTTTCAGATTAGCAGAAACGTCTGTCTGGCTTTTATAAAAGTCAGTACAGGCGTTTTTTACAAGAAAAAGATAATGGCCTTTTTTCTGATAATGCATGAATAAATGAAAAAATACATATTATTATTACTTCTTACAGCAGTATCATTTAAAGGTATTGCCAATACAAATACTAAAAAATTCACGGTAGAACATCCTGACTACTCATTGAGCCCATACACAGGCATGACCCGACAGCACTGGACTGCAGCCGCAAAATATTTATTGGAAGGAGCCTTTGCACATATAAGGAGTCTGGATGATCCCATGTATTTCCAACGCATGGGAAACGTATGTTATCCTCGTGACACGACAGGCATACGCGGTACCACAATGGAAGGTCTTGCACGCACATTGTTCATGGCGGCACCTTTGATACATGAAGACTCTACCGTAACTATCAACAATATTCGTCTGGCAGATTATTACCGGCATCAGTTATCACTGCTTGTTGATAATAAAAACAAATTTCATATAAGTCACAGAGGCAACCGCGGTCCATGCCAGGATTTAGTGGAATTCGGAGCGTTGAGCGTATGTTTTTTTGTATGCGGTGATGTTGTATGGGACCGCATGCCAAAAGCTACAAGAGACTCTCTCTATACTATGATTGAGAGTTATGCCGATGGACCTACCGTTCCTCAGAACTGGCGTTTTTTCAATGTCTTTGCCATGTCTTTTTTCAAGACAAGAGGTTATCCTGTGAATGATGCTTTGCTTAATAAGTATCTCCACGAACTACTTGCAGATTATAGAGGCAACGGATGGTATTTTGACAATCCAAATTACGATTATTATTCAATGTGGGCTTATCAACTTTACGGAAAACTGTGGGCAAAGTTATATGGACACAAATATCTGCCACAGATAGCAAGTGCCTTTGAACATAACATGGAAGATATGTACACTTCTTATCCTTATCTTTTCAGCCGTAATGGGGAAATGCCTATGTGGGGAAGAAGCAACTTATATCGTTTTGCATCTATTGCTCCATTGCCATGGGGTGATTCCGGCAACAAGGGATGGATGCGTCGCATTGCATCAGGATGTCTGCTGCAGTTCCTGAAAAATCCCAATTTTTTAAGTAACGATGGAATTCTTACACCTGGTTTCTATGGACTTTTTGATCCCGTATTGCAAGGTTACAGTTGCCGTGGCAGCGTATATTGGTGTGCGAAAGCTTTTCTTTCACTTTTACTGCCTGCAGATGACTCTTATTGGACTGCCAGGGAAAATGAAGGACCATGGAAATCAATGAAGGCAGATGAAGCGCGTAATTTATATCTCCAAGGACCCAAAATGCTTATAACCGACTATGCAAATTCTGGAGCTGCAGAGCTGCGTGCATTCTGCAATTATGACACGGAACGCCCTGGGGCTGAAAAATTCAGAGGCTCGGAACAATACAACAGACTGGCTTACAACAGTCTGCTGCCATGGATGGCTGATGGTAAAAACGGCGAAGTTGCAATGAATTATCTCGTTAAAAATAAGAATGGAAAAATGGAACCGCTAAGACGATACAAGACTGTGGGCTACCAACAGGAACGACTAGTTCGTACTGTTTGGCTGCAAAGCGATCCTCATTTTACTATGAAATTACAAGATGTAATATTACCTGACGGTACTCTGCGTATTGACGAGATAACTTCTGCCGACAAATCTACATTGATACGTCTGGGACACTATGCTCTACCAGAGAAAGACAAGAAAATTATTGAGCATAAAATGAAGATAGACAATGATATCGCATACATTATTGATAACGGACAATATGAACTGGCTATGATTGCTTTAAGCGGATGGAATAATTTACAATTCGTACGTGCCAGAGGCTTACATCCTGAATCTAAATTCTGCGAAACAATTAATGCTTTTCAAAATGTATCATCAGGAAGTAAGCTCATTACGTTGCTGTTATTTACGAAAGGACATTTTTCCAAAGCTATGCTTGAAAAGAACATAAAGCTAGCTAATGAGAAAATTCAAGGTTTCAACAAACAGCAGCAAAAGGTGACAAATATAATAAGGAAAGTAAACACTCATTGGCAGAAAAACCACAGTCCGGAAGTGCGTGCTTTTTGGGACAACAGCATATATCATACAGGAAATATGGAAGTATTCAAACTGTTGCATGACAGCACAATGCTGGATTATAGTCTTCGCTGGGCTAATCATAACAAATGGAAAGGTGCTAATGAAGAAGACTCCCGTAAATGGGTTTATAAATATTATGGTGAAGACCAGCAGCACGTGCTGTTTGGTGATTGGCAAGCATGCTTTCAAACATATCTGGACCTTTATTTCATAGAACCTGAGAAATACAAGATAATGCGGGCATATGAAGTTATGGATTATGAAACCTGCTCTAAAGCAAACGACTATTGGTGGTGGGCTGATGCCCTATATATGGTGATGCCAGTAATGACAAAGATGTATAAATTAACAGGTGACTATAAATATCTGGACAAACTGTATAATAATATATTATATTCAGACAGCATCATGCTAGACAAGGAGACCGGTCTCTATTTTCGTGACGGCAAATATATTTATCCAAAGCACAAAACAGACAACGGAGCAAAAGATTTCTGGTCACGCGGCAACGGATGGGTATTTGCCGGACTGGCAAAAGTATTGCAAGATATGCCTGTTGACTGCAAATATCATAAATTTTTTACCGATAAGTTTAAAAACATGGCTAAATCCATTGCCCGGCTACAACAGAAACAGGGTTACTGGACACGTTCCATGATGGATGCCTGGCAGGCACCAGGTCAGGAAACCAGTGGCACCGCACTTTTCACTTACGGACTATTATGGGGAGTCAACAACGGATATTTAAATAAAAAAGAGTATGCTCCGATTATCAAAAGAGCCTGGAAATATCTTTCAACAGTAGCTTTACAGCCTGATGGTTCCATTGGATATGTACAGCCAATTGGTGAAAAGGCTATTCCAGGACAAATCCTAAATGCCGGTTCTGAATGTAATTTTGGTACGGGAGCTTTTTTGCTGGCCGCCTGTGAATATATAAAATTCATCAGATGATATTCGTATATTTTGCTAATGGAATGCTTGCTTTTATAATAAAAGCAAGCATTCTTTCTATATAATAATGCCAACAAGCTGAATTAAAATACTATCTATAAGTTTTTTCTTCTTTTTATCTGTCATCTGTCATAAATCGCCTCACTTTCCCTGTGTTTATAGGCATTCCAGGCTATGACAGATACTATGACAGATGACAGATAAATGAGTAAAAATGGCTATTTTTACTGCTTTTACGTCACTTTTACCATATATTTCATACTTTTTTATGGTCATTTTCACTCCAAATTTACAATATTTGATTAATCATTGCACAGAATCATTGAATTTTGGGACTAAATCACAATATAACACTCTAACATAGGAGCCAATGCACCATCTTTACCAAATATAGCCTGAATAAGGCCATCAACATAAATGTGTATTAATGTTGGTGGCCTTGTTTTTCCGTAAGTACAAAGTCTATCCTAATATTCAAAGGGTAGCTTTCCGTATTGTTCATTAAATGGCTCACATACAAAAGAACTTACATTTTCATTGCATCTTTGTTTTAAATCAACAATATGATTTTGTAAGTTAGTTCGAAGCTCTTGATTATCAAGTTCCTCACGTCTTGCTTTACTCATTTTGCAAAATTCCTCGTCTTGCTCAATTCCTGCAAATTTTCGACCGCATAGATTAGCTGCAATACCCGTTGTGGAACTACCGCTAAAGGGATCTAAGATCCAATCATTTTGGTCCGTGGACGCAAGGATAATTCTTGTCAATAATGACAATGGTTTTTGAGTTGGATGTTTGCCTTGTGATTTTTCCCAACGACCAATTGCAGGTAATCGCCAAACATCTGTCATTTGTTTATTGTCATTAAGTTGTTTCATTAGCTCATAGTTGAACTTATGCGCAACTTTCTGGCTCTTTCTTGCCCATATAATAAACTCTGTAGAGTATGTAAAAAATCTACATGAGATGTTTACTGGTGGGTTTGTCTTTTGCCATGTAATCACATTTAATATTTTGTATCCAAGTTCAGTTAGACAGTTGGCTACTGAAAAAATATTATGATAGGTACCACTTATCCAAATTGTCCCGTTATCCTTTA
>CAYSSU010000036.1:0-33132 GCA_964433895.1 uncultured Prevotella sp.
TGTAAAATACCTTTCACGATAACGTGATGTATATCAATACGTTATCGTGAAAGATGTTTTGAAAAACTAATATTCGTATAGCTTTATGTGCAGTATTCTGTATTCTCCGCATGGTATGCAGGCATGTCTGCCTTGATGACTCTGGTCACCGTTGTCCCTGCGTATATATCTGATGTTTCCGTCTTTGTCGATGTCAGTCTGGTCCACAAATCCTATTCCCATCCGTTTGCCGTGAAACCTTGTGGACCCCGCATTGATAATGTTTCCTTTCTCCGCAAATCCGTCTTCACCAAGTTTCACGTTCTGTTCCTGTTCTTTTTCGGTTTTTGTCTTGAAAGTCACGACTATTCCGTTGCCGGCAATGATGTAATCGTTTTTAGCAATGCGTATTATTATAGCTCCACCTTCCTGCCATGTGCTCCCGTCTGTTGCGCGCGGGTCCCAAGGCAAAGTGAAATAGTGCCTGCATGTAAGTATGTTGTTGTCATATTCTATGTTACACTCTTTGTCGTTCTTGTCGAAGAGTATTCCGTGCATGTCATTCGTACCGTTATATCTCTTAATCAGTGGCTGTAACTTCTTTAACAGAGCGTAAGAATTTTCGATGGATTCAATGGATTTGGTATCTGCAATGTCAATGGCGAATGGACTGAATCCTATTGCGCCATGTTCGCCGAAAGAGTATAGTGCTCTTACTCCGCTGTTTTCGCAGCATCTGCTTTCCGGAATGAACAGAGAATTCCCCTTAAAGGCATACTGCGATGTCCAACTCTTAAAGCCGGTGTCATATATGTCCGGTGCCAGAATGTCAATATGAGGGGCTTCACTTTTCCATATTTTTTGCAGATGAGCCAATGGTCCGGCAGACGGGTATTCTCCCGGTTTACGTCCTCGGCTGTTCATAGCCGCATTTACATATAGAGGTATATCATGAATTTTCCGGATGTTCTTTGCCAGTTTTTCCACATATCGTGCATAATACACCGCTTGGAATATTTCATCCCGCTGTAGTTTGTCGTCGTTACCATTCAGATACTTGCGCCAATCTTTGCCGTTATATGCTTTGTCGGCAATGGGAGAGTAATCGCGGGCAGATTCAAGCATTCCTATTTCGTTTTCTACCTGTATCATGATTACGGTGTTCCGGTCAGCGTCAATCTGATGAATGTGTCTCATCAATGCACATAAAGCGTTGTTGTCTGCATTGAACACGTTGTCAGAAAAGGCTGAGGCTATTTCCATCTGCTTGCCACTTTCTGTTGTTGCCCGTGGGAAACGGCTTGTGTTCTGCTTAAACCATAAAGGCGCATAGCAACTCATGGAATTCTTCCATGCGCCAAACCACAGAAAAATTACTTTCAGATTGCTCTTTCTTGCTTTTTCTATGGTTTCATCGATAAGACTGAAGTCGAACTTGCCTTCTGCCGGTTCCATCAAGTCCCATTGTGCAGGTACCAATATCGTGTTTAGTCCCATACGTGCCACCTTAGGAATAACGCTGTCTATATCAGTTACACTGGTTGCGGCAGAGTTGCTTAGTTCTCCTCCAAGTATCAGTGTGTTGAACTTCTGCGCATGGCATATAGCCAGGCATGATGCCAATGTTAAGGTTATTACCAGTTTCTTCATAGTTTAGGTATTTCAACCGGCATAAAACTTACGCCGGTGTAGTTGTATTTAATAGGTTGGTGAGAGAATTTGCTGAAGTATTCCAGGCAGGTCTTTCTCCATAACTGCGCGTTCTCAAATTGTATATCAAGTAATGTGCTTACCTTTTCCCATCTTTCTCTGTCAACAAAAGGTTTGGCGTCATTCCATATCTTACGGTAAGAATTCACCTGTTCAACACCTCTATAATAATAGGCGCATAACTCATCCCACAGAGTGTCTCCGTTGTGAAGCTTGTAGGCCCATGGCACATGATGGAACCATAAAAGATATTCCTCAGGGCAGGTATCTATATTATCAAACATACTGCGGTATGGCTCACGATACTGGTTTACTGCATCAGTTCCCTTTGAAGAACGGTCAAAACCTATTCCCAATGAGTCTGCTTTGTGATAATATACCGGACACCATTCTATCGGATATTCAGCTTTGTATCCGTCAGGTTCCGGACCGTAATGGTGGTCGAATGCAAAAATGTGATGAAGTCCCAATGGCATCATATAGTCTACACATGCCTCGCGGCTCGTATTCATCATGTCAGCTATTGCAAAAACATCGATTTTATCGCCAAAAGTCTGTCCTATCCATTCGTGTGCTATGTAGTCTGAAGAAAGGTCAGGATTCCATGCCAGTCTGCCGAAAGCATACCAATTGGCTGCAGAGAACGGATGCCCGCACCAGTTGGTGTCGTCGCCCACATTGCTTACGCCGGCAACGCCCTTAAGACTGTCGGGTGCTACAAAGTTGAAAAACTCCTTCCACATAGGTGCAAGATACACCAGATGCTTGCTCTGTCCTGTGTATTCCTGAGTAATCTGGAACTCTACCATCTGCGAAGTATGATGTATATTGTCGAATATGGGCGCGTATGGTTCGCGGGGCTGAAAGTCAAGTGGACCGTTTTTACTCTGCAATATTACATTAGACCGGAACTTTCCGTCAAGGTCTTTGAATTCACTTACAGCCTGTTTAACCCGGTCTTCACCCTTATGCTTGGAGCCATATACGAAACTTCTCCACATCACTATGCCTCCGTGAGGTGCCAGCGCATCTGCCAGCATGTTGGCTCCGTCAGCATGAGTGCGCCCATAGTCAAAAGGTCCGGGTTGCCCTTCAGAGTTTGCCTTTACCAGAAATCCACCGAAATCAGGTATCAGCCTGTATATTTCATCAGCTTTCTTTTTCCACCACAATATTACGTTTTTGTTTAGAGGGTCGGCGGTAGATGTAGCTCCCAATGCCTTAGGTGAGCCGAAGTTCACAGACAGATACACCTTAATGCCGTAAGGGCGCAATATGTCGGCTATATTTTTCACCGTGTCAAGATAGGCAGCGGTAAGCATCTTAGGCGAAGCATTTACATTGTTCAATACACTGCCGTTGATGCCTATTGAAGCATTGGCGCGTGCATATTCCTTTATTCGCTTCATCCATGCGTCTCCGTGAATAGCTGACGAGAAGAATATACTGTGTCCGGCATAGCCGCGTTCTATGCTTCCGTCAATGTTATCCCAGTGGTTCAGTATGCGCCGCCTGAACTTAGGAGATGAATAGCCGCCGATTCCAGAATCGTAGTTCAACTGTTGTAACCGCAGGGCTTCGTATGCGCCATATAGCAGACCAATTTCAGAATGGGCACATATAGAATCCCCATCATAAAGAAATCCGCCATCATCCTTTAGTCGTCTGTCCAGAATGAGCCTTATTCTCGGACCTTTCCAATATTTTTTCAGTTCATCAACAGCTATGCCCAGAGTGGTTCCTCCGGCAGGAGCATCAACGACAGCCCTGTTTATAGGTTCATAGCGTAACCATAGTTTATGACCGTCCTCAGCATGAATGCCCATGCACGAGATAAGCAAAGATAATATAAAAAATGCCTTTTTCATTTGTTTTCTGATTCGTTATATTCTGTTGGAGTCATTCCAAAGTGTTTCTTGAATACGGTGGAGAAATGCGTCTGGTTGTTGAATCCCACGGCGTATGCCACCTGAGTGACATTGATTTCACCTTCTCTTATCAGTCTGGCAGCCTGTTCCAAACGAAGATTTCTTATGAATTCACCGGTAGATATGCCTGTTATCTCCTTCATCTTCCTGTGCAGTTGGGCACGTGAAATACCCACTTCTTCGGTTAGTTTCTCTACATTGAAGTCCGGATTGCCCAGATTCTCGTTTATACATTTCATTATGCGGTCCATCAGAGCGTCATTGTTGCCCTTGACTTCCACCTTTTCTATTTTCTCGTTCTGGTTTTGCGCACCGGAGAATTTGCCCCGCAACCGTCGAACGTTGTCTATCAGATTGTCAATGAGAATATGCAGCTCCTCCATAGCAAACGGTTTAGCAAGGAATGCGTCAGCTCCGCGCTTCAACCCCTCCAGCCTGTCACTCACTTCGCTTTTTGATGTAAGCAGTATAACGGGAATGTCACTGATGTTGTTGTTACTCTTGATTTTTTTGAGCATCGTTATTCCGTCCATTTCCGGCATCATGACATCACTGATAACCAAGTCGAACTCTTCTGTAAGGAGCTTTTTCAGTCCGTCTCTGCCATTACCTGCATAATCAAATTTATACCAGCAGGAAAGCTCGTCTTTGATATACTGAATAATTTCATAGTCATCATCAACGACTAGAATTTTATAGTTCTTGCTTGCCTGCTTTTTTCTTGCCGAGTTCTTTTCCATCGGTTCGCTTTGCATAATCTCTTCCGGTTTTAGATGACCTTTGCCCATAGGGATGCTTATTTCTATGCAAGCACCTGTCTTGTCATCGTTACGGTTGTAGGCACGTATGTTTCCGCCATGCATCTTCACAATTGCGCGGCAGAGATTCAGACCAATGCCGGTTCCATTGAAATGAAATTCATTGGTATTCTTTCCCTGATAGAATCTTTCAAACAGTCGCTCTGTTTTCTCGTCTTTGAATCCAATGCCACTGTCTATAATCTTGATATTGGCATAAGTGTCGTTGTTGGATATTAAGACGTCTATAGTTCCTCCATCGAATGTATATTTTATGGCATTAGACATCAGGTTGCTGATAACCTTTTCAAAGTTGATATGGTCTATCCATAGTTTCAAATCCGGATTTTCTGATTTCACCGATATCTTAATGTTACGTTCCTGCGCATTATACAGATACAGAGAGATGACTCCGTTTGCCAATTGAGTAACGTTGGTCTCTTCGCAGTGCAGTGACATCTGGTTTTTGTCTATTTTTCTTTCGTCCAGAATCTGGTTAACCAACAGCAGCAGGCGCTGGGCATTGCGGTCAATGGTCTTTATGTCGCGCTGATTATCTTCGTCTGTGAGTCTAGCCTTTAATTTGTTAAGTGGTCCCATGATGAGAGTCAGAGGAGAGCGTATGTCGTGGGTGGCATCAATAAGAAATCTCATCTTCTGTTCTTCAAAGTCAGCTTTGCGGCGGCGGTCGTAGGTGCGGAAGAAATAGAAAGCGAAACCTCCAATCATAGCGGCATATATAATATAAGCTAATGAGGAAGCATACCACGGGTCCTTAACCGTGATATGGATGGTCTTGCTTTCCTTGGAAATAACGCCATTGCTTTCTGCGCGTACCTCTATATTATAATCTCCGGGTTTCAGTTCGTTGAAAGATATTTCATTTTCACCTTCTTCTGTAGAACTCCATCCGCCATTGTTTATGCGGTACATAAAGCTGATGTCATCTGTGCTTTTATAATTGAGAAGCGAGAATTCAAGAGAGAAACTGTTCTGATTATATGGAAGTTTAAATTCATCCTGCATGCAACTTATCTGTTTGCCGTCTACAATGAAACTTGTAAGATATACCTGAGTCATCTCCGTACGGTTGTTTCTCACGTCTTCCGGATAGAAAGTCGTGATTCCATCGGCAGAACCGAATCCCACAAAGTCGTTGCCGCCATGTATTACGGCACCTAGAGTATATTCGTGAGAATGCAAACCATTGCCGTTGATATGAGCTATAAACTTCTTCTCCTGGTGGTCGTATTGCCAGATGCCCATAGTTGTGCTTATCCATATATCATCGTGCGCATCTTTTACAATACCGCAAATCTGCTTGTTGCGCAGAATTTCTGCTCCTGGGAATGCCGTGGCTTTTCTTGATGCCATATTATATATGTATAGTCCCTGGTCAGTTCCGATAATCATGTTGCCATTGTTGTCCTCACACAGATAATTGGATTGCATATTGCGGAGAATACTGTTCCATCCGTAAGAGTCGAAGGCAAAAGTTTCCGGATTCATGCAGGCTACGCCGTTGGAAGTTCCTATCCATAGTTGCCCCTGACGGTCGAAAGTCAGGTTGCGTATCCAGTCGTTGCAAAGACTGCCGTGACTAGACTGTTTGCTTACGTTGAGTATCTTCACCGTATGCTTTATACTGTCGTAGATATAAAGACCTTTGCTGTACACAGATATATACAGTTTGCCTTTTCCGTCATCGGCAATGCAATATATTCCGGCACTGGCAAACTTCATTTCTTCTTTGTAGGTACCGGCTTCAGGATTATAACTGAAGAGAGCATGACCTGTGCACAACCAGTAACGTCCCCAACTGTCACGATAAATAATGCTAGTGCCGTATGGAGAAGGCAGATGGCTTACAATTTTTCCGTTGCCGTCAAACTTATATACTCCGCTGTTCTGTACCGTACAACAGATTTCACCATTGTTGCCTGCTGCAAGAGATGACACGCTGCTGCCGATGGAATAGTTCTGAGCAGAGAAACTCCAGATATTGAAAGCCTCCTTCTGGTTGTTTACAAGATATAGTCCCTTTTTGTAACAGCCCACCCACAGGTTCTGGTCTTTGTCTTCAAAGATGTCGTTAACCCATGAGGCTGATAAATTGAAACGCTGACTGTTGTTGCCCTCAAAAGGTAAGAATGTCTTTGTTCCTGCCTTGGCGACAAGAACACCACACTCGGAAGTACCTATATACAGATTGCCTTTGTGGTCAAAACGGGCGCAGTTTATTGTTATGTTGCCTTTATATGAACCTAAGTCATACCCGGCATCAGTAATCTTGTTTGTCGTGTAATCATAAATTTCTATGCCATACATACACACGATAAACAGATTGTTTTTCAAACTTTGGAAGAATTTTACCGGGGCACCATAAGGAGATTCAAAGTCCTGAATGTGCATTCTTCCGCTTTTCTTGTAGAACCTGGTAAATACATTCAGGTGACTGGATTGCCACAGGCACCCACGGTTGTCCTCGAAAATATGGGTATAGAACATATCTGTGTCCTTTTTGGCATAATCTTTTTCGTATGTAATTCTGCCAGCACCTTTCTTTATGGAGAATAAGCCCCTGCCTGCTGTACCTATTACTATATCTCCCTTGTGACTTTCTATCATTGTATATATGCGCGGGCGATTGCCCTTCGGGAACGGATATCTTATGAAATTGTTGCTTTCATAACTGTATCTCATTAGTCCCTTTGCACTTCCAATCCATAGTTTTCCACTCCTGTCTACCAGGAACGCGGATATGATGTTGTCGTTTATTGATGTGGTGTCTTTATCGTTATGCAGATAATTGGTAAATCTGTAACCGTCGAATTTGCTCAGTCCGTATTCTGTTCCAACCCAGATGAAGCCATTTCTGTCCTGCGTGATGCAGTTTATCAGACTGCTGGATAGTTTGTCTGACGTGTAGAGTCGTCCGCTGTCTGCCATGACGATAAGTGATAGCAGCAGACATAAGCCGGTTATAATATAATAATGTATGTGTTTCATGTATTTAAGAATTATCTTATTCTGTTGATATTTGTTGCAAAAGTAGTTAAAATGAGCCAAATTTAAAAATGTTTCAATATAAAATTTATGATGAAATTAGGGAATGATACAAAAAGAAACGTTCTCGTTACACCAGACAAAGGGTATTTATCGGTAAATGATTAATTTTGCATCAGAATTTAAATCAATACCAGATGAATAAGACTATATTGCTAATTTCAACATTACTGCTGATGTTCGCGTCGGTTATGAGAGCCCAGACTTTTTCCGGAACATGGGCTACGGCTGTGGAATATACCGGTAAGGGTGATATGCCACAGACCACAACATTGGCTGGCAAGACTTTGAAACAGTATGTAAAGATTAGCAAAGGCGGCAACATGCTGCGCCTGACTCTTTCCAATAAGTTCGGCTCTTCGGCTGTTGACATCGGCAGTGTGGAGATAGATGGCAGAAAGATTACTTTTGGAAAGAAAAGTAAAATATCAATTGCTGCCGGACAAAACATAACCTCTGACGTGCTTAAATATAATGTATCGCCACTAAAGACATTATGTATAACAACCGTGTATGGCAAGAATGTGCCGGAACACGCCACTTCTCATCGAGGCTCTCGTACAACATCTTATATATACGATGGCAAAAAAATGGTTGAGAAACTTGACCATTGGTATAATCTGGATAAGATTGATGTAGAAACAGAATCACCTGTTGTTGCTGTTCTCGGTAATTCTATAACTGACGGCAGGGGCAGTACAACCAATAAGCAGAACCGCTGGACTGATTTCATGGCTGCGGAACTTAACTCAGCCCAACCTTATGGAGTGTTGAATCTGGGTATTGGAGGAAATTGTGTGGCTGAAGGCGGTCTGAGCGAACCTGCAATGAAGCGGTTTGACCGTGATATCCTTGGGCAGAACGGGATAAGTTCTCTTATAATATTTGAAGGTACAAACGACATAGGCTGCAGTAGCAGAAACTATGAACATGTGGCTGATACGCTGATTGCATGCTATAAGATAATGACGGCAAAGGCCAAGGTAAAAGGAATAAAAGTGTATGGGGCAACCATAACGCCAACTAAAGGCAATGGCTGGTATTCTTTCTTTCACGAGGCAATACGCCAGACTGTAAATGAATGGATAAGAACAGGCGGGTGTTTCGATGGAATCATTGATTTTGATGCTTTGACAAGGGATGATAAAGACTATCAGAAACTTAATCCGGAATTTTCTGACGACTGGCTTCATCTTAACCCTAAAGGATATGAGGCTATGGGGAAATATGCAGCATCTATAATTATAAATGGAAAATAATCATAATATATAATGGAAACAAATGATGTGACACGGGAATCTCACGGATTCTATAAGCTGAACTGGTTACAGCGAGTAGGTTTTGGCTCTGGCGACTTGGCTCAAAACCTTATTTACCAGACAATATGTATGTATCTGCTTTTCTTCTATACCGACATCTATGGTCTGGATGCTGGTGAGGCTGCAACGATGTTTCTTGTGGTGAGATTGGTAGACGTGCTGTGGGATCCTCTTGTGGGAACATACGTGGATAAGCATAATCCGCGGTTGGGAAAATACCGTTCATACTTGGTGTTTGCCGGAATTCCTCTTACCGGTCTTGCCATACTGTGTTTCTGGAATGGCTTTTCGGGTTCTCTGCTTTACGCATACGTTACTTATGTAGGTCTGAGTATGTTCTATACTCTCATTAATGTACCTTATGGAGCACTGAACAGTTCTCTAACTCGTGATACAAATGAAATAACTATACTTACGTCTACCCGTATGTTTATGGCAAATGTAGGAGGACTGGCTGTGTCGGCAGGTGTTCCTATACTTGTAGCAGTGCTTGCTGCCCAGAAGCTGCCTTTGCAAATGGCTCTGTTTATGGGACTGGGTTCTCTGCCTTCGTTTATCTTCATGCCGATGGTTCCGGCTATAAAACGCAAAATAGGAAAGAAAAACATGTTCTATGTATTTCTGACGGTTGCTATTATAGGTATGATGGCATTGTATGTCATAAGCAAATTCTTTGATATGGAGAACAATATGACAGCTATATATGTGGCGCAGTTCATAAAGTCAACCGGTGTTATTGTAGCAACAGGATATATGTGGGCTCTGGTACCGGAAGTTATTTCCTATGCTGAGTATAAGTCGGGACGCAGAATTTCCGGTATAGTGAATGCTCTTACCGGTATATTCTTCAAGGCGGGTATGGCGCTTGGAGGGGTCGTTCCTGGTATAGTTCTTGAAATGACCGGATATGTGGTTTCCGATCAGGCCAATACACTGCCGAAAGATTCCAGTGCGTGGTTTTATGCAATGCTTATATATGCCGTGGCAGGATTCTTGCTGCTGCTGTTCTGTTTCAGTCAGACAAAGGAACGTGTGGTGATGGACAAGAAAGACACTGCAAATGTAAAGGTAAGTGACTTGTGGACAGAATTTATGCACAACAAGCCGCTACGGGTCATAGCTCTGTTCTTCATCACGGCTTTTGCTATGATGTCGGTGGGCAATGCTGCCGGTGCTTACTTCATGAACAATCTGGAACTGCAGACTCCTTTGGCTCAGGAAGGAATACGCTGGCTGGTGTGTATCATACCTGCCATATTGCTGCTGCTTGCTATGTTCATTATTTCAAAGTATGAACTTTCTGACGAGATGATAGATAAAATTAACAAGGAAATAGAATCAACAAACAAATAAAGATATGAAGAAGATATTTGCAATAGCAATGACTGTGGCAATGACATTGCCGGTTTTTGCACAGCGACAGACATCAACTCTTAAGGAAACTATGGGAAAGCATTTTCTTGTGGGAACAGCTCTGAATGTAAATCAGGTAAATGGCAATGACCGTAAAGCAATAGAGTTGACTAAGGAACAGTTTAACTCTGTTGTTGCGGAAAACTGCATGAAACCGGAGAATATAGAGCCGGAAGAGGGAAAGTTCACTTATGATGATGCCGACAGATTTGTGAAGTTCGGCTTGGATAATAATATGAAAGTGATTGGGCATGTTCTGCTATGGCATAGTCAGACGGCTCCGTGGATGTTCAAGAACAAATATGGAGAACTGCCAAATCGTGAGGTAATGATTAAACGGTTAAAAGATTATATAACAGCCGTGGTTGGGCATTTTAAGGGAAAAATATTGGGATGGGATGTAATAAATGAAGCTATCCTTGATGATGGAAGCTATCGTGACAGTCCTTGGTTCAGAGCTATCGGTCCTGAATATTTTGAATTGGCATTTAAATATGCTCATGATGCAGACCCTGATGCTGAATTATATTATAATGACTATTCTATGTCTAATCCGGCAAAGCGTGCCACCGTATGTAAACTTATAAGAGACTTGAAAGCAAAGGGATGTCGTATTGATGCTGTAGGTATGCAGAGTCATAATGGTTATAATTATCCTGATTATGCGGAATATGAAAAGTCAATAGAAGCTTTTGCTGCTGAAGGTGTAAAGGTGCAGCTCACGGAACTTGACGTGAATATGTTGCCAAATCCAGAGAACTTCGGAGGTGCTGACATAAGTCAGAACTATGAACTACAGAAAAAGTACAATCCTTATCCTAAGAAACTTGATAAGAATGCAACAGAATTGTTTAACCAACGTTATCTGGATTTATTCAAAATTGTTCAGCGACATGAAAATGTTATAGAACGCGTAACGTTCTGGGGCGTTGAGGACGGTGCTTCTTGGCTTAATGACTGGCCTATTAGGGGTAGGACAAATTATCCGCTACTCTTTGACCGTAGCTATAAAGCAAAACCTGTATTGAAAGAAATTATTAAAATGTTTTGATTATGAAAGCAAGATATTTATTTCCTAAAGATTATATGGCCGATCCTTCGGCTA
This sequence comes from uncultured Prevotella sp., assembly GCA_964433895.1. Taxonomy (GTDB): domain Bacteria; phylum Bacteroidota; class Bacteroidia; order Bacteroidales; family Bacteroidaceae; genus Prevotella. The sequence continues at coordinate 11,318 of CAYSSU010000036.1, forward strand.
ACGTGTTTAACGGAAAACTCTATATCTATCCCTCGCATGACTGGGATAGTGGAGAGGTGTTTGATGATGACGGCGGACACTTTCAGATGAAAGACTATCATGTGCTGTCTGTTGATGGTGATCCTATGGAGGCTGAAGTTACAGATCATGGCGTGATTCTTGATGTGAAAAACGTGCCTTGGGCTGAAAAACAGATGTGGGATAATGATGTGGTTGAAAAAGATGGCAAGTATTATCTTATATTCTCAGCTAAGGATTATAATGGCGTTTTCCATCTTGGAGTGGCAAAGGCTGACAGTCCGGAGGGACCTTTCATTCCCAATGCTGACCCTATCCGTGGTTCTTACAGTATAGACCCATGTGTGTTCAAGGATGATGACGGTAAGATTTATGTTTATTTCGGTGGTATCTGGGGTGGACAGCTACAATGGTACAAGGATAATAGGGCTCTTAAAAACGAGCATCTTCCTGAAGGAAAAGAAAATCCACTGCCGTCTCGTGTAGCCATGCTCACAGATGATGTGCAGCAGTTTGCAGAGACTCCGCAGCCGGTATTGATAGTTGATGAAACCGGCACACCTTTATCGTCAGATGATCCTCACCGCTTTTTTGAAGCAAGTTGGATGCATAAATACAAAGGAAAGTATTATTTCAGTTACAGTACGGGTGATACTCATCTGTTGTGTTATGCAGTAGGAAACAATCCTTACGGACCTTTTACATACCAGGGTGTGATACTTGAACCGGTAGTTGGATGGACTACACATCACAGTATTGTAGAATATAGAGGCCATTGGTATCTGCTTCATCATGACTGTGTGCCAAGTAAAGACAAAACATGGCTTCGCAGTCTTAAGGTGATGCCGCTTGAATATGATAGTTTCGGCAAGATAATAACAATGAAAAGTGAATAGAAAATAAAAAGGATTTAGATAATGTTTCTAAATCCTTTTTATTTTATCAGTTTACTGATGGAGTAAATTGAGTGCCTGTTGAGGCTTTAGAGAATTGCTTACCTTTTCTGTATATTCAGGTAGATTTAGAGATACAGAGCCCTTTATGTCTTCTATGTTGTCACCAACCTTGAATATATAGTTGCCGGCATCTGCTTTCCACTGGCTGTCTGCTTCATTAAAGCTTGCAAGATCTCGTTTGTCAATGGTCATTTTCAGAGTTTCGCTCTGACCAGGTTTCAAAAGTTCAGTCTTGGCAAATGCCTTTAGTTCTTTTGCCGGTTTCTCTATATTGCCTTTTGGAGCTGTAACATATACCTGTGCAACTTGCTTTCCTGCGGTTTTACCGGTATTCTTTACAGACACGGTAACAATAATTTTGTTGCCTTTAATAGATACAGAAGGCTTGCCGAATTCAAATGTAGTATAGCTTAGACCATATCCGAATGGATAAGCTGTATTTCTCTTGAACGTGTCAAAGTATCGGTAACCTACGTATATGTCTTCTTCATGATTAGTGAAGTCTACACCTTTCATTTCTTTTGCCGCAATCTTTCCTGTTAGGTTATATAATTCCGGATTTTGCGGGAAGTTTTTTGTTGAGGGGTGATCTGCCGCACTTATAGGCCATGTCATAGTGAGGTGACCGGAAGGATTGGCTTTTCCTGTAAGCACATCGGCTACACTGTTCCCGCCTTCCATACCCGGTTGCCATGCCACGAGAATAGCATCTGCACGGTCGCGCCATGAAGCTGTTTCCATTACGCTGCCAGAGTTGATGATGACAATTACAGGCTTGTTTGCTGCGTGGAATGCATCACTAACGCGTGAAATCATAGATTTTTCGTTATCCGTGAGATTAAATTCGCCTTCTATCTGGCGGTCCATGCCTTCACCAGCCTGGCGACCTATTGTGATAATGGCAGCGTCTGCCAATGGCAACTCATGTTCTACACAACGCTTGGAAATCTCGATTTCATCGAGCTTTGGCTGTCCTTGATCAAGAAACCACATCTCCGGATTCTTGTCTGCTTTCAATTTAGCTTTGGCATATTTCACGTATTCCTGGTAAATCTCTGTAAGTTGTGGTGTGGTTGATACGTTTATATTCTTCAGTCCCTGTACCATATCCACCACATACGGAACGTTTACGCATCCGCTTCCGAGTCCGCCAGAGAAGAAATCATAACTGTTTACACCGAATAGAGCCACAGTCTTTAAATTATGTATTGGTAATGTGTTACCGTCATTTTTAAGAAGTACCATTCCTTCTGTGGCACTTTGACGTGTAACAGCAGCGTGAGCTTTAAGGTCCGGCTTACTGGTGTATTTATACCCCTTGAATCTTGGAGTCTTTACTATATATTCCAGCATGCGGCGAACATTGCGGTCTATATCCTTTACGTCAAGTTTGCCATCGCCTACAGCATCCATAATATCTTTTACCTGTGCAGGATATCCCGGTGTCATGAGGTCGTTGCCGGCTTGTACTTCCATATATGTAGGCAGGTCGTCACGTTTTCCAATCCAATCGGTTTCGACGATACCATTGAATCCCCAGTCATTGCGCAGAACATCGGTAAGAAGTTCTTTATTGTCCTGTGCGTAAACTCCGTTGATTTTATTGTAAGATGACATGATGGTCCATGGACTGCTTCTTCTTACCATCAGTTCAAATCCTTTTAGATATAATTCGCGAAGAGCACGCTGGCTTACTCTTTCATCTACTCTTACACGGTCACTTTCCTGAGAGTTTACGGCAAAATGCTTTGCGCTTACGCCTACGCCCTGACTCTGCACACCAAGTACATAGGCTGTGCCGATAAGTCCTGTTACCATAGGGTCTTCACTATAATATTCAAAGTTGCGTCCGCAAAGAGGATTGCGGTGCAGGTTCATGCCTGGTCCTAGAATCACGTCACATCCGTATTCCTTGGCTTCATTGCCTATGGCCTTGCCGACATTCTCTACTAATTGGGTGTTCCATGTAGAAGCAAGACAAGTGCCGATTGGAAAACCGGTAGCGTAGAAAGTTTGGGCAGTACCGTCTCTGTGTGCGTCGATGTGCACTCCGGCAGGTCCGTCAGCCATGACAGTGGCAGGGATGCCAAGTCGCGGAATAGCTACTGTGATGCCTGCGGCACCGGCAACAAGTTTTTTTTGATGCCCCATCATGGAACCGGAACCGACGAAACCATCGTTGCCGCCTCCAACCAGAAGTTGGGCTTTTTCTTCGAGAGTCATAGCTGCGATGACCTCGTCAATGTTCTTTTCATTCAACTGAGGAGCTTTCTGTGCCATCATTGTAGTTGATAAGAGTCCTGCCATCATGGCAAGACAGATTTTTTTGTGTTTCATATTTATATGGTTGTAAATTCAATGTTGCTGCAAAAATAATACAATTCTTTTATATATTAAAACATTTATGTTTCTTTTATCTGCATAAAATGTTTTCCAATGTCTGCAAAATGATATATCCGCAATCTGCTCTTGCCATAGGCAAATTATTTAATCGTTTTTTTTGTTGTTTCGCCTAATTACAGTATCTTTGCACTTGATTATCAGATAATTATTAAATAGATAAAATAAAAGGTTATGGCAAAGAAAGCTTTATTGATGATTCTCGACGGATGGGGAATCGGCAAACACGGTAAGGGTGATGTTATTTATAACACTCCAACTCCTTACATGGATTATTTGAATGCAGTTTCAGCACACTCTCAGCTTCAGGCTTCAGGTGAAGATGTTGGTCTGCCTAATGGTCAGATGGGAAACTCTGAAGTTGGTCACCTTAATATCGGTGCTGGTCGTGTGGTCTATCAGGATTTGGTTAAGATTAATAAGGCTTGTGAAAGCGGTGACATCCTTAAGAATAAGGAAATAATCAGTGCTTACAGTTATGCTCAGAAGACAGGAAAGAAACTTCATTTGATGGGACTTACCAGTACCGGAGGTGTTCATTCTTCTCTGGATCATCTTTTCAAGTTGATAGAAATAAGCAAGGAGTATGGTTTGAAGAACACATACGTTCATTGTTTTATGGATGGTCGTGATACGGATCCTAAGAGTGGTAAAGGTTTTGTTGAAGATATCCAGAAGGTATGTGATGCAAATGATGCTCATATTGCCAGTGTTATAGGTCGTTTCTATGCAATGGACCGTGACAAGCGCTGGAACCGTGTAAAGGAAGCTTTTGATTTACTTGTTGATGCCAAAGGAAAGCAGACAACTGATATGGTTAAGGCCGTAGAGGAAAGTTATTCTGACGGTGTAACAGATGAATTCATCAAACCTATAAACAACTCTTCTGTAGACGGAACAATTCAGGATGGTGATGTTATTATTTTCATCAATTTCCGTAACGACCGTGCAAAGGAACTTACACAGGTGCTTACACAACAGGATATGCCGGAAGAAGGTATGCACACTGTTAAAAATCTGCAGTATTACTGCATGACACCATACGATGCAAACTTTAAGAATGTGAACATTCTGTTCCCTAAGGAGAATGTAGAGGATACTCTTGGTGAATATCTTTCAAAGCATGGAAAGAAGCAGCTTCATACTGCCGAAACAGAGAAATATGCCCACGTAACATTCTTCTTCAATGGTGGTCGCGAGGCTCCTTATGATGGTGAGGACCGTATTCTTGTTCCTTCTCCAAAGGTTGCCACATACGACTTGAAACCTGAAATGAGTGCATTCGAGGTTAAGGATAAATTGGTTGCTGCAATAAAGGAAGACAAGTACGATTTCATAGTTGTGAACTTCGCAAACGGTGATATGGTAGGTCATACCGGTATTTACAATGCCATTGCTAAAGCTATTGTAGCTGTAGACAAATGTGTTAAAGAAGTAATTGAGACTGCCAAGGCTACCGGTTATGAAGCAATAATCATTGCCGACCACGGTAATGCAGACAATGCCATAAATGAAGACGGAACTCCAAATACCGCCCACTCATTGAATCCAGTTCCTTTCATCTATGTTACAGACAATAATTCTGCAACGGTAAAGGATGGTCGCCTTGCTGATGTTGCTCCTTCTATTCTTCATATCATGGGAATGGAACAACCTTCAGACATGACAGGTGAGAATCTTATTTCAGATAATAAGTAATTTGAATTTTTATAGAAATGAATGTAAAGATTGAAGACAGTTGGAAACAGCATTTGCAAGGTGAGTTTGATAAACCTTATTTTTCGACTCTTATCTCTGCTGTGCGTCAGGAGTATACACAATATCCTTGTTATCCTCCGGGCAGACTTATTTTCAACGCCTTCAATCTTTGCCCTTTTGATAAAGTGAAGGTGGTGATAATAGGGCAGGACCCTTATCATGAACCTGGTCAGGCAATGGGATTGAGTTTCTCTGTGCCAGACGGAATCCAAATGCCGCCGTCACTAATCAATATATATAAAGAAATAGAACAGGATTTGGGTACACCGGTGCCTCATACCGGAGACCTTACCCATTGGGCAGAACAGGGAGTGTTGTTGCTTAATGCCACTCTTACGGTAAGGGCACATCTTGCAAACAGTCACCAACGATTAGGGTGGACAACATTTACAGATGCTGCCATCAAGGCTTTGAGTGATGGGCGTAATCATCTGGTGTTTATGCTTTGGGGAGGTTTTGCACGAGGTAAAAAATATCTTATAGACCAGAACAGACATCTGGTTCTGGAATCTGTTCACCCATCTCCTTTGTCAGCTAACAGAGGCGGATGGTTTGGTAATCATCAGTTTTCCAGTTGTAATACTTATTTACAGCAGAATGGTGAAGAACCGATAAAGTGGTAAATGATGGATAATAAAGAACTCCATATTCTTCAGGTAGGCAAAGTTTTGGTCTCACCTGATATCTTTACTGAGAAATTCTGCTGTGATCTTGACAAGTGCAAGGGACAATGCTGTGTAGAAGGTGATGCCGGTGCTCCTGTTACGCTTGATGAAATAGGTGGCATTGAAGATAGCCTTGATGTGGTTTGGAGTGATTTGGCTGCAAGTGCACAGGCTGTTATTGACAAGCAGGGTGTTGCCTATACAGATGTAGAAGGTGATTTGGTAACAAGTATAGTCAATGGTAAAGACTGTGTGTTCACATGTTATGAGGACGGATGCTGTCTGTGTGCTTTGGAACGAGCCTTCCGTAATGGTAAGACTAAGTTCGTAAAACCGGTTTCATGTGCTCTTTATCCTATTCGGGTGAAAAATTTTGGAAATGGAGTTGTTGGCATAAACTATAATAAATGGAAAGTCTGTAAAGATGCCGTGGCTAAAGGTAGAGAACTAAATCTGCCGTTGTATGAATTCCTTGAAGGACCATTAAAGAGAAAATTCGGAGAGGAATGGTATACCGAACTTCTTGAAGTTGCAGAACAACTTAAGAAAGACGGTATTCTTTAGGTGACATACCCACACGCTCCTTGAAGTATTTTCCCAGAAAACTTTGATTAGAGAAATTTAGGTCTATAGCTATTTCTTTTATGCTTTTTGCTGTAGTCTTAAGCAGAATGCGAAGTTCCAGTGTTACATAATAGTCAATCCATTCGGCAGGTGTCTTGTGGCTGATGGATTTCACAGCTTCTGACAAGTATTTTGCCGATATGCACATTTGCTTGGCATACCATCCCACACGGCGTTCTTTGCGGAAATTCTCCTGAGCTAATTGAATAAAGTCAGAGAATATCTTTTCAGCTCTGCTTGGTTTGTGATGTTCATTACTCTGAATAAGATATATAGTATTACTGAGGTCATAGATTATTGTAGTTATAAGCATACGGATGGTGTCGCGTCTAAAATGATGTCCGGTTTCATTAACTTTCTTTTTCAGTAGCCAGAAGTACTGTTGCAGCATGTCTGCCTCTTCCTTTTGAAGCGTGCATACAGGATGATTTCTGGAGAACAGAAATAATGATGCCAATTCGTGTATACCGGATATAACCTCACGGAAAAAGTTCTCAGACAGAAGTATACCTATTCCACTGAAATCATTGCTTACGCTGTAGTTGTCTGATATTTGCCCGGGACTTATTATTATGAAGTCATTTGGTGATACAATATGGCAAATAGTGTCTACGGTATAATTTGCATGACCTTTAAGGCAAAGTCCTATAACAAGACAATTTGTACGGCGTGGCTCTTGTGGAAAAGGTAATTTTGCCATTTCTTCCAATAATAACAAATCATTATCTAAATGGCTTCCATTTATTTTTTGCAGCGCTGATTTTATGGATATATCGTTTAGTGTTGAATTGATCATATTGTAGAGTTTTCTGCAAAATTAATAAAAACTATCAAAACAACAATATTTTTTATTGAAAAATAGAGATAAAGGAACTGTCAATATAACCAGTTCCAATGGAAATAGGGGCAAATTTCAATTCCTTCTACATTTTGTATCTGGCTTCTTCTGAAATTCCTGTCACCGGAAATAATGATTCTTCTGTTATATCCCTGAGTGAATTTACGGTATGCCTGTTCATCCATATTGCCATTGCAGATGTAGTCCATACCACCTATATGTATATTTTCTCCCTTTTTAGCATCTCTTAATGTGACCCTTATATAACCGTAAAAACCAGTATTGAATTCATATAAAACTGAGTCACCTTCTATGTCGAAATAACTAGGGCGTATTACCTTGTTTACTCTTTCTGATTTATATAAACATTCATTATTCTCTATAGGGGCTAATGCTCCGTCGCATGGTATGGCATTCTGCCATAGAGTAGGATAGAACAAGGTGGAATTCCAATCTTCATCTATATTTTTAGCATTTTGTATTTCTCCACCGTTTAAAGAAAGACTGTGAGTTGATTTGTGAAAGAACCAAGTGCTATCTGTCTGGTGACAGAATTTTCTGCCGTCAGGCATTGCTCCCCAATATGTAAGAGATATCTGTTGCTTTTGTATATGTGGATATTCCGGACTGTACCACACTGCAATGGTGTTGCTGTCAGGACGCAGGTATTCTGATATACAGAATGTATTGCTTATAGGCTTGTCATCGTTGTTGTCACGATATGGCATACGGGTATCTCCAGATACATTGTATCCATTTATATACAGTTCAACCTTTCCGGTTGTGGATATTGAAATCTTTGCATGTTGTGGCTGTGTGCTGTCCACGTAAGTGTGACGGAACCATATTTGTGATGTGCTGTCAACATTTGTTGCCGAAATCCATCCTTGTGCTATTCCTTGGGCATTGACATTCATTGATATCATGGCGAGAAAGCACATAATAAATAATCTCATCTGTTATAATTTTACCGTCTGACCCTTTCTCATAACTATGGTCTTGGTTTTGTTGTTGTATCTTATGTTTACCTTTCCGTCAGTAGTACTCTTTATTTGGGCATTCTTTACTTTTCCTTTTTTCCAGGTAATACTTACCGTATAGCCTCCACGTGCTTTTATTCCGCTTACGTTTCCACTGTTCCATTCTTCAGGCAGGGCAGGCAACAGTTCTATCGTATTGTCGTCACTCTGCATAAGCATTTCGCATACTCCTGCAACTCCGCCGAAGTTACCATCTATCTGGAAAGGCGGGTGTGCATCAAACAGATTCGGATAAGTTCCTCCACTACGTCTGCGGTCTGTACCTTTGTATTTGTCGGGACTAACGTATGTCAGTAGTTTTTGGTATATGTGATATGCCTGTTTGCTGTTATGGAGTCTTGCCCACAAATTTATTCTCCATCCCGTGCTCCATCCTGTGGTTTTGTCTCCTTTGATTTCAAGAGTGCGTTGTGCTGCTTTTGCCAATGTAGGTGTACCGGCAGTTGTTATCTGGTGTCCGGGATATAATCCGATAAGATGAGACTGATGGCGATGCTGGAAGTCAAAGTCGTCCCAGTCATAATACCATTCGTTGATGTCTCCCATGTGTCCTATTGTGTATTGATGCAGACGATTGAGTGTATTAGTCAATGTCTTTTGGTAATCTTTGTCCATGTTCAGAGTTTTGGCTGCTTTCAGAGTGTTTTGAAGTAATTCTCTTATAATGGCAAGGTCGGCAGTACCTCCGTAGCATGTAGTTCCGTGGTATCCTTTGTCTGTTACATATTCATTTTCAGGCGAAGTACTTGGCGCAGTTATCAGCTCGTCCGGCTTCTTTGGGTTATTAATGAGCCATTTCAACATGAAGTCGGCTGCACCCTTCATTAGAGGGTATGCCGTATTGCGTAGATAAGTCAAGTCTCGGTTAAAATCATAGTGCTCCCAAAGCGTGTTTACGAGCCATGCTCCGCCCATGTTCCAATTGCTCCATTCCGGACTTTCCTGCTTTTCTCCTACAGGATTGGACATTGCCCATATATCAGAGTTGTGACTGGAGCACCATCCTTCGTTTATGCCGTAATAATGTTGTGCCGTATGTTTCCCTGTCTCGGCAAGTCCCTTTATAAAACCGTTTAATGGATTTACTAGTTCCGGGAGATTGGCAACCTCTGCAGGCCAGTAGTTTTCTTCCAGATTTATATTCACGGTGTAGTTGCCTCTCCATGGAGAAAACTTATGTGGAGTCCATAGTCCCTGCAGGTTGGCGGGTACTGATTCCGTGCGACTGCAACTTATCAGCAAGTATCTTCCATACTGAAAATATAATGTTTCCAGATATGGATTACCTCCGCCCTTGTCTGTATAATCCTTTAGCTGCTGTTCTGTGGTATGCTTGTTGTCAAACTTGCCGTTTGCAAGATTTAGTTGCAGACGGTTGAACAACTTCTGATAGTCTGCTATGTGCCGTTGACGGAACTGGTTGTATGTATAGTTCACGGTATGCCATATTTCATCAGTGGCTTTTTCCAGATAAGGAGCTCCGTCTTTCACGGGATGCTTGTCGAATCCGTTGAAACTTGTTTCGTTTACTATATATATAGTAGCTTCGTTTACATCGGCCAACAATAGTGTAGAGTCACTTGCCTCTATGGTTCCGCCGTCATTATTCACCTTTAGAATGGTGCAGAAGTGTATGCTTTCTTCTGGGTTGCCAATGGCATAGCCGGTCATCGTAATCTGATTTTTACCGGCTTTTGCCTTGTGTGGAGTTTGTCCGGAAAGAGATATCCTGTAGTTGATTGATGCTTTTCTGTCAGCAGATAAATGAATAGCTATCAGCTTGTCAGGGTTGCTTGCAAAATATTCTCTTGTATATGTAACCCCGTTACGAGTATACTTGTCTTTGGCAGTTGCGTTGTCCAAATTCAGTTCTCGGTAATAATTCGTTGCATCACCCTTAGAGACGTCGTTGATACCCAATGTGGCAAGGGGTTGATAATAGCAAGAGTTGTGTCCCTGTACCAGATGTTGCAGAATATCAGCCTCCTTATAGTTCTCCTTGAAGAGTTCTTCTCTTATCAGCGGTATGTATTTATGTGCATCCCCACCTTCATTCAAGTCTGCCGGCTTACCGGTCCAGAAAGTGATGTCATTAAGATAAAGAGTATCTTTGTCAGGGTTGCCATATATCAGAGCCCCAAGCTTACCGTTGCCTATCGGCAATGATTCCTCAAAATAAGAAGCAGGGCGGTCATACCATAATTTCATAGGAGCCTGCTGTGCAAATATGCAGACTGTGTACAATAATAAAGTACTGATAAAGTAGAGCTTTTTCATGTCTTGGTGAATTTTTTGCAAAGATAATGTTTTAAATTCAAAAAGGCAATAGCAGCAATGAAATAATTGTCAAGTCTATTCTACATAAATAAAAGACGTATCTGGAATTTTGTCCCTGATACGTCTCATTTTATTGTGTTATGATATAATATAATGTTATTTTATATTATCGTATGCCTGTATTGCGTCATTGAATTTTTTATTTACATCTTCAAGAGAATACAAACCATCAGCATTAGGTGTGATGCCCTTTAATTTAAGTGGATAAATCATCGGTGGATTTTCTGTAGTAATCATTTGCAGATTGCGTAGCTGCTCAGAACTAAGATATACCATGTTGACAGCTACGTATGTGTTGCCAGCCTTGTCAATCCATTTTTCAAATACCACTTTACTGCCAATTGGTGTCTTCTTTTCTATAGAATTAGGCAATTCATAATTTTCAACACCAAGAGCAGCATCAACACTGGCTATGTTAGAGTCATGTCCGCATAGAAAGGTGAACTTTCTACAGTCAGAATTGAGTTCGTCATGAATATACACTAGCAGAGGATGAGCTACATTGACACTTACTATAGGTGCTGTGAAAAGCACGTCACCATATACATCTTTAATTTTTGCAATTCTTTCCCAGTCATTATATGTAATCTCATGACCGAATGCTGCTTTCTTTATGTCTGGCTCTTCGTAATATTGCAATACGAATGCGTCTGATGCAGAATTTGCAAGTTTCAAAGTCCCTTTCATCTTCGGTTCATCGTTGAGATTGAATATGAATTGAGTATTGTAATCGTCAAAGGCACATGTACTTCCGCTTTTACAAGCTGGTGAGTTTTTCAAATCAAGAACTTTTGCAGTGATGTCGTAGCTGTCTTTCAGTTTCTCATTTATTCCTATTATGCCTTTCTTACCTCCCATAGCTGCTATTTCCCTGAGAGCTTCTTTCTTGAAACTGTCGCTGACTTTTGTAAGACGCGGACAGAATACCGGATCCATTTTACTTGGACTGTAGCGATGGTTTATTCTTATGTTGGCAACAGGCATGAAGCCTGAAGCAAAATATTTTGCAGTGGCTATTGTACGCTGCATGCTGTTGGCATAAAAGTTTACCTCATCGGCAGTGGCATTACTGTTCTCATTGAAAAGATTCTCACCAACTGTCCATTTGCGGAAATATTGCCCCATCATAGTTTCCAGAACTCCTCCACGTAATGTAAGTTCGCTTGCGGCAGATGTCCAATTTGTCCATTCATGAGGTGTCAGTTTGCTGAGTTCACTTCCATTTGTAGAGAGTGGCGAACGGATATTGTGCCTGCTTAGAATAACAACTTCTTTAAGTTTATAGTCGTTTTTGAAAGACTGTGAACGCTGCAGCTGCGCCATCATGAAAGATGGCAGTAAAAGCAGCAGCAACGCAAGAGTTATTTGTTTTTTATTTTTCATAATAATTTTGTCTAGGTCCAGATAAAAGTGCTAAAATTTGATTTGGAGACGGGTTTCCAACATTGTTACATGATTATTTTCGTAATCAGTGCGGTCGGTTGTCTTTGTATAAGAGCCGCGTACACGCCATATCATGTATTTGTTGATGTAATAGTTGAGAGTTGCAGACCAGTCATTTGAACGCCCTCCATGTATGTCTGTTTTTGAGTCAGACAGGTCTGTATAATCGTATGCTAATATCAGCTCTATAGATTTAGGACTCGGTGTGTCTATACCTCCGTCCCAATAGTTGTATTTGTAGTTGTCGCCTTTGATGATTCCGCGTAGAGTGCAGTATGCGCCACTTGCTTTATAGTCATGGAATCCATTGTCACGTGTTATCTTTGTATAGAAATATTGTGATTCGATTCCCAGTCTTCCTGTGGCAGCTGTAATTTCAGGGGTGAATTTATACAGAGCTTTGGCATTGGAAACTGTAGCTTGAAGAGACGTTATGTTGTCAATACGTGTAGGCCATGTGGTTTTAAGTACATAAGAAGAATGGGTGAGTTTTGAGTCTGAATTATATTTTGGACTCTCATAAGCTCCAGATATACCTATATGAAAAATCTTTCCAGGTTCAGTAAATGGACGGTAAACTAGGCGTGTCATAACGCCCACAGCCTGATTGCCGAGTTTGTCAGATGTCATTTTCATGGCATCAGTTTCTGAAAAGAAACTTAGAGTACCGAGAAATTTGTTCTCAGAATGCTCATACATTACACCAAGAAGACGACTGTCATTGAATGCCTGATTGCTTCGTGGTTCCTCCATGGATACTTTAAAAGATGAACTTGTTGCACTCTGCAAACCATATTGGTGAATGAAATATCCACCGCGGATAATATCCTTGCTGCTCAGTGAACGTTCAATGAAAATATCTTTCAAGCCAACACTTCCATAAGCATATCCGATGTCAGCTTTAGCACTCCAGTCTCCATATTTAGCCTTGAATCCTACACGTACGTCTGGGATGGCGAAACCGTCATTGAATTGGTTGTTCAGTTTGTCTGCATCAAATAATCCCGCATCCATTAGAATGCGTCCTGAAGGCTTTATTACCAGCTTTTCTTCATAGTCCTGGGCGTTTGCATTGCATGTGATAAAAAGACACAAAGCTAATGCACTTATAATTTTTTTCATAATTGTTCTCCTTAATTATACATTCTGTAATTAATTTGCTTTGAACTCGCTCTTTTTTACTTTGCCGGCTTTGTTAAGGGAGGCAAATTCAGTCTTGGCTTTTTCCAGTTGCTTCATAAAGTTCTTGTTGGCATGAAGACGCGCTACAACTGCGCTGGCCACGAGACGTGCTGCATCCACATCACTCTGGAAGTGGTAGCCACATATAACACGGCTTTGTCCCATTTCATATCCACGTTTGAGTATTTCATTCTGCCTGTTTGTATTGATTTCTGCCAAAACAAGAGCTGTTGCCCATCCGATAGAAGTATGTCCTGATGGATAAGAACCGTTGGTGGAGAGTTCTTTCTGTTGTTCAGGATTACAGGTGTTTTCTTTATAATATGCGAATGGGCGTATGCGCATATAGTGATTTTTTGCTTCACGTGTTGCCAGGTCACCTGCATCTTCACGCATATTGATAATAAGCTTATATATCTCAGGAGATGTTTCTTTTGATATGTTTACGCCGAAAGCTTCAGAAAAAGCATTTGGTACACCGTCACCATTCACACGTGCGTCTGCAGCTGCCTGATCTCCACGAGGGGTGTCTCTTTGCAGTTTGCCCCATTGATACTGGGCTTCGTCGTTAAGCCATAGAATACTTCCTGCCTGAGGAGGGGCTGGTAGTAAATTCAGACTGCTAGCTACATCTCCGGCCTGTAGAAAATAAAGGTCAGGATTTGTCCTTGCATCCTTGATTTTAACTTGCGCAAATACTGTTATTGTAAATAATGACAGCATGATGGTAAATAAACTTTTACGATTCATAATCAATAGTTTTTAGTTATTAAACTTTTATTAGATTTCGGTTGCAAATGTATTGCAAATATGAAAAATAAAAAGTTGCATTTGGAGATTTGTGAATATCATCCAAATGCAACTTTTTGCAAAGTGCCTATAATCAGCAGCTTATGCTTTCTATGTGACTTTTAGTTTATACTAGTGCAAGAATGTAATTTACGAGACTTGCTGGGTGTTTACTAGTATATTCTTTCAGAAAAGCTTCATTGGGCTTTATTTTGTTTTTTACCATGCGACTTATAACGGGATTTAAGTTTCCTATAACTTCAAGCATGCCAGGTATAGAAGTCCTCTTTACCTTAGAATCTGCAATGAGCAGAGCTAGTACTTTCGGTTGTTGATTGTCATAGTTTGTGAAGCAGAAAATGTCAGTCAGAATTCTATGGTCTGTTATATTCATATAGAAATACAATTGTTCTATTGTTTTTTCTATTTCTTTAGTTATGTCCTTTGTTCTGTAAGAAATTTCTTGTTCTAAATTCCGGTCAAACAGTTTGTTTATTTTCTTTTCATTTGTTCTTATGATAATTTGTTTTTCTGTATCATATTCATCCATAAGTTTAGCTAATGAAATTTTAAGCAACATTTGCTTGATGCGGATGTCGCAATGATTTAGGTTGCGCAGTAATGTTATACGGTCTTGCACGTCTATATTTGCAATGCAACTTTCAAATTGATTTAATAATGCAGACACGACGTAGTCAGGATTATTTATATCCTTTAAATCTTTTCTGCGTTTTTCTGCATATTTGGCAATGGTCGCAATGGCTGTAGATGAGAATATTAGTTCATATTTCTGTGTTATCAACTGCAGTTTTCCGTCCATATCTTTTAATGATTTGCTGGTAAGACCTTCTTTATAAGTTCTTATCATATTATCAAGTTGGTCGTTGATGTCGGTTAAAGGTAATGTACCTTCTATGTCTGTTGAATATTTGTTCAGTAGTTTCTGGGTATCAGTTATGTTTTTCAGCCAGTCTCTGTTTTGCAGCGCTTGTGTTCTTATGTTGTCAATATTTCCGGTGTCCAGAGCCTTGTTGGTATTTTTGATAAGTTCTTGGCAATCATAAAGTTCCACGTTTTTCATGTCGCTTATTTGTTTGTCAATGTATTTCATCAGTAATAATATCATGTTACTGTTCATATATGTGATACTGTCTAAAATTTCAGTTATCTTCTTGTCTGCTGATTCATACGGTTTCCCGTTTCCTATTTGTATGGAATCCAGTTCTGTATATAATTGTTTTATTTTCAGACAATAATCTTTTTTCAGTAGCTGACTTGAAACATCAAGATTTTCCAAACGGTGCTGTAGGTATTTTATTGTAGTCATAAGATGCCTACGGCTTACGTGATGATATTGTCGTAGTATTATTATAGTTGTTAGAATAATGAAAATGATAGCAATTACAATAAATAGTATGCGTCCCCTTGTTATATCAGAACTTTCCATTGTAAGCCATTGCGTGTGCACCATATTATTGGCAGTAAGGCAAAGTACGCCAAAATTACATCCCAAGTATATGCAGTTGTCTTTGGCAAAAGATGCTTGTGGACAAAATTTTATGTCATTGAAATAAGATGGCGTTTCTATTATATGTCGGTTCTTTATGTGATATATTTTTACTCCATATTCCGGTAACGCATAAATCGTACTGTCATTTAGAGGAATAAGTTTTTCTATGCCTTTGGCATCAAGCGTATCGCGACTTCCGGAGAGTACTAGTCTGTTTCCTGAAAGTGCCATTATCATTGGCGGACAATCTTTGGTTACCATTATGCTACGTATGTTTTTCAACGTCTCAGTTCCCTCTATATTTGTGAATTTGCCATTTTTGCCGTAATAGATACCGTTATTAAGTGTTGCCATGTAGGTCATGTCGCTCTTGTTCTGTGTGAAATATGATGTTACGTATTTGTTGTTCATCTGTAAAATCGTGTCTATGCGATTGTAGTCTTTCACCTGTGGTATTCTTACAAGTCCGTCTTGAATACCTATATACAGACTGGTGCTGTCACTGTTCTTGTTGATGCCAAAGGATGTAATCTTGGCTTTTGAACAATATATGTCTGTTATCTGTGAACGCATATAGTTGTATAATAAGCTGTTTCCCAGAGATATTTTTTTTATTTCCTGATTGTCATTAAGATAATAAAGAGTGTTGCCAATGGTAAAAATGTCTGTTATGGGAGACTCTTTTATGAAATCAAAGATTTTGAAGGCTTTCATAGAGTTGCCTTTTTGTATGAAAACCTCATTATGCGAGTTTACATAATATGAGTCTTTGCCGTTAAAGCAGGCTGCGGTTACTGGAACATTGGTGTTGAATGAACTGATATTAAGATGTATAGGTATTCTCCATAAAGCATTGTCTGTGATAAGAGAAACAAAACAGTTCTTTCTGTCAGAAACGTACGCGTTGCTGCAAAATGCTGGTACACTTCTACGTAATGTTATCTCTGTGAAGTCTTTTAAATCTTGGGTAACAAAAGCTCTGTTCGCATCAAAGAAACAATAAATTCCGTTGGCTTTGTAAAATATTGTGGCGTGAAAATCTAGATTCACATCTTTTTCGTATTCTCCATTTATAGACTCGGTATAAAAATGGCTTTCGCCAAGAGCCATAATTTTTCCGTCAAACATAGCAACACTTTTTATTTTTTTTCCTGGATGTGATATTTTCTGTTCTCCAGTCTTTGTGTTTATTCTCAGTAAGCCGTTTTGAGTTGCGGCAATTATGAAATCACCTGTATTGCAGAGTTTTTTTATTATGAATGTGGTTCCTTCTTTCCAATTGTCTTTTTTCTTGTCAGGATACAATAGTCGCATCTGCTGTTGCCCTGAAGAATTTTTATTCATAGTGTATAGTCCCTGACTGGTGGCAAAATAAAGTTTATTTCCATACTCAATTATGTCATAAGCAGAATATCTGCTGCCTTTGTGTGGAATGGTGAAATCTTTACTCTTTGTCAGTTTCCCATTTGCAAGAATCCATTTCTGTACTCCGGCATTTCTAGCCCCAATCCAGCAGTCGCGCAGACCGTCGGTCTCTTTTCCTGCCAAAACTTCATATATACGGTCACTGCCAGTTTGGTATTTAATTTTTCTCTTTGAGCTTATATGCCACAAGTCTCCGTATTCACTGCCAATCCATACGGCAGAATCACCATCTTCAGAAATGGCAGAAAGTTTCTCATCAAAATAGTATTCTTTCTCATTCAGTGAGTCTTCCTGTCTGTTTCCTTTACATCCGGTTATACATATAACTATCAGAAGTAGAAATGTGTACTGGCATTTTTTCATAATAATATCTTTTTATAAGACGCAAAATTACGAAAATTTATGCATTTGCCCAAATGCTTCTGCAAAAAAAACAATACCGTTTTAGTTGTCGGAGATGCTTTTGATTTCGCTTAATGTTACGGAGCCAAATATGTTGATGATAGACAGTTCATCTTTTTCTTCGCAGAATAATACAAATTCATGCTTCCCATTAGGATGCAGTTTCTGATATATCACAGTATGTTCGCCGTTCTCATTTATCTGCATTACATCTTCGTATTTGCCTTTCTTGTAAGTGCTCTTGGCTACCCTTTTTACAGATGGTATCAGAGAAGGGCGTTCGCAATTAAGAATCTGCATCTTGTCTATCTTTGAGGAAATCCGGCTTATGTCCTTATTGCCTGCTTTAATATTAGGCATCATGCGGAACATACTCTTGGAAATGTAAACGGTAGAGATGCCGTTAACATCAGCATATTTTCTGAACAGTGCGTCTTGTGCATGACAAATGCCGCACAACACAGTCATTAATATTATAATTGTAATCCTTTTCATTTTCAGTCTTTTTCCTTATTTGTTGTTTCTTCTACTTTTGCCAGTCCTTTGTTTATAGATTTGGAGAATTTCATCAGTGCACGCTGTGTTTCGGCATAAGCGTCCTGTGGATTGCTGTAGGTGTCCTGTTGACGGGCGTATTCCTGTTCATCAGTTCGGTTGAAAGTGAATAGTCCGATACTGAATATCAGCAGTATGCAGGCTGCAATTCCGCCAATCCACTTAATGCTGATGATGCGTGCATGATGTATGGAATTCTTTTCAATGATATTCCATTCATCAATTTGGTGGCTTAACCGGTTTCCCAATCCTTTAGGAAGTGGAAATCTGGATTCTTGAAGATGTAGGAAAAACGCGCGATCTTCCTCCATATCCTCAGAGACATCACCTTCAAGGAAGAATTTATTAAGTTCTTCTTCTTCGGCTTCTGTTGTCTGTCCGTTGTAGTATCGGTTGAGTAAATCTTTTATATTAAATGCGTTCATAATTCAAAATCTTCTTAAATTGTTCTCTTATTTTCTTTCTTGCGCGACTTAGGAGTACTCTGATGTTGGCGTTGGTGATACCGGTGCGGTCTTCTATTTCGTCATACGATAATTCGTAGACATCTCTCATGGTTATCACTTCGCGCTGTTGTTCCGGGAGCTTCTCTATCAAAATCATCAATTTTGACGATTCATCCCGGTGTTCAATGTCTTTGTCTGTTTCAATATCTGCTGCAATACTGTATTCGTCGGCTGAATTTTCTGACACTTTAAGCCGGCAACGTCGCTTCTCATCATACAGAATGTGTCTTACGAGAATTACGCAGTAAGCTTCGGCATTTTTGATTTCGCCAAGGCTGTTGCGCTTAAGCCAAAGTTTCATAAAAGCATCTTGCACCAAGTCTTCTGCGGCAAGTGTGTTGCCGGTAAGTCTCCATGCCTCCTGATACATGCGGAGGCTGTGGGGCAAGAATGTCTGCTTGAATTCAGATGCTTCCATTAATTGCGCCTGTTTTCGCTTTTATGTTGTTATAATTTCAGTTGTTATTCTTCATACTTATAATCTTGTTCAGATCATCTTTCCTTATGGTACCGTCTATATGAATCACAACATATTCATTATCTTTTTTTTCTGATATAAGCAACAGAATGTCATGGAGGTTGTCACCTTCTGTTTTTCCTATAATATTGACATTGTCATCTTCATCTTTTACATTCATCATTTCTTCATATCCGTTGCTCTTGAGTTTGTCTGCGCTCTTTGATATATTTTTCCTCAACTTGTTGTCGCAATCTTTTATTTGTAATATTTGCACAGCCTGTATATTTTTCAGCATATCAACTTTGTCACCAAGTTTGTCTTTGGCTTTTGATGCCATCATGTCAATCATATCTTTGGAGAAGTTGTTATACTCTACGCCCTTGTTAGTTTTAAGTTCATTTACAAAGTCGTTTGCAGTTTGCGAGAAACCTGCAGCACATGCTATAAGCAATGCTAATGTAAGAAAAATCTTTTTCATGTCATTTTAATTTTAATTGTTTATACTTTGTTCTTTTTGTTAAGTGCTAACATTAATATAGACGCAAGTTTCAATAAAAATGTTTCATAAGAATAGAAATTTTTTATTTCTATTTTATCTTTCACCATAAAGTGCTGATATATAACTGGTTATTGTGAGACGGTAGTGCATGTTTTTTTAGCTTTTTTGGAAGTCGCGTATCTCACTTTGGCATGAGAGAATAAAGATAAAAGCAATTTGTAATGTTATTTCTTTGTGTAAACTAAAAAAGGAAGACCTTTGAAAAGATGTAAACTATATCAGAAAGAGGTTTAAAATTTTGTAAAGTGAATTAGTAACATAGTAATAATTGTGTATACCATTTTTAGGCATAGTCACAGCGGTATGTGATTCAGTACAAACTGCAGCCCGATATAGTATGAAACGTAGTCCGATATGTTGCATATCGCATGATAATATAGCACAAAACGCAAGACCAAATTATTGGCATCTGTGAATGGAAAAAAAATGTTTTCCAAATCTGGATGCTTGTGTGTCGACATATTTCACCATAGTTCTTTATATATCAGTACTTTATGGTGAAAGATGAAATGGAAAAGAATGAACTTTTATAATCTTTTCTTCTTTTTTCTTTTCTTTTTGAGAAAAACTATATACTTTTGCAATAAAGAAAAAATAAGCATCAGATATAATCAATATGAAACCGATATATCCTATAATAGTCTTTTTTGCTTTGTTGATGTCATCGGCATTGGCAAGCATTCACAGTTATAAAGTTACGGAAAATGACATTGTTGCTGATTTGAATATTGCTTTGTCCAAAACTCTGGAACAGAAGGAAGAGGGATGGATAACACCTGATACCATACAAAATTATCGCAGCAACATTTCTATACCGGAATTGCGTGGGTGTGCTTTTATCTCTTATTGTCTGCCGGATGAACATCGCCCTAGGGTGAGTAGTAACAGGATGATATGGAGAAAAAATGGTAGGTCTTTGTCTTTTCGTGGATATGCCGATTGCTCTATGGCAACTGTATTCTGCCTGTCAAATCAGAGTCTGCCCATGACTCTTTTTTCTATGTCTCTGTTGTGGGCTATGCTGTCGTTGTTTTATGACAGAAAGCATAAGTCTGTGCTTTTGAAATCGGCAACATCATGTAATTCTTTCGGAGGAATAACTTATTATGCAGAAAAGGATAGTTTCTGTGATATAAATAATATGGAAATTCATCTCACTCCAATGCAATGTCAACTTATGAAGAAGTTTTTGGATTCAGGAACCCATAGACTTTCCAAAGAAGAAATATGTGACGAGCTATGGCCCAAGAAAGAAGATGCCAGCGAAACTCTTTACACGTTGATTAGGCGTATAAGACCTATACTGGAAAAACACAGTAATCTGAAAATAGAGTCGGATAGGGGCAGAGCTTATTTTCTGACAGACAGTCTTTCATGATTTCCCGGATTTAGCAAACAATTTCTTTTTAAGCCATGCACGTACAGGAAGATCATAGAGTTTGTATGCTCCGTAAGCTGTTAGTATAGCCAGAAAGAAAGTGCTTACAGCTACAATTATGTGCATGCTTAGTGGTGCATCAGGATGGTTCTCAGCCCAAGCTGTCTGTATATAGATAAGTGGATAGTGAGTTATGTAGATAGGAAAAGATATTTCACCAAGGAATCTGTTTATAGCAGAAGATTTTTTCCCATTTACGCTGCTGCCGGCACCGATAGATACGATGAGTGGGAACATGATTAGAATGCATATTGCTTCATAGATTCCGTTGGGTAATTTGTATTGTATGGAACCGACGAATGGCATTGCCATTAGCGTAACTATGAGTAGTGAACACCACCAAAAACCGGCTCTTACCTTTATAAGACAGTTGATTCGTGAAATCAACAGACCGCAGAAGAATGGATACAACACGCGGGTAAGTCCTATCTGCAATTGGTCCGGAGTGAGACTCCATCCTCCAATGACGGTGTATGCTGCATATTCTCTGACTTTTAGTATTCCGAACAAGTCAATATTCAGACAAAGAATTATAGTTAATATGGCGAATATAACCAGTATCTTCTTTGATAATATGAAAATAATTCCGAACGCATAGTAATGCTATTTCGCAGATAGATTATAGAAAAAAGGATAGAAATGGCAAAATACTTGTTGGCTAATAATGACTTGAATATTTCTGAAGTCTGTTTTGAGAGTGGTTTCAGGGATGTTCCATACTTCACTCGTATACTTAAGAAGTATACCGGTATGACACCAGGAAAGTATCGTGCAACAGTTAATTTCAAATAAATAAGTAGTCTTTTTATGCGAATGGCAGAAGGCAATGTGAGAGCTGATTTTCTGTCGGAATTTCTGAAAAACAATCCGGATATTCATGCCGAACGTTATTCTATGTTGCCATATAAAG
>CAYSSU010000037.1:0-32601 GCA_964433895.1 uncultured Prevotella sp.
TGCAAAGATAATAAATTTTGATACGGATTCCAAATATTTTAACAGTTAATCATAGAAAATAAAGACACTCGGAAATGGTTTCACCATAAGGCATTGATATAGCGTAATTTATGGTGAACGAGGCAGAAAGCGCGAAAGCGTCTGCCGATTAAGAATCAAAGATTAAAGATTAAATTAATTCTTAATCCTTATTAACTTTGGCATGAGAAAATAAAAATAAAAATAAAAGCAATTTGTAATGTTATTTCTTTGTGTAAACTAAAAAAGGAAGACATTTGAAAAGATGTAAACTATATCCGGAAGAGGTTTAAAATTTTGTAAACTGAATTAGTAACATAGTAATAATTGTGTATACCATTTTCAGGCATAGTCATAGAGTTCCAAAGTGGGCTATATCGTCTTCCGTTATGTATTGGAACGCAAGATGATATAGTATGTATAGCTCTATGAAACAGCACATATTGATTAAGGATTAAGGATTAAAGATTAAGAATTAAGTCTGTATATAATACATTACAATTCTGGTGAATTTGTTGTACAAAAATAGCACACTAACCCATTCACGGCAACTCACTATATATCAACACTTTAGAGTGAAATATAATAAAAGAAACAATAACTCCATTAACCTATATATGCAAAATGGGCATTCCACAAGAATTGGAACACCCACTTTTAATATATTAACTCTAATGAAAGTCTATTCTTCAGCTGGTTTCATATTGGTGTATACACTCTGTACATCATCAAAATCCTCAAGTCTTTCAACCATCTTGTCTATAGTTTCACGCTGCTCAGGAGTGACATCCTTAAGATCATTAGGAATACGAGTAAACTCTGCACTCGTAATCTCAAAACCATTATCCTCAAGATATTTCTGAATATCACCAAAACTCGTAGGATCACCATAAATAGTAATTTCGCCTTCCTCGTCGTCTTCGTCAAACTCATCATCTACCCCAAAATCAATTAATTCAAGAATCAAATCGTCCATGTCAAGTCCATCTTTCTTCTTGAATGTGAACACGCATTTATGATCAAAGAGAAAACCCAATGATCCCTGAGTACCAAGGTTACCATTAAATTTATTGAAAATAGAACGTACATCAGCAACTGTACGAGTGGTATTATCTGTAAGAGAATCTACAAACACAGCAATTCCATGAGGACCATATCCCTCATAAGGAACTTCCTTATACTCACTTGTATCCTTGCCCATTGCATTCTTTATGGCACGGGTAATATTATCCTTAGGCATATTCTCACGTTTGCAAGTTGCAATGATAGCTCGCAGACGTGGATTGTTTTCAGGTTCCGGTCCACCAGACTTCACAGCAATGGCAATCTCCTTACCTAGTTTCGTAAACGTGCGGGCCATGTGTCCCCATCTCTTCAGCTTTGTAGCTTTGCGATATTCAAATGCTCTTCCCATTGGAATCTATAATTAAATTGTTTTTATTTTTATTACTTACTTTATCATCTCAATTCAGCATTCAACTTAGAAGTAAGTTGCTTTATGAGTTTTTGCATAATGGCATCTATGGCCTTATCGTTCAATGTCTTGCTGACATCCTGAATGATAAAGTTCACAGCATAACTTTTCTTACCTGCCGGAAGATTCTTGCCTTCATAAACATCAAAGAGTTCTACACTCTTCAATAATTTTTTCTCAGTCTGGAATGCAATATCTTCAATTTGGCTGAATTCCACATTCTTGTCTATCAGCAGAGCCAAATCACGGCTCACAGCAGGGAACTTGCTTATTTCCTTAAATTCCAACACATTCTTACGTACAGCCTTAACAAGTCCGTCCCAATCTATTTCTGCATAGAATACAGCCTGATTAATACCAAACGTCTTAAGCATCTTACTAGAAAGAATACCAACTTCTGCCAATATCTTTCCGCCACGGTTCTGATAAGCCAATCCTTTTGAGAAAGCATTGTTTTCGCTTTTCTTCATTATCAGCATTCCTTCAGAAACACCAACACGAGCAAAGATATTCTGCACATAAGCCTTCATCTCATATATAGAACTATCTTCATTAGCATTAGTCCAACTGCCTTCTACCCTTTTGCCAGTAACCCATAGGGCAATATGTTTGTCTTCAGAGTAAGCTTTTGCAGGATCTTCGGCTGTCCATTTCTCCTTATTATATTTATAAGCATTGCCGATTTCATAAAAACGAAGATTGGCACTTTTGCGATTCACATTGCGCACTATACTTTCCAAACCACCAAACAACAAAGTCTGACGCATAACGCCAAGGTCTGCACTAAGTGGATTCATAACCTTAACGGTATTGGCAAAAGAATAAGCACTGAGACTATCATCAGAATAATAAGAAGTCTTGGTAAGAGAATTGTTCATTATCTCATTGAAACCGCATCCGACAAGCTGCTCACCTATTATATTTTCCAGTTTCTGCTTTTTATCTTCATCTCCGGCTATTGTAAGAGAACTATTCAACTGAGTTGGAATTTCTACATTATTATATCCATAAATACGGAGCACGTCTTCCACAACATCACAAGGACGCTGTACGTCTGAGCGATAAGCCGGAACTGTAAGTTGTAAACCATCCTCTGTCTCTGAATTTATTTTCATTTCCAGATTATGACATATACTTTTTATAGTGTCATTACCTATTTTCTTGCCTATCAACTTGTCTACATAGTCATATTTCAAGTCTACATCAAAATCTTTTATAGGCTCAGGATAGACATCCTTAATATCCATAGCTATCTTTCCACCAGCCAATTGTTTAACTAGAATAGCAGCCTGCTTCAAGGCATAGATAATTCCATTAGGGTCTATGCCACGTTCAAAGCGATAACTGGCATCTGTACTGAGTCCGTGACGACGGGCACTCTTGCGAATCCATGTGGGATGGAAATAAGCACTCTCCAGAACCACATTTCTAGTAGTTTCATAGGTGCCACTACCTTTTCCGCCAAATATACCGGCTATACACATAGGCTCCTCTGCATTACAGATACTCAAATCATGCTCTCCAAGGGTATGCTCTTCACCATCAAGTGTAACAAACTTAGTACCCTCCGGCTGAGTGCGGACAACTATTTTATTGCCCTTCACCATGTCTGCATCAAAACAATGCATTGGCTGTCCGTAAGCCATCATTACATAATTGGTTATATCAACGATGTTATTGATAGGACGCAGACCGATAATCTTCAGTTTATTCTGCAACCATTCCGGACTTTCCTTAACCTCACAACCTTCAATGCTTACACAGGCATAACGCTTGCAGGCATCTGTATTCTGAATTTCAACATCTATAGGCAAATTATTATTATCAACACAGAATTCACCGCAATCAGGACGATGAAGACTTGTTTCGTATCCATTCTGCTTAAGCCATGCATAGAAATCACGTGCCACACCATAATGAGACAATGCATCTCCATGATTTGCAGTGATATCTATCTCTATAATCCAGTCGCTTTCCAAATGATAATATTCTGCAGCAGGAGTTCCGACTACAGCATCCTCAGGCAAAACTATTATGCCGGCATGATCTGTACCTACACCAATCTCGTCTTCAGCACAAATCATTCCATAGGAATCAACTCCACGAAGTTTACTTTTTTTAATTGTAAAACTATCTTCGCCATCATAAAGCACACATCCCAAATCTGCGACTATTACTTTCTGACCGGCAGCTACATTAGGAGCTCCACAAACTATCTGCTGTGGTTCACCTTTACCTAAATCTACAGTTGTAATATGAAGATGGTCACTGTTAGGATGATTTTCGCAAGTAAGTACCTTGCCAACATAAAGTCCTTTAAGACCACCTTTAACAGTCTGAACTTCTTCCAATGCATCAACTTCAAGACCAACAGATGTCAGCGCGTCCGCTGTTTCCTGAGGATTAAGGTCAAAGTCTACATATTCTTTAAGCCATTTATAAGAAATATTCATTATAATGATTTTTTATTTATTCTCAAAAACTCTGCAAAATTACAAATTTTTAATCACAAGACCAAATTTTTTTAACCGTAATACATAATTTGTAAAAAAGCATATATCAAACAGTTTATCTTGATTATTATTATTGATTTCACACCTTTAGTTTAACCTTTCCGGAAAAACTTATAATAATAGTTATCTGATAGCTACTTGGACTATCAGGAATACAGATATCAGCAAGGAAATGAAAACCATCTGTACCGGCACCTTTATATACGATATCACTCAGAATGCTCTGTTTAAGAGTCTGTTGTGGAATTTGCCCAGAGAATGCCTCTTTATGAAAATCACGTGAAAACAACTGTGATGCTCCATTAAACAAACTCACATGTATAATATTGTCATAATACACATTGTCTACTTCTACTCCTTCATCATTATAATTAGGTTTATAAACCTTATAAGATGTAGGATTCACCTGAATATACCAGTGATAATGGTCATTGCCATATACAACTACAGAATCTCTCTTTATAAGTTTGCCTTGATTTATAGAAGCTGCATAATTAGTTTTTTCAAAAAACGACTTGTAAGACGGATCATCAGATTTATAAAGTTTTACTTCATCACCAGCCTGATTTTTAAATACAAACAGATGCCAAGCCTGCTTCAAAATCTTATATTTAGCTATGTTTCCACCGGCAATTGCCAATGTATCATGAAAAATCTGGAAATAAGCAGGAGTTGCCGTCGAATCAGGATAGTAAATTGTATCACCCTTGACTCTTAAAGCAGGTGTCTCATCGTCATCATTAATCCAAATGCCCTGAAGCATTTTCTTTGCCGTAACATCCTCTTTATGAACTGTAACGGTTACATTGTTTTTTTTATTGCAAGAACTTAAAGTATACAACGACACTGTTAAAGCGAATAACAATAAATATATATTTGTTTTAGTCATTAACATTGATTTTAGTTACTTTCCTATACAATGATATTCAAAACCAGCATCAGCAAGTTCTTCACCATCAAAGATATTTCTACCATCTATTACAAGCCTGCCAGACATGGAACGCGCTATAACATCCCAACTAGGCAAGCGAAATTCTTTCCATTCCGTAAGCAATAACAATGCATCCGCATCAAGCGTAGCATCATACATATCACGACAATAATCCAAATTATTCAAATATACAGAATAATCTGCATCTGAATTTACCCTAGCCTGCATTCGACGCCTGCATTCGTCCATAGCCACAGGGTCATAAACTTTCACTTTACAACCGGCACGAAGCAGCAAATCCAACATTACAAGAGCTGTACTCTCACGCATATCATCAGTTTCCGGTTTAAAAGACAATCCCCATACAGCTATAATCCTGCCCTTTATCGCAACAGAATCTCCCCCCCCAAATATACTTATCAACTTTTCAAACAGTATCGTTTTCTGATGTTCATTTACTCTTTCGACAGCTTTGAGTACCTCCATAGAATACCCATTGTCATCTGCCGTCTTTATCAAAGCCTTGACATCTTTTGGAAAACAACTTCCTCCATACCCACATCCGGCATAAAGAAATTTTCTACCTATACGCGTATCAGAGCCTATGCCCTGACGCACCATATTAACATCCGCCCCCACTCTTTCGCAAAGATTGGCAATATCATTCATAAATGATATACGTGTTGCCAGCATTGAATTGGCTGCATACTTAGTCATTTCAGCACTTGGAATATCCATAAATATAACACGGAAATTATTTATGAGAAAAGGTTTATAAAGACGTGTAAGCAACAACTTTGCCTTTTCGCTTTCCACGCCAACAACAACACGGTCGGGACTCATAAAATCTTTTATAGCATTACCTTCCTTTAAAAATTCCGGATTGCTAGCTACATCAAATTTGATGTCTACACCACGCTTGTCAAGTTCCTCCTGAATTGCAACACGAACTTTTCGAGCTGTACCAACAGGAACGGTACTCTTGGTAACCACAACAATATACTTATTGAGATTCTGCCCTATAGTGCGAGCCACTTGCAGCACATACCGCAAATCAGCCGAACCATCTTCATCAGGAGGAGTACCAACTGCAGAAAACACAATCTGCTGTTCATTGAGAACATCGGCTAGAGACGTGGTGAAATTAAGCCTTCCCGCCTTGACATTCTTAACGACAAGTTCGTCAAGTCCAGGTTCATAAATAGGGATATCACCACTCCTCAATCTCTCTATTTTTTTTTCATCCACATCTACACATGTCACACTAGCTCCAGTATCAGCAAAACAAGTGCCCGAAACAAGCCCGACATATCCGGTTCCAACTATAGCAATGTTCATGAATAATGATTATCAATCAAACAATTCTGCATTTTTAAAAGATGCAGCCTTCAAATCTTTTTCTGAAGTAAGCACGTCTTCTGGACTTATGGGCCACTTTATATTTATGTCTTCATCATTCCAGCGGATACTGGCTTCATGCTGCGGAGCATACACATTATCCACCTTATATGTAAATATAGCCTCTTCACTAAGTACAAGGAAACCGTGAGCAAATCCACGTGGAATGAAAAACTGACGCTTATTTTCATCAGACAGTTCCACCATAACATACTTGCCAAAAGTAGGACTGCTTTTGCGTATATCCACTGCTACATCAAGTACACGTCCCTTTATAACACGCACCAATTTAGCCTGAGAATATTCACCTTTCTGATAATGTAAGCCTCTTAAAACGCCATACGAAGATTTTGATTCGTTGTCTTGTATGAAATTGACTTTACCCACATGTTCTTCAAACTCAGCCTTTTTCCAAGCTTCAAAGAAATATCCGCGAGCATCATCAAACACTTTTGGTTGAAGAATGCAGACCCCCTTGATTTCGGTTTCTATATAGTCCATATTTTATTTGAAAATATTATTCAAGTCGCAAAGATAATATAATTATGTGGTTTGGCAAAATAAAAAATAAAAATTAATTATTACCAAATAAATTTTAGACAAACACTTTGAATTCTGAAATAAAAAAACTACCTTTGCATCGTGATTGAACTAGAAAGACATATAGAAATACTCTTGCTTAGCAATGATTGCGTCATAATCCCAGGATTTGGCGGTTTCATGGCTTATTATACAAATGCAAAATATGACGAAAGAGACTATACTTTTCTTCCGCCAACAAGAGCAATAGGTTTTAACCCTCAATTAAAGATAAACGATTCTTTGCTTGCACAGTCGTATGTAGAAACATACGATATCAGTTATCCTGAGGCTGTACGCCGTATAGAGCAGGAAACGGAAGAACTCAAGCAGATTATCGGTAACGACGGTTGTTATGAATTCAACGACCTAGGTGTTCTTTCTCTAAACGATAATGGACATTATATATTTGAGCCTTGCGAAGCCGGATTACTAACTCCATCTTTATACGGATTAGGGAGTTTCAATATGAAATTTCTTTCAGAAGACAATACATGCAATAGTGATAAAGATTCAGAAGACGAAATTACACCTTCAGCAATAGAAAAAAATATTATTGAAGATAACTCCGAAGATGTCGTTGCCGAAAGTTATACCATTAGCAAAGTTTTGGTACGCAATATTGCAGCCGCATGTATCGCCGTACTTGTATTTCTGCTTCTGCCATCAACTCTAGGCAATGGAGAAATAAGCAAAATCAGCACCAGTAAAATAGATACCGGAATGCTTACCCGGATAATGCCAAAAGATGTTACAACAAACACCGATGTACAATTGGCTGTTGCCATAAAGCACATTAATGACAAAAAAGATATTGCAAAACAGCAAATTCCGACAAATCACAATGTTACAACAAGCATAAAGAATACCGACAATTCTAGAATTTATTACAGTATAGTCCTTGCCAGCAAGGTTTCAAGAAAAAATGCAGATTCTTATGTCAATAAGTTGAAACAGAGAGGATTAGATATGGCAAAAGTGATAACTCAAAACAGCACAAAAGTTGTTTACGGCGAGTATCATTCAGAATCTGCTGCACGCAATGCACTAAACAGACTTAACAACAAAGAAGAATTCAAAGACAGTTGGATTCTGAAAATAAAAGATTGATATGAAACGCGTCCGTTGCCCTAAATGTGATAATTACATAACATTTGACGAAACCAAGTATCAGACAGGACAGTCTTTGGTTTTTGAATGCCCCGAATGCGGAAAGCAATTTGGCATAAGAATTGGTGTATCCAAACTTCGCAACACTCAAAAAGAAGAGAAATTGGATGAAAACGCAAATGAAAAAGGATATGGTTCTATTGTAATTATAGAAAATGTGTTTCATTACAAGCAGATTATCCCTTTGCAATTAGGCGACAACATAATAGGCAGATATATGAAGGGCAGCGGTATCAACTGTCCCATTGAGACCAATGATCCAAGTATAGACATGAATCATTGCGTGATTAATGTGAGTTACGATAAGCGCAACAGATTGAAATACATATTGCGAGACGGACCAAGTTACACAGGAACATTCGTTGACAACGAAATACTAGGTGACCGCGAACGCCGCGTCATTGAAGATGGTTCACTTTTCACTATTGGAGCAACAAGCATAATTCTAAAGACTGCTAATTCAGAAGAATAACAGTCTTCTATATTTCTATTAGAAAATATTTGCCAATTATCAATCATCAATTGTCAATTAAATAGTTTTTTCACAAAATTCCAATTCTTTCTTTCTTATTCTTAATTAAATTACGTATCTTTGCAAATTGTAAAGAAGAATTTGATTTAATGTAACAAATTGAAAGAAAGAGAATGAAACCAACAGCAATATTGCTTCTCCATTGTCCCGATCGACAGGGAATTATATCTGAGATAACAAAGTTTATCACCGATAATGAAGGAAATATCGTTTATCTTGACCAATATGTTGATCGAGAAGACGGAATGTTCTTCATGCGTATAGAATGGGAATTGGAAAACTTTCTCATTCCTCGCGAAAAGATTGAGGACATATTGCGCACCCTGTATAGTGAGCGTTATAATATGGCATTTAACTTGTATTTTAACGACATAAAGCCACGCATGGCAATCTTCGTAAGTAAAATGAGCCATTGCCTATACGATATTCTTGCACGCTATAAAGCCGGAGAATGGAATGTAGACATTCCTTGTATTGTTAGTAATCATGAAGATTTACGATATGTGGCAGAACAATTCAATATACCATATTACGTATGGTCTATAAAGAAAGATCATAGCAATAAGGCAGAAGTTGAAAAAGCAGAAATGGATCTTTTAAGAAAAGAAAAAGTTTCATTTATTGTTTTGGCACGCTATATGCAGATTATCAGTGATGAGATGATAAAGAGTTATCCTAATCATATCATCAACATACACCACTCTTTTCTCCCAGCTTTTGTCGGAGCAAAGCCATACCATCAAGCATGGGAACGCGGTGTGAAAATTATCGGAGCCACAAGTCATTATGTTACAGCCGAACTTGATGCCGGTCCTATTATCGAACAGGATGTAGCCCGCATCACTCATAAAGATACCCCAGAAAGTCTTGTACTCAAGGGCAAGGATTTGGAAAAGATTGTTCTATCACGCGCCGTAACTAAGCACATAGAAAGAAAGATTCTTACATACAACAATAAAACCATCATCTTCAGCTAAATACACATAAAGCACTACAATGCCAAAAATAGCAATAGTAAAATATAATGCCGGAAATATATATTCTGTGGTGAACGCATTGCGACGTCTTGAAATAGAACCGGTACTCACTGATGATGCCGAATTGCTAAACAGTGCCGACAAGGTTATATTTCCTGGTCAAGGCAATGCACGTGAAGCTATGGAATATCTTCATAGTCACAACCTTGACAAGGTTATACGCAATCTCAGCCAACCGGTTTTAGGCATCTGCGTAGGTCAACAACTTCTCTGCCGACATAGTGAAGAAGGCAACGTTGACTGCATTGGAATATTTGACACTGATGTAAAAAAATTCCAGCCTAACCATCACGAAGAAAAAGTACCGGCTATGGGATGGAATGAACTCCTGGTCAACGACTTGCAAGCACCTAATCCTCTACTAAAGAACTTAGGAGAGCATCCTTATGTTTACTTCGTACACAGTTATTATGTGCCGGTCTGTGAAAATACTATTGCTAAAGCAGACTACATACAGCCTTATTCAGCCTGCCTATACAAAGATAATTTCTATACTTGCCAGTTTCACCCTGAAAAAAGTGGAAAAGTAGGCGAACAGATTATAAAAAACTTCTTGGAACTATGATAGAACTCATTCCTGCCATAGACCTTATCAACGGTCAATGTGTTCGTCTCACAAAAGGCGATTATAATCAGAAAAAGGTTTATAATAACGACCCTTCAGAGGTAGCTCATCAATTTGAAGCCCTGGGATTCAAACGTCTGCATGTGGTAGATCTCGATGGAGCGAAATCAAAGCATATTGTAAACGATGCAGTGTTGAAAGATATAACCGCATCTACGAATTTACAAGTAGATTTCGGAGGTGGCATAAAAACAGAAGAAGACATATCTAAAGCTTTCAATGCCGGAGCTGCTATGGTAACAGTCGGCAGTATAGCGGTAACCAATCCTAAATTATTCCTTGAATGGATGGACAAATATGGTGCCGACAGATTGATACTAGGAGCCGATGTAAGAAATGGAAAAATATCCATCAATGGATGGAAAGAAGACTCAAGTGAAGATTTACTGCCTTTTTTGAAACAGTATGTAGATCACGGAGTTAAGAACGTGCTATGCACAGAAATAAGTAAAGACGGAACACTTCAAGGACCGGCAATAGAACTATATAAAAACATCATGGCTGAATATCCCGGAATACACCTTATAGCAAGTGGCGGTGTTTCTTGCAATGAAGATATCCATCAATTGGAAAGAGCAGGAATTCCAGCCGTTGTTTTTGGTAAAGCTTTCTATGAAGGAAAAATTAAAGTTGAAGAATTATGAAAGGACTCGCTAAGCGCATAGTTCCATGTCTAGATGTAAAGAATGGTGAAACTGTAAAGGGCACCAACTTTGTAAATCTCCGTTCTGCAGGTGACCCTGTAGAATTGGGTAAAGCATATAGCGATGCAGGGGCTGACGAACTCGTTTTTCTTGATATCACAGCCAGTTTCGAGGGCAGAAATACGTTTACAGAAATGGTAACCCGCGTTGCTAAAGAAATAAACATTCCGTTCACCGTGGGCGGTGGCATTAATTCTATTGATGACGTAAGCAGATTGCTAAATGCCGGGGCCGACAAGGTCAGCATTAACAGTAGCGCTCTTCGCCGTCCGGAACTAATCAACGAGATATCAGGTCACTACGGTTCTCAGGTATGCGTATGTGCCATCGATGCACGTCTTGATGAAGATAGCTGGCATTGCTATGTCAAAGGAGGCAGAGAACGCACGGAAAGAGGTCTTTTCGAATGGGCTCATGAAGCAGAAGACAGAGGAGCCGGAGAAATACTCTTCACAAGCATGAACCATGATGGAGTGAAACAAGGATTTGCAAACAATGCCCTTGCCCACCTGGCAGAGGAACTCAGCATTCCGGTCATTGCCAGTGGTGGAGCTGGAAACATGGAACATTTCCGTGATGCATTTACTGTTGGCAAGGCTGACGCAGCCCTTGCTGCCAGTGTGTTCCATTTCGGTGAAATAAAGATTTCTGATTTGAAAAAATATTTAAGAAATGAAGGAGTAAACGTTAGAATTTAATCTTTAGAATAAAATAATATGAATATAGATTTTGATAAAATGAACGGACTTGTTCCTGCCATAATCCAAGATGCCGTTACAAAAAATGTACTTATGCTTGGATTCATGAACAAAGAAGCATACGAAAAGACTATGGAAACTAAAAAGGTAACTTTTTGGAGCCGTTCACGTAACTGTCTTTGGACAAAGGGCGAAACAAGTGGTAACTTTCTTAATCTGGTCAGCATAAAAATTGACTGTGACGAAGATACGCTTCTTGTAAAAGTTCATCCTGACGGTCCTACTTGCCATAAGGGAACAGACACCTGTTGGGCTGAAGACAACGAGTACAATCCGGTCATGTTTTTATCTGAGCTTCAGGACTTTATATGCAAACGCCATGAAGAAATGCCAGAAGGCAGCTACACCACTAGCCTATTTCAAAAAGGAGTCAACAAAATGGCACAGAAGGTAGGCGAAGAAGCCGTGGAAACAATTATAGAAGCTACCAATGGAACTGATAAAAATTTGATTTACGAAGCCGGAGATATGATTTACCATCTCATCGTACTCCTTACAAGCAAGGGATTACGTATTGAGGATGTAGCAGCCGAATTACTTAAACGACACAATCCAGACTGGGATAAAAGCCGCAGGATTGCAAAGAGTCGTGGAGAAATGAAATAAATAAAGTATAACAATACTATGCTTATTGATTATAAAAATGTAGATGTTTATCAGGAAGATAACCTGATACTCAAAGATGCCACTTTCCATGCTGATGAAGGAGAATTTATTTATATCATTGGTAAAGTGGGTTCGGGAAAGAGTAGCCTTCTGAAGACGCTCTATTGCGAATTAGACCTATATGATGATAAAGAAGATATGCAAGCTGAAATTCTTGGCAGAAACCTTCTTACTCTGAAACGAAAGGAAATTCCTGCGCTACGACGTGAGATGGGCATTATATTTCAAGATTTCAAACTTTTGCATGGTCGTTCTGTACGCAAGAACCTTGAATTTGTACTCCGTTCTACAGGATGGAAAGACAAACATGAAATCAGCGAACGTATAGAAACTGTACTTAATGAAGTTGACATGCTGGACAAGATAGATCGCATGCCACATGAACTATCTGGGGGTGAACAACAGCGCATCGCCATTGCCCGTGCCATATTGAACCGTCCAAAAATAATCATTGCAGACGAACCTACAGGCAATCTGGACCCGGAAACAGCCGGCAATATTGTCAATTTGTTGAAAGAAGTCACCACTCAAGGCACAACAGTAGTGATGACAACCCACAATATTCCTATGTTGGATAAATTTCCAGGAATTGTCTATCGCTGCAAAGATGGCAACATAAGCGATGTAACAACAGAATACAACCACATGGACTTGAGCGAAGATGCAGAAAGTTCAGACAACAAATAAAGATAAAACTAAAAAAATAAAGTTATGAAGGTAATGAAATTTGGAGGTACTTCTGTCGGCTCACCTGAGCGTATGAAGAGTGTAGCCTCCCTTATCACAGAATCAGGTGAACCTACATTCATTGTTCTTTCTGCAATGAGTGGCACAACCAACTCTCTTGTTGAAATCTCAGACTATCTTTATAAGAAAAATCCGGAAGGTGCCAATGAGGTTATCAACAATCTTGAAAAGAAATACATGCAACACGTAGAGAATCTCTACTCTACTGATGAATATAAACAGAAGACCTGTGATTTCCTGCATGGAGAATTTGACTATCTCCGTTCTTTCACCAAGGATCTCTTTACCAGTTTCGAGGAAAAGAGTATCATTGCACAAGGTGAGATAATGAGTACAAACATGGTGGTAAATTATCTGCAGGAAACCGGTATTAAAGCTGCCCTGCTGAATGCTCTGGACTTTATGCGTACCGATAAGAATGCTGAACCAGACCCTCAATACATCAAAGATAAACTTGCAGAAGTAATGAAGGCTAATGAAGGCTACCAGATTTACATCACTCAAGGATTTATCTGCCGCAATGCTTATGGAGAAGTAGATAACCTCCAGCGTGGTGGCTCGGACTATACAGCCTCTCTAATTGGTGCAGCTTTACCTGCTGATGAAATCCAGATATGGACCGACATTGACGGTATGCACAATAATGACCCGCGCATTGTAGACAAGACTGATGCCGTGAGACAACTCAACTTTGAAGAGGCAGCCGAATTAGCTTACTTTGGTGCAAAAATCCTTCACCCTACATGTGTTCAACCAGCCAAATACGCAGGTATTCCTGTTCGACTGAAAAACACAATGGATCCAAAAGCTGAAGGAACGATTATAGATAATGTTATCGTTAAAGGAAAGATTAAGGCTGTTGCTGCAAAAGACAATATTACAGCAGTTAAGATAAAGAGCAGCCGCATGCTACTAGCAACAGGTTTTCTACGTAAAGTATTTGAGATTTTCGAAAGTTATCAGACTCCTATTGACATGATAGCCACTTCGGAAGTCGGTGTTTCCATGAGCATAGACAAAGACGCCCATCTAAATGAAATTGTAGATGAGCTAAAGAAATACGGCACTGTAACAGTAGACAGCGACATGTGTATTATTTGCGTTGTAGGTGATCTTGATTGGAGCAATCTCGGGTTCGAAAGCCTTGCCCTAGATGCAATGAAGAGTATTCCTGTACGCATGATTTCTTACGGTGGCAGCAATTATAACATTTCATTTCTCATCCGTGAAGCTGACAAGAAACGTGCTCTACAGGCCCTCAGTGACGAATTGTTTAATAAAAAATAAAAAGAAATTCCTATGAAAGGTGTTTTCCCTATAAATAAATTCCAGGAAATAGAAACTCCATTCTACTATTACGATACTAGTCTGCTACGCAATACTCTTGCTGAGATTAACTGTGAAGCTAAGAAACATGAAGGCTTCATGGTGCATTATGCAGTTAAGGCAAATGCGAATCCAAAGGTACTCAACATCATTTGTCAGGCAGGACTTGGTGTAGACTGTGTTAGTGGAGGCGAAATTCAAGCTTCAACAAAAGCTGGCTTTGCTGCAAACAAAATAGTATTCGCCGGTGTAGGCAAAAGTGACTGGGAAATAAATCTCGGTCTTGACCGTGATATATTCTGCTTCAATGTAGAGAGTATTCCTGAACTTGAAGTTATTAATGAACTCGCAGCACGCAAAGGTAAAACGGCTCGCGTAGCATTCCGCATAAATCCAGATGTAGGTGCACATACTCATGCCAACATCACTACCGGTCTGGCTGAAAACAAGTTCGGTATTGCTATGCAGGACATGGAGAGTGTTATCGAAGAAGCTTCTAAAATGAAGAATATAAAATTCATCGGTCTGCATTTTCATATAGGAAGTCAGATTCTTGACATGGGTGACTTTGAAGCTCTCTGCAACCGTATAAATGACTTACAAGACCAACTAGAACAGCATCATGTAAAGGTTGAGAATATCAACGTAGGTGGCGGACTTGGCGTAAGTTATGAGCATCCCAACAAATTACCAGTTCCTGATTTCAAAGCATACTTTGATACCTATGCCAATCATTTGAAACTTCGTCCTGGACAAAAGTTACACTTTGAATTGGGTCGTGCCGTAGTCGCTCAATGTGGCAGTTTAATCACACGTTGCCTATATATAAAACAAGGTACAGCAAAACAATTTGCCATTGTTGATGCCGGTATGACAGATCTTATTCGTCCGGCTCTATATAATGCTTATCATAAAATAGAAAACATCACGAGTGAAGAAACTTGTGAGACATACGATGTTGTAGGACCTATATGTGAATCCAGTGACGTATTTGCCAAATCCATAGACATTAATAAATGCCACAGAGGCGACCTCATTGCCTTGCGCAGTGCCGGAGCTTATGGAGAAATTATGGCATGTCAGTACAATTGTCGTCGCCTACCTGTTGGCTATATAACAGAAGACCTTTAAAAAACTCTTTCAGTACGAGAATGATTTCAATAGATACTTTTACTATAGTAATATCATTAACATTAGTCTTGCTGGCGATTATTTCATCGCTGGCAAGTCCATTTTTACGATGCCTCAAGGTCAACATAAAAAAAGACTCAACCAATGATTCTGCCAACACTTCGTTGCCACCACTGAGTATAATAATTCCAGCCCACGACAACGAACCGGAACTGCAACGAAGTTTGCCGTCTTTCTTTACTCAGGATTATCCTGCAAGTTATAATATAATTGTAGTTGCCGACAAAGGCGATCGCGATACCGAAGATCTCATCAAGCGTTTCCAGTCTCACAACTCCAATCTCTATGCTACATATATACCGGAATCATCCCGTTATATGAGCCGTAAAAAACTGGCTATAACTTTAGGTGTAAAGGCTGCCAAGACTGATTGGGTTATCATCACAGACCCTACATGCAGCCCCGCTGATGACAATTGGCTTAAAAGTATAGCCGAAAACATGGTCGATGAAAATACAGACATAGTGATGGCGAATGCCGCTCTAAATGACGAAACTCCCTCATCTTGGCGTTATGAACATGCCATGAACTCATACATCATGATGCGTTCAACCCAAAGAGGACATAATTGGGGACATAACTCTCCAGTCATAGCCATTCGGAAAGATATTTTTATGCAGCAGGAAGGATTTCGCGGAAACTTGGAACTTCTTCGCGGTGAATACGATTTCATAGCCAACAAATACGCAACAGACAACAATGCCGTTATTGATACACTTCGTTCATCATGGCTATACGAAGAAGAACCTAGTCGCAAAACATGGCATAACCGCAATATATATTTTTTTGCATCACGCCATTTATTGAGCGGCTTTAGTTCAATCCGTGTTTCCTACATATTTTCCAATACCATGCTTCATCTAAGCTTTCTGCTCAATATTGCAGGAATCGTATATGGCGCAATGCTGCATAATTGGATAATTTTAGGTGCTGCCATCATATCTATGATACTCCTTATCGTATGGCGCACATTACTTGCCACACGTATAAAACTATTTGACGAGAACTTATCCACAGGATTACTGTTCATACGTGAACTCTGTTTTATATGGCGACATTTCTATTATCATCTGCTATACCAGCGAGCTGATAAAAATGATTTTACGAGTCACAAACTGTAAATTCAGCAATGCCTATGAAAATAAAAATTGCTACATCAGAATCAAATACCGATAAAGCTGCATCTGAATTTGCAGCTTTATTAAAAGAAAGTTTTAAGGGCATGAGTGACATTACGGTTACAGATGACTCTGATTTTGACATATTCCATGCTATTGGTGCCATAGATCAGTCTTTGGCAAAAAAAATAACCAATACGCATAGACACCTTATCCCAATTGTCAGTTCACCTCTTGCAACGATTTCTCCATGGCAGACAACATCTAAGACTTCATGTCTGAAACACTCTCCTTTTCTTCACGCTATTGGGGCTGCCGAAAGTCAATACCTGAAACATAAATATCCACACGCAACCATTATAATGATAAAAAATCCTACTGTCACCAGTGAAATCAGTTCTTCACAAATGGCTCACGGTTTTTATCAACTTTACCAACAGGCAATTCACACTCATGATGAGAATATGCGTGCTGATATAAAGAAAAAGGTAGACTCTATAGGTAATGACGTGAAAGATGAAAACATAAACATACTCCTAAACAAATTTTTATATATAAGGTATAAATACCTAAGACATCAGATTAGGAAGCATGAACTTGAAGAACTGGCAACTGTGATGATTCAGACAGACTATGATGAAGATCTCATGAGCAACATTCTGGAACAGATGAAAATATACAACTTCGTCGCATCTCTTGAAGAAGTTTTATCACAATTTACATCTCTCACAGAGGGATTCATGCCTATACCACAGGGACACAACAGTTTGACAAAAAAGATTATTAGCTATATAATTTAATATTTCAATATGGATACATACAACATTGAACATGACCTGCATTATCTCCGCCTGCTATCAAAAACGTTTCCAACAGTTGCTGATGCCAGCACCGAGATTATAAACTTGCAGGCCATTCTGAATCTTCCTAAGGGTACCGAGCACTTTCTAGCTGATATTCATGGAGAATATGAAGCGTTCCAACACGTTCTCAAAAATGCCTCAGGAAACATCAAACGAAAAGTAAATGAACTCTTCGGCAACACCTTACGGGAACAGGAAAAACGAGAGTTATGTACCCTTATCTATTATCCGGAACAAAAACTGGAATTAGTAAAAGCCAATGAATCGGACATCAACGACTGGTATCACATCTCACTGCATCAGCTTGTTGCCGTATGCCGTGATGTATCAAGCAAATATACCCGTTCCAAAGTACGCAAATCATTACCTAAAGACTTTTCATATATAATTCAGGAACTACTGCATGAACGCACAGAAGACAGCAATAAAACAGCTTACGTAAATGTAATTGTAGACACAATTATCTCTACAGGTCGTGCTGATGATTTCATAATAGCTATAAGTAATGTCATCCAGCGTTTAGCTATAGACCAACTCCATATACTCGGAGACATCTACGACCGTGGACCGGGAGCACACATAATAATAGATACTATGTCAGATTATCATTCTTGGGATATACAATGGGGCAACCATGATATTCTCTGGATGGGAGCATGTGCCGGCAATGACGCATGCATCTGTAACGTAATACGATTGTCTTTGCGCTATGCAAATCTCACTACCCTCGAAGAAGGATACGGTATAAACCTTGTCCCACTTGCCACTTTTGCAATGGAAACATACAAGAATGACCCTTGTACAGAATTCATGCCTCGCATGAGTGGCGGTGCCAAGACACTTGACAGTAAATCTCAACTGCTCACAGCCCAGATGCACAAGGCCATAGCCGTTATTCAATTTAAGGAAGAAGCTATGCTTTTCAAAAAGCATCCAGAATGGAAAATGGAAAAGCGTTGTCTTTTTAACAACATAGACTATGACAAGGGTGTCATAATGCTAGACGGTAAGGAATATCCATTGTCCTCATGCCACTTCCCTACTATAAATCCCAAACGGCCTAATGAAATGACTTTTGAAGAAAAAACCCTCATGGGCAAACTTCATCACTCTTTTCAGGTCAGCGAGAAATTTCATCATCACATTCGTCTCATGCTCAACCATGGATGTATGTATGCCATATTCAACAACAACTTGCTCTTCCATGCCTCCATTCCTTTGAATGCAGACGGTACACTCAAAGAAGTAGAATTCATGCCAGGACGCAAATATAGTGGCAGACAACTATTTCATCATATAGGAATGCTTATACGCTCAGCTTTCCAAAATGACACTTATGCAGAACAAAAAGATTACGCCATTGACTATTTCCTATATTTATGGTGCGGCGCTGACAGTCCACTTTTCGACAAGAGTAAAATGGCTACATTTGAACGCTATTTCATTGCTGACAAAGAAACTCACCATGAAGAAAAAGGCAATTACTTCAAACTTCGTGACAACGAAGAAATTGTAGACCACATAATGGATAGTTTTGGATTAAAAGGTGAAAACCGCCACATCATCAACGGACATGTGCCGGTACATGTTGCCAATGGCGAAAATCCTATCAAAGCCAATGGCAAGCTGATGGTCATTGATGGTGGCTTCTCCAAAGCATACCATAGTGAGACAGGCATAGCCGGTTACACATTAGTATATCATAGCCGCGGCTTTCAACTGGTTCAGCATGAACCATTTACCAGTACCAGTGATGCCATACTACGCGGCACCGATATCAAGAGCACCATACAGATAGTGGAAACCAGCAGTCACCGCACTCTCGTAGCCGATACAGACAAGGGAGCTGAGTTAAAGACACAAATCAATGATTTGGAAGAATTGCTCTATGCATACATACATGGATTCATAAATGAGCGACGATAAAAAAAAGTTAGAAAAAATATATGAAAAAATTTGGTTATATTAAAATAAAGTGCTACCTTTGCACCGCATTTAAGAATAATGCTTGGCAACTCGGTTAATGAGCCCTGACTGGAAGGATGGGTGAGTGGCTGAAACCAGCAGTTTGCTAAACTGCCGTGCGGGTTACCGTACCGGGGGTTCGAATCCCCCTCCTTCCGCCATTTTTAATGGCTGTCCGAGGTCAAGAATAATTCTTAAATATAAAGAATAGCTGGTCGGTTCATCTAACGGTTAGGATACAAGATTCTCAATCTTGGCATATGAGTTCGATTCTCATACCGACTACAAGCAAATCCTGTAAATTATTGGTTTACAGGATTTTTTTATGTCTTCATAATCCTATATTAAAGAGGCTCTGTTATTAAAGGGCTCTGTTATTAAAGTTGGGGAATTCCGTACCCAAGATTTCGTAATAAAGTTTATGACAACAAAAAATCCCGTATCTAAAAAAGATACGGGACCCTATATAATTATTATTTATCAGGCAATGCCGAAGAGAGAACGCAAACCACCTTCTAGTCCACTAAAGCCCATAAAAGCCAAAGCCAACAGAGAGGCTGTTACAAGCACTATACTCATGCCCTGCATGCCCTTTGGTATCTTAACCATAGCCTGTTGCTCACGAATACCTGCAAACAGAACCAATGCTAAAGCAAAACCTATTGCTGTAGAAAAAGCATAGACTATACTCTCCAACAAATTATAATCTTTCTGGATAACAAGAATAGCCACACCAAGAACTGCACAGTTTGTCGTGATAAGCGGTAAGAATATTCCTAACGCCTGATAAAGTGAAGGCGAAACTTTCTTAAGAATAATCTCCACCATCTGGACAAGAGCCGCAATAACAAGGATAAAAGCCAATGTCTGCAAATACTGCAATCCCAGAGGATTGAGCACATACATCTGTATGAGCCATGTGATGACAGTGCTCAACGTAAGCACAAATGCCAACGCGCCACCCATACCAATGGCAGTATCTATTTTCTTAGACACTCCTAGGAAAGGACATATTCCTAAGAACTGCGATAATACTATGTTATTTACAAATATCGCTGAAATAAATATCAATAAGTATTCCATAATCTAATTACTCCTTAATTTTATTGAATATTGCAACAAGATAACCCAATGTAAGGAATGCTCCAGGAGGAAGAACGAACATGAGAATATTAGTTGTTTCCGGAAGTATGACTACACCAAAAAGACTGCCGGCTCCAAGCAATTCACGCACACAACCCAATATGGTTAGTCCCAATGTAAAACCAAGACCGATGCCGATACCATCAAAGATACTAGCCACAGGAGTATTCTTGCAAGCAAAACTCTCAGCACGGCCAAGAATAATGCAGTTTACAACAATCAGAGGAATATATATACCCAAAGCCTTATTTATACTGTCTGGTGCGTATGCACTCATAAGCATCTGCAGAATAGTAACAAACGCAGCTATCACAACTATAAACACAGGAATACGCACCTTGTCAGGCGTGATACTCTTAATCATTGAAATCACGAAGTTAGTGCATATTAGCACTGCCATAGTAGCAAGCCCCATTGAAAGACCGTTAACGGCACTTGTTGTGATTGCCAGAGTTGGACACATACCAAGAAATAATACGAATGTAGGATTTTCCTTGATGAGTCCGTTTAATAATACTTTTATATTGCTCATTTCAATTATCCTTTCTTTACTTTTGTGGCTCCACTTCTACCATCTACATTCTTCTTTGAATAAACAGCGTAAGCCTGATTAACAGCCTTCAGGAATGCACGGCTTGTAATTGTGGAAGCAGTGATGGCATCAACATCGCCACCATCCTTGCTCACCGTCAGCTCTTTGTCTTTAGGGCTCTTCCCTATTATATTGCCCTTGCTGTTTTTTTGAAACCAGTTTTGAGCTTTTGCTCCCAAGCCAGGAGTCTCAGAACTCTGCAAGATAGTATAACCCAAGATTTTG
Organism: uncultured Prevotella sp.; assembly: GCA_964433895.1. Lineage (GTDB taxonomy): Bacteria > Bacteroidota > Bacteroidia > Bacteroidales > Bacteroidaceae > Prevotella. Next base: position 21,576 of record CAYSSU010000037.1, read on the forward strand.
CCTTCAGTGTCAAATCCAACAAGCACCTGAAGGTCACCACCGAAACCACCGGTAGTACTTTCAACAGCAGCTCCAAGAACCTGACCGTTCTGATCTGTACAATTGTGAACTGTAAAGACAGCCTCCTTACCATCTATATTTTCTTTAATCTCTTCCGGCTCAGCAACTTTTACATTGTCATTGCACATAACGGTTTTTATACCGGCAGCAAGAGTCTGTGCAGCCTTTTCTTTTATAGGTCCCTCGGTCAGATGATTGACGTATGCCAGTAAAGCTCCTATTACAAGAGCTATTCCCACAAGGACAACAACCATATTAGAGAGTGATGATTCTAATTTTTTCATTTCTTTACTACCTCCCCATAACGTTTTGGTTTAACATAAAGATTTATAAGCGGAGTAAATGCATTCATTATCAGAATGGCAAAACTCATGCCCTCAGGATAACTGCCCCAGTTGCGAATCACAACCGTAAGGAATCCTATTGCAATGCCATAGACAACCTGTCCCTTATGAGTCATCGGTGACGTAACATAGTCTGTTGCCATAAATATGGCTCCAAGCATCAAGCCACCACTGAGAAGTTCTGTAAGCGGATTGGCATATTGCGGCATAGCCAAATGCAGCAAACCTGAGAATACAAACACCGTAACCATAATGGAAACTGGAATATGCCATGTAATAATCTTCTTCCAGAGCATGAAAGCGAAACCAAGAAGCAATGCCAAGGCACATACCTCACCAATAGTGCCAAGTCCAAGATTAGGATTGGTACCCAGAAGCATCTGAGCAGCATCAGGCAACTGATTAAGCACCGAGGCATCTCCACTCTTTATTGCTGTCTTCATTATAGAAAGCGGTGTAGCACCAGTTGTAGCATCAAGATAAGAACCCAACTGACCAGCCACAGGCCATGATGTCATTTGTGCCGGAAAACTTACCAGTAAGACACAACGACCAACCAAAGCAGGATTGAAAGGATTATTGCCTAATCCTCCAAATGTCATCTTACCTACTCCAATAGCTATCAGAGCGCCAATGATGATAATCCACAACGGAAGATTACTAGGCAAGTTCATGCCCAGAAGAATACCGGTAACAATAGCAGAACCGTCAGAAAGAGAAGGTTCACGCTTTAGCATATATTTTGTTATTGCCCACTCAAAAAACATGCAGGCAGCCACACTAGTCAGCAGCACTACTGCCGAGCCCAGTCCGAAGTAGAACAAAGAGACAAGTACGGCAGGCATCAGTGCGATGACAACTCCGAACATATTCTTCTCTACACTGTCAGTGCCATGAGCATGTGGTGAAAGAGATACTATTAATTTTCCCATTTTATTAATTGAGAATTGATTTTTTTTTAGATACTGAATTATTTTATTTATTTTCGGCAGCCTTTGCCTTTTCTGCTTCCGCCTTTGCCTTTGCAGCTGCGGCACGTCCTTTTATGATTCCCATAACAACGCCCTTACCCTGAAGGATATTGTCAAGTATAGGACGATGAGAAGGACAGGTGAATTGGCAACTACCACATGAAATACATGAAGTAACATCTTCCTGCTCCAGACGGTCAAACATCTTATTTGCCGACATCGTTGCCAACAAATATGGCTCAAGTCCCATAGGACACGCACTAACGCATTTGCCACATCTGATACATGGTTGCACCGCCTTGCGATGAGCATCGACATCACTTAGAATAGTAATAGAATTGGTACCCTTACAAACAGGAACATCAAGACTGATTACTGCTTTACCCATCATAGGACCTCCGGCAAGCACTTTACTGTCGCCATCAGGAAGACCGCCACAAGCATCTATCATCTGAGAGAAAGGAGTTCCCATGCGGACAAGGAAATTACCCGGAGTTTTCACTTTCTTTCCGGTTACAGTGGTATAGCGTTCAAAAAGCGGTTTGTTTTTCATAACAGCCTGATAAACAGCAAACGCAGTACCCACATTCTGAACAATAGCTCCAACATTTACAGGAATTGCAGGAGGAGCAGGCACCTGACGGTTGATAACAGCATCAACCAACTGTTTTTCTCCACCTTGCGGATATTTCTGAGCCAGAGGAACTATCTCTATATGAGAGTCACCGGCAGTTTTTTCTGTCAGCAGTCTGATAGCCTCAGGCTTATTCTCTTCTATGCCGATATATCCTTTATCCACCTTTGCGCCCTTCATGAGAAGACGAAGACCAACAATGATTTCATCAGCATGCTCCATCATAAGTCTGTAGTCTGCCGTAATATAAGGTTCACACTCCACACCATTGATGATTACACATTCCGCCTTTGCTGTTGGAGGAGGACACAATTTTATGAATGTAGGGAATCCAGCACCACCCATACCTGTAACTCCGGCAACCTTTATGCGATTTACAATCTCTTCAGGAGTAAGTTCCGGATGAGCCTCAATTGTTTCAAGTGCGTCAGAACGATCTATACACTCTTCCCACTCATCACCTTCAACATTTATTATAATTACCGGTTTGCGGTAACCGGTAGCATCAATGCTTGTGTCAATCTTAGCTACTGTTCCGGAAACAGAACTATATATAGGAGCACTTACAAATCCACCGGCCTCAGCTATCAGCGTTCCCACTTTCACCTTGTCACCACGCTTCACAACAGCTTTGGCAGGAGCACCAATATGCTGACTTAATGGAAATATAGCTTGCTTAGGAAGTTCAGCCATCTTTGTGGCAACTTCTGCGGTAATTTTATTTTCTTCAGGGTGAACTCCACCTATTTTGAATGTATGTAGTTTCATGCCTTTACCTCCTCTTTTACTTCAGCCACGGCAACACTTTCAGCCGGTTTGGCTTTTCTTATGGGAAAATTAACTTTTATAATGGCACCTGTCGGGCACTCATCAACACATTTGGTACACATACGGCATTTATTGAAATCTATGTAAGACAGATTGTTTTCTACCGTAATAGCATCAAACTTACATACCTTCTGGCATTTGCCACAACCAATGCACGCTACTTCGCATGACTTCTTAGCCACAATGCCCTTGTCTTTGTTTACACACTGCACATATACACGATGTCCCTTAGGTCCCTTTTTGCGCAATTCGATGATATGGCGAGGGCAAGCCTTCAAACAAGCTCCACAAGACGTACATTTATCCTCATCCACCTCAGGCAGACCTGTTTCAGGATTAATGCTGATGGCATCAAACTTGCAAGCATTGGCGCAGTCGCCACATCCCAAACAACCGAAGCCACATCCGGTTTCACCGGCACCGACAGAATTCATCGCTGCACAAGTGTGAAGACCATCATACTCGGCAATACGAGGACGATGCTCACAAGTACCATTACATCTGACAACCGCAACCATAGGTTCAGAGTTAGCCACTGCCATCCCTAGCAAATCAGCAACCTGTCCCATAACGGCATCTCCGCCCACCGGGCAACGCAAGCCTTCCAGGGAGCCCTTGTCAGCACCGGCTACAAGAGCACCCGCCATGCCAGAGCAGCCTGCGAAACCGCAACCGCCACAGTTGGCACCTGGCAGAGCCTCCAACACCTGTCCGATGCGGGGATCTTCTTTTACAGCAAACTTCTTGGAAACAAGAAAAAGCACCACCGCTGCGATGAGTGCTATTGCTCCAAGTGCAATTACTGCAGTTAACATAAAATTCATAATAATTTTGTATTTGTTTTAGATATTATTTTTTCTATCTCAAAGTTCACTTGTCTGCTTATCTTGTTTCTCAACAGATAAAGTGCTATATAATAAGGTACAAGAACAGATAGTCCCGCAAGTGCGGCAATGCCCTCGTTATCAGTCAGTGCCACCATCACCACTATCATTGTCACCATAAGAACAAGGGGGAATACGTATGCATAGGCAGAAGCCATCAGCCCCACAGTGTTTGTTGTAGACACCATCACGCTGTCCCCCACATTGTAGAGTTCAGCATCATTGCTTTCTATGCTTATCACCTTATCCTGTGCTTCAGAGGCATTGCAATGCGAAGCCACCTTACAGCCGGCACATGCCGAAGTCTGTAAGATATTCACTTCAATAGCATTGCCCTTTATACCTCGAACAATCCCGGAATGTTTTATCTTTTTATTCATTAATGTATTTTGTATGATGTCGGATTGCAATCTCCAGTTAGCAAATGCAAAGATAATATGTTTTTGCAGAAAAACAAATAAAAAGATTAATAAAATAACTCAAAGACCGGTAATGTTAACAAATCTTATCCGTAAACGTTTGCAGTCTTTTCTGTTTTCTATCTCATATTAGCATCCACAAAAGAGAAAGGCAACAAGTCTTTCACGCTGTCAAGAACATACACGCCACTGGTTCCAAACAACAGTATGCGCACATTTCTTTTATATCTGTCTTCCATTTCCAAAATGACTTGTCGGCAAGCACCACATGGAGAAATAGGTTCACATATAAATCCGTCCACATTTTTAGCAGCAATTGCCAAAGACTCTATATAACATTCCGGATGCTGAGCCTGAGCCGCAAATATTGCAGTACGTTCGGCACACAACCCTGAAGGGAATGCAGCATTCTCCTGGTTCGCACCTATTACAATACTACCGTCACCAAGTCTCACAGCAGCCCCCACATTGAATTTACTGTATTTGGCATAACTGTTAGCCGTAGCAGCCTTTGCACGCTCCACTAATTCACGGTCAGACGCAGAAAGTTCTTCCTCACCGCAAAAACTGTAATTGATTTTTATTTGCTTATGTTCCATATATATATTTATTTCTCGTAAGCCCCAAGGTCCGGTTCATCATCACGCTCACGCCCGTCTCGGTCCATACTTGGAGTTGTTGATTTGTTAGCTTTTCCTATAGCCGACGACTTGTCTGCAAGATGAAAGTCATAATATTGATTGTTTATATCTATATCCGAAAACATCTTTTCAGCTGTTGTCAAAGTATCTTTTAAATTCTCAAATGTCACATTATTAAAATTAACACTGTCAGCAGTCTCTATATTCGGAGTGCGGATAATGCAGTCACTAAACTTATAGTTAAATACAGAGTCCGACTTTATACCGGTAAGCACATCATCAGCATACCCTGTAATAATACAATTGTTGACATCTAGTTCATGTAACGGCACAGATGAAGAAAAGAGAAAAGCAGCTCCCCTGTCGCTGTTAAAGGGATAAAACTGTCCGAAGGTGCACGCATTTATATATACCTTTCCCCCATAGACAGCCATACAATTATTAAGAGCATTTGTTATCTGGCAATTCTGCATCTCTATATTGCAGTTTTTAGCATATACACCATTACCCTGACAATTATGCACAGTGCTTTGCCGCAGAAATAATTTGGTGCGGTCCACATCACTACTGTCACACACAATCCCATTAAATGCACTATGCAAATCGGTATAATTTATTGCGTTGTTAAAACTTTCACCATATATGTGAATACCATTCCACAGCCCACTTACTCTGTCATACGGCAGATAGTCAAACATTCTGTCAAGTCTGTCAGAACGCATAACTACTTCATTTCCCGGTTTACCCATAGAACATAATGTTCCATAAACATCTATTCCTGCTCCGGAATGAAAATATATATTGCTTCCTGCTTTAAATGTCAACGTTGCTCCGGCAGCTACATTCAATGTTCCATACACCACCACAGGCTTCTCCGATGCGTCTATAATAGTATCACCGGTGACGTTCATATTTTCAAGTTTCACTGCATCCCACGAGTAAACATTCAGATTAACACTCTGTTCGCTACCGCTTTCAAGCGTAAACACCAAATCATCAGAAACAAGACTTGGCGCGATATTATTTTTTTCAGGTGTTGTCACAGCAACGAAAACCCTTATACTGTCACCATGCCGTATTTCCACATTATTCGTCCGGAAACCTGTAACAGAACTCAAATACGTTCCATTTACATTAACTCTGAATCCGGTCTGGTTCCCATTTTTCAATCTTACAGACGCACAGTTTAGCCCCTTTGAATTATTATTAAATATCCAGAATGAGAATGTAGAGGAAGGTACGGCAGAAAAAACAGTATCAAGACTGACAGTATCCGTAGAAAATGTCAGCAAATCGGCTTTTGATGTTGAAAATTCTTCATCAACGGTACAAGCCGTAAACAGCAGGCTTATTGCCGAAAGACAAAATAAGAAAAAGAACTTCATTTGCCGTATAACGCAAATCAGCGATTTTTATTTTTCATATACCAGGGATGAATATAAATATTATACAATATTAATGCTACGACAACAAGAATAAGAATAGGAACAAACATCAATCTTACATTCTCATGAATAAAAGCCCAACCTATTGAAATTCCAACAGACAAGCCGAATTCCAAACCCAGGATATATGTACTCTGAGATGTTCCGCGCTGACAATGGCGACTGAGTTTGATAAAGAAAAGCTGAAATCTTGATGATATCAGCGATATACCCATTCCTATAAGTGCCGGAGCCAAATAACTGTTAGCAACTTTATGTGGTGCATGCATCACAAACAATGCAAACAGCAGCAATATTGTTCCTGTGACAATCTCGCTTTTCAAATCCGCATTTACAAAAACATATTTTTGTGTTATCAAAGCAAAGAAAAATCCAACTATCAGCATGCCATAGAATACAAAAGAAGTGACTATAGACATGAATATGCCCATCACTGCGGCAAAAAGTGCCAGATTAAAAAAGATTCCCAATCCCTGAGGTAGGAAAAAACGGTCAAGACTGAAGTGCTTATAATTTTCACTCGGTGCCTTAAATGGAAATTTAACAACAGATATCAACACCAGCGCAATAACATCAAATACAATTGCAAGCACAATGAAAATATCAAAACCAAAATATCTGTTCACCAATATGCCCGCCATAGGACCAAACGCAATCGCAAATCGTCCAAACCAGGAAGCTGCATGGTTAGCCTCTGTACGCTGTGACGATTCACATACGTCTATAATCAAAGTACTGGAAAGCACCATCTCCACAAGACCGAATATTGCGCCCAGCAGCAGGCATATAGCATAGGCAGCAACCTGCAACAATTGCTTGTCAACTATAAGAGATAGATATTTAGCAGAAAGCACGCATATTATCATGCAGACAAGACCTACTTCACAGACTCTATTTCTACGATATTTCTGAACCAGATAATTGCATATACCTCCCAACAGAAACAATCCGACTGCAAAAATGCCGAATGCCATAGCCACCTGAGTATCACTGGCACCAAATTCACCCTTAAGCCACAACGGCAAAACCGGAACCAGCATATATATTGACATGCAGATAAACAGATTGGCAAATGCCAACATCCAAAATTCCCTATGCCATAATTTGATATGTACCGGTGTGTTCTGTGTATCCATATAACAATTTCTTTTGTTAATAACTTTCTTCTGTATTAGGGAAATCACCCTTTTTCACTGCATCAGAATAAGCAGCAACCCCTTCTGCCATCACCTTGCCGACTTCAGCAAAACGTCGAAGGAATTTTGGTTTGAATCCCTGCGTCAATCCCAAAGCATCAGCATATACCAATACCTGACCGTCGCAAGCATTCCCTGCCCCAATACCAATCGTCACAGCATTTACCTGTCTTGTTACTTCAGCAGCTAATTTAGCCGGCACTTTTTCCAAAGTTATTGCAAAAACACCCGCCTTATCCAAAGCTATAGCATCACGCAACAACTTTTCAGCCTCGGCATCTTCCTTTGCACGCAATCCATAACCTCCAAACTTATGAATACTCTGCGGAGTAAGTCCCAGATGACCGTTAACAGGAATTCCTGCATCAACCAAAGCCTTCACCGTGTCAGCAATTTCCTCTCCACCTTCCAGTTTCAAGGCATCCACCCCACTCTCTTTCATCATCCTGCAAGCATTCCGCAATGCCTCTTCTCTGGAAATCTGATAACTGCCGAAAGGCATATCACAAACCACCATAGCATGCTTCACCGCACGAGCCACAGAACGACCATGATAAATCATCTGGTCTACAGTTATTGGAATTGTGTTTTCATTACCCGCCATAACGTTAGAAGCGGAGTCACCTATTAATATAGCGTCTATACCGGCAGCATCAATAATACCCGCTGTAGTATAGTCATAAGCAGTAAGCATAGAGATTTTTTCTCCCACCTTTTTCATTTCGGCAAAAGTCTTTGCCGTAATCTTTTTCTTATCAGTAGATAAATATCCCATAATCAATTTATTATTTAGGATGCAAAATTACTACAAATCAACGATATAACAAAATATTTGCATAACAAATTAACATCGGCATCACGATGTCCCAATAGCCTTTATGGCAAAAAAACGGGAATGACACAACTACATATTTATCTTAAAAAACATAAAAGCACTTTATTCTCTCAAATATAAGTTGTACTTTTGTGATACTTTGAAAACAAAAAAAGACACGGAAATATTGAATTATGAATATTATAAACTGGATAAGGCAACAATTCACCAAAAGCGATAAGACAAAACAAGTGGCTCTGGTACTCTCAGGTGGAGGTGCCCGGGGACTGGCTCACATTGGAGCCATAGAGGAACTGTTGTCAAGAAACTATGAGATTACTTCTATTGCCGCTACATCAATGGGAGCTCTTGTCGGCGGTTTCTTTGCAGCAGGCAAGTTGGATTTATTGAAAGAAAAGATTCTGTCATCAGGCAAGCGCAACTTCGTCTCGCTCATGAACATTTCATTGGGACTGGACCATGTGGCAAACGGGAATAACCTTACAAAAGTAATGAAGGAAATTCTTGGAGAAATCAATATAGAAGATTTACCTGTGGATTACTGCTGCTGCGCCTCCGACCTTGTATCCGGCAGCGAACACGTATTCAAATCAGGTCCGTTGGCAGAAGCTATAAGAGCATCAATATCTATTCCCGGCTTCTTCAAACCTGTTGAAAAATCAAACATGACCTTTGTAGACGGCAGCGTACACAATCCGTTTCCGCTAAACAGAGTAAACCGGCACAATGGTGACATTCTTGTAGGTGTAAATGCCTGTGCGCCAAATATGCATCCATGCAAGGATTTCATCCGCAGAGAAAATGCCAATGTAAACAAAATAATATCTGTCATACGTTCTCACCTGCCATTGCAGAAAACCAGTTTCTCTGAAAACTATATGAACCTGTTTATCAGAGTTGCCAGAATCTCAGTCCAGAACAACACCAGAACAGCCATGCAGCTTACCCCTCCCGACATCTGTGCAGAAATACCAATGGATAAGTTCGGACTCTTTGACTACAACTGTTGTGAGAAAATCATTGCTTACGGACGTCGGCAAATGTCAAAGCAACTTGACATATATGAGAAGTCATAATAAAAAAAATCAGCTATTGCAAAATTGGCAATAACTGATTTTTTATAGAACACTTACTCTCTTTTTACTTTTTGGTCAACGTCAGTCCTACCTGCATACCTTTCACACTACTCATAAGCGAAGATATCGTCTGCAAATTTGAATTTCCAGAAGCATTAGCCAAAGTCTTGAACATTGTCAGAATTTTAGTTGCGTCTGTTACTATTTGCAATTCACTGCCATTCAACTGTGTTGTCAGAGAAATAGTCTTAAGGCCGTATGTCAACAAAAGTTTGGAATTACTTACTTTCCATGTTCCTTTCATCTTCTTACCTTTAATAGTTTCAGTAAAGGTACCATCCTTGGCAATAGAAAGCGACATCGAACCTTTTTTAATACCATAGTTGTTCAATTGCGTCTGTAGTTTATCTTCTATTTTCTTGGCAGCAACCTTGCTGGCCGTTTGTGTCAGCAGACTTTCCGATGTAAATACAATAGCAGGCTCAGAATATACCCACGTACCCACGATATTTGTCGCTGTAGCCTGCTTGTTACTTGAAAATACAGATGTTAATGTAGAAATTACATTAGAAGAACTACTGCTTGTTGTACCCGACACCTTATTTAAGATATTTCCCAAAACAGACTGCGCGTTAACGTTCAAACCGGCAATAAGCATTATGCCCAAAACCGAACCTTTGATAATAAACTTTTTCATTTTTATATTTAATGTTTAGAATTTACCAACTGCAAAGTTAGTGTTTTGTACCATAACAACAAAAGAAAATCTCAAAAAAGACATCACATATAAATAAAATACCCCAAAAAAAGCAGTATTTACCCCCTCAAAAGCCCAAACAACAAAGAATTATGAAAAAAATAGCAAAATAAAACAAGTTTTTTTTGTTCATAAGAAATATTAGTCTTACCTTTGTGGCGGCTCTTGAAACTGAGTTTTATTGAATATTCCTTGTATGAGCATATCCGTACTTCTAAAAATCGGATTTTCCATCTACCGGGTTATGTCTTTATTAATTCCATGGTTTTAGAAAATGCCACGCACACTATTTAAATAGCATGCAGACGCATTAAGAGTTTTAATAGCTGAGGTGATTATATTTCACCAAGGCTGGTAGTAGGAATTTTATAACATTTTTAATTTAAAAGAAGTATGAACATTTATGTTGCACATTTGAACTGGAACACTACAAGTGACAGTTTGCAGGATCTTTTCGCACAGTATGGCGAAGTAACTTCAGCTAGAATCATCACAGACCGTAACACTGGTCGTTCACGTGGTTTTGGTTTCGTAGAGATGGCTAATGACGAAGAAGGTCAGGCTGCTATCAACGCTCTCAATGAAACAGACTTTGAGGGTATGAACATCAGCGTTAACGTAGCTCTCCCTAGAGAAGAGCGTCCTCGCAATAACTTTGGTGGTGGCAACCGCGGTGGTGGTTACGATCGTAGAAGATATTAATTTGATTTTATATCTAAAGAGAATCCCACATTGTTTTTCAATGTGGGATTTTTGGGTATTGCGCCGAAGGCGTAAATTAAGGATTAAAAATTAATAATTAAGGATTAATAATTAATTGTCAACTGTCAATTATTACTGTCAATTATCAGTCTTTATTACGTTCATAATTGTAATCTTGTGTAGGTTGGGGCTTTATGCGAGGGCACTGAAAAAGTCCCTCTTAAAAAATCGCCA
>CAYSSU010000038.1:0-32218 GCA_964433895.1 uncultured Prevotella sp.
TGCCATGTCTTTTACGATTTTTTATTTGTCTTTGGATTAGTAACACTAAGATAGATGAAAAAATAATTATAAACTAAATTGCGGAATTAAGGCAAAATAATATTAAAACTAAATAGAAATGAAAAAGAAAATCGTATTCATCTTGCTTCTATTATTTACTCAATATCAAGTAAATGCACAATCAACAGAGGCAAAGCAGGCTTTATTGGTCATTGACATACAGAATGATTATTTCGATGGCGGAGCAAGTCCATTAGTAGGATCACATGAGGCAAGTCTGAATGCACAGAAATTGCTTACGGCATTCCGTAAAGACTCTCAGCCTATTATATTCATTCAACACATATCAACCTATGATGGCGCTACATTCTTCATTCCAAATACTGAAGGAGTAAAAATACACCAGAATGTTAAGCCGATGAATAATGAAATAGTAATCACTAAAAATTACCCGAACAGTTTTAAGGGAACGACTCTTCTCGAGACACTTAAGAAAAACAAAATTACAAAACTTGTTATTTGTGGAATGATGACCCACATGTGTGTAGATGCCACCGTCAGGGCAGCAAAAGATCTTGGATATGAATGCACACTAATTAGTGATGCTTGTGCTACAAAGGATTTAGAGATTAAAGGGAAAAAGGTCTCAGCACAAGATGTCCAGACAGCATTCCTTTCTGCCTTGAATTACGCTTATTCAACCACATTAAGTACGGATGAGTTTTTATCAACTCATTAAATACAAAATAGCCTTCTTGTTATTCATATCGGTTTTATGTAACTTGTGTATATGATGTGTATATATTAGTTCTGATGATGTTACTGAACATGGCGATAGGAGTGCGAAACGTGAGCAGGTTATAAAGCTTGTTGAAAAGTTTATTGAATGTGGGCTTGTTCATGTTGACAAAGATATTGTTGTAATCTTTTTGGCAAAATATTTTGCTTCATCATTTTTTTCAGTTATATTTGCATTTTATTGAGAAATATGAAATTGTTAGAATTAGCACAGCAGCGGTTTTCTTGCCGCAAGTACACTGATGAAAATATAAGTCAAGAAGACCTGGACTATATATTGGAAACTGTACGGTTAGCTCCATCGGCATGTAATCGTCAGCCATGGAAGTTTATAATTGTGGAATCAAAAGAGGCTCAACAGAAGTTGCAACAATGTTATGACCGTGAATGGTTCCGTACGGCACCGTTATATATAATATGTGCGCGGAATGTGGAGGAGAACTGGATTCGCAAGATGGATGAAAAGGAACATGGTGACATTGATGTGGCAATAGCTGCTGAGCATCTATGTTTGGCTGCATCTGAGTGTGGACTTGGCACTTGTTTTGTTTGCAATTTTGATGTTGATAAGATGCATGAGGCATTTTCTCTAGATGGCTTTGAACCTGTTGTCATTATCCCTATAGGGCATATTGCTCCCGATTGCCCACGTCCGGAGAAGAACAGAAAAGGTATGGATGAAATAACAGTCCGTGTGTAAATGCTATCTTATATGGTGACGTTTGCGAGTCAGCATAATAAATATCCCTAAGCTCATTTCACCCCATTTCAATGATTACAAAAGCATGGTTTGCACGTCTATTATTAAATAGAATAGTAAACCGGTATGAAACTATTAAAAACTATACTTTTCTTTTGTCTGTTTTCAATCACCGCAGTTCATGCGCAGACATATAAACTATGGTATGACAAACCTGCTATGGTATGGACTGACGCATTGCCAATTGGCAATGGACGTCTGGGGGCTATGGTATATGGCAACCCTGCCGTGGAGAGACTGCAGCTGAATGAGGAGACTATATGGGCGGGACACCCCAACAATAACGCAAATCCTGACGCACTGAAGGCTATTCCTGAAATACAAAACCTGATATGGAAAGGGGAATTTCTGAAGGCGCAGAATATGGCTTCGGAGAAGGTGATGGCTAATACTAACTCCGGTATGCCTTACCAAACTTTCGGTGATGCATATATCTCTATGCCGGGCATTTCAGATTATACGGATTATTATCGCGAACTGAGTCTGGACTCGGCACGTACCGTTACTTGCTGGACTTCCCACGGAGTGCGCTACATAAGAGAGGCAGTTGCTTCTCTGGCTGACAACGTGATAATGGTAAGGCTGACGGCTGACCATCCTGGTTGCATTACCTTCAATGCCAGTTTCTCTTCTCCTCAGTCTGACGTAATAATAAGGAGCGAGAATGGCGAGTCGCTGCTTGAAGGTGTTACGGCAAACCATGAGGGACTGAAGGGTAAGGTGCGCTTCATGGGCAGAATGACAGCCAGAGTAAAGGGCGGAAAGGCGCAGCAGACTTCCCGTGACGGTATTGTAAGCGTGAAGAATGCCGACGAGGCTGTGATATACATAACGATAGCCACAAACTTCGTGAATTATAATGATATTACAGGTGACGAGGCGGCAAAGTCGAAACTGGCTCTGGACAGTGCCATGGCTCATTCCTATGAACAGGGCATGAACAGACACGTGGAACTGTTCAGAAAACAGATGAACCGCTGCCGTCTGTGGCTTGGAAATGACTGTTATCCGGATATGCCTACTGACGAGAGGATAGTGAACTTTTCCAAGCATGATGACAACTATCTGGTGGCAACATATTATACTTTCGGACGTTATCTGCTTATATGCAGTTCGCAGCCGGGCACACAGCCGGCTAACCTGCAGGGTATATGGAATGACAAGATGCTGCCTTCTTGGGACTCCAAATACACCACAAATATTAATCTGGAGATGAACTATTGGCCGGCTGAGGTTACCGGTCTCAGTGACCTGAATGAACCGCTGTTCAGACTTATAAAGGATGTAAGCGAGACGGGGAAGAAGACTGCCGGGATAATGTATGGCAAAGACGGATGGGTGCTTCATCATAATACGGATATATGGCGTGTTACGGGGGCTATAGACCATGCCACTTCGGGTATGTGGATGACAGGCGGTGCATGGCTGTGCCATCATCTCTGGGAACACTACCGCTACACCATGGACAGGGATTTCCTGAGGCAATATTACCCTATAATGAAGAATGCAGCCCTGTTTCTTGACGAGATGCTCGTAAAGGAACCTAAACACGGATGGCTGGTGATTTCGCCAAGCGTATCTCCGGAGAATGTGCATCCTTCAAAGGACGGAATGGTGAATATAGCTGCCGGTACCACTATGGACGTGGAACTGGTGAGCGAACTGTTTCGCAACGTAATTTCTGCTGCCGGAATACTTGGCACAGACAGTGAACTGGCAAGGTATTATGCAGAACGCCTTAAACTGATGCCGCCACTGCAGATAGGCAGGTGGGGACAGTTGCAGGAATGGATGGACGACTGGGACGACCCTGACGACACTCACAGACACGTGAGCCATCTGTATGCACTATATCCCGGAACGGATATTACGGATGAAAAGTCGGCACTGTGGAAGGCTGCCCGCACGAGTCTGATACACCGCGGAGACCCTAGTACGGGCTGGTCTATGGGGTGGAAGGTGTGTCTGTGGGCACGGCTCCTTGACGGCAATCATGCTTATAGGCTGATACATAACCAACTGACGCTTACCGACGACCATTTTGTGGCATACGGCTTAAATAAGAAGAAGGGTGGTACATACCGCAATCTCTTTGATGCTCACCCACCATTCCAGATAGACGGCAACTTCGGTTGCACGGCAGGCATAGCCGAGATGCTGATGCAGAGTCACCGCGGATACATAGACATATTGCCGGCTTTGCCTGACGCATGGAAGGCGCAGGGAAAGGTGGAAGGACTGAAAGCCCGCGGAGCATTTGAGATATGCAGTCTGGAATGGAAAGACGGTAAGGTTACAAGGCTCACGGTACGTTCTGATGCCGGTAGCGAGATGAAGATAAAGTGTAACGGTAAGTTGCACACAATGAAAACAGTGAAGGGAAAGACATATAGAATAAAATAATATACTGATGAAAAAAATAATACTCTTATTGACATTGGCATGTGGCATCTTGCAGGGTGCATGCGCAGCCGGAGATGCAGGGAAGCCATGGGACAATGGCAGACTAGTGGTTTCGGAGAACCACCGCTATCTGCAGTTCAAGAATGGCAAACCGTTCTTCTGGTTGGGCGATACGGGATGGCTGTTGCCTGAACGACTCGACCGTGCCGAGGCACAATACTATTTGCAGAAATGCCGTGAGGCGGGATATAGCATGGTGCAGATACAGGTGATAGACAATGTGCCTGCCATAAACATATACGGACAGCAGTCTAATCCTTACGGATGGGATATGTCGAAGGCAGACCCGGAGGGAGTGTATTCCTATTGGGACCATCTGGACTATATAATAGACGTGGCTCGGCAGAACGGCATCTATATAGGCATGGTGGCTGTGTGGGGCTCACAGGTGAAGAACGGCAACATAAATGCCGCACAGGCAAAGACTTACGGTGAGTTTCTGGGATGCCGATATGCCAAGTGTCCCAACATAATATGGATAATGGGAGGTGACATACAGGGCGACATACACCCGGAGGTGTGGGAGGCTCTTGCCACAAGCATAAAGTCGGCAGACAGCAATCACCTTATGACATTCCATCCGCGCGGACGCTATACTTCTGCCCATTGGTGGAGCAAGACTTCATGGATGGATTTCCATACTTTCCAGAGCGGACACCGCAAATATGGTCAGCGCATGGGCAATGCCGATTATCCTATTCCTGACAATACGGAGGAAGACAACTGGATGTATGTGGATTCCACATGGGCATATAAACCTCTGAAACCTGTGCTCGATGCAGAACCGAGCTATGAGGACATTCCTAAGGGACTGCATGACCCGAAAGAACAGCGCTGGCAGGACTATGACGTGCGTCGCTATGCTTATTGGAGCGTGTTTGCAGGTTCTTGCGGACATACCTACGGGCATAATGCGATAATGCAGATGCTGAAACCGGGCTATCCTACAAGTTATGGCAGTGACGGACTGGAGAAGAGTTGGTATCAGGCTTTGAATGACCCCGGATTCAACCAAATGAAATATCTGAAGAGTCTGATGCTCACATTCCCTTATTTTGACCGTGTGCCCGACCAGAAGATTATAGTGGGCAGAAATGGCAAGGAATATGACAGGCTCATAGCCACAAGGGGCAAGGACTATCTGTTGGTGTATGACTATAGCGGTGTGGCAATGAACATTGACATGACGAGAATATCAGGCCGCAGAAAGAATGTGTGGTGGATGAACGCTGCAAACGGAGAAATTTCGTTTGTGGGTACATACGATAATGGAAAGGTTTCTTTCCCTGAGAATATGAAAAAAGGAGACGGCGTGCTCATAGCTGTGGACGCTTCTAAAAAATATATATCCATAAACCAGAAGGCCATTGGTGATTCGTCTGTGGCCGGAAAACAGCGTGACTTGAATGAATAAGAAATTTCTATATACCCTTTTGCTGATGATGCTGCCTCTGGCTCTTTATGCCAGGGTGAGCGTCACTGACGTGAAAATTGAGAATATGACATGCCCACTGGGCATAGACACCACAACGCCTCGTTTCTCATGGAAAACGGTTTCTGACAGTAAGAATGTGGTGCAGACTGCATACGAGATTCTGGTGGCTTCATCGCCGGAAGGTCTTGAAGAGGGAAAGGCTGACTATTGGCAGTCGGGAACAGTGAAGAGCAGTCAGCAGCTGTGGGTGGCGTATGCCGGAAAACAGTTGCGTGACAATGACTATCTGTATATAAAGGTACGCGTGACTACCAACAAGGGCAAGTCGGCATGGAGCGAACCGCAGCATTTCTCGATAGGTTTGCTCAGTGAAACTCACTGGAGTGGGCGTTGGATAGGATTGGAAGACTTGCAGCCGGGCGAGCGGAAAGGCATGTACACAAGACTTGCCGCACGCTATCTGCGCAAAGAGTTCAAAGTGAAGGGAAATGTAAAGAGAGCCATGGCATACGTGTCGGGACTGGGACTGTATCAGTTTTATGTGAACGGAAAGAACCTGAGCAGCGGACGTTGGCTGCAGCCTGCTCCTACAGACTATCGCAAGACGGTGATGTATAACACCTTCGATGTAACGGCAGCACTGAAGGGCAGTAAGGCTTGTCTGGCGATAAGCTTGGGCAACGGTCGCTATTTTCCAATGCGGCAGGAGAAAGCCTATAAGGTTCCTGTGTTCGGTTTCCCTAAATGCAGAATTAACGTAATAGTGGAATATGCCGACGGAACACGGCAGACATGGGCCACCGACTCTGACTGGAGACTGACGACAAACGGACCTGTGCGTGCTAACAATGAATATGACGGAGAGGAATATGACGCGCGTATGGAGATACCGGGATGGACAAGTGCTGGATATGATGACTCAAAATGGATGAAAGCACAAAGATGCGTGATTCCCGACGGTACACTGCGTGCCCAGATGATGCCCGCAATGATTGCCGACACAGTGAAAGCCGTGAAGGTAAGCCGCTTCGGCAACCGCTATATAGTTGATTTCGGAAAGAACATAGCCGGTATGGCTGCCCTGAGAATGTATGGTGCCCAAGGCGACACTATACGCATACGATATGCTGAGAAACTGTCGGCTCAGGATGCTCTGTATATGGCAAATCTGCGCAATGCCCGCTCTGAGGACATATATGTGTGCAGCGGCATGGAGAATGGTCGTTTGTGGAATGCCTCATTCGTATATCACGGATTCAGATATGTGGAAATAAGTGGATGGAAGGGCAAGGCCCTGAAAACGTCTGACATAAACGGACTGTTGGTTAGTGATGACATGGGCAGCAGAAGTGGCTGCATGATGACTTCAGACACAACCCTGAACAAGGTGTTGGAAAATGCCTTCCTCGGAATAAAGGACAATTATAAGGGTATGCCTGTGGACTGTCCGCAGCGCAATGAACGTCAGCCGTGGCTTGGCGACCGTACCGTGGGGTGTCTGGGAGAATCATTCGTGGCTGACAATGAGCGTCTGTACACCAAATGGATGCGTGACATCAGTGAGGGCATGCGCTCTGACGGAGCAATATCAAACGTGACGCCTTCGTTCTGGAATTATTTTGAGGACAACGTGACGTGGCCGGCTGTATTCCCGTTTGCCTGTGACATGCTGTATGAGCAGTTTGGAAACACTCAGGCTATAAGGGAGAGCTATCCTTATATAAAGAAGTGGCTCACTCATATATTCATGGAATATGAAAAGGACAATATAATAACAAAGGATAAATATGGTGACTGGTGTGTGCCACCAGAGAAAATGGAACTGATACATTCGCAGGATCCGGCACGGCAGACTGACGGACAACTTATATCCACGGCATACGGCATACGAATACTGAAGCTGATGGCTAAGTTTGCGCGCCTACAGGGACTGGAGAGTGAAGCCGGAAATTTTGATGCCCACCGCCTGAGAATGACGGCGGCATTCAATGACAAGTTTCTTACCGTGAAGCGCGGTACGTCAAGACGTCCGGGGCACGTACTTTATCCTGACAGTGTGTTCTATGGCAACAATACAGCAACGGCAAACCTGTTGCCTATGGCTTTCGGTATTGTGCCTGACAGCATAAAGACAGAGGTTGTGAAGAATCTTGTAGCCAACATCATTACAGCGGGCAACGGTCATGTTACCTGTGGAGTGATAGGTATCTCATGGCTTCTGCGTGGATTGAGTGATAATGGATTTGCCGACGTGGCTTATCTGCTGGCAACAACAAAGACTTATCCTTCATGGGGATATATGGCTGAGAATGGGGCTACCACGGTTTGGGAACTGTGGAATGGCGACAAAGCCGACCCTGCAATGAACTCTGGCAATCATGTGATGCTTCTTGGTGACTTGCTGACTTGGTGCTACCAGTATCTGGGGGGCATAAGACAGACCGAGGATAGCAAAGCATATAAACATATTGTGCTGAAGCCTTCTTTTGAAATACAGGACTGTTTCAGTGTGGATGCGACTTATAATACTCCTTACGGAAAACTGGAGAGCACGTGGCACAAGACACTGCAGAAACTGGAGTGGGACATAGAAGTGCCGTGCAATACCACTGCCGATGTGTGTCTGCCAAACGGAGAAACGAAGACTGTGGGCAGTGGAAAATGGCATTTCAGCGTGAATATTCCGACAGCAGACAAAGCTATAGTGAAAGATGAGTTTCTGTATGACTTCGCGTCTTTTCCTCAGGCACATGCCTCTACCATAACGGAACTGAAAAACGGTGACCTTGTGGCTTCTTATTTCGGAGGTACAAAGGAACGTAATCCTGATGTTTGTATCTGGGTGAGCCGCAAGGCAAAGGGCTCAAAGACATGGGAAAAGCCCGTGATGGCGGCAGATGGAGTGTTCCGCGCAGGAACAGAAGAGGCTCTTGCTGCACACGTTAACGACTCTACGACTCTGGCAGAATGTGGTCCGGTAAAGGAAGGCAGCAAACGTTTCGGAATACCGGCAGGATATGAATATAGTTATCTGACGCGGAAAAGCAATGTAGCCCTGTCTGCTTCACTGAAGCGCAAGGCTTGCTGGAACCCGGTGCTGTTCACTATGCCTGATGGAGAGATATGGCTGTTCTACAAGATTGGTACGTCAATGAACGACTGGACCGGATGGATTGTGAAGTCACGTGACGGTGGACGCTCATGGAGTGACAGGGAAGTTCTGCCTGAGGGATTCCTCGGTCCGATAAAGAATAAACCTGAACTTATCGGCAACAGACTGGTATGCGGCTCAAGTACAGAAAATGACGGTTGGCGCTTTCATGTAGAAATACTTGACCTTAAGACAGGCAAGTGGAAATATGTGGGACCGGTGGACGCAGAGAAGAAAGCCATGACAGACGACATGGATTCTGCAACTGTGGACATTGCCGAACCGATATATCAGAAAGGTAAGGAGGCGAAGTATATATACAGTATTCAACCTTCTATACTGCGCCTGAAAGACGGTAGACTGCAGGTGCTTATGCGCACTCACAATGCCCGCCTTGCCACGTCATTCAGCAGTGACGGTGGAGACACATGGACGCCTGTGACACTCACAGAAGTACCTAATAACCAGAGCGGCACGGATGCAGTGACTCTGCGTGACGGTCGCCACGTGCTGATATATAATGATTTTGAGACATTGCCGGGAACAAAGAAAGGACCGCGCACCCCACTTAGCATTGCGATAAGTGATGATGGCAATCATTGGCGGCATCTGCTTACGTTGGAGGATTCTCCGATAAGCCAGTATTCCTATCCTGCCATAATAGAAGGTGCCGACGGAACTCTGCACTGTGTATATACATGGCGGAGAGAACGCATTGCCTACAAGAATATCAATCTGAAAAAAATGAAATAATGAAAAGACTACTTATATCTTCCCTGTTCATCTGCATTGTGCAGGTGATAAATGCGCAGACATTCTATATACAGACTGAGAAAAATGCCGCAGACAGAGAACTGTATGCTGCAGAATATCTTAAGAAAAAACTGTCGGGACTGGGCTATGCCGTAAACAAGGAAAGTCGTAAGGCTGACTACCGCATAACGCTCGGTATTGCAGGCTCTGCCGGAAAACAGAAAAAGGAAGGTTATGACATAGAGACAAAGGGCAGAAAAATACAGATTACAGGCAACGACGGTGCCGGAGTGATATATGGCTGTGTGGAATATGCCGACAGAGTGAGGCAGGCAGGCAGACCGGATAAGGTGCAGTCGATGAAGGATGCTCCGGAAATGGTGTTGCGCGGTTCATGCATAGGATTGCAGAAAACGGTATATCTGCCGGGACACCAGGTTTATGAATATCCTTATACACCGGAGAACTTTCCTTGGTTCTATGACAAGAAGCAGTGGACTGACTATCTGGATATGCTTGTGGAAAACAAGATGAACTCTCTGTATCTGTGGAACGGGCATCCGTTTGCCTCTCTGGTGAAACTGAAGGATTATCCTTTTGCCCTTGAGGTGAATGAGGAAACATTCAGGAAGAATGAGGAGATATTCTCTTTCCTGACCCGTGAAGCCGACAGAAGGGGCATCTTCGTGATACAGATGTTCTACAATATAATACTGAGCAAGCCATTTGCCGATCATTACGGACTGAAAACTCAGGACCGTCACCGTCCGATAACTCCGCTTATAAGTGATTACACACGCAAGTCGATAGCGGCTTTCATAGAGAAATATCCCAATGTTGGACTTCTTGTGTGTCTGGGTGAGGCTATGGATACATACGAGGATGACGTGGAATGGATGACTAAGACTATCATACCGGGAGTGAAAGACGGACTGAAGGCTCTGGGACGCACTGACGAACCGCCTATATTGCTACGTGCACACGACACTGACTGCAAAATGGTGATGGACGCTTCACTGCCTCTGTATCACAATCTATATACAATGAACAAGTATAACGGTGAGTCGCTGACCACATACGAGCCTCGCGGTCCGTGGAGCGAAACCCACCGTGCCCTGAGCAGTCTGGGCAGCATACATATAGAGAATGTTCACATTCTTGCCAATCTGGAACCGTGGCGCTGGTCGTCTCCTCTGTTTGTGGAAAAGACCGTGCAGGCAATGCACAGTGTGCATGGTGCTAACGGTCTGCATCTGTATCCGCAGGCAAGTTACTGGGATTGGCCCTATACTGCCGACAAACTGGCAGGAGGTAAGCGTGAGAAACAACTGGACCGTGACTGGATGTGGTATAAGACATGGGGACGGTATGCATGGAACTGTCACCGTGATTTCTCTGAAGAGGGAATATACTGGAATAATGTGCTTTCCGGCTATTATGGTACTGCTGACGCACAGTCTTCTATGATAAAGAATGCATACGATGAGTCTGGAGAGATAGCTCCTAAACTGCTGAGACGTTTCGGCATCACGGAGGGTAACCGGCAGACTCTTCTGTTGGGAATGTTTATGAGCCAACTTGTGAATCCTTATAAATATACCATCTATCCGGGCTTCTATGAGAGTTGCGGACCGGAAGGCGAGAAACTGATAGAGTATGTGGAACGTGAATGGAAGCACCAGACTCATGTGGGGGAACTTCCGCTTGACATAGTGGCGCAGACAGAGGCTCACGGAGACAGATCCGTGGCTGACATTGATGCCGCCGAACCTTATGTAACCAAAAATAAGGAGGAGTTCTCGCGTTTGCAGAATGATATGCATTGCTATCGTGAGTTTGCATACGCTTTTGGATGGAAGGTGAAGGCTGCACGCCATGTGCTGAACTATCAGTGGGGAAAAGACATTAGCGAGCTTGACTCTGCCGTGCCTCTGCTACAGAAGAGCGTGGAGTGTTATCGCCGACTTGTGAATCTTACAAAGGATACATATCTGTATGCCAATTCCATGCAGACAGCTCAGCGTCGCATCCCTATAGGTGGAGACGACGGTAAGATGAAGACATGGGCAGAACTGCTGCCAATGTATGAGCAGGAATTGACTAACCTGAAAAAGAATATAAGTCTGCTAAAGGCAAAGAAAAACGGCACATATAAAGAGAAAACCGAAGTGCTGAAGGCATTGAAACCTGCCGTAATAACACCGGAAGGCGACTATAAGACAGTGAAATTGGAAAAGGGAGTGCGCCTGTTCAGTGATTTGGACAGTGTGGTGACGGATTTCGCCCCGGAGTTGAGAGGACTACAGGCATTTGTATTCCCGTCACAATGGCAGCGGCAGAACGCTACGGAGATTAAGTTCAGTTGTGCCAAGCCGGTACATCTTCTTGTGGGCTATTTCCGTGACGACCAGATGAAATATGCCAAGGCTCCAAAACTGGAGACTGATGCCACAGCCAATGACTACGGACAGGCTGAACCGCAGTTTACTTCAGCCCTGCGCATAGACGGTATGCCGCAGATAAACGTACATAAGTATGATTTCGGTGCCGGGCATCATTCAATATTGCTGCCTAAGGGCATCATTGTGGTGTTGGGTGCCACGTCAGACACTATTAGTCCACGTGATGCCGGACTCTCAGGAACAGACAAGGCCATAGACTGGCTCTTTTATTAAGATATAATGACATTATGCGCAAAAAGTTGACTATCATATTTCTGTTGGTATCTCTGCTTGCCATGGCACAGAAAAATGTACCGGAGCAGACAATGCAGCAGATATACAATGCTGTGAAGACTCCATATAAATATGGACTTGTGGTGGCTCCGGAGGACAATGGCCACAAGATAGACTGTCCGATGGTTTATAGGGAGAAAAGCCGCTGGTATATGACATACGTAGTATATAACGGTAAGGACGGTCTTGACGGCAGAGGATATGAAACATGGCTTTCGGTGTCTGATGACCTTTTGCACTGGCAGACGCTGGGCAGAGTGCTTTCTTATGCCGACAGTGGTTGGGATATGAATCAGTGTGCCGGTTATCCTGCTCTTATAGACTGGACATGGAACGGCAGTTACGCTATGGAGAAATACAAAGGACGGCACTGGATGTCTTATTTCGGTGGTGTGGGAACCGGTTACGAGGCTGTGCGTGCACCATTGAATATAGGTATGGCTTCTACCCGCGGAGCTATATCTGAGGCTCATGAGTGGGAACACAGCATAAGTCCCATATTATCTGTAGCTGACAAAGACGCGCAGTGGTGGGAAAAGCTAACGCAATACAAGAGTACTGTGTATCTGGACCGCCGGAAAACTCTGGGCAGTCGTTTCGTGATGTTCTATAATGCCGGTGGCGTGAATTCGGAAAACAGTCTTAAGGCAGAACGCATAGGTATAGCCCTGTCTGATGATATGAAGAATTTCAGACGTTTGCCTTTGAGTTCAGGTTTAAAGGCTGGAAATCCCGTTTTCTTCCATGAGTCTCCGGGTATTATCACCGGAGATGCCCAGATAGTGAGCATGGACAGTCTTTACGTGATGTTTTATTTTTCAGCTTACAATCCTTCCAGAAAATACAATGCATTCAATACTTTTGCCGTAAGCAAAGACTTGCTGCACTGGCAGGACTGGGACGGGGCAGACCTTATATATCCGTCTAAGCCATACGATGATATGTTTGCCCACAAGAGTTATGTGATGAAGCATGACGGAGTGGTGTATCATTTCTATTGTGCCGTGGACAAGAGCGGGCAACGTGGAATTGCCGTGGCAACAAATGTGCCTGTGGGACGTTCGGAAGTGAAATTTCCAAAGCCTGAGAATACCGGGCGTAGAATGGTGGCTGATTTCAATTACGGATGGAATGCCAGATTGATTAAGACAAATCAGAAAGATGTATATGGCGATACAGTGATGCATGCCGTGAAGTTGCCTCATAACTTTGATGATTACTATGGTTACAGACAGTTGAAACACGGTAATCTTCATGGTTCGGCTCTATATGAAAAGCAATTTGCCTGCAATCAGGTGAAAGGCAAGAGATATTTTATTGAGTTTGAAGGTATCGGCAGTTATGCCGCTGTAACGGTAAACGGTCATGGTTATGGTCGTGTTCCGGTAGGGAGAACCACATATACAGTTGATGTTACCGATTATCTGAAAGATGGTGAAAACAAAGTTTCTGTTGTCGTGGACCATCCGGAGATGATTAGTGATATGCCCTGGGTATGCGGTGGATGTTCTTCAGAATGGGGTTTTTCAGAAGGCAGTCAGCCTTTCGGCATTTTCAGACCGGTGTCTCTTATTGCAACAAGTGAGACTCGCATAGAACCTTATGGAGTTCATATTTGGAACAATGCGGCTTGCGACAGCGTATTCATAGACACGGAAGTGAGAAACTATGGCAATGTGACGGCAAAGATACAGGTGGTGAGCAAACTAAATCAGGAAAGCGGTAAACAGTATTTCCGTCTTACAGATGAAGTTACTTTGGCTCCCGGTCAGACAAAGACAGTACGTCAGCAGACAGCCATTGCTAATCCCCATAGATGGAATCTTGATGACCCTTACCTGTACACTCTTGCGTCGATGATAAAGGATGCCGGTGGAAAGACCGTTGACGATGTTTCAACGGAGTTCGGTATACGTTCTGTGTCATGGCCTGTGCACAGTGGCGGACATCAGTTTCTGCTTAATGGCAAACCGGTATTCATAAATGGTACTTGCGATTACGAGCACGTGTTCGGTCAGAGCCATGCTTTCTCTCATGAGCAGATAGCATCCAGAGTGAAGATGATGCGGCAGGCAGGTTTCAATGCCTTCCGTGAGGCACATCAGCCCCATAACCTATATTTCCAGCATCTTCTGGACAATCAGGGAATGCTCTTCTGGAGTCAGTTCTCTGCCCATATATGGTATGATACCCCGCAGTTCCGTGCCAATTTCAAGACTTTTCTGCGTCGATGGATAAAGGAACGTCGAAATTCTCCGAGCGTGATATTATGGGGATTGCAGAACGAGAGCGTGCTCCCCGGGGATTTTGCACGTGAATGTGCTGACATAATCCGCGAGATGGACCCTACTGCCATTGACCAGCGTGCCGTGACAACTTGCAATGGCGGTGACGGAACGGACTGGAACGTGGTGCAGAACTGGAGCGGTACTTATGGCGGAAATGCCGAAGACTACGGTAAGGAACTCAAGGGTAAAGGACAGTTGCTGAATGGTGAATATGGCGCATGGCGCACATTGGGACTTCATGGTAATGACAAATACAGCGAAGAGTCTTTCTGTAATCTTCTAAAGAAAAAATCCATGTTGGCATTGCAGTCTGCCGACAGTGTGTGCGGACATTTCCAGTGGCTCTTTGTTTCTCATGAGAACCCCGGACGTGTGCAGCCAGACGAGGCTCTGCGCCGCATAGACAAGGTGGGACCGTTTAACTATAAGGGACTGCTAACGCCGTGGGAACAGCCTACGGAGGGCTTTTATATGTACCGTAATCTGTTTGCCGACAGTACGGCAGATATGGTTACTCCTACAGCTGCCGACCGTAACCGTGACATCATAAAGGGCGACAGTAGATATCATTATCTATACCGTGTGAACTGCGGTGGAGATGAATATACAGATTCTTATGGACAGAAATGGCTTCAGGACAGTGAACGGTTCTCAGAGTCGTGGTCACGTCCTTTCGGGCTCAATCCTTTTATGGCGAGCCAGGGACATATAGAAGATTCAATACATGGAACGGATGATGCCGTTCTGTTCCAATATTTCCGTTATGGCAGGCACAGGTTGAAATATCATTTCGCCGTGCCGGATGGTACATATCGCATAGAATTATATTTTGTCGAACCGTGGCTTGGTGCCCGTTATGGTGCAAATATAGACTGTGAGGGCGAGCGCATCTTCGATGTGGCTGTGGGCGACAGTGTTGTGGCAGCCAACCTTGACCTGTGGGCAGAAGCCGGATATGCAGGAGCTTTCCGCAAAGTGGTTTATGCAAAGGCAGATAAAGGAATGCTCACGGTGTCTTTTCCGGATGTAAAGGCAGGCGAGGCAGTAATCTCTGCCATTGCTGTAGCTTCAGAGAATAATGTGAGTATTGCAGCCGATGAATCCCGACATATTCTTCCTGCTGATTATTGGAAAACTTTGGATTCAGACACTATAGCTCGTTATCCAAAGTCGCTTTTGCCTGAAGATGCAGAAGCTTTTCCGTCTGTTCGTTACGCTAAGGCAGCAAAGGGCGGCAGTTGGGTGATTACTCCCGGTGTGGCACGTGAATATATGCTTCGTTTCCGTTATAAGAATATTACAGGAAAAGATGTTGCCGGACGACTTAAAATTACCGACAGCAAAGGCATTCTGCTTGTAGACCGTGATATGACATTCCCTAAGACTCCTGGTAAGTTCAAGACTATCGGTACCACCACCGGAACTCAGATTAACGCGGGAACCTATCGCGTGACTATAGAAAAGGCAAAGGGTGTGGAATTTGATTATATAGATGTGCAATGAAAAAAATATTATTGGCAGTTCTGATTCTTCAGAGTTCATTATTAAGTGTTCAGGCATCTGCCGTGCATGACTGGGAGAATAATCATGTATTGCAGATAAACAGAGAACCGGCACGGGCTTATTTCATTCCGTTCAGCAAGAGCAGCGGTGATATGTCGTTGTCTCTTGACGGACAGTGGAAATTCCGCTGGACCAAGACTCCCGGAGAGGCTGTGGCTGATTTCTATGTGAGAGGCTTCGATGATAGCGGATGGACTTCATTTCCAGTTCCAGCTACATGGGAGACATCAGGCTATGGCACGCCTATATATGTGTCTTCAGGTTATCCTGTCAAAATAGATCCGCCACGGGTGACAAGTGAACCGCCATACGACTGGACTGCATATAAGGAGAGAAATCCCATAGGACAGTATCGTCGTGCTTTTTCCGTGCCAAGTGAATGGAAAAAGGGACAAACTATTCTGCGTTTTGAAGGAGTGCAGAGTGCCTTCTATGTATGGATAAACGGAGTGAAAGTGGGATATAGTCAGGGGTCATACGAACCTTCAGAATTTAATATAACACCATATATAAAAGCAGGAAACAACGAGATAGCTGTAGAGGTGTATAAATATAGCGACGGCAGTTATCTTGAAGACCAGGACTTCTGGCGGTTGGGCGGCATTCAGCGCGATGTGCTGGTTTATCATGTCCCCGATGTCAGGCTTCGCGACTTTGCCGTGCGCACTGTGGCTGAGAATGGCGGATACAGTGAATGGTCATTGCAGATAAATCCTGCTTTGCAGGCATCGGACAGTGAAACTGGCGAAGGTTATAAGGTGTGTGCCGTACTTACCGATGCCCAGTGCAGAGTGGTGGGCTCAGCGACAGAAGATGCTGTGCCTGTACTTAATCTTTCGCACAAGGCAGCACTGATGAATGAATGGTTTCCTCAGCGTGGCGGCAGAAAGTTTGCCCGTATGGAAATAAAGATGAACAGTCCGCTGTTGTGGACGGCTGAAACTCCAAATCTGTACACTCTCACCATGCAGGTGAAGGACTCTGTGGGTAACATAGTTCAGCAGGCACGGCAGAAAGTGGGATTCAGGGAGATTAAAATAAATGGTGGAATGCTGCTCGTAAACGGAAAGCAGGTGCGTCTGCGTGGTGTAAACCGCCATGAGCACGACCCCAAGGCGGGGCATGTGATGAGCGAGTCGCTGATGCTGAAGGATTTGCGGCTGATGAAACAGGCTAACGTCAATGCTGTGCGTACAAGTCATTATCCCAATCATCCTCGCTGGTATGAATTATGCGACAGCATGGGAATGTATGTCATGGATGAGGCTGATTGCGAAACTCATGGACTGAGAGGTATCCTGACTTCAGACCCCGATTGGAACGGGGCGTTTATGGACCGGGTGATAAGAATGGCTGAGCGTGACAAGAATCATGCCTGCGTGATATTGTGGAGTCTGGGTAATGAAAGCGGATTCGGAGCCAACCATACGTCCATGGCAGGATTTCTGCATACTTTCGACCCCACGCGCCCTGTGCATTATGAGGGTGCTCAGGGAGTAGACAACGACCCTGAGTGCGTGGATGTGATAAGTCGCTTTTATCCACGGGTGAAACAGACGTATCTGAATCCCGGTGTTGCTCCGGGTTCTGATGTTGAAAGACCGGAAAATGCCCGTTGGGAACATCTGCTTGACATTGCCGGCAGAACCAATGACAGTCGTCCAGTGCTTACCAGTGAGTATGCTCATGCAATGGGCAATGCAATGGGAAATTTCAAGGATTATTGGGACGAGATATACAGCAATCCCCGTATGTTGGGAGGCTTTGTGTGGGACTGGGTGGACCAGGCTATATGGCAAGTTAAGGATGGCAAGGGTGCGTGGTTGTATGGCGGAGCTTTTGGCGACAAGCCTTCTTCTGGTGCTTTCTGCCTGAACGGCATTGTGTTTGCCGACCGCACGCTGAATTCCAAGTATCAGGAAGTGAAATATGTTTATTCTCCGGTGCAGTTTGTCAGGCACGGCAGTGATATATGGGTGATAAACCGCGGTTCGCATCTTTCTCTGGGCAACTATAAATGCTGTTACCGTGTGTTTCAGAATGGTGATGCAGGCAGACATGGCGTTATGGATTTGAAGAATGTTATGCCTGACGATAGTGCCATTGTGGCAAATGCAAATGAATATAAGTTTGATTCCAACAAGGATGCACGCCTTAATCTCACGGTGCTTTCTGCTGTCGGAGACACTGTGGTTGCTCAGCAGATTGCTTTGAATGATAATATGATTAAGGCAGGCAGCGCATTGTCTGCAGCCATGGTGAAAGAACGCCGTATAGGGATTGACGAACCGGTGTTTACACCGCAGTTTTACAGGGCTCCCACAGATAACGACCGTGGCTTCGGCAACTGGCTTGCCAAGGAATGGAAGAATTGCAAACTTGATTCTCCGGTGGTTGTAAAAGTGTCGGTTGATGTTACTGAATACCGTTATCCAGAAGGCAAGATAATAGTGAAAAGCCATACTGAACGGGAAACCGTGAAGGGGGTGGAGTATGTGGCATATACCTTTGATTTCTCTTTCTCCGGCACTCTGCCTGAATTACCCCGGCTGGGTGTAACATTGGCTCTGCCTCGCAGTTATGAGCATGTGGAGTGGTATGGCAGAGGTCCGTGGGACAGTTATCCCGACCGCAGGCAGGCTGCCCTTATAGGACTGTGGAAAGGTGAGGTGAGCGGACAGTACACTCATTATCCTCGTCCTCAGGACAATGGCAATCATGAAGACTGCTCCGTGGTGCGGCTTGCCGACGGCAGAGGCAAGTGTATCTGCATAGAGGCTATGGACAACAGTTTTAGTTTCTCGGCTCTTCACTATACGCCTCAGGACATAGCTGGCGCAAAATATGATTATCAGCTAAGAGAGGGTAATTACACCATGCTGAACATAGACTGCCGTGTGATGGGATTGGGCAACAGTTCGTGTGGTCCGGGTGTGCTTAAGAAATACAGCATAGACAAAAACAGACATTATCAGCTTAAGTTTCGTTTGCATCGCTGAAGTTTTGGGACTTGCAGCTATTAATATTCGGGCTTTGACTATGGACAAAATCAAAGTTTATCCGTCTTGTAATAAAAAAGAGAAATGAAACATACGATTTTTGCGTTTTTCCTGTCGCTTGTGGCTCTTGCAGCGCATTGCCAGTCTGCAGATACACAACGGCAATACCTGAGCGGACACGGGTGTGACGACATGGTGAAATGGGACTTTATGTGCAGTGACGGCATGAACAGTGGCAAGTGGAGCACTATTGGCGTGCCATCATGCTGGGAACTTCAGGGATTCGGCAATTATCAGTACGGTATGAGATTCTATGGCATAGCCAATCCTGCCGGCATAGCCAAGGAAACAGGACAATACAAATATTCTTTTTCGCTGCCTGAGGCATGGAGAGGACGGCAGATAGAACTGGTGTTCGAGGCTGTGATGACAGATGCCCACGTTACCATTAATGGGCGCAAGGCAGGCGCGGGCAGTCATCAGGGTGGCTTCTATCGGTTCAGTTTCGACGTGAGCGACCGCATAAACTTCGGCAAGAAGAAAAACCTGCTTGAGGTGAAGGTGGATAAGGAGAGTGAAAACTCACAGGTTAACATGGCTGAACGACGTGCCGATTATTGGAATTTCGGTGGTATAATACGCCCTGTGTTCATAGTTAGTAAACCATCACTCAATATCAGCCGTGTGGCTGTGGATGCCGGTATGACGGGTAGATTCAAAGCGCAATGCTTCTTGAATCGTGCTATGGACGGCTATAAAGTGAACGTGGATATAATCAATGCGACAGGCAGACGCGTGGCTTCGGCTGAAACTCATGTGCATGGGGATGAGGCAGATATAGACTTTATGACTGACAAACCGAAGTTGTGGACGGCTGAAACTCCGAATATGTACACCGCCGTGTTCACATTGTCTGACGGCAGAGGTAGAATTGTGCATCGTGAAAAACAAAAATTCGGCTTCCGTACTATCGAATACCGTGCTTCAGACGGAGTTTACATCAATGGCAGAAAGGTGATTTTCAAGGGCGTGAACCGTCATTCTTTCCGTCCTGAGAGCGGACGTACGCTGTCTGAGGCAAAGAACATAGAGGACGTGAAACTGATAAAGTCGATGAACATGAATGCCGTGAGACTTTCTCATTATCCTGCCGACCCTGAATTTCTAGATGCCTGCGACTCGCTTGGACTCTATGTAGAGAGTGAACTGAGTGGATGGCACTGGGCGCACGAAACTGTGGTGGGGCAGAAACTGGTTAAGGAGATGGTGACGCGTGATGTGAATCATCCTTCTATTATATTCTGGAGCAATGGCAATGAGGGCGGATTCAACTATGAACTGGAACCTGAATTTGCACGTTGGGATATTCAGAAGCGTGTGGTGCTCTATCCGTGGGCCAACCGCAACGGATTTGAAACAAAGCATTACCGTTCATGGGGCGAAACTCAGGAATACATGAGGCAGAAAGAGATATTCATGCCTACGGAATTTCTACACGGACTTTATGACGGAGGTCATGGTGCCGGCTTGAAGGATTACTGGGACATGATGATGGCTAATCCGCGTTGTGCCGGAGGTTTCCTTTGGGACTTGGCTGATGAGGGCGTTGTTAGAACAGACAAGGGTTGCATTGTGGATTGTATGGGTAACTTCGGTGCTGATGGTATCGTGGGGCCGCACTTTGAACGTGAAGGCTCTTATTACACCATTAAGCAGGTGTGGAGTCCTGTGGAGATAAATTATGTCGACGGAAAATTAATCATAAAAAATCATTATAACTTCCTTAATCTGAGTACCGTGCATTTGGAATGTGCGTATCTCAGAATGCCTCCTCTCGAGGGTGGCGCAAAGTATGCAGCAACGACGTTGCTGCTGGCAAAGCCAAAGGTGAAGGGAGAGCCGGGCTGTGAGGTGGAGATAGCTCTGCCTGAGGCTCCAGAGGGCAGCGATGCTCTGCAGGTAAAGGCTGTTGACGGCAACGGCAATGAAATATTCACATGGTGCCGCCGACTGGCAAAACGCACAGATTGTGCAGCCAAATCTCAAGACAAGGCAATGAATATCTCTGAAGACAATGAAATGCTGACGGTGACATCTGCCGGATGCAGATATATATTCTCAAAGCATACAGGTTTACTGAAAGCCGTGAAGAAAGGTTCGCGTGATATTTCACTTGACAATGGTCCGCGCTTTGTGGCTGCACGCCGCAGTGACCGTTCTTTCGACCAGTTCTACAATCATGATGACAAGGATGCTGAGAAGAAGAAAACCCAATATACACTATATGCTGACCAGTGCACATTCGGCGGTTTCAAGACTGATGGCAACGTGCTCACGGCAAGTTACCTGCACGGTTCTCTTGACGAAGTGAAATGGACTTTCACGACAGACGGTAGGGTGAATATAGATGCCCACTACCATTTTGGTGGTGTGGTAGACCTCATGGGCATAGCCTTTGATTATCCCGAAACGCTGGTGAAGAGCAAGCGATGGATAGGAAACGGTCCTTACCGCGTGTGGCAGAACAGACTTCAGGGACCGCAGTATGGTTGCTGGCAGAATGATTATAATGACCCTATACCCGGAGAGTCATGGGACTATCCGGAGTTCAAGGGCTATTTTGCCGACGTAGACCGGATGCAGTTGAATACTGCCGAAGGAAAGATATACTTGTGGAATGGCGATAGCAATAATTACGTAGGAGTTTACCAGTCGCGTGACGGTAGAGACCACATTCTGTATGAATTGCCGCAGACAGGGCTTTCCATTCTGAAAGTAATTCCGGCTGTGCGCAACAAGGTGAATGCCACCGACCTCAACGGACCGTCGGCACAGCCAAAATGGGAAATGGGAGAATCTCAGAGCATTAATTTCACTTTGAAGTTTGAATGAAAAAGACTGTTTTCATAGTTATAAGCGTGCTCCTGTCTGCCGTTGCAGTCTTTGGGGCAGACAATGGCAGACCGTTTACTTTCTGGTACTGGATGTATGGGGCTGTGAGCAAGGAGGGCATACATGCCGATCTTACGGGGATGAAGAATATCGGACTGGGCGGCTGTTACCTTATGCCCATACGTGGCACCGGTGAACGTCCTGAATATGGCGGTAAGGCGCAGCAGTTGTCACCTGAGTTCTGGAATATGGTGGACTATGCTTTAAGTCAGGCAGATTCGCTGAATCTGGAAATGGGCATACATATATGTGACGGTTTTGCACTTGCCGGACATCCATCCATAACTCCGGAAGAATCCATGCAGAAAGTGGTGTGGACAGATACCGTGGTTACGGCTGAAGACATCCGAAATATGTCATTGCGCCGCCCTGAGGCTTTCATGGGATATTATGAGGATATAGTGTGCTGTGCCGTGCCTTATGACGGCAATACAGATTATAAATATAATGTTGGTGAATGGCGCACCCGTGAGGCAGAAAGTAAACTCTGTGACATGGGCAGAATACATACCATCCGTTCTATACAGATAATCCCTTCGGGAAACAATATACAGAGCCAGCGCATACGCATTATGGCTTCTGATGACGGAGTTACTTTCCGTATTGTGAAACAACTTGTTCCCTGCCGTCAGGGATGGCAGAGCACAGGTCCTGCCTTCACTTATTCTATTCCCTCTACCACGGCACGTTACTTCCGTTTTGAGTGGACTCCTGAAGGAACTGAGCCGGGAGCAGAAGATTTGGATCCGGCAAAATGGACTCCTACTCTTAAAATCAAGGATATAGTTCTTTCGGGTGAACCTAAAATAAATCAGTGGGAAGGAAAGTCGGGAGCTTCGTGGAGAATTGCCGGGGCAACCGGTGATGACCTCAGGGCATCAGACTGTATATCTCCCGCCGGAATCATAAAACTGCAGTTGGCTGGCGATAAGGTAGTAGCTCCCAATATCAGGGGCGGCAGGAAATACCGCATATTTCGTTTCGGACACACTTCTACCGGACAACAGAATGCCACTGCCGGAGGAGGAAAAGGATTGGAAACAGACAAGTTCAATCCTTCTGCCGTAGATAAGCTTTTCGATGGCTGGTACCGTAAATTTCTAAACCGTCCGCACTCTTCGGTTATCAAATATCTTCATGTGGATTCTTGGGAGTGTGGCACACAGAACTGGGGACATGACTTTGCGGCAGAGTTTAAAAGAAGGCGTGGATATGATTTGCTGCCGTATATGCTTCTTTATGCAGGTGTACCTGTTGCAAGTCCGGAGAAGAGCGAACAGGTGCTTCTTGATGTACGCAACACGGTAAACGACTTGGTTAATGACGTGTTCTTTGCTCGTGTGCGCGACTTGGCTCATCAGTATGGCAAACTATTGTCTGAAGAGAGCATAGCTCCTACCTTTGTGGCTGACGGACTGGAACATTACAAGACTGCAGACCTCCCGATGGGAGAGTTTTGGCTGAATTCGCCTACTCACGATAAACCTAATGACATGCTCGATGCCATAAGCGGAGCCCATCTGTATGGCAAAAACATCATTCAGGCAGAAGGGTTCACCGAGGTTCGCGGAGTGTGGAACGAGACTCCGGCAATGCTTAAACCGCTACTCGACCGGCAGTTTGCTTTGGGAATGAACAAACTCTTTTTTCATGTAGACGTTCATAATCCGTGGCTGAATCGCCGACCGGGCATGACTCTTGACGGTATAGGACTGTTTTTTCAGCGTGACAACACTTGGTATGGAGAGTCGGGGGCTTTTGTTGACTATGTGGGCAGATGCCAGCAGATGCTGCAGAAGGGTACTCCGGTAGTTGACATAGCTGTGTTCACGGGAGAGGAGATGCCGTGCCGTGCCTTTACGCCCGACAGGATTGCAGATATATTGCCTGGATTATTTGGCAAAAATCGTATGGAAAGTGAACGGCTGCGGCTTACCAATGTGGGGCAGCCTATGACTGAGAGCCCTGTGGGGGTGAGACATTCTGCAGGAATTCTTGACCTTAAAGATTGGATGAATGCTCTGCACGGTTACCATTATGACTCTATGAACCGTGACGCGCTACTGAATGTGGCAAAGATAGAAAACGGACGTATTGTGATGCCGGGCGGAATAAGTTACAGAGTTCTTGTACTTCCGGGCTGTACAAAGATGAATCCTTCTTTCAGGGGATATTCTCATGAGGTGAAAAAGGTTATAGCCGAATGCCGTGAAGCCGGTGTGGTGGTAATAGACCGACCTTACACTAAAGGTGATTTCTCTGAATATAATATAGAGGCAGATGCTGTTCTGCCTGAGGGTATTGCATTTGCCCACCGTGATGACGGTAAGCGCGGAGATATTTATTTCTTGTCTAATCAGGAAAACCGTGAGCGCAGGTTTACCGCCTCTTTCCGAAATGCTGATTATAAGAAAGTAGTGCTTTTCGATGCGGTGAACAACAGAAGGTTTGTTCCTGATTCCGTTGCCGTTAAAGGCAGTCGCACAGAGGTGGGCATTACTTTGCCTCCATACGGTTCGGTATTTGCCGAACTGCTTTCTGATGTGCAGCCCGAAGTAACTGTGGAACATCTTGTCAATGAAAGAGAAACAGGTAATACTGATTGGACTGTTGAATTCTGTTCAACAGGTAGGAAAATAAAACTCGGAACTTTATGTGATTTCTCTCAGAGCGATGAGCCTGAAATAAAATATTACAGTGGCACCATGACTTATACTTCGGCGTTTACGTTCCGGCAGAAGAAGCAGGGACGCGTGATGCTGAATTTGGGCAGGGTGTGCGACATGGCTCATGTGTATGTGAACGGCATAGATTGCGGTACGGCATGGACAGCCCCATACGAGGTTGACGTGACTGAAGCCCTGAAAAGGGGGCGCAACAATCTGCAAATCGTAGTGGTGAACACATGGCGGAATGCTCTGCTGGGAGCAGAAAGCGGACAACCGCCGTTTGAAGGAATCTGGACAAATGCCCGATACCGCATGAAAGAGACCGGTCTGTTGCCTTCGGGACTGCTGGGACCATTGAAGTTGAAATATTAAAAGATAAAATAAAAATGAGAAACAGATTTATTTTAAGTGCAGTGCTTCTGCTGGCAGGCATGGGCGCATATTCCAAGGTTACGTTGCCTAAGATATTCGGCAACGGTATGGTGATGCAGCAGCAGACTGAGTGTAATCTCTGGGGCAGCAGTGATGCCGGAAAACAGATAAAGGTGAAGACTTCATGGAATGGACATACATATAAGATAAAGGCTGACGGCAGCGGCAAGTGGCAGTTGAAGGTTAAAAGTCCTGCTGCCGGCGGACCTTATTATATTTCTTTTGATGACGGGCAGGAGACGCGGCTCGACAATATCCTCATTGGTGAGGTGTGGTTGTGCAGTGGTCAGTCTAATATGGAAATGCCCATGAAGGGATTCAAGGCTCAGCCGGTGGAAGGTGCCACGGAGGAACTGATGAATGCCTGTGACGGAGAACTCCGTCTGTTTACGGTGAAACGCAATGCCACCCTTCAGGCTGTAGATACATTGTCGGGACAGTGGCAGACGGCAGATGCTGCCTCTGTGCGCAACTTCAGTGCCACAGCTTATTATTTTGGAAAGCAATTGCGCAGTGTCCTTAAAGTCCCCGTGGGACTTGTCGTTACGGCATGGGGCGGCAGTGCCTGTGAGGCATGGATGCAGAGCGACTGGCTTAAGGCTTTTCCATCAGTGAAGCAGCATATAGACCGGAATGACGTTAATACTCTGCAACAGCGTTGTCCCTCAGCTCTGTATAACGGTATGCTTCATCCTCTTGTCGGGCTCAAGATACGTGGCGCAATCTGGTATCAGGGTGAAGACAATGTGAACAGAAGTGGCAATTATGCTGACTTGTTTTCCGCAATGATAAATGGCTGGCGCAAAGAATGGAAACAAGGCAGTTTCCCGTTCTACTATTGTCAGATAGCTCCTTACGATTACAGTCTTATAGGATGGGACTATAACAGTGCTCTGCTGAGAGAACAGCAGATGAAGGCAGAGAAGATGATTCCCGATGCCCGTATGGCAGTGCTTATGGATGCGGGATTGGAATATGGCATTCATCCCAGAAAAAAACGTGAAGCAGGACAGCGGCTGGCTCTCCTTGCGTTAAGCGATACTTATAAAATGAAGGGACTGCCGGACTTTGCTGTATATGGCAGTACGGAATTCAAGAATGATACCGCCATTGTGGCTTTTGAACGCAGTAAGGAATGGGTATATTTCAATAACTCTCCTGAAAGCAGTTTGTTTGAGGTTGCCGGAGAAGACCGTGTGTTTCATCCTGCCAAAGCATGGATAAGCCGCAATAGGGTTTACGTGAAAAGTGAGGATGTGAAACATCCCGTGGCTGTGAGATATGCTTTTAAAAACTGGGTGAAGGGCGACCTTATGCACGACGGATTGCCTGTGAGCTCTTTCAGAACTGATAACTGGTAATTTCTATGAGAAAGTTATTTCTTTTATTCTCAATATTATTCTGCTGTGGCTCTTTCTATGCCCAGCAGGAAATTTCAGTAGCCGGACTGTTTCCGATAGACAATCAGGACAGACAGGTGTGGAACTTCAATTCCGGCTGGCGATTTCATCTTGGCGATGCTGCAGGTGCAGGAAGAGAGAATTTCAATGATTCCGGATGGGAAACGGTTTCCACGCCCCATACGGTGAAACTGGAACCGGCGGAGGCTAGCGGCGGGCGCAACTATCAGGGCATTGCCTGGTATCGCAAGCGCTTTGTGGTGCCTGCCGATTATGCTGAGATTTATTTTGAGGCTATAATGGGCAAGCAGGAAATATACTTGAACGGCAGGCTCGTAAATCGTCATTATGGTGGTTATTTGCCGATATCGGTAAGTCTTGACGGTATGCACATGGGAGATACCTGCGTGATAGCCGTTAAGGCTGATAATTCTGATGATAAGAGTTATCCTCCAGGTAAACCACAGTATGCCCTGGATTTCTGCTATCATGGAGGTGTCTACCGTGATGTGTGGCTGATAGCCAAGGCTGATGCTCACATAACGGATGCAATTCAGGCAGGAGAAACTGCCGGAGGAGGAATATTTGTGCATTATGCCAACATATCAGCGAGAAGTGCCGGTGTGTTTGTGAATGTGGAAGTGGAGAGACGGAAAGGCAATGGCGGAAGCGCAGCCTATGTGATGGAGAATACCCTGATTGATGCTGATGGAAAAGTCATTGGCAGAAAGACAAGTAAGTTGACGCTGGCTGCCGGCAGCAGAGAAACCGTGAAGCAGCAGATAATGGTTAAGTATCCGCATCTCTGGTCACCGGAGACTCCATATTTATACAGACTGGTTACCCGCTTGAAGAAAGGTGGAAAGACCGTAGACGGAGGTATGACCAAAGTGGGTATCAGGTCTATAGACTTCCGTGGCAAAGAAGGTTTCTGGCTTAACGGCAGTCGTTATCGCCAGTTTGTAGGTGCCAACCGTCATCAGGACTTTGTTTATGTAGGCAATGCTGTTCCCAATTCCCAGCAATGGCGTGATGTGCTGCGGCTGAAACAATGTGGGTTTAATATTATCCGTACCGCCCATTATCCGCAGGACCCAGCCTTTATGGACGCGTGTGATGAACTGGGAATATTCATTATTGTGGCTACTCCGGGGTGGCAGTACTGGAACAAGAACGAGAAGATATTTGAAGAACGCGTGCTTCAGAATACGCGTGACATTATACGGCGTGACCGCAATCATCCCTCTGTGCTTATGTGGGAACCGATATTGAACGAGACACGCTTTCCAGAGGACTTTGCTTTGAAGTCACTGCAGATTACGAAAGATGAATATCCTTATCCTTACCGCCCTGCAGCAGCGGCAGACGTGAATTCTGCAGGCGTGAGAGAGCATTATGACGTGGTGTACGGATGGCCCGGTGATGATGAAAAGGCTGACCGCCCTTCACAGTGTATTTTCACCCGTGAGTTTGGTGAATATGTAGACGACTGGTACGCCCACAATAATCTGAATCGTGCAAGTCGTTCATGGGGTGAGCGTCCGCAGCTGATGCAGGCTCTGTCGCTTGCAGAAACCACAAAAGATATGTACAGAACCACGGGACAGTTCATTGGCGGTGCCCAGTGGCATCCTTTCGATCATCAGCGCGGTTATCATCCTGACCCTTACTGGGGTGGAGACTATGATGCTTTCCGCCAGTCTAAATATGCGGCATGGATGTTTGCTGCCCAAAAAAATGCGGCTCTGTATGGACCTATGGTTTATGTGGCACATGAGATGACACAGTTCTCTGACAGTGATGTTGTGGTGTTCTCAAATTGTGATTCCGTGAGGTTGAGCATTTATGACGGAGCGAAATCTTGGACATTGCCTGTGAAGCATATTTCTGATTATAATGCTCCTGTGGTGTTCAAGGGCGTATGGAATTTCTGGGAAGCCCGCAATTACAGCTATACCGGAAAAAACTGGCAGAAAGTGAACATGCTAGCAGAAGGCATTATCGGTGGAAAGGTGGTGTGCAGTGAAAAGAAGATGCCTTCACGGCGCAGTACCAAATTGAAGTTGGGCGTCGGGGAGATGGGACAGAGTCTTGTTGCCGACGGTAGTGATTTCATAGTAGTAGTGTGTGAGGTTACCGATGATAGTGGCAACGTGCGCAGACTTGCCAAAGAGAATATTGTATTCACAGTTGAAGGAGAGGGAGAGATAATAGGTGATGCTTATATAAATGCCAATCCGCGTGCAGTGGAGTGGGGCTCTGCTCCTGTTCTTGTGCGGAGTACCCGCAGGGCAGGCAAGATTAAAGTTCATGCCGAGGTGCAGTTCCCCGGTACGCATGCACCTGTTTCGGCAGATTTGGAGTTCAGTAGTGTTCCATATAAAGGGCAGTTCATTGATGGAATATATTGCAAGTCAGCATCATTGCAGAATCAGAAAGCCATAAAGTCTTCTGTGCCGGGAAAAGAAGAAAGTCTTACTCCCGAGCAGAAAGCCCGTATACTGAAAGAAGTAGAACAGCAGCAGGCAGATTTTGGGGTTATGAAATAAATTTTGTACCTTTGACCGCGATATGAAAAGGTTGATGTTGATATGTTGTCTTCTGCTGATTATCATGGCAGGTTTTGCAAAGCAGTCTTCTGTGAATGTTTTGCAACGTCAGACAACTGTGTCATGGCGTTCTGATTTTCTCGTATCTCACTATGATGAACAAGAAGGATTGCCACATAATATAGTCTACTGCTCGTTAAAGTCAAAAGACGGTTTCCTATGGTTTGGAACGTGGCATGGACTATCAAGGTTTGACGGGTGTCACTTTGAGAATTTCATTACTTCATTTGTAATAGCCTCAGACCAGCCTCCAAGAAAGGTGGAGTCTGTTGTTGAAGACGGTGAAGGAAACCTTTGGATAAAGACTCTGGACTGGAAACTGTCGGTGTTCTATAAGCGGACTGAACGTTTTGAGGATGTGTGTGATGAACTGAAGCCTTATTCCCGTAATATCCAGATTATCAAGATACAGACAGACGGTCATGGCAAGGTGCTGCTGCTTACGAAAGATAAAGACCTTCTTCTGGCTTCTACAGCCCCTGATGGAAGTATAAAGATAGACAAACTGGTAAATGCCGATAGGTATGT
Source organism: uncultured Prevotella sp. (assembly GCA_964433895.1). GTDB lineage: Bacteria > Bacteroidota > Bacteroidia > Bacteroidales > Bacteroidaceae > Prevotella. Next base: position 29,536 of record CAYSSU010000038.1, read on the forward strand.
TAACAGATTGAATTATCAACTGAACAGTAATGTAACTCAAATTTCCAATACATCTTTGGGAGGCTCACGTGTAAGTTATGTGGGTAAGGATTTCCAGATTTTTTCTGTTAAGTTGCGCAAGGCGATGCCGGGAAAGTCATCTGAGACTGCTCTGAAATATTGGCAGAAATATTTTGCAGAGAAGTCTGCTGCAGTGTTGACTTTTTATTCTGCCGGTGGTTTCGTATGGAAAGTGAATGCCGGCGGCACTGCTTTGACATGCCGTAATTTTAAAACCGGATTCAGCAGAGACTATCCGCTTTCCATTTCCAAGAAAATAACAAATTCCCAGTTCATAGCCACCGCTCATCATGGATATTTCTTTTTGTCAGAGGCAGGAGAGGCTGTGTATATAAATCCACGCACTATGGAGAGCGAGAATATTGCGCGCCGTCCTGAATTTTCTGATGAAAAGCAGGACTCGCGTTTCTTCAGCATGAATATGGATAGGGACGGAGTGCTGTGGCTTACATCTACAGACTATGGAATTTATAAAATTACTTTTCCGCAGACAAAGTTCAGACTTATTTCATTACCGCTTCTTAAGGACGATGGCGTAAGGTCTATATTCCAGTTACGCAATGGCGATATATGGGTAGGCACACGTGGGCGCAATCTGTATGTTCTTGACAGTCATGGAAATGTGAAACGCAATTATGACTATACCACATACGGAATAGGAAGTGTATATTATATGATGCAGGGCAGCGGAGGCGTGCTGTGGTTGTCTACCAAGGGTGACGGACTTGTTAAGGCTGTTCCTGACAACTCTAAGCCGGGAGGTTATGATTTTCGGCATTTCCGGCATAATGACAAAGTTCCGGGGTCTATAAGCGGAAACAATGTGTACATGACGTATATAGATTCTCACCGTCACTTCTGGGTGGGAACTCTTGACGGTGGTCTGAACTTGCTTACTGAGAAAAACGGAAAGACTGAATTCTACCATAAGTATCATGGTATGCGTTATCCGGGATACGGACTGTATATGGAGGTGCGCAATATGGTAGAAGATGTTCATGGCAAGCTGTGGGTAGGTACGATAGACGGACTGATGTCGCTGAATACAGATTTCAGGAATATAAAAAGCCTGAAACTTGAGACTTATCGCATGACAGAGGTGAACACTATGGCAAACAGTGATGTGTATGCGATGTATAGAGACCACTCACGTAATATCTGGATATGTGCTTTTGGTGGCGGATTGTGCAAGCTCACAGACTTTGACAATGATATTAACCAACCTGTCCTGCAACCGTTTGGCGTGAAAGAGGGTCTGCAGAATGATGTTATAATTTCGGTGGTGGAAGATAACAGCGGTCGACTGTGGCTGGCGAATTCAGACGGCTTGTCGTGTTATGCTCCGGCTTCAGGCAATGTATGGAACTTTGACCGTTCTGACGGTTTTCCTAAGGTGCGCATGGAAGAAATGTCTTCATTGTATAATCAGAATGGGGAGATTTGGCTGGGCTGCAAAGAGGGCATCATAGCCTTTCGTCCGGAACAGTTGCGTATTGTACACAGGCATTATCCTGTTTATATAGTGGGTGGAGAGGTGAATAATCAGGATATACGTAGTTTTATGAGCGAACCTATTCTGAAAAACTCGATAATTTATACAGATCATATAGAACTGAAATATTCTCAGTCTATGTTTACATTGGAATATGCCGCACTTAATTTCAACAATGCCAAGCGGGTGATTTACCGCTATCGTCTGGAAGGTTATGACCGTGATTGGCATTATGTAGGTTCAGGTCGTGTGGCATCATACACCAATGTGCCTCCCGGCAAATACACTTTTTCCGTTGAGACAATGGATACTTCTGCTCCCGGTTATCACAGCGGGTGTCAGATGACGGTCACCATTCTTCCGCCATGGTGGGCTACGTGGTGGGCATACCTTCTATATATACTTGTGTTCCTATTGGTTTCTTATTATACATTCAGATATGTAAGCTATCAAATAAAGTTGAAGAATGATGTCTATGTACAGACAAAACTTGCCGAATATAAGCGCAAGTTCAATATGGAGCAGCAGGACAAGAAGTTCATTGACGACATGAACAGTATAATAGAGGACAACTTGTCTAATGTGGATTTTGAAATAGAGATGATAGCAAAGAAACTGGGAATGAGTCGTAGTGCTTTTTTCAAGAAGGTGAAAGGTATTACGGATGAAACTCCGATTGATTTCGTGAAAAACTATAAACTGAATCATGCCGTGGAATTGCTTAAGCATAGCAATATGAATATTTCTGATATAGCCTATCAGTCAGGATTCAGCGATGTAAGCTATTTTGGCAAATGTTTCCGCAAGAAGTTTGGTATGTCACCACGTGACTTCCTGAATAATCAGAAAGAAGAGGAAATAAAATAAAAAATTTTTGAATGCTGTTTCACCGTAATGTGTTGATATAATGTTATTTACTGTGAATGGAGATGAACGTTCACCTGATTTCCCAAATAGGCTGAATTGCATTGTGTTTCAGTACATAATGCACGACGTTTCAATACATAATAGAGTGAATATAGCCTGTTTTGCAAAAAACATAATGTCTGAATCAGAGAGAAAATTAAAAAAACTTTCGTTCTATTATTCATTAGTCGGCGTATTTTTATGTTTCACTGTAAATGATTAAGT
>CAYSSU010000039.1:0-3990 GCA_964433895.1 uncultured Prevotella sp.
AAAGGCTGTGAAACTTTACTTTCTTCAAACCACAGTCCGTTTGAAAAACCTTTTCCCTCACTTTCTGTTGCCCCGATAATTTCAAACTGCTCCGGATTGAAATTATTCATAAAAGTAATGGGAACTCCCATCACCCCATCATAATCCATTGGGATATTCTTCACCCGTGACACTTCAATCGCATCGTAGTTGTCATATTTCGGATACTTATCTTCATTGCCACAATGCTTTTGAAAGAGAATTTGATCTTCGTGACGTTTTGAATGATCAAGATTTGTGAACCATGTTATATTGCCAAGTTTCTGATACTTCTTCCCATCATCTTTGATGTACACCGATTTGGCATCATAATTCTCGGGGACTTGAAATTCCATACTGCCATAATTCCAACCAACCCACATCTTGTTTTCTTTTAACAATGGAAACACTTCTTTATAAGTTATTGCATTTTGATTTCCTATAAACAGGAACTCTTTTTTCCAATGCATCAAGAGAGCTATATATTCTCTGAGTAAACTAAATGGTGGATTCGTGACTACAATATCACACTCTTTTAGCAGTTCCACGCATTCATCACTCCTGAAATCACCATCACCTTTTAGATGTTCGATTTTGCCTTGAGGAATTCCGTTTTTATCAAAGCCGTAGTCGTTCACACACCCACTCTCATCTCTATCAAGTGTCATCTCATAAGATTGTTCTCCCTCTTTATAGTGGGTAGCAATCAATTTCTTCAGTCCATAATCTTCAAACTTTAGTGCAAAGAACCTCCAAAAATTACTATACCCCGGATCATCACAATTACAGAATACCACCTTATCCTTAAAATGATTCTTATAGTGCTTAAGCTCGTTTTCAATATCAACAAGCAAAGTATAAAAGGAATCATTCTTAGCTTTTTTTGCTTTATTTAAGTTTCTATTTGCCATATCTAATACCCCTTCTCTTTTGTTCTTTCTAGCTTTATTTCTTATTTTTACTTTTCTAGTTTTCTTCTCTGAACTTTGTCCAGCTATACTTAGTATGTTAGAAAGAGGGGGTTCTTCTGGGGAAAACCTAGTTGTGGTGGGTGGTGGGTAGTCGCTGGGTTGTTGTATACAAACCATTTTGTTGGTATTAACGAAAAGGTCTCTCAATGTGAATCTGAAATTATCTTTAGTTCATACATACTATGTATATATAAAAAGAAAGGAGTAGCTATATGGACAATGTTTTGTTTTCGATTATTGGACTTACGTTTTTTGTACTTGGGATTTATGTTATAAGAACTTATTCAGATAAGCTTAATAAACTTCGAGCAGAAGGAATTAAAATAACAGCAACCATATCTAAAATATCAAAGTCCAAAACTAAAGCTAATAATGCTTATATTTTTTACACAGTCATGGGACAAGATATCAGAGTTATTCTTGATTTTTATTCAGAAGATATGAGAGTTGGGGATACTGTTGATATTTATGTTCACAAAGACAATCCTAAGATATATGTTAGTGATAACAGTGGACCTTTGAAACTAGGATTGTTGTTTGTAATAATTGGCCTAGGGGCAATAGCTTTGTCTTTGCTAATCTAACACCTGTAACTACAAATGTAACACACTACCTGTTACATTGACACTATCTGTTATATAAGGGGTAGAACAGTGAAAATTTTAAGCCTATCGAATTCGACATAAAAAAGCCACTGATTTTGGTCAGTGGCTAAAACTTTCAATATTTAGTTGATCCGCTAGCTTTTTAGCTTCAACCTCTTGTTTTGATCCTTTTCCATACCTGATAGCTATATCAGCGATCCTTTCTTCTATAGTTAAATACTCTCCTGTAGGGCCAGTTGTTAAATCCGCATAATTAAGCAGGTCAAGCAAATGCGACTTATAGCCATTGGTTTGCAAAGCACCGTGATAATACACCTCTTTCCAATATTTGTATCCTTGCATCTTCAAAATAAGTCCGCCTTTATTGGCGTGTTCATCTTGTTTTGATACAAACTCATACCCTAAGTCATGAACTAGCCCTAAGGTAAAAGCGTCTTCAGGGTCACATTCAGATCTTTTAAAATTTAGCAAAGTTATCTCTTTCATTTTTCTTGCAACCGCAAGACTGTGTTTTAATCTGTCTATAGTAATCTCCATACATACCTCCTTTTAATCGTCATAAATAGTTTCATAATTAGTATGTGAGAATCATCTTTGTGTAATAGTTCTTTTCTTGTTGATGAACGAAAAGCCTAATTTACATTTGGTTTTAGTTTTCATTTATAAAAACTCCTTTCCTATTAAAATTTTGTATCAATAAATTACCCCCACGCTTCGCAAGCGACCAACTCCATCGCGCCTAACAACCCACAGCAGCGGCTATCGCCGCGTTGTCCCCAAATAACCATAATCTTTATACGTCTCAGTAAATTGAGTAGATATGATTCTTTCATAATTCTTCAAATATTCTATCTCTACTTGATTCCCCGGAATTAAAAATATAGCGTCTCGATAATTAGTTCTATACCTGACAACAGATAAATCACTATGTCTTACTTGTGCTGTAATATATCTGTACGGGTTACCATCTCTCGAGCTGACTGGAGAAACATGTATTATGGTTACAGTATCTGTGTCTGTGTTATTATTAATTAACCGATTAATCAAATGAGACTGTCTCTTTGCAAGTTTATTTAGTTTGTAAATCACTAGTAAAAGTGGTATCAATGTAAATAGACTAAACACAACTGTCATCAGCTGAATCATACCCTCAAGTATAAAAGTTGAAGGACTAAAATTTATTATCACATCATATACAGAGGAAACTATAAAAGATAAAAGACCGATAGCAACAAAGGCAAAAAAGCACGTCATAACAACCAATGTTACTCTTTTTATTTTTACAGTTTTAATGTGGAAAAGATACTTTTTGTTTATATTTATCATAAATTTACCTCTCTAAAGTTTTTATTATTGGTTACCCCTATGAATGTGAACGGCCTTACTTCGCTGCATTGTCGTGCATTCATAGTTGTTTCTCTCCAAACTAATTAATAGTTTCTTGTTCACCAACAGTATGTGAGAACGTAGTTAGGTTTCTGTTTTATATATTGAGTTTTTAGTTACCCCCACGCTTCGCAATCGACCAACTCCATCGCGCCTAACAACCCACAGTAGCGGCTATCGCCGCGTCATCATCAAACAAACATAATCCCTACATCGCAGTACCAGACGCACTTATCCCAGATACGCACATTTGAATTGAGTAAAATACTACAAATACGCAGATTTTAACTGCCTATATATATATATAATTAGCTACCCCCATACTTTACATATACTTCATTTTGAAGCGGGATCGCCTTATAACCTAAGAAAAAAGAGAGAAAAATTAGCTTTGTGACCAAAACTAAGACTGACTGAAGCTGTTTTGTATGTGTAAGTACTCTTGTTTGCAAGAGTGAGTTGTCGGTTTTGGTCTGTGATGAGGGTGTCGCTGGGGGTGTGGTTAGAATATTCTACTTTTGTGAACGTGTCGAACATATGTTCTAATCCTATCTATCCGCTCGGGCGTGTAGATATATATAATAAATAGGGGCAATAGCCCCAGCGACAATCTAATAAATCACCGTCACACTCAGGACGCCAAGACTGGCTTAATATATTCTACAAACCACAGCGATTATCGGCTACCCCCACGCTCATCACTAGCAATGAGTATTGATTGTACATAATTAGCTAGTGGGCTTGTAATAACAGAAAAAATGGGTGAAAGAATGCCCTTGTTTGGGGTTATGATATATTTTAATGTGATTAGAATGTGTTTGCACATTCGGCAGCAGGGGTTGATGAGTTGAAAGAGTTGGATGATGTTTGGAGAATGTGTTTGCACATTCGGTTGGTGTTGGATGCTTGAAGTATGTTGGGTGGGGTAGATAAACGCTGTGGGTAGGGTTTTAACAAACCCACAGTTGATATGAGACGATTTTTAATGATGGACGTATCAGCACACTGAT
>CAYSSU010000039.1:4090-9646 GCA_964433895.1 uncultured Prevotella sp.
TTGAATTAATATATTGAAAAAGATACCCACAGCGTTTGCCAGTTTGCTGGCATAGTGGTTGGATAGGCGAACTTATGTTCTAATTGTTTGTGTGGGGGATGGGATTGGTTGTGATTGGCGCTGGGGGTGGCTTTTATTATAATTACCTTGTGATTACCTTGTGATTCTTTTGTTTTTTCTTATATTTATCTTGTTTTTTCTTATATTTATCTTGTTTTTATCCTGTGTTATCTGGTGTTTATTCTGCGATTGGTTTGTTTTCTGTTATATTTATTTGTGTTATTTCTTGAATGGGTTTTTATCTGATGTATTATCTTTCATTTATTCGTAAATGAAATGGGTTTTTGGGGGGTTGGGTGACGCTGGGGGTGGGTGTTGGTTAAATACTGTTAATTGGGGGATTTATTAAAGGATAGAATTAATTTATTGGAAAACTGATTGTGAAAAAGTTACCGACTGGAAAACTGATTAAAATAGGTGTTATCAACTGGAAAACTGATTAGATTTTCTTTGGACGAAAGAAAAAAACACGAAGAAGTGGGTTGATATTGTGAAAAATTAAATAACTGGGAATTATTTGATGCAAAAAGTGATAATGGTTGGGTGTATATTATCTTTCATTGTTTCGGTTTTGCGAAACAACTGGCAGGTGAGTGAGATGGGGTAGGTGAGTGGCGTGGGATTGAGGGAGAGAGGAAAGATTGACGCTGGGGGCGTGTTTTCTTTCATTCTTTCTTTTTTTATTTAACAAGTGGGGTTTATGTGATGTATGAAGTCAGTAACTGGAAAACTAATTGCGGTTAAAAAAAAACCTAAAAGCGTATATCTTTATTTGTTACTAAACCAACTGTTCTTACATAATATAAGTGTCAAATCAAAGGTATATATATATAATAGTATACATATTAACTATTGAAGTATATACCAATCAGAAAATACTAAAAAATGAAAGGAATGATAAATATGGCATATGCTTTTATGTCTATAGAAAAAGTAAAAACACTTTCTGCGATGAGTGGAAAAATGAATCACAATTACAGATTGAGTGATGTATCTAATGCAGATCCAAATCGTGCAAGTTGGAATGAAGAAATAATTCAAATGAAAGATGATAGTTATGTGGATGCATATAACAGGAAAATATCTGAATCAGATTATTATAAAGTAACTAAGGTTAGAAAAGATGCTGTAAAAGGAATGGAAATAATGATGACTTTCAATCAAGACGAAGTTGAAAACGACTTTGATTTGGACGGATGGAAAAAGGCAAATGTGCAATGGTTGCAAGATCGTTTTGGTAAAGACAATGTAATATCGGCAGTTTGCCACATGGATGAGCATAGTCCTCATATCCATGGTATGGTAATTCCCATGGTTAATGGCAAGTTAAACTGTAAGCATTTCTTAACTAATCGTAAAAAAATGATTGAACTTCAAAATTCATATGGGGAAGCTATGAAGCCCTTTGGATTAAAAAGAGGTATCCAAAAATCACAAGCTAAACATGAAGACATTAAACGCTTCTACGGTTCAGTAAATGCAGCGATTTCAAGTGATCTCCCAGAGATAAGTATGGGGGAAAACGGTCCAGAAACAGCAAAGGAATATAGGGAGAGGGTAAACGAATACTATAAAGATGTAAGGTTGAAACACCTTAATGAAATAAAAAAAATGGAAAGAAAAATTGTTGAAGCAAAGTCTTACAACATAAGTGAGACAATTGAACAAAAAGAGCTTAAAAACAGATTAGATGAGGCTGAAACTAAAATAGAAAAATATGAAGAAATAGAGAAAGAATTTGGAACATTACCACAAATTCGTGGAAAACTCACAACTCTTCATCAGCTTAATGACGGAAAATCTGAATATGCAACAGCTCATCCAGAAGAAAAGAATTCCATTTATGAAATGGGATTGAATATGCAAAAGGTGATTAAGTGGAAAAGAAAGAAAGACTCTGCTAAGAAAACAAAAAAACAGCTTGAAATAGATAAGATTAATAAGGAAGAGTATATAATAAAGTAAAGCCTGTAAAACAAACAAAGAGTAGCCATTTTAAAAGCTACTCTTTTTGTGTTGTATTAAATTAGTAAATATGGGATCCTACAGTAGTGATATTATCTATAGAGATATATCCTCTCATCTCTCTTTTATCCATTTTGATATATCCCATCCATCTATTTGAGTCAATACCTTCTTGAAGGTCTGATTCTATTACATTGTTATTTGGATTACCAGCCTCTTCTATTACTTTTCCATTACCGACATAAATACCGACATGACCAGCCCACTCTCCCTTTGATGTTGTTTGACCTTTCCAAACTATATCTCCGACTTCTATTTCTGGGCCGTTTGCATTCCATGCATAGTAATCTCCATAATTTCTTAGCGTCGCGGTTCCGCTTCTACCGAGGTTGTTATTGCTTACAACAAGGTATGTGTAACATACAAAGCCGGAACAATCAAGTCCACGTAAGTTTCTTTTATGCTTACTATCATCAGGGGATATTTGTTTACCAAACTCATTTTCCCAAAAATTACGGTATGAATATTTTCCACCCCAGTAATAAGGGATTAGCCCAGCACTTTCATAGGCAAACCTTACAATTTCCATTTGAGACCTTGTGAGTGTTTTTTCCCTTACAGCTGTCTCATGTGCATATACATCTATGAGCTTTTTTTCAACTTCCCAATCTGTATATGTTTGAGCTACGCCCGGAAGCGATGCTAGTCCAGATATGGCAATTCCATATGTCTCATACCAATCCTCATTATAATAAGCTTCTACTAGGTTTCTGTTTACTGGTTGATCTTCATCCCTGTCTTCCCACCCTGTCCAAAGCTCTTCATGCTCTCGTGTTTTTTCAATCACTTCATCCGTTGTTAAATTAGGGAAATCTTCCATATCTTTTGCTATTTTATCGTTATTTTTCTTGGCTAGTTTTTGGGATTCGGTATCCTGAGTAAACGCGTCGATCCCGTAGAAGTCTTTAAAAGCATCCATCTCCACTTCTACGATTAGTCCTATATGCCCGGGGCAATAAGGTATTCCCTCTCCCTTTTTCCCATACTTAGCACCGTGTCCGGTACAATTATCATAGTGGTATTCACCATTCCAGACTTCAGTTTTTATCTCTGTTATTTTTTTACACTCATTGTGTCTATATCCTAAGTCTTGATTGTACAAATTATTACAATTGTATGTGTGATTCCCGTGACACTCGTAGGTTATTTTTTCTGTACAACACTCATCATGTTTCATTGAATCTGGTATGTTGTCATCATAACAATGATAGAAATGCCCCCTAACTGGACATTGATATGCATATGTGTTTGGAGGTGCGTAGGGGTTTGTAATTAATTTATAACAGCTACTTTTCTTCAAATCTTTAGGAGTTGATGCTGATCCACAAAAATAATAATGCCCTTTACACTTAGAGTAATCCTTCGTAACAACTTTGCACTCATGACTATTCCTTAATGATGGGGGGGTTGTGGAGTCTGTACAGTTATACTTATGGCCCTTACAATTTAAATATCCATCATCCCGATACTCAATATGCTCTACCATTCGCTTTTCCTTACATCTATCATGGCGCTGTGATGGAAGAATGTCTGGATCACTACACTTATAAGATAGTTCCATGCACTCCTGCCCTTGTCGGTCATAAAATATCTCTGTTCTCCTGAATTGTGCATGGTGCGTTTTCTCATACATATCCTTTATATATGCATTCATTTTGTTTGCTGTAATCTCATTAATAGACCACACACATGCCATAGACATTAGGACTTTTTTATTATCAGCCGCCGCTCCTCTGCTACCGTCTGGTCCTTTTAAGGTTATGACAGGGGCTAAGTCGAACTTTTCTATTTCATCGCCATCTCTATTAATAACGGGCGTCCTAGGATAGACTTCAGAAGGTTTTTTATCATTTATTTCTTTATTTAAATTCGAATAGTATTTATCTTCCTCTTCCATTAATGTGTTTATACCATCCATCAACATAGACTCATTAACTTCTACATAGTTTACTCCAAAAAATTCTTTAGTTGCGTCTATTGCTCCAACAAACACTTGTGAGACACTAAGAACTGCAACTTGTAAAATAGAAACGAAAACTATAATTGCGATAGCTCCCAGTATAATACCACCCGCGGCAACTAATATTTTTAACAATTGTTTTACGATCCAACTCTTAATATTATTCACTAGTTTAAATGGAGCTGCTACAGCTTTTCCGGCACCAGCGAAAGTCTTCTTAACGGCACCACCTGCATCTAAAAAAGCATTGCCAAATCTGCCTTTCAGTGTTTTTTCTCGCAATAGGCGTTTATTTGCTTTATTGTCTAAACGGACCTTTTTCCGATTAAGCCTTTTACCTGTTTCTTTAAACGGATGCCTTATATCATCAATTTTTTGTTTTGTTTTTCCATACACCTTATTTGCCTTGCTTTCAATCTGTTTTGATCTTTGGTAAAAGCTTGTAGAGGCTATAGATTTATAAACATCCTGCCCCATGTTTGTTTTTAAAGCTGATCTCCCAGCAAATCTACCTGCAGAAGCAACTCCCTTTGCGATACCTATAGTTGTGTAATATCCTAACTTCAATCCATCTTTTGCCATGTGTACAGAGCTCATTGAAGATCTAAAACCCTCTGCCACATCCTCCCCAACAAGTTTTGATGCGATCATGCTAAAAGCTTGTGCTCTTTCCTTTTTAAGGCTTTCAATTTTTTCTCCGGCATTACGTCCTTTTTTAACTTTATTATTTTCCAATAATACATGTTTCTGCTCTCTACTTATTCCTCCATCCTTAAAGAGCTTTCTGATTTCATCATCCGATAAATTATCATACTGTTCTAACTTGTATATGCTTGCTAACTTTCTTAGATTTTGTGTATATATTTTAAAATCAGTAGTATCTCTAAGCCTCAGTGTCTCTTTTTTGTTTAAAAGGCCGTGATCTTTAAATAACGCTTCCGTCCTATCCATAGCAAGACCGTCACCTAGTTTGGTTTTTTCATTCCTACCCGCTAATCGATCTTGAGCTTTTTTTAGTTCTTGTTCTAGGATTTTTTTATTAGTACTAATACTTAGTTCTACCCCTATTTTGCTTAAACTCGGTGTGGCTGGTTTCAAACCGCTGATCACGTCTGTATTAGACGCGGCTTCAATATTAGGATCAACAACCATATGTCCTACAGCAAGTTTAAATGTATGTGCCTTGTACCCTTCTCCTCTATAAGTGTTTAAAAGTCTTTCACGTATTTGTTCATATTTATTGCCAATATCATCATTAGGTATATCATAGTTGAAGAGCTGTTCTTCGTGGTTATTAAAATCCTGATATGTTTTGTCACCAGCACTATAATCTTGGTAATCTTGGTAATATTGGGCGCCTTGGCCACTTTGGTAATCTTGGGCACCTTGGTCACCTTGGGCATCTTGGTAATCTTGGGCACTTTGGGCATTTTGGTAATCTTGGGCACCTTGGTCACCTTGGGCATCTTGGTAATCTTGGGCACTTTGGGCATTTTGGTAATCTTGGGCAC
>CAYSSU010000039.1:9746-30904 GCA_964433895.1 uncultured Prevotella sp.
TTTGGTAGTTTTGGTCACCTTGGGCACTTTGGTAGTTTTGGTCACCTTGGGCACTTTGGTAGTTTTGGTCACCTTGGGCACTTTGGTAGTTTTGGTGGCTTTGGTGGTTTTGGTAATGCGATTGTTTATTCGCAAAGTTTTGTCCCGAATTTGTGATTGGGGTAGACGACCTTATTTGTGGAGTTGTATTGTTCTTAATATTAATTTGGCCACTTTGGTATTTTTGGTAATGCGATTGTTTATTCGCAAAGTTTTGTCCCGAATTTGTGATTGGGGTAGACGACCTTATTTGTGGAGTTGTATTGTTCTTAATATTAATTTGGCCACTTTGGTATTTTTGGTAATGCGATTGTATATTCGCAAAGTTTTGTCTCGAATTTGTGATTGGGGTAGACGACCTTATTTGTGGAATTGTATTGTTCTTAATATTAATTATTCTTGGAACCCCACTTCTTGAGCTGGGGATATTGATGCCATTCCCTATTTGTTTTACATTGATATTTCTATTGTTATTATTATTATTATTCATATTCTGAAAGGGTTATAAATAACCCTACCTCCTTTCTAGTGTTTTACAACATTTTAAGTTCCATTGTTATTAGTATGTCAGATAGTTGCCTTTCTTAAGTCTTTTTACTAAGTTGCGAAGTATAATAATGCAAAATTATCGGATAATTATACAAAAGTATTGGTTTTTCTTTAAAAACACTTGACAAACGTATGAATATGTGTTATATATATATATATATAGATAGATTAGGAGTATTTGTAAGTATGGTTACGAACGGATGCCCCTAAGGCGTGACAGCCTAAGAAAAAGAAAAACCTGCAAAGAGAATAGTGTGATGTACTTGTAATAAGCTAAAGCCACCCCCCCTTGTATATAGAGAGAGGTGGCTTTTTTATTTCCAACATTTTTTATTACATATTTTTCTTTATATAGATAACCAGTAAAGCAATACTGAGTGCTGAGATTAACGATATTATGAGGATATTGTTTTTAAGAAAACCAATAAATCCAGAAGTGCTTTCTTCTTGTGGTTTTTCGGATGTATCCCTATCTTTGACGTCTTGTTCTTGCTTTATCACTATTACCTCTTTATCGCTACCTGTGTTATTTTCGTTGTCGTTGTCGTTATTATCCACATTGTTTTCTGGCACTGTTTTATCCTCAAAATAACTCGGTTCTGTTAAATCACCCACGTCAAATTCAACATTAGTTAATAAATCTTCTTCAATTACAAAGGAAATGCCTTTAACCGGATATGTGTCTTTGTAGTCTTCTGCAACTCCAGCATTCTCAAAAATATATTGACCAACAGGTAACCTAACTAATCGCTCATAGTCATTTATTTTATCAATATACACTGTTTCCATATAATTCAAATCTGTATTTAAGCAGTTTACATAAACAGTATAATCCAAATCATCAATTGACGCATGAACGTTAGCCTTGAGTAATACTTGTCCATACCTTGCATCATCGGGCACGTCACTAGAACCATATTCTACTTCTTCTAAAGCCCCTGTATCATCAGGCATGTCACTCAAACAATATTCTTCTTCTAAATTCCCTAGGTCTTCTGAGCCGTTAATATCCTCAACTTCTCTATCTGCATACGCTATCTCTTTCTGAAGCATTGCTGTGCAGAACACTATTAGTAATATTAAAAGTGTTTTTTTGTACATAGTTTACCACCGTCTTTCTTTTGTTTATTCATCACTCATTATATGTGTGATTATTTAGTTTGCTTTCATAGCTATCATTAACGGTTTTGTCTTTGTTTTCTTCTCTCTCAAGTGCATCTTGAGCATCCTGAATCTCTTTGGCTGCTTTTATCTCTGCCGCTAAAATAATTTGTTCTTTTTCTTCAGCCTCACGTTCTGCTTCCGCTTTAATAGTTCCAATATCAATATCTTCAGTTTGGTAAAACAAGAAGTCTTTGTTTTCAAAAGCAATACTTATCTTTTCAGCATTGCCACCGGGTTTTTTGGGTTGTAAAGCCCAAAATGCAGGGTTTATTCCCATTGTATAATACTTTCCATCAAGTATCATTGGAGCCAGTGTTATTCCTAATACGGGAAGCTCTATAGAATCTTCAGTAGCATTTTCTGAGAGCTTACTGAATTCTTCAAAAACAGTCCACATCAGCTTTAAATCAGGATCGATGGGACTATCAAAAATAAAGTCAACATGTGTATATGCACCAATCCTCCTTATTGCTATATTTGGTTTGAAAATTGATTGATAGGCAACGTCTTTCTTATCTTTTCCATTAATATTCCACATTTCAAGCAAGAGAGTTATTGCTGTTTTAGGTTCTTTATCTTCTGTTAGCCCACATATTTCCTCTAGTAACTTTTCTATATCCATACTTATCTTCCTTTCTTTTTTTTTTATCATTATTAGGTGCTTGTATTTTTCTTTACAAGCGTGTCTTACATATAGTATGTAAGAAACATCTTTTTTTTATTGAACAATATAAAAAGGAGAGCATAAGCTCTCCCTTTATAAAACGAAACACTTTTTATTTTTGATTCATATCTGATAAAGTTTCATGTACTTCATCTGGTTTTGTTGTCATAACTTTATAAAGATTTGTGTCTGTAGGGAACTTATCTGTAAACGGTACAATGGTTTTTCCTGTGTACAGAAGTCCTTGCCCCGCATCACTGTTTGTAATATATGACAATTGCGTTGGGCTAATATTAAGCATTTGTGATAGCTCAGCTCTATCTAGTGGCGATTGGTTGAGCATCATTATAAAGTCACAGTTATTAATAATACCTCTGGCTGCTGGTGACGTCAACAAGTCCTCAACGTTTTGAGTAATCCCTGTTGGGATACCTGCCCACTTTCTTGCTCTCTTCCATATTTGCTGTAAAAACTTAGCCGAACTCTCTGTTTGTGTTAAAAGGTAAAACTCATCAATATAAAACCATGTTCTTTTTCCTTTTCTTTTATTATCAATCATTCTGTTCCATATATCATTTAAGCAAACCTGCAAGCCCATTTCTTTCATTGATGTTCCTATATCTTTTATGTCATATACTACAAATCTAGAGTTGGTATTAACATTTGTTCGATGTGCAAATGTGTCTAGCGATCCTGTACAATAGATTTCTAAAGCTAAAGCTACCGATTTTGCTTCTGGCTCTGGCTGTGCTAGTAATAGTCTATAAAAGTCCGTAAGTGTCGGAACCGCGTCTCTATCTGACGTTATAGTTCGGTCTGAGCTTCTGAGTTTTTCCATATGCTCAATGTATGGTAAATAAATTTGTCTTACACATCTATCAATAACGGATTTCTGAACAGGTCCTAATCCATTTCGCCCACCGATTACAGTTTCACACAAACTGCTAATGAAGTCACTTTTTAGTGTTATTGGGTCTTCATCATCTGCATAGTCAAGATCCATGTCCAGCGGATTAATATGGTTTTTCGTTCCTGCTGCTATCTTAATTGTTTGACCGTCAAGCAACTCTGCCAGTGCAACATATTCTCTCTCTGGGTCAATAATAAAAACCTCATCTTCATCGGCTTTTGTGCCTAAAAGAACATTTACAATTTCTCTTTTTGCAGAGAAACTTTTTCCAGAGCCGGGTGTTCCAAGGATAATACCGTTTGCATTTTTACTATTAAGCCTTGAGAATAGGATAAGATTTTTACTAACAGCATTTAACCCATAATAAAACCCGTGATTTTGATTTAATTCTTGTGAGGCAAAAGGTATAAATATAGATGCTGATTGCGTAGTTAATAATCTCTTAACTGCAAGTTTGTTGTGGCAAAGCGGTAAAACTGTTGTTAAACCATACTCTTGCTGATGATTTAAACTTTTTGTTTGACACAGATGTCGAGATGCGATTGTTGAAATCGTCTCTGTGTATTCGTCGATTTCCTCAAGGCTATCACCAAAGACAGCTATAACAACTGTTACTAAAAACAGCTTTTGATTTCTAGAGGTAATATCCTCCATTAAGTCGTCTGCTTCTTTTTGGGCACGCATTAATTCTGGTGAAATAAGGTCTGCTGAATAGCCACTGCGAGCAGCTCTTTTTTGAGCGTCAATAACATTACTACTAATATTTATCATTTGATTTTTAATCATTTTTAACGATCTGTCTTGGTTTATAGGCTCATAAAATACACTTGTTAACATATTACAAGGGATTTCAGTTAAGTCCGTTAGAATATCTGTTCCTAAAAAGGTTGGTAAATTATCAAGAAATAATACCCTTGTATACTTATCACCTATTTCTGCATAGTCCTTTGAAAATTCAAAGGATGGTGGTCCAATAATATCTTTTGTTGTTATTCCCATTTTCCTAGTCCAGTCAAGATCAAAGCTTTTTGTCATAACTTTTTTATCATTTATTTCTATTTTTGCTTTTTGATAAAAGGGTATAGTTGAATTCATGTTATAAACATCATAAAGAATGTTTAGCCTTTCCGTTAGACCCATTGGCTCTGACTCGTTGCCTGTAATGCGCTTCAAAGCACTCGATACCTGCACGTCAATTTGTGTAAAACTATTGTTTGCCATTTCAATGTTTTCTGACTCAACAGATATGGTTAAGTATTTCTCATGAACAAGATTATTTTTACTTGATTGTATTTTATCAAGAAGCATATCATTATATTCTTCCCGTAAATAATTCAACTTATCGTTTTGTGGTTTTAATAATATATCATTACGAAACTCGTCTTGGTCTAATCTTCTATTGTTAATAGTTATCTGAGCCGTCATACTTGCGTCAAAAGCATTCAGCATATCTCCATACGCTAAAAAAATAGTCTCTTGTTCTTGTTGGGTCGCAATTTTAAAATTAACGTCATCTAACCTATAAGACTTTGTAAATATGCCAGTTTCAACCTCAATAACCCCATTTGAGTAGACCCTCTCGTATGGGATTGTGTCTTGTACTGTTTTAGGAATATTTAAATCGTTTTTCTTCTTTTTTAATTTTTTTCGTCTTGAACTATTATTTTTTTTACTTCCTCTGTTTATTTGTTTCTTCTCGTTTGTTTCTTTATTTTTTTCATCTTGTGGCTCTGTCTTTGAGCCACTGAATAATTTCCTCATAAAATCCCCCTTCTATTGGTAATCTATAAACTCAGCGTTTTTGTTTTTATTATTTGTTTTTCTGTATTGCTTATTTTTCTTTATAATATCTTTTCTTTTTAGTTGTTTTTCTTTTTTTTCATCCGCTGTCATTTGCTCGAACGCATTTTCAGTTTGATACTTTCTATGCTTTGGTGCTAAAATACTAGTTATAAGCACTATTTGTGCATACTTTTCAAAAGGCAACCCATACGGTTTGTACCAGCCACAAAGCAGCGCTGGAAGAGAGATTACTAAACATAGTAAAATCTTGAAATCTTGTGGTAGAAGCCTTCCAATTGTACTGTAAGACACTATAGCTAAAACAGCGGCTATTGCAATACAGATTGTTTGCCTAAGGCTAAATGGTCCAATTAGTTTTGCGTCGTACTCCCTTATGTCTTTTGGTATTTTAATTTCTATCATAACTTACCTCCTTTTATATTACACTCCTACTAAGTCATTAGCTATACCACTTGATTTTCCAACCAATGTAACCGTGGTTAATTTTACGGCTATCAAAGCAATTATATTAATGGTATCACCCGCAGATATTTGCGTTGATATAGCATTAGAACCAACTAGTATTGCTATTATAACCGCACCTTGCAAAACCACTGCTATATATTTACGCAAATAACGAAAACCGCCACCCTTGGTTCCTTCACTAAATATATCGGCCATAGCAATTGGTGCAAGCATTGTGCGAGCTAAAATTTCTATTAGTCGCCCGTAACACTGCATTGTAACAACGATACCTACACCATATGCAACTACAAAAGGTATGACTAGTTCTAAGAGACTACCAATTTGATGCATAATTTTTTGGTTTAGGTACTTGTCTAGAATTACTTGCTGAACACCGCCATCACCCGCGCCAAGATTTGCTGCTGCGGTTACGTCATATAGTAGGGCTGTTCCAAACTCCAAGAAGTTTGATAAGATTTCAAGACCATTTGTAATTAAATAACTACCTATTAACAACTTAATAAATAATTTAATAAAAAGTTCTGTATTGAAACTATCTTGAGATGTCTTATCTAGTATTTCGATAACAAAATACAGGGCTAAAAGTGTGTGTCCAACAGGGACTATAGTGTTTCTATAAATTGTGACTATAATACCCCATGCTAGAGCCATATCATGCTTAGGAGACATAGCCAAAATATCCGTAGCATTAGCCATCATTTCATTTCCATATACATACTCAAGGAAAAATCTTAAAGGACCGTCGAGAGCCCCATCAAAGGGGGCTAAAAAAATATTAAATATAGTTAAAAATATGTCGCCGAATGGTAAAGAACCCATAAAAAACCCCTTTCTTGTTAAAAAAGAGACGAGCGAATATGGTTCCACTCACCCGTCTTTTATAACTTTATATATTATAATAGATTTAATCCATTAAATACTGTTCCTATTCCCATTAACAAAATAGAAACAACTAAAGTCATGGCTGCTCTACTTTTACTATCTGCGTCTTCATTTTTAAAAGCAAGAACCATAGAGCCTATAGACCAAGCTAACAGGAACACTCCAATATAGAAAAATATTTCGAATATATAATCTACGATTGTTTTAACTAGATTTCCTGTTACAACTGTTTTTGGTGCTGCAAAGGCAATTGCGCTTGTTAGAAACATTGTTGCACATGTTGTTATGGCTAGTTTCTTTTCGTCGATAACCCCCTTTGTTTTGTTAAATACTTTCTTGATTTTGTTTAGCATAAAAATCCCCTTTCTTTTTTTTTTAACGTTGATTTATTGTTCTCTTTTTTTGTGTCATTAGTAGTATGTCAGATTAGAATATTTATTACTTACATTAAACCAAAGTCGCCCAGTATAACATTTAAGCTTAATAAAAATATACTTGCAAACACAAAGATTATTGCTTTGGTTTTAGACTCTGGATTATCATCCTTCATCGATAAAACAAGCTTGCCAAGCCCCCAAGCTAATAAAGCTGCTCCGATAAGATTCGTTAACCCAAGCAGATCCTCAGTTATGTTTTGCAGGTATTGTGATGCTGTTAATGGTAAAAATAGCTTTTGTGTTTTTTCAATACAGCTCAACAATGTTTTCACCCTTTCTTATAATGTAAAATTGTTTCTGTATACAGTATGCAAGATGCTAGTCTTAAAAATGAAAAAGACAGCATCTCTATAAATAAGGCTGTCTTTCTCTCTTGAATTGCTCTGTTTGATTAGTTAACCGTGAAATTCCAAGTTTCAATATCGTCTTCTTCTTTGATCTCACAGCTGGTTAATTTTTCAGAAGCCTCTTTTACACTTTTAGAACCCGTTGCTTTCAATAATTCTTGATCATTTAATACTTTTGGTTCGCTTATTAATTCATCTTTTTCTCTTTTGTCTGTAAGGGCTTTAGCTACTCTTTCTGCTCTCTCCCTCTCAGCATTAATTTCAACACGCTTGGTTCTTTCAGAAGAATTGTCAAAATGGTCTGAGCATATATAGAGCAATTCTTTGTTTTTATCACCGGTATGCTTATAATTAGGGTGCTTTGTATAGTCATATTTCTTCCCATAAAAAGGTCTTAGTCCTCGTATTGTCAATACACAATCCGAGTTAGACATACGGGCAAGTTCATCTGGGTTCATTAATTTTCTAGCTGATTTATTGTAACTCAGACTACTACTACCTGAACGCCCTCGACTTCGGCTATTATTGCGAACAACAATAGTTGCATCTCCCAGTTCTTTACTGATAGACTCTAATGTATCAAATTCTTTACCTCCTAAAAACAACGATGTGTCACAGTTTCCTGTGATTGAACCCCACTCATCTTTATACATTGTTTTCAACTGTCCTAAGTTTTGGAGTATAACAGAGCAACTTATTTCGTATTTACGCATTGTTGCAAGTTTATTATCGAACTCTGGAATAGTCCCAATATTTGCAAACTCGTCTAACATAAAACGAACATGTATAGGGAGTCTTTTACCGGGACATTCTGTTTCGGCATGAAAATATAGCGTTTCAAACATTTGAGAATACATCATACTTACAAGAAAGTTGTATGTGTCATCCGCAGCAGGAATAACAACAAACAATGCTGTTTTTTTATCTCCAACAGTACCAAGATCTAAAGTGTCTACTCTTGTTAAATTTTCAACAGCTTGCATATTGAATACAGTTAACCTTACTGATGTAGATATTAATATACTTTTAAGGGTTTTTCCTGCACCCATTTTAAATATCTGATATTGCTTCAGAGCAATGCTTGTTGGATCACGTTTTGCAACATCATCAAAAATTCTGTCTAGTGGCGATTTTGCACTAGGATCATTTTCATTCACTTCGGCAGCTCTAAGAAGTTTCATTATAGATGTGAAGTTTTGTTCTTCTTTTGGTCTGTACATAATCAAATAGAAAACCAAAGCCTGAAGCAGAGCTGTCTCTGATTTTTCCCAGAAAGGGTCGCCCTTACTGGCACCCGGCGGCGTTGTGTTTTTAATCAAACAATTGATCATCATTAACACTCCAAGCTCATCACGGATATAATTAAAAGGGTTGTAACAATTACTGTGTTGCATTTCAACAAGGTTAAAAACCTTTATTTCGTAACCCTGTTTTTCCAAAAAGGAACCTGTTGACTCCAATAATTCGCCTGAAGGGTCTGTTATAACATAACTACAATTTGCTTGCAGTAAATTTGGTTTTACAAAGAATCGTGACTTTCCTGAACCAGCGCCACCAACAACAAGAATATTGTTGTTTCTAAGCGTCTTTCTTGTATCCATATTTAAGGATATATCTTTTGTTAAAATCATATTGTTTGGGCCCTTGTTCGATGTTGAGTCTGGTGGGTCGCTATAAATCTTATTATAGCCCTTTATGTCTGTGTTCCATTCAGCAGATCCACTTTCCACCCCGGGGGCAGACTGTTTGTTTTTCTCATTCTCGATGTGTATGAGCAACCACACAAATACAACTATAAAAGTCGAAATCCCTATAAACAAAAAGGAGTTTGAACTAATCGGTGTGAATCCAAGAGGGTCTTCCCGCATTGATTTAACCCCTTCTCCCAGTGATTGCATTGGTCCTAAGGTTATATTTTCATCCATAGCTTTGCTTGCGTGAAATGATAGCATTAAAAGAATTATATACACCACTATACACATAAAAGTGGTCATAGACTTGTTATTAATTTTTGGTTTCATGTATTAATCCGTGAGCATTGAATAAATAATAAATCCTCACGACTCCTTTCTTTATCTATTTTTTTCTTCACGGCTTTTAGTATCCTGTGTCTTATCAGGATCGACTCTTTTACTGTCTATAATGTTTTGCAAATCTCTCTCTGTAACTTTAACTTTTTCAAAATTTACATTTTTTAAACGTTCGTTGTAACTGTTAATTTGCTCTTCAATATTTTCTGCAATCTCTTTATCGTATGCATCATTCAATAACTCAATATCGTAAAATGATTCGAAAGAAATTTCCCCATTATAAAAATCCATAGAGTATTTTGGCATTTCTCCGTTTTCTAGAGAAAATCTAGCTTCTATATTTCTTCTTATTTCTCTTTGTTTTTCCGTTTCGTCTATTTCTCTTTGAGTAAGGACTGGTCTTTTGTTTTTAGATTCAATTATTTTATCCCTTTGCTCTTTTGGTAAATAAAGCTCATCCTCAGTCAATACCACAAAATTATCCAACTCACTAAGGCTCAACTCTAAATGTGTGGAAAAATTGATATCGTGTCTATTGTGATCTTCAATTATTTCGTTGCCATTCATATATCTCATACCATGCCTATCAACATGAAGAACTTTACTTTGGTCGTCTACATCTATAGCATAAAAGTCTTCTTTTCCTTCTCTTGCTTTATTTATTGCTGATTGGTGTGTCTTTGCATCGTATTCCATTTGTGCAATTCTTATATTCCCATCTTTACCACTAAATGACCATGCCATCTTATTGAAAGCTTGGTGAAATTTTAATTCGTCTTTCTCTTGGTAATAAAGTGTGTGTTTTCCTTCTTTATTTATTTCGTTAGAAATAGTGAATCCCATTGAGGATGCAGCTACTTTCATATGTTCTACTTCTGCTAGACCAAGACCATTTACTGATCCTATTTTCTTATTATAATTAGCGGAAAACATATCTTCCTTACTTGCTACGCTTATAATGGCTTTTCTTAGCAAAACCGCATTTCTTATTTCTTTTGCTTTTTCTATATCAGTATCTTTAATCATAATAAATCTCTTGTTTTTGTTTGCGTTATCAAATTGCCAACAAGCCATATTATTTTGCTTTAGTTCCCTAAGCAAGTCTTTTGAGTAGGCAGGTCCCGCCTCTAAGAAGCCAAGTTGCCCCCCTTTGTTTGTATGTGCTATTAGTTCTTTTGCGAGCTTTTGTTCTTGAAGCCCTTTTAATAAAGTGATTAATGCTTTGCTAAACTCCCTAGCTGTCATAGCTGTACTTTTTGCGAGTTGCTCCATATCTCTTTCTATTCTGCTATCACTAAATCCTTCCATATAAACACCTCCTATAGTATTAACAAATGTCTTTTTGACACTTATTGTCGGAAAGAAATCTTGTTCTGTTATTAGTATGTAGGAAAGGGTGTTAAAATAGATAAAGTTCAAGCGGTTAAAACTATAAAGATAAATCGAAAAATATTTTATTTGCTGTATCCTATATTGTTAATTATCGCTTCTTTTTATATTGTTTTTATCGTATATTAGTTTTGTACATAAAAAAGCACCTACCATAAAAGGTAAGTGCTGAAACAATTAAGATATAAAGTACCACCCCCTCTGAAAAACCACTGCTTCAGTGATGGTTATTAACTTTTTATTCCTCCTACAACACTAATGGGTGTTTATACTTCTCTTATTCCTGATCTTTAATATCAAAAGCAAAGTGCATTTTTAGCCAACTCATCTGCTAACTCATTATATTTATCACCAGAATGAGCCTTCACCTTTACAAATTTAATGAGTATCTTTCCTTTACACTCATCAAATAATCTCTGATACTTCTTTGTTCCTTCCGCTTTTGCTTTCCACCTCTTGTTGCCATCTTGTCCAATACACCAGTTTGATATACCTGTATAATCATGGTGTATAACAATCTCTTTGTAGCCATTTAATAGTGCAAATTCAATCGCTTTTACTGCACCACTTATTTCTCCTGCAACATTTCTCATAGTATAAGTGCTTTTGTCCTCTACTCTTCCACTAATATGCTTTTCATTATCCCCATCAATAAGAACAACTCCATATGTTGGAATCCCTATATTATTAGAGTAACTGCCATCAACATAAGCTATTAAGCACTTGCTCTTTTTCATGTTCTTTTTTGTTTTGCAATCATTAGAATTTCTAGACTTGTTACTTTCAACATCATCCTCAAGCCCTAGAGCGTCAAGTCCCATAAAGTTTCTTGCAGCGGCAAGGTTGTTGAATTTTTTATATTCTGCTTTTGGATAGCAATGCACTTGTTCTGAGCACTCTTTCCATGTTTTGTATATGCCCGGTCGCACACCATTTTTAACAGCATAAAATTTAGCCATGAAAACCTCCTTATTAAACGTTGTTATATGTTATAATTAGTATGTTAGAAACCCTTAAGTTAAAAGATAAAGCCCCCTTCGAGGCTTTATCCTTATAATGCTAATGTCCTTAACACCTGCTCTACCGAGCTTTCTAGCGTGCCTTTGTTATCTATTGTTACATCACATAAATCTTCATTTCTCTGTTCCGAATCAATAGATATAATTCTATTAACCTTATCAAAGTCAGAACATTTTCTTGCAACGACTTGTTCTAACAAACTTCTTTTATCTCTTTTTACAAAAAAAGTGATACAGTTATCAAAGTTCATTTTCATTGCAATAGCTCCTGACATATCAATAGGCATGATAGCGTGCTTCCCAGAGTCTAAGATAGATGTTATTTCATCCATTTTTGTCCCATAAAACTCCTCAGCATAAACTGATGTTTCAAAGAAATTTCCGTTTTCCTTCTCTTTTTGAAATTCTTCTTTTGTCATAAAGTGATAGGCATCGCTGTCTTCACCTATTCTCTTTTTTCTTGTTGTGCATGTTACAACACGCTGAAATGCATCTCTTTTTAAAAGTTCATTAACGATGGCTGTTTTACCTGATCCTGATGGTCCGACCATAGCAATTACAGAAGGTTCTCCTTTATAAACAATATTTTCTGTGTAACTGTTTTGAATAACGTCTATGAGATGTAAAAACTCATCATAGTTGTTTACCCCAAGCATTCCCGTTAGATGACCATTCCAAGGTTGTCTCATTATTACAGGATAAGCTGCGCTTGTTGATAAAATGTTATGAGCAGCATCATCCAGAAGTATATCAACATCTATCATATCTTTTCTAGAACCCATTATTATATTTTTAGGGTTTACTTCTGGAAAGGTATCCATTAACTGTTTAGCCCTAATTCCCATAAATTGAGGATACACAGCTGTGGTAAAGAACACCTCGGCCTTCTCAATTAGCTTTCTAATGAAATCTTGTGCCCCCGCCCTTACCGGTTGGGATTTAAAAAATTCTTCGTTATTGAAAAACTCAAGGATTATATTTCCTCTACCTTCACCTCCACCCCACGCTGTTATCTCCTCTACATTTAGTGGTGGATTGTAATTGTATTTTTCATTAGCGAGTTTGATTGCGTAAGGCACACAATCAAATAAAACATCATCAACGTCAATTCCAATTCTTAAATGAAACTTTTTCATTGTAAATTCTCCCTTCTTATAAGCAACAATATGTTGCTGTTGTTTCGTCATTAATATGTTATATCTTCATTATGCAAGATTAGATTTTGTATCAACTAGTACTTGTGTTTAAATAAATCAGATTTATGAAAAATACTTACCCCCACGAAAACAAAACCAGTGAAATCTTACATACTATATATGAAACCATTTCTTGCATACTATGTTCTGAAATCAAAACTAACAACTTATTTAAATGGGAGGTTTTTATGAACGATAAAAGTTTATTGTACGAATACGACGAAATACTTTTAGGGAATAAAAATAGTTTTTCAAATTACTTATTTTGTGGTACTGAAGAAAGTAAGGAAAGATTGGCTTTACAAGTTTTTAGATGTGCAATAGAAAATTATTTAAGATGGACTCCGACACAGGCTCGAGATTATTTAAATGAAAAAATAATTGAAAAAATGAAACTTGACACTGTAATTAAACATATTAGACTACCTGTTGAATTAGATCCAAGTCGTGATTATTTCTATATAGCACATTTACTCTATCCTGAAAAAATTAGATTTGACAGGCAGGAGCTTGTGATAAGAACCTATCAGGATGTTCTTGATGGTAAATTAATAAAATACCCCAAGGAGTATCTCTCTGATACTAATGGTTATGTTCGCTCTAGGATTTGTTTACAGTATATGATTTCACAATATGTACAGGTTGGCTCAATTAAAGAGCTCTATGAGCTTTTTGCAACAGTTAAAGGTAAAAAGCTTTTAGAAAAGTATAGGTTGTTGAATATATGTAATGATGCGTTTGGACACCCTCTTAATTATTTGCATGAATCATTACCAACTGATTTGAAAGATGAGCTTGAGTATAAATATCAGTATTTTTATTTGGAAAATAATAATCAAATTAGAAAAATGAAAAAAGACAACACTTTTGTTATTTAGCTATTGTTAAATTTAAACAAGCAAAAAGCCGTGAGATTCACGGCTTTTACTATTTTAATCTAATTCTTTTTAAGGAGTAAACGTTGTAATGTTGCGAATGCTTTTTTTGTAGTATCTTTATCTGCTTGGCTAGTAAAGTCTTTTATTGTTTCAAACCCTGTTTGCTTCGCTATACTACTCATAATTAATTTAATCTTTTTGTTTTTAGAATTAAAGAGCCTATCTAAATCCTTTAGACCTAACTCTTCAAACTTTGAATTTATAATTTCTTTAAGGTTTCTGTTTGCCTTGCTTATGCCATCTGCTTTGTTTACATCATTATTTGTAATGATCCTTGATGGTAAAACAACTTCTTCCATTTGAGAAACGCTGGGTGGTTTTTCTTCTTTCTTTTTTCCTTGGATAATATTAGGTATTTCCGTTACTTTCTTTTCATCTTTGTTTACTTGTGTTGTTACAAGTTGAATGAGATTAATAGCTAAATCCTCTAGTGTTTTATCACTATTGCTAATGGCAATTATATATCTATTCCCATCTTTATAAAGTTTAAAATATCTATTGATACTTGATATTTTTTTAATTAAACTTTTAGGGGCATTTTCGATTACTATATAGATATTATCGGATTGCCTGTATATTTTTATCATATTTTACCTCCATGTTTTTAATATTTCTTGTATCTGTTTTGTTATTCCTGTAAACAGCTCATCAACATTACTAATGTGTAGAAAGTCTTTTTCATACATATGGCGTATGATCTCAGTATCGGTATTTCCAATTGCAACTCCAAGAATTGAAGAGTGTTTTTTAGCTTCCTTGATAGCTAGTTTTGTATCGTTAAGACTTCCAACCGGGCCTAGTGGAGCAAAATTAGGTTGACCATCCGAAATAACGATTAGTAATTTATGAGTGGACTTATATTTCTTCAGTACCTCGCTAGCGTATCTAATGGCATACCCGTCGTAATTAGTTGATCGAGCAGATATGTTTAGTAACTTCATCCTGTTGTATTTGCTATTATTCCAGTTAATATAATGATAGTGCTGTACATCCTTATTTGAATACATCTCTGCCGTGAACCCCATAATATAAATAGGGATATCTAAATTCTCAAAAACCTCAGCAAGAGCTATGCACGTTTGTCTAGCCGCGTTTACGTTATCACCATGCATAGAACCCGACTCATCAACGGCTATGAATACAGCTAAGTCGTCTATTTTTCCGGGATCTTGTTTTTTATCAAAAATCCGGATAGACGCTTTTTTTCTACCATAACGATCAAGGTTTATGCGTCCTGATGTGTGTGGTCTTTTAGTTACTCTATCCTGCCTAAGAATCCTTTTAAAATCCTTTGTCAGTGTACGAATGCCATATTGCAAACCAGATATTGCTCTATCGTAAGGAGCCTCGAATAAGGTTTGGTCTCTAATGGTTGTTTTTGTATTTATGCAGTTAACGCTCTTTGCTATAGGACTTGTTATGTCAAAATCATCGATGATAATATTTGAATCATCGTTCTTGCTATTCTCGGTGTTAGCCTCTCTCTGCATATCTTCTATTTCTCGCTCGATTGTCTCTATGTCTTCTTCTGTTATAAAATACTCGTCTTCTTCAATTGTTTCATAGTAATCATCATCATTCGTGGCACTTTCCTTGTTATTGGAATAATCTATTTTAGTATCGCTATTGCTACTTATTTTTGATGATTTTTCGAAATCGTCTGAATCATCTGAGTCCTCTGAATCGTCTGAATCGTCTGAACCATTTGAGCCATCTGAATCGTCTGCATCATCTGAATCGTCTGAACCATTTGAGCCATCTGAATCGTCTGCATCATCTGAATCGTCTGAATCGTCTGAACCATTTGAGCCATCTGAATCGTCTGAATCATTTGAGTCATTTGAGTTCTCATTACTTTTATTGCTTTTACCAGACGGATCCTCATCAGTATCATTGTTTAACTTATTATTATCTTCACTAACTGGGACAGTATTGCTGCTGTCATCATTTTTATCATCATCATCTTCATCACAAACCAATAACTCTATATCTCCTTCTGGTAGTTCATCGCCGCTTTCAGACAACTCATCATTTTCTCTCATTTCTTCCAGTTCTTCTTTAGATACTTTTCGAATTGTGATATTTCGGCGTTTCTTTTTCTTGTCAGAGTCTTCATCTGTATTTTCTGATGTGTCTTCTGGTGTTGATAGCATACCTGATGGGGCTGAAGATGAACTTGAGCCTTTTCCTTGGCTTTCTAGTTCTTGCATGATATCTAAGATCATTTGGTTTATATCGGCCTCTTCTTGCCACAACACTCTTGACAATTCAAATATCTCTTCTGAGTACTTCATTCTTGTTATTGGATTAGGTTCACTAATTGCTTTGTCTAATATTGGGGCTACTTTTGCAAAAACATCATAGGCTTCTTTCGAAGTAAAATGTCCTTTTATGAGTCCCATATCCCCAAATTGAATAAGCGCATTCATAAACTGCCCAAAGGGATATTCTTGCTTATCTATATCGGTGCTTTTTTTGTAAACATGAGCAATCATTAATCTAAGCGACCTTAGTAGCGAGCCACCAATTATTTGTGGTGCAAAATTTTCGATAGCCGGATCTTCTAAAACATTGTTAATTCCTGCTAATATCTTTCTTTCAGTCACTGGGTATTTCATTATAGTTTTTTGCAAGACGTTGAAATCTGTAAATATGCAGTGCAACATCTCATGTGTAAAAACACCTTTTCTAACGACACTGGCTTCACCCTCTGATAATCCCTCATATATAGGGTGCTCATATGCCAAATGGATACTCTTATTATCAGTGTATCCTATTTCACCTGTATTTTTGTCGATATCTCTAATTTTGATGTCTTTTCCTGTTATCCCTAAGAACTTCTGAGCATAAGTTCTTTTCTCATTAGCCCAATTTTTTTTATCTATTCTTCTTTTTGTTTTGTCCATGTTTTCTCCTTTTAATAAATAACCCCCTTTTTACAGGGGGCTGTCTTTATTTGTTGAGCTCATAGCCAGACCAATCTTTAATCACGTTTTCAAAAACCTCTGTCGCAAACTCTAAGTCTTGCTCAGCGATCTTTCCAATTAAACTATCATAAACAGCGGTCTTCCAGTCGTTGCCCTCCTCCATGTTTTCCAATGCTCCAGAACATCCTCTCAACGTTACATTCAGTAGAAGCTCTTCTCGAAACTTGTTTTTTATATATTCATGGATTCTTAGATATGAGTTATAAATAATTGTCACATTGTCTACATCAAACCCTTTGCTTACTAATATGTTGATAAATTCCGCTTTTTTAGGATCATCAAGTGTATAGGATTGTTTAAGTCTGCTTGAAAAAGCCTCATTCAATTTATACGTTCCTTGCGTGTCTGTATTCATTGTTCCAACCAAACCACACAAGGGATGTCTGTGAACTTCTTTATAGCCATCTTCCTCTAGTAAAAATGGAGGCTCAATAGCCTGCCCTAAGGCTCCTTGTACAACTCCGGGATCGGCGACATTAACTTCCTCAAGAACTACGATTCCGCCTTTTGTGTATCCATTTAAAAAAGCTGTTTTTACAGCCGCTAATTCACCGGCTACAACCTTCGTTTTTCCTTGGAACTCATCTTCTTCAGAAAACTTTTTTAATGGAACCGTGTAAACAGGTATTCCAAAGGTTGCTCCTATGGCAAGAGCTGTAGTTGTCTTACCAGTTCCGGGGCGCCCAACCATCATAACATTAATATAATCTTCTCCGATAGCTGCTTTATAGTCCAATCCTACGTCTAGTCTTTCCAAAACCTTTCCTAAGCGATATTTTATCTTTTTTACAAGCTTAAAATATGTGTCATTAGGGACATAGTTTTCTAAAAATTCAAGTGGCGGAATGTGTTTTTCTGATTCATCATCCCAGTCGTATGTAAAAACATACTCACCTGATTTACATGTTTCAAATTCAGAAAATTGGTCTGTTTCGTTACTCTTAACAGCATAGTCTTCGGCTTTTTTGTCTAGTTTTATAGACGGTATATCTTCGATGTCTTGCAATATATCCATGTCTTTAAATAGTCCTGTTGCATAACTTCTTTTAATTTCCTCTGCTGTTAAAGCATCTGTATGAATTTCAGCAGCGTCACCAATAGGTTTAACATCGTGATAATAAAAACTATCACAAAATTTTAGCGTGTTAATAATGTTCGCTATTTTCTTAAGTGAATATTCTTCTTTAATATTTTTAAAGATATTCCTTATTTCATCATTGTTATTTGCTTGTGAAATGGCATAAACAACAAAGGGCGCTATAGATAAATATCCTATAGGTTCTTTCCCTGTCCACCTTACTTTTCTGCCGTCACAAACAGCATACATAACGTCTTTGCCTATTGATACTTGTAGGGCCACTTCATCGTCGCCTTCAAGTGCGTTGATTTCATTATAAATAAAAATCGAATCAAGAACTCTAGCAGCTGATGAATATTTGATGGTTCTATTGTTGTCAGGTTCTCTATGTTCACTATATGCGAACCTTTTATTGTCTGACATATTTGTTGATTTACCAGACATTCCTAGCACCTCTATTTGCTCCGATTTCATAGCAAAAACCTTTCTCCCTAAATCCACTTTGTATACATTCATTTATTTGTTTCCTCCTTCTTTAATATATAATTGTGTTTTCTCCTAGCACAAAAGAAGTTTTATTCTTCTTTTTTCGTCATTAATAATAGTTTCATTGTTAGTATGTAATAATTGACGGATGCATAGTTGTTAGTTTTTTATTAGTAGAATATAAGTTGTTAATTCGAGTATTAAATGGGTGTTTTGTCATATTATGCTATAATTATCATTACATGTACTTGTTTTTATATATATATTGTGATAATATAAAACTTGAAAGGTGTATGTTTTAAGGATTTATTAACCGAAAGGAGATATTATGGATAATGCCGAGGGTAATATTTTATATATTAAAGATAATGAAATTCAGCTTATGGGCTTTAACAGTTTGAAACAAATAGCAACTTTTTGTTTTCTTCCTAGTGGCATAACAATAACATCTAAAGAAACTAGTGCATCGCACTGTTTCACCATTAATATTACAGATAAAAAAACAATCACTAATGAGAATCTATTGCAGATGTTACTGGATCGAAACCTGTCTGAAAAAAATTGGTTTGTTTATCTAGATGGTTATTATTATGAAGTAGAACCACATCCTGAGAACATATAAAATTTACTGACAAAAAAAAAGACTCAATTGAGTCTTTTTTCTTATTATTTTATTGATTTATTGATTGACTGATTTATTAGTTTATTTTTTGTTGTTTTACTTATCTAAGAAGTTGTAAAACGCCTTGTGGTAACTGGTTTGCTTGTGCAAGCATTGCTTGTGAAGCTTGTGCTAAGATTGAGTTCTTAGTTAATTCCATAATTTCTGCTGCCATATCAACGTCTCTTATACGAGATTCAGCTGATGTTAGGTTCTCAGAAGAAGTACCTAAGTTTTTAATAGTGTGCTCTAATCGATTTTGGAAAGCACCTAACTTAGAACGTTCGCCGGATACAGTATTAATTGCATTATCAAATGTCTGAATGGCTTTGTTTGCCTGTTCTTGTGTGGATACATTGAGAGCAGCAACCCCTTCAGAGCCAGTTTTTAACATTTCATCAGCTTGCAATATTAATTCTTTTGTATCATCAGAGTAATAACCAGAAGTTTCTGCTGTTGTGCTTTCAACTACAACCGCATCTTTTATATAGTGTATAACACCATTTAAAGAACCTTCATCTCCAATAAATAATGCTACACCTGTAGATTTATCATAATAACCTGCTTTATCAACCGTTTTTGTAGTTTCTTCGTCAATCTTGATTTCAGCTCCTTGTTGAAAATAGCCCATATTATCCAAGGCATCTGCATCTGTTGCTCCGTTCGCTAGTTCAACTTGCTCACCATTAGGTTTATAAAAACCTATATTTTCTGCTGTTTTTTCTGCTAAAAGTTCGTCTCCTTTTGCTATGAAAGTTGCTGTTTTTGCAGTGGTAAAGTCAGGATTAGCTTTACTTGTATAATCTATTGTCTCGCTATTTTTAACTTCATAGTTATACCCCACATCTAAAGACTGTGCTCTCATATCAGCAATTGATACTTTGATATTTTGGTCTTTATTAGCACCTATATGAAATGTTTTTCCATCATAATTACCGTCAAGTAATTTTTGGGTGTTATATTCGGTGTTATTACCAATACGAGTAATTTCTTCTGTTAATTGGTTAACTTCTTTTTGGATTTCTGCGCGATCCGTATTTGTATTAGTATCGTTAGAAGATTGAACTGCTAATTCACGCATACGCTGTAAGATGTCTTGAGTTTCTTGTAAAGCACCTTCTGCAGTTTGGATAAGTGAAATTCCATCTTGAGCATTAGCTGAAGCTTGGTCGAGCCCCCTAACTTGTGCACGCATTTTTTCAGATATTGTTAATCCTGCCGCATCATCAGCTGCGTTGTTGATGCGAAGTCCTGATGACAATTTCTGCATGGACCCCTGCTGTGCATTGCTTGCTCTGTTTAAATGACGATAAGTGTTTAGTGCTGGTACATTGTGATTAATTCTCATAATTGAATCCTCCTTGATTTTTTAATACGGCATCCTTGCCGTTTTTAAAAGTATTTTTTTGTTTCATATACAGTATGTTAGAATCAAGCAAAAAAAATGTTCTTTTTATTTTCTCAAAAAACATGAATTACTAAAGCACTTGAAATAGATGCAGTAGTGTGGTATAATATAATCAGTATTAAATAACGAAAGGTTGATTATATGAAGAGATTAGACACAAATAATCACTCAGTGTTCTCAATGCATTACCATCTTATATTGGTTGTAAAGTACAGAAGGCGCGTCATAGACAAAGGTATATCTATAAGGTTGCAGGAAATATTCACAAATATACAAAGTAAGTATAATATTACACTATCAGAGTGGAATCATGATGAGGATCATATTCATATATTGTTCAAAGCACATCCAAACACAGAGATAAGTAAGTTTGTAAATGCCTATAAAAGTGCGAGTAGTAGATTGGTAAAAAAAGAATTCCCAGTAATAAGGGAACAGTTATGGAAAGGATATTTTTGGTCAAGAAGCTTTTGCTTGATAACCACAGGGGGAGTGTCATTAGATGTAATTAGTAGTTATATAGAAAACCAAAGAAAGTGAGGTGTTTTTATGCTAAAAGCATACAAATTTAGACTGTATCCCAACAAAGAACAAAGAAAGTATTTTGCTAATTGCTTCGGGTGTACTAGGTTTATTTACAACCAGATGTTGGCAGATAAAATAGAGTATTATGAGCAAACCAAAAAGATGCTTAACAATACACCTG
>CAYSSU010000040.1:0-5197 GCA_964433895.1 uncultured Prevotella sp.
ATTAAAGATTAAAAATTATTATGCACATACTTTCAACTTTTAAAAAGTTGTTGGCAACACCCGTGTCTGCCAATGACAAAAAACACTGTATTTCTAACCCTAACTATGCACTTAACAAATCTAAGTTGCATAGTTACGATAGCCAAAACACCACTTTGGCATTCCTGAAAAGCCTTCAGATGATGTGCGGACAGATACCCGGCAGCGAAGTAATGGTTCAGATGAAGGGTAGGGAGGTGAATCTTCATCTTTCATGGGATGAAAATTCCGCTGCTCCATTCTCAGATGAAATCATGTTCTCGCTGAACGGCAGGGACAATAATGCCACATTATATAAAGAAGCCGCAGAGGAATCGCAACCTGAGGAACATTCTGAAAATAAAGAAGAGAAGAAATCGACAGGCAAGCAGACTATGATGCAGAGTCTTCAGACATTTCTGAAGTCTCATTATGTGTTCCGCTTCAATGCCCTCACCACTCAGACTGAGTTTGCCAAAGTGTCACAGGAAGAGACTGACAGTCACAGGCTTATGTTTAAACCGTTGAACAAACGTAACCTAAACGGAATCAGTTGTGCAGCCTTGAATAATGGCATAGATTGTTGGGACAAGGATATAAAAAGATATGTGGAGAGCGATAACGTGAAAGAGTACAATCCGTTCACTTTGTACTTTGATAATCTGCCTAAATGGGATGGTAAGGATAGAGTAACTCCATTGGCAGGTAGAGTATGCGAAGAAAAGCCGTGGGCAAACGGTTTTCATCGTTGGATGCTTGCCATGACAGCAGGTTGGATGAGATACGGTGACGGCAAAGCAGCCAACAGCGTGGTGCCAATACTGGTAAGTCGCAAACAGGGACTAGGCAAATCAACATTCTGCCGAATGTTGATGCCTACAGAACTTCAGCGTTATTTCACAGAGAGTTACGACCTCAGTTCCGTATCTTCAGCCGAGAAAAAACTTTCTAACTTCGGACTTATAAATCTTGATGAGTTCGACAAACTTTCAAAGAAGAAGATGCCGCTGCTTAAGAACCTCATACAGATGGAATCCTTGAACACTCGCAGAGCCTATCAGCAGTTCAATGAACCTGTGAGTAGACTTGCGTCATTCATCGGAACGAGCAACCGCTATGACCTGTTGACCGATACCACCGGCAGTCGCAGATTTATTTGCGTGGACGTGAAGCAGAAGATAGACTGTTCACCGATAGAGTACGCGCAACTGTATGCCCAGTTGAAAGCCGAGTTGGAAAGTGGAATGCGTTACTGGTTCTCAAAGCGAGAGGAGCGAGAAATCCAGCATCACAACAAATCATTCTATGCCCATGGTATAGAAGAAGACATCTTTAATGATTGTTTCCGCTTTGCCACAGCAGATGATGAAGCCAACAAAGACGTGAAAGTGTTCACCCTTTCAGCTACAGAAATATATGAGAAAATGAAGAAGCATCACCCTGCAGCCATGCGAGGAGTTACGAGTGATAAGGTAAGCCGAATGTTGCCGGGACTGGGTAGAAGAATACATACCAGATACGGTAATGGGTATAGAGTAGTAGAAATGAGGCATAATGGATCTTGTTAAATTTATTCTGCTTAATTGAATTTTTATACCATTTGCTATTTAATTTCTTATATTTGCAGATGAAACAAAATGATGCTATTATGAGTACAAAATATAAAGTTGTTCTTGTTGAAATTATTTTGGAGATTATAATGGTTTTTTCAACTATTTATTTTTTTAAGCACAATATATTTTTTAATGGATTGGGGTTGCTGCTTATTGCCGACTTTGTATTATTTGGTATTATATTTGTTACAATTATACTTATGGATGACGACAATAATGGTAATATACCTTGGTGGTACGGAGGTTGTTAAATCCCGTCAATCCTTTTCATTATATCCCGTTGTTCATTAGTGTCCTTGATATTATTTAATTCGTATAAAGCATAAAAAAAGTTTCAGAAGTAAAAGAATTTCTGTAATGTTAAAGTTAATATTTTCCTCTTTTTATTTGTTATAAATATGTATATTTGCAAATCAAAGAATAAAATCAAATTAAATGACAAATATAAGACAGAGAGAATACCTGCAATCAACAATCTGGAAAATCGCCAACGAGGTACGTGGTGCTGTTGACGGTTGGGATTTCAAACAGTTTGTTTTAGGGACTCTTTTTTATCGGTTCATCAGTGAAAACTTTACCAATTATATCGAAGGTGGTGATGACAGCATCAATTATGCCGATATGCCGGATAATGTTATCACCAATGACATAAAAGAGGATGCTACCAGAACAAAAGGATATTTCATTTATCCCAGTCAGCTCTTTGTGAATATAGCAAAGGATGCCAACACAAATCCTAATCTTAATACAGATTTAGCTGCCATCTTCGATGCGATAGAAGGCTCAGCCAATGGCTTTCCGTCTGAGCGTGACATTAAGGGACTGTTTGCTGACTTTGATACCACAAGTAATCGGTTGGGAAACACCGTAGAGGAGAAGAACAAACGTTTGGCTGCAGTCATCAAGGGTGTGGAAAGTCTGGACTTCGGGGAATTTGAGGATAATGAGATCGATCTCTTTGGCGATGCCTACGAATTTTTGATTTCCAACTATGCTGCCAATGCTGGTAAGTCGGGAGGAGAGTTTTTTACGCCTCAGAATGTATCAAAGCTTATAGCGCAATTAGCCCTGTTGGGACAGACCTCTGTAAACAAAATCTATGACCCTGCCTGCGGTTCGGGTTCATTGCTGCTTCAGGCAAAGAAACAATTTGACGCTCATCTTATTGAAGATGGTTTTTTCGGTCAGGAAATAAATCATACCACATACAACTTGGCACGTATGAATATGTTTTTACATAACATTAATTATGACAAGTTTGACATTGCTTTGGGTGACACGTTGTTAAATCCTCAATATGGCGATGAGAAACCTTTTGATGCCATCGTCTCCAATCCCCCGTACTCAGTGAGTTGGGTGGGCAGTGAGGACCCGACACTTATCAATGATGATCGTTTTGCCCCTGCTGGCGTGCTGGCTCCCAAGTCTAAGGCAGACTTTGCTTTCGTGTTGCACGCCCTCAGCTACCTTTCAGCCAGAGGACGGGCTGCCATCGTTTGTTTCCCCGGTATCTTCTACCGTGGCGGAGCAGAGCAGAAGATAAGGAAGTATCTTGTAGACAACAACTTTGTGGAAACTGTAATCTCGCTTCCGCCTAATCTTTTCTATGGCACAAGTATAGCCGTGAATATCCTGATGCTCTCCAAGCACAAAGCAGATACAAAGACGCAGTTCATAGATGCCAGCGGAGAGGACTTCTTCAAGAAAGAAACTAACAATAATGTCTTGACCGATGAGCATATAGCAAAAATCATCGGCATATTCGACAAGAAAGAACCTGTGGAGTATGTTGCAACATCGGTAGATAACAAAAAAATAGAAGACAACAATTACAATCTTTCCGTGAGTTCTTATGTGGAAGCTGAAGACAAGCGTGAGGTGATAGATATTGTAAAGCTGAATGCGGAGATTGCCCAAACGGTGAAGCGTATAGATGCATTGCGTGCGGATATTGACACGATTATAAAGGAAATAGAGGGCTAGCCATGAACAATGAATTTAGATATTTGATTTATAATACTCCTGAGGAGAATGTGTCGGTTAGAGCCGTGGTCAAGGATGATACGATTTGGCTTACACAAAAGGCGATGGCGGAACTTTTTGACTGTTCTGCAGATAATATATCTCTGCATCTGAAGAATATCTTTGCAGATGGTGAACTTGTAGAAGATTCAACATCCGAGGAAATCTCGGTAGTTCAAAAAGAGGGGAATAGGTCTGTTAGAAGAACTCCGAAGTTTTACAACCTCGATGCCATCATCTCTGTAGGCTATCGTGTCAATTCACGCAAGGCGACCAACTTCAGAATTTGGGCAACGGGAGTTCTGAAAGAGTATATGACCAAAGGATTTGCCATGGACGACGAGCGTCTGAAGCAAGGCAAGACGGCTTTTGGCAAAGACTATTTCAGAGAACTGCTGGAGCGTGTCCGTTCTATCCGTGCAAGCGAGCGAAGAATATGGCTGCAAATCACTGATATATTTGCCGAGTGCAGCATTGACTATGATAGAGATTCTGATATTACCAAAGAGTTTTATGCTATGGTGCAGAACAAATTTCATTATGCGATTACTGGCAAAACAGCGGCGGAGATTATCAATGCATCAGCCGACAGAAACAAAGACCACATGGGACTTACGACATGGAAGAGTGCGCCCAATGGCAGAATCCTAAAAAGCGATGTAACCGTTGCTAAGAACTATCTGGAGGAGAAACAAATCCGACAGTTGGAACGTACTGTAACTGGCTATTTCGATTACATCGAAGACCTGATAGAACGGGAGAACACTTTCACGATGGAAGAGTTTGCTGCAAGTATCAACGAATTTCTGTCTTTCAGAAAGTACGACATTCTGAAAGGCAAAGGGAGTATCAGCAAGAAGCAAGCTGAGGCAAAAGCAAAAGCGGAGTATGATGAGTTTAACAAGACTCAGAAGATAATATCTGACTTTGAAAAGGGACTGAATGCTTTGAAGAAAGGAGGGACAGATGAGTAAATTAGAAGAGCTGTTAGAGGGCGTTGAGGTGGAATGGAAGACACTGGGGGAAGTAATAAGGTCATTAAAAACGGGATTGAATCCGCGTAAAAATTTCCAATTAAACACATCTGATGCTGATTGCTACTACGTAACTGTCAGAGAAATACAAAATGGCAATATCGTATTTGTTCAACAAACAGATAAAATCAATAAAAGAGCTTTGGGACTTATAAATAATCGCTCTAATTTAGAAATAGGAGATGTTCTTTTCTCTGGAACAGGTACAGTTGGTCGCATTGCAATTATTTCAGCTAAGCCAGAGAACTGGAATATAAAAGAGGGAGTATATGTAATTAAACCTATTCAGAATTTAATAGATTCAAGATTCTTAGCCCATCTATTAAATTCTGGTAGCATAATAAATAAGTATAGTAAAAATATTGTTGGCTCTCCTGTTGTTAGTCTGCCAATGAGTGAATTAAAAAAATTAAGGATTCCTATCCCTCCTCTTGAAGTTCAAAAAGAGATAGCCCGTATTTTGGATAAATTTTCGACGCTTACAGCGGAGCTGCAAGCGGAGCTGCAAGC